>JBEKOE010000005.1:0-102202 GCA_049522075.1 Candidatus Acidiferrum sp.
GAGCAAAAGGCAGGAGTCCAACTTCGGCCATCGCACCTCCTGCCTCCATAGAAAACCACGGAGGCGGCTAATCGCCCGCCCGAATTTCAATGAAGTTGCGAGGATGTCAACAGAGCCAACTCGTCTCAAGAATGGAAGCAGCAGGAAGAAAGGCATTTCCTCAGGGGCTAAAGCCCACGTTTTCTTCTCCTTTTATGTCGGAGCTGAAGCTCCGACCCCCAAGGAAGTATTTGTGAGGTGACTTCTAGAGTAAAATGACCAAAGTCCTCCCGCGGACACAAGCCGCGACGGAGTGAGGAAGGCTATGGTCAAAGAAGGGTATGCATTTGGATTTCCGCCGTTGGTGGCGGGGCTCGCGGCGCTGCTGTTTCAAACACCGTGGACGATAGCCGCGGGCCTCGTGCTGCTGGGGCTGGGGCTGTTCGTGTTTTATTTTTTTCGCGATCCGGAGCGCGCGATTCCCGCG
This sequence comes from Candidatus Acidiferrum sp., assembly GCA_049522075.1. Classification (GTDB taxonomy): domain Bacteria; phylum Acidobacteriota; class Terriglobia; order Acidiferrales; family UBA7541; genus Acidiferrum. The sequence goes on from JBEKOE010000005.1 coordinate 467, forward strand.
GAGGCCGGTGCGGTGGTGTCTCCCGCGGATGGACGTGTGGTGGTGGTCCAAGAGGAAACGAATGCCGGGCGGCCCGGGAAGCGCGTCAGTATCTTCCTGGCGATCTGGAATGTGCACGTGAATCGATCTCCGGCCGCGGGGACGATCACGAAGCTGGAATACAGGCCGGGAAAGTTTCTGGCGGCGTGGGCGGAGAAGGCTTCTCTGGAAAACGAGCAGAATGTGTTCACGCTGGCGAGCGAGCACGGAGAGATCGTATTGAAGCAGATAGCCGGCTGGGTGGCGCGGCGGGTGGTGTCCTGGAAAAAGCAGGGCGAGACGGTGGCGCGGGGAGAGCGGATCGGGCTGGTGCGATTCGGGTCGCGCGTGGATATCTGGCTACCAGAAAACGCGGAAATTGCAGTAAAAGTAGGAGAAAACGTGAAGGGCGGCTCGACGGTGGTGGCGCGCATGCTGGCGGGTGCGCCGAGCCGGCTGGGCGGGCCGGGTAAATCGCAAAGTGCCAAGCAGAAATTGACGGAAGAGGGCGGCCGGGCGTAGTACTCTGTTGCAGGATGATCTGAAGCCAATGGGCGAAATCCGACAACACGAAATCCCATTTCAGGAACGACGCTACCGGAATCCGCGTCTGCGCCGGGGCATTTTCCTGCTGCCGAGCCTGTTCACGGTGGCGAACCTGCTCTGCGGCTACTACGCGTCCATCGCGTCGCTGATCGGCGGCACGGAGAATTTTGACCACGCGGCGAAGGCCATCGGCCTCGCGATCGTCTTCGATGCCCTGGACGGGCGGGTGGCGCGCATGACCGGCACCAACACGGATTTTGGCGTGCAGTTCGATTCGATTGCCGACGTGGTGAGTTTCGGGATTGCGCCGGCGATCCTGGCGTATGCCTGGGGTTTCCGCAGCCTCAGCGGGCAGGGCAGCGAGGCGTTTCTGGGGCACTTTGCCTGGCTGTGCTGCCTGGCGTTTCTGATTTGTTCGGCGTGGAGGCTGGCGCGGTTCAACGTGCAAGGCATGGCCCCGGGCGGATCGAAGAATTTTGTGGGCATGCCGACACCCGCGGCGGCGGGCATGGTGGCGGCGATTGTGCACGCGCGGCACTGGGGCGGACCAGTAGTGGCGGAGAATTGGTCGTACGCGTGGTTCGTGCTGCTATTGCTGCTGGGCGTGCTGATGACCAGCACGGTGAGGTACTACAGCTTCAAGGATATTCCGTGGACAAGGAAGCAGCCGTCGGTAACGATCATCATGATCTGCCTGCTTGCGGGCGTGATCTGGCGGTATTCGGAATATGTGTTGGTGATCATCGCAGGGAGCTATGTCCTGATAGGGATAACGCTGCATGTGGTGCGCGTGCTGCGGCACCGGCTGGTTGCCAGGACCGCCTGAACCATGTCGGCAGAGCGAAACTCTCAACGCATGGTGATCGCCGGGGCGTCGTCCCTATTGGGCGGCGAGCTCAAATCCCTGCTGGAGGAGAGCCGCTTCGCGGGGTGGGATCTGCATCTAGTGGATGAAGAGCTGGCGGTGGGAACGTTGACGGAGGCGGGCGGCGAGCCCGCCGTGATCCAGCGCGTGGAAGAAGACACGTTTCGTGGTGCGCGGATCACGTTTCTGGCCGGGTCGAGCGAATTTGGAAGACTGTGCCTGGGGCCGGCGCGGCAGGCCGGTGCAACCATCATCGATTTTACGCATGCCAGCCTGAGCGATCCCGATGCCACGCCGTGGTTCTCCAAGATTGAACACTTGACCGGGCGAAGCGTGGCGAAAGGCGCGCGCACGTTCAGCGTGTTTTCGCCGGGCGGCACGGCGGTGACGAGCCTGGCGCTGGCTTTGCGGCGACACGGCCTGCAGAGGCTGGTGGCGACGCTCTACTGGCCGGTATCCGAGGCGGGGCGCGAAGGGATCGAGGAGTTGGAGACGCAAACGTCGCAACTGCTGACGTTCCAGAGCGTGGGGCACCGGGTGTTCGGCACGCAGACGGCATTCAATTTGTTGTCGCGGTACGGCGAAGAAAGCCGGCAGGACCTGCGCGCCCGTCTGCTGGAGATTCGCGCGGAGGTATCGGCGGCGATGGGCGATGCGGCGGAGGACGCGAAGATTTCGCTGAACCTGGTCCACGCGCCGGTGTTTTACGGGTCTGCGTTCAGCGCGTGCGCGGATCTGGCGGCTGCCGTGGAGCGTGAAGCGATTGGGGAGAGTTGCCGTGATGCGGGTTTCGTGGTGCAGGCGAGCGGAGAACCGGCGCCGAGCAACGTAAGTGTGACCGGTGAGAACAGCCTGTACCTTGGCGAGGCGGTGAAGGATGCAGCGCGGGAGGGAAGCTGGTGGTTCTGGGGAGCGTGCGATAATTTGCGCCTGCCGGCGTGGAGCGGAGTGAAGCTGGCGGAGTGGTTGACCACATGAAACGGCTCGTAAACGGGGTATTTCTTTTAGTAGTGATCATGGACTTGTGTGGTTGCGGGTATCACATGGCGGGGCACAGCAATGCGCTGCCGAAAAGCATCCATGTAATCGCCGTGCCGGCGCTGGAGAACAAGACCAACACTTACCGGATCGAGCAGAAGCTGACGGCGGCGACGATCCACGAATTCCTGGTGAAGACTCCTTACCATGTGGTTTCGGATGCCAATGCCGGCGACGCGGTGCTGCGCGGGAAAGTGGTCAGCCTGGAAGTGACGCCGCTGGTATTCCAGACGACGACAACGGCCACGACCTCCGTGGCGCAAGCGACGGTGATGCTGGTGACCATGAAATGCGAAGTGACGCTGACGGAGCGGGCTACGGACAAAGTGCTGTATCACTCGGACAACTTCCTGTTTCGCAACGAATATGAACTGGCCACCAGCTTAAGCCCGGCGAACGTGGAGAGTTTCTTTCAGGAAGGCGATCCGGCGCTGGACCGGATGTCGCAGGATTTTGCGCAGCGACTGGTGGCGGCAGTGACGGAGAATTATTGATGGCGCGAACGCCGGCGGAAGAGTTACTGGGGCGGCTGGGGAATGGCAAACCCGTGGCGGCGTTGTTGCTGCTGGGCGACGAGCCGTATTTGCGGGATCGCTGCCGCGCGGAATTGATCGAGAAGTACGTTCCGGAGGCGGCGCGGGCCTGGGCGGTATCGCGGTTTTCGGCGCAGCGGGGAGAGACGCAAGCGGCGATTGACCAGGCACAGACACTGCCGATGCTTTCACCGCAGCAGGTGGTCTTCCTGGAAGAGGCCGAGGCCCTCGAAAAGCTGGGGGAGAAAAACCGCGAAGAGACTATCGAAGCGATTGATGAGTATCTGAAGAATCCCGCGCCGTTCACGGTGCTGGTGCTGGAGGCTTCCGGGTTGGACCAGCGCATGAAGCTGGCGAAATTGCTGGCGGGAAAGGCGCTGGTAGTGGATGTGGGCGCGAGCGAGGACGATGAACAGCGGATCGCGGCGGCGGTGGGATTGGCGAAAGCGCTGGCGAAAGAGCAGGGCATTGAGTTTGAGACGGACGCGGCGGAGGACCTGGCGGAGTTTGTGAGCGGCGACCTGATGCGGCTGAAGACGGAATTGGACAAGCTGGGGACTTACGCGGGGGAGCGCAAGCGCGTGCGGCGGGAGGACGTGGCGGCGCTGGTCATTTCGGAAAAAACCACAACGATTTGGGCAGTCGCGGACCTGCTGGCGACGCGTCAGCCGAAAAAGGCGCTGGAGTTTCTGGAGCGCTTGCTGCGTGAGGGCGAAGAGCCGCCGATGATGGTGGGAGCAATGGCGTGGATGTACCGCAAGCTGATCGAGGCGAGTGAATTGCGCGGCGCAACGAACGGATGGCAGGCGGCGCGGGCGTTGGGTATGCGCCCGGAGCAGGCGGAGATTGCCCTACAAAGCGCGCGGAAGACTTCGCGGGAACGCCTGCTGGACGGACTGAAGGCGCTGCAGAAGGCGGACGACCGGCTGAAGAGCGGGGGCGATGAGCGCGTGGTGCTGGAGTTTTTGGTGTGGCGATTGAGCGGTGGCGCGGCGGCGGGCAGCGCGGATTAAATCAAATATAGACAAGCCAGTTGTGGGTGTCGGGTTCGCGGCCGGTCTGGATGGCGACGAGCTTTGTGCGGAGGCGCGTGGCGAGGGAATCGGGCGCGCCGGTGGCGATTGCAAGATCGCGGCCCTGATAGCCGATGCAGGCAATGGGCGCGATGATGGCGGCGGTGCCGATACCGAAGGCTTCCTGGAGCGTGCCAGCGGTGTGGGCGGCGACGACTTCGTCAACGGGGATAGCGCGCTCTTCCACGGGGAAATTCATATCGCGCAAAAGCGTGAGCACGGAATCACGGGTCACACCGGGAAGAATGGTGCCGGAAAGAGGCGGCGTGACGGCTACGCCCTTGATCACGAACATGATGTTCATCACGCCGGACTCTTCGATGTAACGGCGTTCCTTGCCATCCAGCCACATCACATTGTGATAGCCCTTGGCCTGAGCTAGTTTTGCGGCGAGGAGGCCGCCGGCGTAGTTGCCTGCGGATTTGGCGTCACCCGTCCCACCGGGAAAGGCGCGCACGTAGGTTTCTTCCGCAAGCAGACGGATGGGCTGCGAGAAATACGCGCCGCCGGGTGAAGTGAAGATCACGAAGCGATAGCGATTCGCGGCGTGCACCATCAGGCTGTCGTCCGTGCCGAAGTAAACGGGGCGGATGTAGAGCGAGCCGCCGTCGCGGTGCGGCACCCATTCGCGGTCGGTGCGAAGAAGTTCGAGCAGGCCTTCGCGAAAGACGAGCCCCGGGAGTTCCGGCATGGCCAGACGCGCGGCGGTGCGATTCAGGCGCGCATGATTGGCCAGGGGGCGAAAGACGGCGACGCGGCCATCGGGGGTGCGATGGGCTTTGAAGCCCTCAAAGAGTGCCTGGCCGTAGTGGAATGCGGTCAGGGCGGGAGAGAAGGACATCGGGCCGAAAGGCACAATGCGCGCGTCGTGCCACTCGCCGTCGTGCCAATCGGCGACGAACATGTGGTCACTGTAGTTGGTGCCGAAGGGAGATTTCTCGCGGAGATCTTCCGTGAGGCGGGAATGCGCGGTGCGCGTGATGGGGATGGCGGTGGTCATGATGGAGACGAATGTACGCGGAAGGGCGCGGGCAGGGAAGATACAAATTGGCAGGGGAGGCGGGAGGAGTTGGGATTGTGCCGCGATCCCTCCACTGCGCGGCCCGACGCGCCAAACTGCGGCGCGAAAGAAAATGTCGGGCCGCTTCGGTCGGGATGACAAGGTAAAGAAAGGCCCGACGCGCCAAAATGCAGCGGTAAGCGGGACGACAAGTCTGGGTAAGCTGGAAGACGAATAGGGCAGAGGATCGCAGAGTGGGGAACCCAAGACCCAGGCTCACACTCCGTGCCTGGGGCACCCGGCTACTTGGCGGCCTTGGCTTTGACCTGGTTGTAGGCGAGGGTGAGCCGGGACTTGTAACGATTGGCGGTGTTCTCGTGGAGCACGCCCTTGCTGATGGCTTGATCGATTGCGGAGACCGTGGGCTGCAGAAGATTCGCGGCGGCGGTGGCGTCTCCGGCGGTGAGCGCGATGCGCAGGCGCTTCATCATCGTGCGGACGCGGGTGCGGTTGGCGCGGTTCACTTCGGCGCGTTGATTAGATTGTACCGCGCGCTTGAGAACGGACTTCTTCTTTTTCTTAACTTTGGTAGGCTGACCTTGGGCCATCTATCGCTCCTTGTGCGTTATGCTCAAACTTCTAGTGTGAAGCGGGAACAATGCCTTTGTCAAACGATCCAAAAACACTTTCGCAGGCGCCGCATCCGCTGAACCCGGCGCGGACCGGCATGATTCCGGCGATATCCTCGCAGGGCACCGCATCCGCGGCACAGCGGGAAAAGCTGTGCCTGCTGATCAATTCGCGAAACCCGATCATCACCGTGGAGACGAGCGAAGAACAGCGCTTCCTGGAAGTGCTTGCCGCGACGGCGCAGGAGCTGAATGTGCCGCTGTACGTCTGGAGCGTGACGGAGGGGCTGGGAAAGGCCGGGGGCGCGGCGCTCTACAATTCGGATCAGCCGGAGCAGGCGCTGGCCAACATCGCCACGATTCAGGGCGACGCGATTTTTCTGTTGAAAGATTTTGCGCGCTATTGCGACAACGACCGCATCAGCCGGAGGCTGCGCGATCTGGCCGACGGGTTCCGCACGGCGCGAAGGTGCATGGTATTAGTGGCCGCGTCGATTCAGTTGCCGCCCGAAGTGGCGGCGGATGTCGCGCCCTACGAGTTGGGGTTGCCGGGGGCGGAGGAATTGCTGCCGGGCGTGAGATTCGTGTTGGCGGAAATCACTCGCGATCATGCGTTGCCCGTGACACTCGATATGGCGGGCATCGGACAACTGGCGAAAAACCTGGTGGGTTTGCCGGAAGAGGAAGCGCTGCGGGTATTGCGGAAGTGCGTCATGGCGCGGAACAAGGTCGACGCGGGGCTGCTGGATGATGTGTTGGAAGCGAAGCGCCAGGCTTTGCGCACGGAGGGGCTGCTGGAAACGGTGAAGCGCGACACTTCGTTCAGCGATGTGGCGGGGCTGCAGGGATTGCGCGATTGGATCGGCAAGCGCAAGAGCGCGCTGACGCCGGAGGGCCAGCGTTTTGGGTTGGTGCCGCCGAAGGGCGTGCTCATCACGGGAGTGCAAGGCTGCGGGAAGAGCTTGGCGGCGCGGGCCGTGGCGGGAGAGTGGGGCTACGAAATGGCACGTCTGGATGCCGGGGCGCTATACGACAAGTTCGTGGGCGAAAGCGAGAAGCGTCTGAAGAAGGCGCTGGACCTGGCGCAGAAACTTGCTCCGGTGGTGCTGTGGATTGATGAGATTGAGAAGGCCTTCGCCTCCGCGGGGTCGAGCGGGGACGCGGACGCGGGACTCTCGCAGCGGCTGCTGGCCACGCTGTTGACGTGGATGCAAGACCGCGAGAGCGGCGTGTTTTTGGCGGCGACCTCCAACAACATCACGATTCTGCCGCCAGAAATGCTGCGCAAGGGGCGCTTCGACGAGATCTTTTTTGTGGATTTGCCGAAGGCGGAGGTGCGAGCGGCGCTGTTCAATTTGCATTTGAAGAAGCGCGGACGCGACGCCGCGGGTTTTGACGTGAACAAGCTGGCTGCGGCGAGCGACGGATTTTCCGGGGCGGAGATTGAGCAGGCAATCGTGGCGGGGTTGTATACCGCGTTTAACCGCAAGCAGCAGCTATCGACGGATGTACTGCTGGAGGAGATTCACGCGACACAGCCGCTCAGCGTGACGCGGGCGGAGGAGATTACCGCGATTCGAGAGTGGGCGAGGAGCCGGGCGGTGCCGGCGGATTGAGGGCGGAGAAGGAAAGAGGCAAAGAAGCAAAGACAACGCAGGGACGCAGAGTTCGCTGAGACACGCAGAGAAGAGCGGAAGGGGAAAACCCAAGAGCACAGACAGGAGTGTCTGTGCCGCAGAGTGCGCGGAAAAGAGAGAAGCGACAGAGGGATCCCTCCACTCCGGCCGCAAACGGCGCGGGCCCCCGGTCGGGATGACAGTGTGGGCGATGCCGCAAACGGCACAGCAAAATGGATCCGACCACGGCGTTGGAGTTGCGCCACGATCCCTCCACTGCGCGGCCCGACGCGCCAAAATGCGGGGCGAGAGGCGCGGGCTACTTGTGCGCTTCGAAGGAGAGCGGGAAATCGAAGACGAGGTCGCCGATGGGAACACGCAAAGAGAGTTCGCGGGCGCTGGCGTCGCGGGCAAACCAGATGACTCCGGCGGTTTTCTGCTGGGGCGCGAGTGAACCGGCATTCAGAGCAAGAACGAGCGGATCGGTGGAATCTTCAAGCACGGGGGGCTTGTTTGCTGAAGCCACGACGTAACGCGGGCTCAGATAGTCAGGCGCAGCATTGGAGCGGTAGGCCAAGTTTTGCGGCGCAGCGGGGCTAACCTCGCGGAACACCACGGCGCTGGGAGAGGGCTGGGCGCTGGCCATCGTCCAGAGAGATTGATGGTTCACGGCGTGGGCGATCTTGGCGGGGCTCTGCGCGGGCAGAGGACGCAAGTTAGGCTGCAATTCATCCAGAGTGATCAGCGCGGGCAGCACATCCAGATTCGCTCCGGTCTGGTTAAAGATGGCAATGGAGGCGCGGAGTTTCCAGCCGGTGTCCTGGAGCAAGACTTGAACAGTGACGCCGTTGGCGGTGAGCGATTCAACGAGGCGGCCCTGGCTGAGGAAGTGATCACATCCGGGTGCGGCGGCGTTCCAGCGGGCGATACCATTGACCGCGGCAGCCACCACCGGATGGGCCGGCGCGGCGGATTTGGCGGGACTCTTGCCCATGAACAGGTACATGCGCGCGACGTAGCCTTCCTTGCCGTCACTGGAGCGCACGAGCGCGGTGTAGCCCTCGTTGTCGGCAAGCACAGCCACGTCCCCGCCGCAAGTGAGGTTGGCGACAAGGCGCAGGGGGAGCGCCTGTTCGGCGTCCGCGGTCATGGGCACGCTGGGCATGCCGGGGCAACTGACAAGAGCGTGCGGTGGCGGAGCGGCGAGCGCCAAATTGTTTTCCTCCGCGGCCATCGCGGGGAGAGTCAGCAGCAGAGCCGCCGAGCCGAGCAAAATGTGTTTTGCTGCGGATACGAACATGGCCTTGGCCTCCCTCATGAGATGCACACTTTCGTTTTCCACGCTGCAAGATGAGTTTTCTCTCAGGCGCTGTGTTCGTCCATAGCTCTGGCGTACCAAAGGACAGGTAATCAGGGCGCAACTGTACTCCGCACGCGATGTGATAGAAAAGGACAGGAGGAAGTAGGAAAAGCGAAATGCGAAATGCGGCAGGACTCCCGCCAGAACGCGGCGGGCGGGCAGAAGGCGGCCACGCAAAAGCAAGAGAAACCCAAGAACCGACCTGAAGGTCGGCCACTACATGAAATTAAGACTGAGCGCGGCGCGCGGTTGATGGAACGGGGGCTTGTTACTTGCGTGTAACTTGACCGGGGGGCGGGGGTGCGCTACGTTGAATGGAGTTTCTCCGTGATTGGGCTGCGACGCGGCCTGAACTTTTCAGGAGGACTCCCATCGGGCACGCGTTTCGCACGGCAGAGCAACCTTCCAAGTGGATGAGACGCACGATACACATTACCGGGAAAATTGAACCCTTCTTTGGCACTCTGGACGAAAATATCCGGCTGCTGGAGGACTCGTTGCAGGTGCGCACGAATCTGCACGATACGCGATTGACGGTGGAAGGCGAGCAGGACAGCGTGGACCAGGCGGTGCGGATCGTGGAGGAGTACAACCACCTGACACGGCACGGGCGGATGCTTTCGAGCACGGAGGTGAAGTCGCTGATGCGCGTGGCCACGGAAGAGCCGCACGAATCGCCGCGCGGCATGTTCGAGCACGGGCGCACGCGGTCGTTCGGGAAGAAGACCGTCACGCCGAAAACCGCGGGCCAGAAGCGGTACATGGAAGAGATCGAAACGCACGACATGACGTTCGGGTTCGGGCCGGGGGGCACGGGGAAAACCTACCTGGCGGTGGCGATGGCGGTGAGCGCGCTGCTGACCAAGCAGGTGAACCGCATCATCCTGGCGCGGCCGGCGGTGGAAGCAGGCGAGCGGCTGGGCTTCCTGCCGGGCACGCTGCAGCAGAAAATCGATCCGTACATGCGGCCGCTGTACGACGCGCTGTACGACATGCTGGACGCGGACAAGCTGGAGCGATTTCTGGAGAAGGGCATCATTGAGGTGGCGCCGCTGGCGTTCATGCGCGGGCGCACGTTGAATGATTCGTTCGTGATCTTGGACGAGGCGCAGAACACCACCAGCGAGCAGATGAAGATGTTCCTGACGCGGCTGGGCTTCAACTCCAAGGCGGTGATTACCGGCGACGTGACGCAGATTGATTTGCCGGCGGGGAAGAAGTCCGGGCTGGTGGAGGCGATGGAGATTTGCGGGCGCATACCGGGGATCAGCGTGGTGCAGTTTGGGGAGAAGGATGTGGTGCGGCACAATTTGGTGCAGCAGATCATCCGGGCGTACGAGGAATTTGACGGCTCGAATCCGCAGCGGGCGGGGAATGGGAAGGCCCCGGTCCCGGCGAGGGATCCGGAAAAAACCGGGCAAGCAGATCGTTGATTGGGATGAAACTGAATCGACGCGACCCCAGAGCCCCAAGGGCGGAGCGCGACGTTGCCGCAATTGAGAATCACCAGCGCGTGGTGCGCGTGCGGGTGCGTCCCCTGGAATTATTTCTGCAACGCGTAAAATACGAACTGGGCTTGCGGGGCGATTGCGTGGCCGTGCGCTTGATCCGGGATGCAGAGATGGCCCGGCTGAACGGAACGTATCGAGGGAAAAAGCGGGCCACGGATGTGTTGTCGTTTCCCGTGGAGGAAAGGTGTAAGCCGGAGTTGCGCGGGAATCCAAAGCGCAAACCGCGCGGCGCGTTTCTGGGTGATATAGCAATTTCGCCGGTAGTGGCGCGGCGCAATGCGCGCGCGCTGGGACGGAAGCTGATGGAGGAACTGCAAATTTTGATCCTGCACGGGGTCTTGCACCTTTTGGGGTACGATCACGAGGCCGATCGCGGCGAGATGGAACGCGTGGAAATGCGGCTGCGGCGGCGATTGGGGATTGGCCAATGATGTTACTGTGGGCCTCTGTCGGCAGCGTGCTGGTGCTGGCCCTGGGCCTGCCGATTTTTTCTTACCTGGCGCTGATCTACCGCGAACTGGGGCGGATGACGACGGGGCGCGTTCACGAACACCTGGACATCTTTGAAGCGGAGATCGAGCCGAAGCTGAACATCAACCGGCGGAGCGGCGGGCGAACTTTCCGCATCCTGGGACATTTCTGGCTCGCGTTTGTAGTGTTGGAGACGACGCGGGCGGTGGTGTACCTGGTGCCAAACCGCTGGGAGGCGGGGCTGCAATTTCTGGTGTTCCTGTCGCTGGAAGTGGTCCTGCTGATGCACTTCATTCCGGACATGCTGCTGTACCGGACGACGGGACGATGGCTGCTGCCGCTGCTGCCCGTGGTTCGCATAGCGATGTGGCTGGTATGGCCGGTGCGCGTGTTCCTGGAAGGCACGGAATCGCTGGCGCGGATTTCAGAGCAGGAAGTGGAGCGCACCGACGAACAGCGCACGGAAGAGGGCATTGAGGCGCTGGTGGAAGTGGCGGAAGAAGAAGGCATCATCGAGCCGGAGCAGGCGGACTTGATCGAGCAGGTGGTGGAGTTCAGCGACAAGCGGGTGCGCGAGGTGATGACGCCGCGGCCGGATGTGGTGGCGATGCAAGCGGACGCCACGCTGGAAGAGATGCACACGCGGTACGTGGAGACGAAGTTCGCGAAAATGCCGGTGTACGAGAAATCGCTGGACGATATCATCGGCGTGGTACACGCACAGGACCTGCTGCAAATTGCCGATACGGACTTGCCGAAGCGCAAGGTGAGGGAACTGGCGCGGCCGACGATGTTTGTGCCGGAAACAAAGCTGGGCTCGGACCTGCTGCGGGAGATGCGGCAGAAGGACCAGGCGCTGACAGTGGTGATTGACGAGCATGGGAGCGTAGCGGGCATTGCGACGGTGGAAGATCTGGTGGAGGAGATTGTGGGCGAGAGCGGCGCCGACGCGATGCAGCCCGCGCCGGACGCGGTGCGGGAGCCGGACGGCAGCCTGGTGCTGCGCGGCAGCATGAGCATTTCGCATGTGGAAGAGTTGCTCGGCGTGCATTTTGGGGAAGAGTCTGACGAGACGGTGACGACGATTGCGGGTTTGCTGAGCCATGTTTCCGGAAAAGTGCCCGCACCGGGGGACAAGGTCGATCTGGAAGGGTTCCGGTTTGAAGTGGTGGAAGCGAACCAGCGAAAAGTTTTGCGGCTGCGCGCGCGGCATTTGCCGGCAGCGGCTTCGCCAGCACCCAACTGATCGTTGACGGGTGAGTGGTCGGGCAGCGGAAGAAAGAAGAATCGTGGAAAAAATAGCGGAGACAGCAGGGGAAGAGAAGAAGCGGCGGGCGGGGTTCGTGGCCATAGTGGGGCGGCCGAATGCGGGGAAGTCCACGCTGCTGAACCGGTTCGTGGGGCAGAAGGTGGCGATTGTTACGTCAAAGCCGCAAACCACGCGCAACCGCATTCAGGGGATTGTGACGCAGCCGCAGGGGCAGGTGGTGTTCATTGATACGCCGGGTGTGCATGAAGCCGATTCGGTGCTGAACCGGCAGATGATGCGCGAAGTGGCGGCGGCGCTGGAAGGGATTGACGTGCTGTTGCTGATGGTGGATGCCATACGGGCGCTGCCGCATGAGGATGCCCTGCTGTTGGAGAAGGCTAAACGGTTCGAGGGGAAGACCATCCTGGCGTTGAACAAGATCGACCACATACCAAAACCGAAATTGCTGCCGCTGATGGATGCGTTTTCGAAAGCGTTTCCCTTCGCGGCGCTGATGCCCATTTCCGCGCTGAGGGGCGACGGTTGCGAGGAGTTGCTGGAAGAAGTTTTCAAGAACCTGCCGGAAGGGGAGCCGTTTTTTCCCGAGGATCAGATTACGGACCAGCCGGAGCGGTTCCTGGCCAGCGAAATTATCCGCGAGAAGGCGATTCAGTTGACGTACCACGAGGTGCCGCACGCGCTGGCGGTGATCGTGGACAAGTTTGAGGAGACGCCGAAGATCCTGCGAATTGAAGTGACCATGCACGTGGAGCGCGATTCGCAGAAGAAAATCCTGATCGGGCATAAGGGGGACATGCTGAAACGCATCGGGACGCAGGCGCGGAAGGAACTGGAGAGCTTGCTGGGAACAAAGATTTATCTGGGGCTGTTCGTGAAGGTGGTGCCGAACTGGCGGGAAAATTCGATGCAGGTGCGGGAATTGAATTGGCACACGCAGTTGGAAGGGCTGATAGAAGAGCAGGGCAAAAAGGAAGAGGAGTGAGATTGTTTCTGACGACCAAGGCGCCTGCCTCAGAAGGCGGCCTCTACAAAAGCAAGAGGACCCCAAGAAAAAGCCTCAGGTCTGAAGGCCGGAGCTACAGCGACGGGAAATAGATGGGTGAGGCTACTCGGGGGCGGCGATGCCTAGGGACTTCATTTTGCGGTAGAGATGGGAGCGCTCGAGGCCGAGGGCGGAGGCGGTTTGCGTCATGTTCCAGCGGTGCTCTTGAAGTTTGCGGAGGATGAATTCGCGCTCGTAGGCGCTGCGGGCTTCGTGCAATGTGGAATAGGGGTGCTGCGGGCTTTCGGCCACGCCGCGGAAGAGCTCCGGCGGCAGATGGTGCGGCTCAATGCGCGCTTGCGGGCAGACAATCACCAGGCGTTCCACCAGGTTCTTTAGCTCGCGGACATTGCCGGGCCAGGGGTAGCGCAGCAGGACTTCCATCGCGCCTTCGCTGAGTTCGCGGGTGCGCTTGCCGTATTCCGCGCTGAATTCGTTCAGGTAGAAGCGCGCGAAGACCGGGATGTCCTCCTTGCGGTCGCGCAGGGGCGGCACAAAAAAGGGAATGACATTGAGGCGGTAGAAAAGGTCCTGGCGGAAAGCGCCGCTGGCGATTTCTTTTTCGAGGTTTTTGTTGGTGGCGGCGAGGACACGAACGTCCACGTTCAAGGCGGCGTTGGAGCCGATGCGCTCGATACGCTGCTCTTCCAGAACGCGCAGGACTTTCGATTGCGTGCGCAGGCTCATATCGCCGACTTCGTCCAGAAAGAGGGTGCCGCCGTCGGCCTTCTGAAACTTGCCGATTTTGTCCTCGCTGGCGCCGGTGAAACTCCCCTTGATATGGCCAAAAAGCTCGGACTCGATCAATTCCTCGGGGATCGCGGCGCAACTGACTTCCACGAAGGGGCCGCGATTGCGAAGGCTGCCGGCATGCAGGGCGCGGGCGACGAGTTCCTTACCGGTGCCGCTCTCGCCATAAATGAGCACGCGGCCGTTGGTGGGAGCGGTGACGGCAATTTGCTGGCGCAAGGCTTTCATGGGGACGCTGTCGCCGATGACCCGGTAGCGCTGGCTGAACTCGCTGCGCAATGCCTGGTTCTCTTCTTGAAGGCGGCGCTGCTGGATGGCGTTGCGGACCAGGACGGTGACTTTTTCGAGGGAGAGCGGCTTTTCGATGAAGTCAAAGGCGCCAAGTTTCGTGGCGCGCACGGCGGCTTCGATGTTGCCATGGCCGGAAATCATGATGACCGCGGGCGCATCGGGAATGTTGCGGATGCGGCTGAGGGCCTCCATGCCGTCAATGCCGGGGAGCCAGATGTCCAGAAGAATGACGTGCAGGTCGCCGACGGCGATGCGGTCCAGAGCCTCTTCAGCGGAGCCCACGGCTTCCACGGCGTAATGTTCGTCGCGCAGGATGGAAGCAAGCGATTCGCGGATGCCCTCCTCATCGTCCACGATCAAAATTTTGTGCGCCGTGCTCATGAATTGCTATCCATTCCAGAACGTTCCGCCGGGGCCGCGGTGGAGAATTCGGCGACGGGCAGCTCGATCAAAAAGCGCGAACCGACGGGGCGATTATCCTCCACGCGGAGGGAGCCGCCGTGCTCGGAGATGATGCGCGCGGCGATGGCCAGGCCCAGTCCGGTGCCGCGTTCCTTGGTGGAAAAATGCGGCAGGAAGAGCTTGTCCTTGTCCTGCGGGGAGATGCCGTGGCCGGTATCGGAAACGGCGATTTCAATGGTATCGGATTCCGAGCGCAAATGGGTGGCGACGGTGATTTCGCGGCAGGGAGCATCCTCGAGGGCTTCGGCGGCGTTGTCAATCAAGTTGACGATGACGCTGCGGAGGAGCGGGCCATCGGCGCGCACGGCGGGGAGATGCTCCTCGAAGGATGTTTTCAGAGTGATGCCGTCGAGGCGGCCGGCAAAGACCTGCACGGCTTCGTTGACCGTGGTGTTGGTATCGGTGGGAAGGAGCTTTGCGGTGGGGAAGCGCACGAACTGGGAGAATTCGTTGACCAGGGCGGAGAGGGTGGCCACTTCGCGTTCGATAAGGCTGGCGCATTCCCGGGCGATGCGCGCGAGATCGGGATCCTTGGGCGGTTCGGAAGCGCCGGTGCGGCGCTCGAGTTGGTGGCGCAAGCGCTGCGCCGAGAGTTGAATGGGCGTGAGCGGATTTTTGATCTCGTGGGCGATGCGGCGGGCCACTTCCTGCCAGGCGGCCGATTTTTGCGCGCGGAGAACTTCCGTGAGGTCGTCAAAAACCAGCACGAACCCGGAATTGGCTTTGCGCGGGCCCAGGGAACTGACAGTGATGGCGAGATGGAGGACGCGGCCGCCAACCACGAGTTCAACCTCGCGCGAAACGACGCCCATGCGCAGGGAGCGCCGCATCAGGTGCTGGAGGATGCGGCCGGCTTCGGGCCCCAGGAGGAGTTCGAGGGAAGCAATCTCGCGGGTGGCCACGCCGAACATATTGTTAACAGCGGTGTTGGTGCGAAGGATTTTACCGTCGGCGTCGAGGGAGATGACGCCGGCGGGAATGTTCTCGAGGACGGTTTCCATCAACTGGCGGCGGCGTTCGAGTTCCTGAACAGCCTGCTGGAGGTTGCGGGTGAACTCGTCAATCTGAGTTCGGTTGTCGCGCAACTGGGTGGTCATGGTGTTGAAGGAGCGGACCAGCCTGCCGAGTTCGTCCTGCACCGGTTCCGGCACTTGGTAGTCGAAATTGCCGGCGGAAACCTCGCGGGTGCCCTCGGCGAGCGCCTGGATAGGCACGGTGACTTGTTTGGCGAGGAACAGGGCAACCCAGGTGGCGGCGGAAAGAACGAGCACGGTAAAGAAAAAGAGAATCAGGAGCATCTGGCGCTTGACGGTGCGCAGGTTCTGCTTCACGTTCTCGTATTCCCTGGTTTGCGCCTGGATGGTGTTCCAGTGCGTCACAAAGTCAGGACTGGTTCGATAGGCGGCTACGAGCGTGCCGGTTTCTGCGGCGTTGAAGGTGACCGGGACGCGCGCGGCAAAGTAGCTGTTGTCCTTGGCCTGCCAAATTTCGACTCCGCTAGGCAGGACGCGCTGTTGGGAACTCGGAATGCCGCTCACGCTGCAGAGTTCCTTGGAGCGGTCCTCATTCTGGTCGTCGCAGGTAACGCCGCCGCGGAGCAGGTTGCCCTTGGAATCGAAGACCCACACGGCGTCCAGTCCGGATGCAAAGGCATGCTGGAGGAAGGCGTCCGGAGACTCGCCGAGGTGTGTGGCCGCCTGATATCCCAGCGTGTGCAAACGAGGCAGGGTGCTCCGGCCGAGGTCGTTCAGCAGCTTTTGCGTTTCTTCCGAAGCAATTTCGAGCGGGCGAGGGAACCAGCGTCCAAGGGTGCGATTCAGCAGGGAGTAGCTGGCGAAAAACATGAAGATGACCGGGAGGAGGGAAACGACCATGGCGCCCAGGACCATCTTGGTTTTGAAGCGCGCCCCGAGGTGCTCTTTGCTGCGTTCGGCCCACAGCCGCACAATGCTGCGCGTGAGGATGAGTCCAAAGATGAGAAGCGCGGCGGTAATAAAACAATTCACCGCATACAGGGGCATGAGCACGCGCCAGGAGCGCGGTTCGATGGGCACGTCGAGGGAGCCCATGGTGAAGACGGCGGCCAGGAGGAGAGTAACGAGGATGCCGCCAATCACCAGACGCAGTTGCGACTTGGGCTTTGGAGGGGTCACGGAGCGGCCTCCGGTGATAGGGGAAGAAATGGCTTGAGGGGGCAGTTTTCGCAAAGAGGAGCGAGGGAGCGGCAAAAGTCTTTGCCGGTGCGCACGATCAGGCCGTGGTATTCGTTGAAGAGGGAGGCGCTGAGGGGCAGGTTGTGCTCAAAGAGGGCGCGAACTTCCTCGTAGGAATGTTTGCCGTGGGCGAGATGGTGGCGCTCCAGAATGCGCCGGGTATAGGCGTCCACCACGAACACAGGATGCTTCCCGGCGTAGAGGAGGATGGAATCGGCGGTTTCGGGACCAATGCCGTGAACGGCGAGGAGTTGCTCGCGGAGAACGGCGGTGGACGCGCGAAACATTTTCGTAAGCGAACCCTGGTGGGCGGCTCGCAGGAAACGTACGAAGGCTTTCAGCTTGCGCGCCTTCTGGCGGAAGTAGCCGGAGGAGCGAATCAGCCGGGCCAGGCGGGCGGGGGAGACGCGCTCGACGGCGATGGGGGAGAGCAACTTCTGGCGGCGGAGATTGCGGATGGCGCGCTCGACGTTGGTCCAACTGGTGTTCTGCGTAAGGATGGCGCCAACAATGACTTCAAAGCGGGTTCTTCCCGGCCACCAGTGTTGCGGGCCGTAAGCCCGGAACAATGCGTCATAATAGAGTTGCAGGGCGTGCGGGGCCTGCGGCACAGCCGCGGGGACCTGGTAGCGCAGGGGATTCGCGCCGGGCGGCGCAAACTGCCCGAGGATTGGCAAGACACGGTGTGCAGACATCTCCTTTGCAAGATAGCCACGCCTTGGGAGCAAGTCAAGAAAGAGGCAGTGTCCCGTGGCGTGGGAGCCTGTTCGAGGGTACAGGTATTAGCGAATTCACAACGATGGTTCAAAATCGGAGGACACGGAGCGCGCCCCTTTGCTATGTTGAGCGGTGGGAGTATCGCCTCTAGGGAGTGTTACGGATGTCCGTCCGTTTGGGCGAAATACTGTTAAAGGAAAGCCTTATCACGCAGGACCAGCTCGATAAGGCGCTGGAATTCCAGCGCTCGAATGGTGGCAAGCTGGGAAGCTGCCTGACGAAGATGGGCTATATCACCGATGATGACATCACCGGTGTGCTTTCGCGGCAATACGGCGTACCGTCCATCAACCTGAAGTATTACGAAATCGATCCCAACGTTATTAAGTTGATCCCGCAGGACACGGCGCTGCGCTATCAGGTGGTGCCGCTGTCGCGCGTGGGCTCCGTGCTAACCATCGCGATGACGGATCCCACGAACGTGTTCGCGATGGACGACATCAAGTTCATGACCGGGTTCAACGTGGAGCCGGTGGTGGCGTCGGAATCGGCGATCGGCGAAGCCATCACGAGGTTCTACGGTGGCGGGGCCTCCAGCCACGAAGAACTCAGCAACCTGATGAAGGACCTGGTGGACGAAGACCAGGAACTGGAACTGGCTGCCGAAGAGCAGGAGTTGGACGCGACGGCGCTGGAAAGGGCGGCGGAAGAGGCGCCCATCATCAAATTGGTGAACCTGATCCTGACGGATTCCGTGAAGCGTGGTGCGAGCGATATTCACGTGGAGCCGTACGAGAACGAGATGCGCGTGAGGTTCCGCGTGGATGGCGTGCTGCAGACGGTGATGAACCCGCCGCTGAAGCTGCGCGATGCCATGACCAGCCGCTTGAAAATCATGGCGAAGCTGGACATCGCGGAAAAGCGGCTGCCGCAAGACGGGCGCATCATGATCAAGTACAAGTCCGAAGGCCGAAAGAAAGAACTGGACTTCCGCGTGTCCTCGGTGCCCACGCTGTACGGCGAAAAGATCGTGCTGCGGTTGCTGGACAAGGAAAACCTGCGGCTGGACATGACCAAGCTGGGATTCGAGGCGGAGTCGCTGAAGAAATTCGAGCGCAACATTTTGCGGCCTTATGGCATGGTGCTGGTGACCGGGCCGACGGGCTCCGGCAAAACGAACACGCTGTACTCCTCGGTGTCCCGGCTGAATCAGGTGGAGACGAACATCATGACCGCGGAGGACCCCGTGGAGTTCCAGTTGGCGGGGATCAATCAGGTGCAAATGAAGGAGCAGATCGGGCTGAACTTCGCGGCGGCGTTGCGCGCCTTCCTCCGGCAGGACCCCAACATCATCCTGGTGGGAGAGATACGCGACTTCGAGACGGCGGAAATCGGCGTAAAGGCGGCCTTGACCGGGCACTTGGTGCTCTCGACGCTGCACACCAACGACGCGCCCTCGACCATCAGCCGTTTGATGAACATGGGCATAGAGCCCTTCCTGGTGGCCACTTCGGTCAACCTGATTTGTGCGCAGCGCCTGGTGCGGCGCATCTGCGTGAATTGCAAGGAAGAGCTGGAAGTGCCGGAACAGGCGCTGATCGACGCGGGGTATTCGCCCGAGGAAGCCAAAACAACCAAGATTTATCATGGCAAGGGATGCTCGACGTGCAATAAGGGCGGGTACAAAGGGCGCACGGGTTTGTATGAAGTGATGGAGATCAATGACGAACTGCGCGAGCTGATCCTGGTGGGGGCTTCGGCGCTGGAATTGAAGAAGAAAGCCATCGAACAAGGAATGATCACCTTGCGGCGAAGCGGGTTGATCAAAGTAGCGGCAGGCATGACCACGATGGAAGAAGTCCTGAGAGAAACGGTTTTATAGTCCGGAGAGGGTGCGACCATGGCAGGCATAACACTGAGCGAACTGCTCAAAAAGATGATCGAAATGGGAGGCAGCGACCTCCACATCACGACGAACAGCTCGCCCCGGGTGCGCGTGCACGGCAGGTTGCGTCCGCTGGACATGCCTCCACTGACGGCGGCGGACACGAAATCGCTGGCGTACAGCGTGCTGACGGATGCGCAGAAGCACCGCTTCGAGGAAAACCTGGAGCTGGACTTTTCGTTCGGGTTGAAAAACCTGGCGCGTTTCCGCGGGAACGTTTTCAATCAGCGCGGCGCGGTGGGCGCGGTCTTCCGTACGATTCCCTGGGAGATCAAGGGCTTCGACGCGCTGGGATTGCCGCCGGTGGTGAAGGGGCTTTGCGACAAGCCGCGGGGGCTGGTGCTGGTGACCGGTCCGACGGGTTCCGGCAAGTCCACGACGCTGGCCGCCATGCTCGACAAGATCAATGCCGAGCGTGAAGAGCACATGATCACGATCGAGGACCCCATCGAGTTTCTGCACAACCACAAGAAGTGCCTGGTGAACCAGCGGGAGGTGCACTCGGATACGCATTCGTTCGCCAACTCGCTGCGCGCCGCGCTGCGCGAAGACCCGGACGTTGTGCTGATCGGAGAAATGCGCGACCTGGAAACGATCGAATCGGCGCTGCGCATCGCGGAAACCGGCCACTTGACCTTCGCGACACTGCACACCAATTCGGCGGCCTCCACCATCAACCGCATTATCGACGTGTTCCCCTCGCACCAGCAGCCGCAGATTCGCGCGCAGCTTTCCATGGTGCTGGAAGGAATCCTTTGCCAGGCTCTGTTGCCGCGTTCCGACGGGCGGGGGCGGGTGATGGTGATGGAGGTGCTGATACCGACGCCGGCCATCCGCAACCTGGTTCGGGAAGACAAGATTCACCAGATTTATTCGGCGATGCAGACGGGCACGGGGCAGACCGGGATGCAGACGTTTAACCAGGGGCTGGCCAACGCGTATTTCGCGAAACTCATCACTCTGGATATGGCGTTGTCGCGTTCGTCGAATCCGGACGAGCTGCAGGACATGATCAACCGTGGGGTGGCGACGGCGCCCACCGCGGGCAAGACCACCTTTGGGAAGGCGCCGGTTGGCGCTAAGCACTGAGGGATTGCATCGGTGAATGGGGTTTCGGAAGTTCGGAAAACTTTTTGACCGCTGAGGAGGAGATACTATGCCGGTCTTTACTTATCGGGGAACAAATCGGGCGGGTTCGTCAGTCTCAGGCGAAATGACGGCGAGCAGCAAGACGGAGCTGCAAAGCCTGTTGCGGCGCCAGCAGATCACGCCGACGAAGATGTCGGAGAAGGGCAAAGAGTTCAACCTGCCCACCTTCGGCGGGGGCGTCAATGCGAAGGAGCTGGCCGTGTTTACGCGCCAGTTCTCGGTCATGATTGACGCCGGCTTGCCGCTGGTGCAGTGCCTGGAAATTCTCGCGAGCCAGCAGGAGAACAAAACCTTCCAGAAGGTGCTGACGGGCACGCGCTCGGCGGTGGAAGGGGGCAGCACGCTCTCCGCGGCCATGAAGCAATACCCGAAGGTCTTCGACGCGCTGTACTCCAACATGGTGGAAGCGGGGGAGACCGGCGGTATTCTGGACACCATTCTGCAGCGCCTCTCGACGTACATCGAAAAGAACGTGAAATTGCAGCGCGCGGTGAAGTCCGCCATGGTCTACCCGATAGGCGTCTTGACCATAGCCTCGGGCGTCATCATCCTGCTGCTGTGGAAGGTGGTGCCGGTATTCGCGACCTTGTTCGCGGGCATGGGTGTGGATTTGCCGTTGCCCACGAAGATTGTGATCGCGGCCAGCCATTTCGTTGGCAGCATCTTCGGTCTCTTGATTGTGGTGGGCGCCGTAGCCATCATCATCGGTTTGAAGGTGTGGCATGGCACACCGCAAGGACGCCTAGCCATTGATACGGTGATCCTGAAGCTGCCGGTGCTGGGCATCCTGATGCGGAAGATTGCCGTGGGGCGGTTCACGCGGACATTGGGCACATTGATCGCGAGCGGCGTGCCGATTCTGGAAGGCCTGGACATTACCGCGAAGACCTCAGGAAACGCGGTGGTCGAAAGGGCCTTGAACAGGGTGCGGAAATCGCTGGAAGAAGGCAAGTCGCTCACCGAACCACTGAAGGAATCGGAAGTATTCCCGGGTATGGTGACGCAGATGATCGCGGTGGGCGAACAGACCGGCGCGATGGACGCGATGCTGCAGAAGATCGCGGACTTCTACGAGGAAGAAGTGGACGCGGCGGTGAAAGACCTGCTGACGGCTCTCGAACCCATCATGATCGTGTTTCTTGGCGGCGTGGTCGGCGGCGTGGTCATTTCCATGTATCTGCCGCTCTTCTCGCTGATCGGCAAACTGGCCTCGGCGCACTAGGCGGAGTGCTTCTTCGGAAAAGGAGGACAGGAGGTTCGCCCCTGTCCTCCTTTTTCTGTTTAAGATGAAGGATGAGGAAAGCGTGGGCCGCTTCCCAAGCACACATTTATGGAACAGACGTTCAATCGGCGTGAGTGGCTGGAATGGCTGACGCGCGTGCGGCTGTTAATGATCGCGCTGATCCTGGGTGTGGGCGTGGTGTGGCCGCAGTATGTGCCGTCCAGCGGCTCGCCGCGCTACTTCCTGCCCATCATCATACTGTGGATTACCATCAGCATCCTGCACCTGATCCTGGTGCGTCTGCTGCCGGCGACGTTTTGGTTCGGCGCGATCCAGGTGTTTTGCGATGTGGCAATGATTACCGGAATCGTCTACGCCACGGGATTGCAGGACAGCAACTTCACCTCGCTCTACCTCCTGGTGATCATCGTCGCCAGCATCCTGTTCACGCGGCGGATGGCGTTCGTAACCGCGGTGCTGTGCCTGGCGTCGCTCGCGCTGGCGCTTTTTTTTGTGGATGCCGGGAGGTTGCCACGAACTTCGATCGCGGCCCCTACGGTCGAGACGCTGCGGTTGTGGTTCCTGAGCAATACGTTTGGATTTCTCGCGGTGGCTTATCTGGCGAGTTTGCTGGCGTATTCGCTGCGCCGCAAAAGTACGGAGCTGGAACAGAAACGCGAAGAATTGCTGGAACTCCAGGATTTTACCGCGGACATCATTCATTCCATGCGCGGCGGCCTGGTTACCACGGACATGGATGGGCGCGTGGTGCTGATCAACCGCACCGGGGAGGAAATTCTGGGGCGGACGTTCGCGGAACTGCGCGGACGCGATCTGCGGGAGGTCAGCGAGGAATTCTGGCTGCCGGACATGACCGCGCTTCCGGAAAGGCTTTCCCTGCGGCGTGAGATTGAGGTGCGAACGGCCGGCGGGCAACGCCGATTCCTGGGTATATCGGTTTCGCCGCTGCGGACACGGGATGCGGCGCGGAGCGGCTATGTGTTCAACTTTCAGGACTTGACGGAATTGCGGCACCTGGAAAAGGAAGTGGCCACGAAGGAGCGCATGGCGGCGGTAGGGCGTCTCTCCGCGGCAATTGCGCACGAAATACGGCAGCCGCTGACGGCCATGGCAGGCGCGGTGAAGGAGCTGGGGCGCCTGGTGCCGTTGGAGGAAGACGAGAAGCGCCTGGTGAGCATTGTCAGCCGGGAATCGGAGCGCTTGAATCACATCATTACGGACTTCCTGAACTACTCGCGGGACAAATCCTACGTGTTTCAGGAAGCGGACGTGCGCGCGCTGCTGGACGAAACGCTGCTGCTGATGGAGAGGAAACCCGGCGTCGGGAATAAATTTCACATCCAGCGAGCGTTCAACGGGGAAGCACTCAAAGTGCTGGTGGATCCAGACAAGATCAAACAAGTGTTCTGGAACCTCTGCGACAATGCGTTGCGCGCCATGCCCGAGGGCGGAACATTAACCGTTGGGATGGAGCGAATTCCCGATTGGCTGCGCATCTCTTTCCGGGACACAGGCATTGGCCTGGACCCGCAACAACGCACGAAGATCTTTGAACCGCTGCAATCCAATTTTGAGGGAGGCACGGGGCTGGGGCTGGCGATCGTGTACCAGATCGTGCAAGCGCATAGCGGACGGATTTCGGTGATCAGCGAAAAAGACAAAGGCGCGGAATTCGTGGTTGAACTTCCGCTGGTGGAGTGAAGACCTATGCAAGCGACGAAAAGCGCCGCGAAGGAAGCGGGCCGCGAGATGGTGCACATCCTCGTCGTTGACGACGAGAAGTCCATCTGCGAACTGCTGGAGATCACCTTCCGCAAGGAAGGCCACCGCGTGGAGATTGCCAACAGCGTGGAGGCCGCCAGACGGAAGCTGGAAGGTTCGCTCTACGACGTGATTATTTCGGATGTGCGCATGCCGGGCGAGACGGGCGTGGAACTTCTGCGCTACGCACGAGAGGTGGCGCCCGATGCTTATTTCGTGCTGATCACCGGCGTGCCGACCCTGGAAACGGCGATCGCGGCCGCGAACGAAGGCGCCAACCGGTATGTGATCAAGGACCACGACCTGGTGGAACAGTTGCGCGTAGTGGTACGCGAAGTCGCGGAAAACCTGAAATGGAAGCACGAAGCAGGTTACCTGCGGCGGGAATTGCGCCGGCTGACCGGTCTGGACAACATCATCGGACAAAGCCCGAATATGCGCGCGATCTTCGATATGATCCAGACGGTGGCGCCACAAACGAGCCGGGTGCTGATCACGGGGGAAAGCGGCACGGGCAAAGAACTGGTGGCGCGGGCCATTCACGAGAACAGCGCGAGGTCTCATGCGCCGTTCATAACCATCAACTGCGGAGCGTTCCCGGAAACATTGCTGGAGTCGGAACTGTTCGGCTACACCAAGGGCGCGTTTACGGGCGCCAACGAAAACCGGCGCGGATTGTTCCAGGCGGCGCACGGCGGAACGCTGTTCATGGATGAGATCGGAAACATGGACCAGGCCATGCAAGTGAAGCTTTACCGCGTGCTGCAGGAAGGCAAGGTGCGGCCGCTGGGAAGTACAGAAGAGGCGGACGTGGATGTCCGCGTGATTGCGGCAACCAACAGGGATTTGGAGAAGGCCATCGCCGCCGGTGAGTTCCGCGAGGATTTGTTCTACCGCTTGAGCGTGATTCCGATTCACGTGCCCGCATTGCGGGAACGCCGGGATGACATTCCGCTGCTGGCGCGCCATTTTCTGGAGCGCTTCCGAAAATCTATGGAAAAGCCGGTTGCAGGCATATCGCCGCAAGCCATGCAGTGCCTGGAATCTTACGACTGGCCCGGGAACGTGCGGGAGTTGGAGAACACCATCGAACGGGCGGTGGCGCTGGAGAGCGGCCCGGAGATTTCCACCGGGGTTCTGCCGGATCGCATGACGGGGCTGGGGGGAATCGCGACGGCGGCCGGGGGACAATTGGAGAGCACGGCGTTTCCGCCGGAAGGCGTGGACTTCGAGCGGGTCATCGCGGAAACCGAAAAGCGCTACTTGAAGGCCGCGCTAGAGAAGGCGGATGGAGTGCGCACGCGCGCGGCAGAGCTTCTAAGGATCAGTTACCCATCTTTCAGGCACCACGCGAGGAAGCACGGCCTGTAGCGCGCGACGGTAAGAAGTGAACCAGGGTGTAATTCAGGAAGCCGAACGCTGCCCGTCCCGAGCTATCCAAATCAAGTTATTGATGCCATGGAAGCTGCGGGTGTCTGCTCAGGTGGCGGTGGACTCGCGATTCTCTACTTCCGAGCCCGGGGCGGGGAGCGTTACCCCGCGGCGGCGAAACAGAGCGAAATACGCTGCCAAGGCAAGCACAACGAAGATGGTCATTACAGGATCAATGGGGTGGCGGTAGCGCAGCGAGCTATGCGTGAGGTAGTAGGGAATGGGAAAAAGGAGCAGGCAGAATGCGAGGGGGAGCGACTCCCGCGCTCTCGTCCAGAGGCCGACCAGCAGGCCGGCAAAAGCAAGCAGCGAAAAGATGGTGTTGTACCAAACATAGATTCGACCTGCGCCCATGGGTTGGATGTAGGTGTCCAGGAGCGAGTCGTATTTCCCGGTCCAAGTGTCCACGAAGCGGTTATAGCAGAACTTAAGGAAGGTCTGGGGGTGGGCTTCGATGAAAGCCAAGGCTTCCCGTTGCTTCAGGCGGCTGTAGACAGGTTCGGTGTTCAATGCGAGTAGCGCGTACTCGCGATAACTCCTCATAGGATGAAGCTGTGGGGTGAAGGTGTCCTTTACCTCGGGATTATTTCCCAGCCAGAACTCCACTCCGAAGTTTGATTTGACGAAGAAGAGGCCGCCGATTTCGAAGTAATTGCGTATGGTCCAGGGAAGGAGGGCGAGAAGGAAGAAGAGCGCAGCGCGGGTGAGAAGCAATGCTGAGGGCATGACACGCTGGGCACGTTGAAGCCACAACCATCCGGCGAGGAATGGCAGCAAGACACAGAGCGTGGGATTCGTGAGCGCCGCGACGCCCCAGAACAGACCATAAGCTGCCCAGTGCTTCGGGGAAGAAGATTCGCGAAGCTGGTAGGTGTGGCAAAGCAGAAGGCAGAGCAACAACGCCGAGAGGCTTTGATCCCAAGTCCATTCAATGGGCATGAGAATCGCAGCGGGGAGAAAGGCCCAGAGCCAGATTGCAGCCAAGCCAATGCTGGCGCCATAGATTTTCCTGGCGAGGAAATAGATGGGGTAGCAGGTGAGCGAAGAAAAAATGATATTGAGAATCTGAGAGAAGATGGCCAGGGCCTGGTCTCTTAAATGAAAGACCAGCGCGCCAAGAGAGACGAGCCAGGGGTACACGGGGGCGAGCCATGCCGTGGTGAAGACG
This sequence comes from Candidatus Acidiferrum sp., assembly GCA_049522075.1. Taxonomy (GTDB): domain Bacteria; phylum Acidobacteriota; class Terriglobia; order Acidiferrales; family UBA7541; genus Acidiferrum. The sequence goes on from JBEKOE010000005.1 coordinate 26,569, forward strand.
TAGCGCGGGAACGGCTCGGCAAAACCGTGGCCGACGGCGAGAGAATTGGCAACCATCAGGGTTTCCACACCCCAGCTCACAAAATGATTGTGAACGGTGTCCTGATGATGGTGCGAAAGCCAGAGAAAGAAGAAACGAAGCAGGAAGGCGGCAGCGACCGCGGCGCTCGGCGAACGCAACAGCGAAGCCAACGAAGTGCGGGGGTGGCGCAAAGACATAAGGGTAGCCTCTTCCAACCTCGGCCCTGCCGAAAAGCCAAGTTAACTTTTGTTTCCGCACGGCGTCAATGAACGCCGCGTAGTTTGCGAGAGATCTTGCTCAAAGGAATAACTTGCCTATGAATTGGGAGGAATCGATAGCGCAACGAGCGCGCAGAGAAAACGATTCGCTTGGCGAAGGCACGGAAAGAGTGGCCAGTAAGTCGGCGTGATTGCCGCGGGGAAGGACCGCAAAATCGCCCAGCCGCTGGATTCTCGAGGGGTCATAGAAGCTGTTGAGGAGGAGTTGGCAGGGCAGCGGAAAATGACGGTTTTCGACATGTGGAGGTGATGAAAAGTGTCAGGTTTTGGAGGGGGAGTGGCTGAAGTCTGGCAAAATCTCGGGAACACGCCTCGTGTACCAGAGCTAAGTTATTAGGGGTCAATGGGTTACGAATATTATAGTACTTTTGTACGCACTCTCCTAGCATTGGCCCCCCCCTTGCACATCTCAGGGCGTGCTCTGGCACGATACATTCTCTCAAGGAGACTTCATGAAGAAGCAAAAGGGTTTCAGTCTTATCGAACTGCTGATCGTCGTGGCGATCATTCTGATCATCGCGGCGATCGCAATTCCGAACCTCATCCGCTCGAAGATGGCGGCAAACGAGGCCTCCGCAGTCGCCTCCCTGCGCACCATTAACACGGGCGAAGTGACCTATAACAACACGTATCCTGGCACCTTCGCAACGATGACGTCCCTGGGCCCTGGTGGCACCGCCACTTGCGGTGTACCAGCCGTAGGGGCCGCCTGCTTGATTGACAACCTGCTGGCGACCGCCACGACGGTGGGTACTGCAAAGAGCGGCTACGTCTTCCTGGTTACCGCAGGCGCTGCGGGCACCGGTACGTATACTTCCGAGGCGGAACCGGCCACGGCGCAAACCGGCACACGTGGATTCTGCTCCGACCAGAACCTGGTTCTGTACTACCTGGCAGTGGGCGTTCCCGGCGTGCCTGGAGGCAGCTGCACGATAGCAACCGGCAAGGCTCTCTAATAGTTCACCGGCGGGTTAGAAACTCGCAGGAATCAAACGGAGCAGGATTGCAATCCTGCTCCGTTTTTTTGAATTGTCTGGTACCGTCCGATGAAAAGATTATAACGATTAATCAGTCTGACAAGTTCTGGCCGTGAAAGGACAATTTTGGTCACAGCGGCGGCAAACTAGATGGGTCGGAGGTTGAGTTTTCTCCTAATTGACGTGAACAGCGGGGTTATTTTAAGGGGGTGGTTTGGCAAGTTGCTTGCTCTATTTTCAGGTGTCTCTCTTTCTGTATACTCAGGGGAGCGCGTGATTGGAGACCAGGTACTATGAAACGCAAGCAAACAGGGTTCTCCCTAATTGAGCTGCTGATTGTAGTGGCAATCATTCTGATCCTTGCCGCAATCGCGGTCCCGAACCTGATCCAGTCCAGGATGACGGCAAATGAAGCTTCCGCGGTGCAAACCTTGCGCGACATCAACACAGCCGAGTCCGTGTATAGCATCCAGTTCGGGGCAGGTTTTTCGCCAGACTTGCCGTCGTTGGGCGGCACCAGCGGAACCCCCTCTCCCAGCAGCGCTCTTTTGATACCCGACCCTGTGGCACAAGCACCAAATACGAAAGCAGGATTCAGCTTTAGCTATGTGGTCACGGCGAGCAACGGTCCGAACAGTACGCCATCGAACTACACCGTCAATGCGAATCCCATTATTCCTGGGAACACGGGACGCCGGTGGTTCTTCACCGACGAGTCCTTTGTGATTCGCTTTAATACAACTGGCCCGTCGACTGCGAATGATCCTGCCATTTGATTGCGTGCAACGAGGCTGTTATACATTGACGGGTGACCTTACGCTTCCTGCAAACTGAGTGGTGTGGCAATTTTCCAGCGGCAATGGGCTGCATGTGCACTGTAATCCTGGCGCTTTCCATGCTGGGTTGGACTTCCCAAAAAGCTGAAGTGCTTTTCGGCGCGGAAAAACGCGACGCCGTGCTGGTGCAATTTGAGGCGCGTTACCGGGAAGCGAGGTCGCTTTCCGCGACGTTCCTGCAGGAATACTCAGAGAACGGTAAGGTGACGCGCAAAGAGGCGGGCGAGTCCTACTTCCTGCACCCGGGCAAAATGCGCTGGGATTATGAAGCGCCGGAGAAGAACACCTTTCTGGCGGACGGGAAATATGTGTGGTTCATTACGCCGGCGGACCACACGGCCATGCGCATGCCGGCGAAAAAGAGCGACGATTGGCGGACACCGCTGGCGTTTCTGACCGGCGGCATCAAGCTCTCGCGGATTTGCGCGCAAGTGGAATGGGCAGCGGATGTCCCGCCGAGGCAGGTCGGGTACAAGGTGTACCGCTGCGAACTGCTCGGGGCCGGGGCTGCGGAAGCCAATCGCGAAGGCGGAGGCAAGCGGAGCGACGCCGCCAAGGTGCATGCCGCCAAAGGAGCAGGAGCGGTGCTCTTCGAGCTTTCTCCGCAGGGCGAACTGAGCCGCATCGTGATGGACGAAGGAGCCGGGATACAGGTGGAATTCACGTTCAAGGATTGGCAGTGGAATCCGGTCTTGGCGAAAAAGCTCTTTCAATTCGAGGCCCAGCCCGGCATGGTCATCGTGGATGGCCCGCTACCCGATTCCCCAGGGCTGCGTCAGTAAGAGGTGGAGGGCGTTTCGCTCCCAGCCTGCCGCTTGTACAGGATGTAACCGCGCTGCCCTGACCCTTATTGGTGTACTCTCCGAATGAGGTAAACTGGAAGGCTATGGGGGAATTCGTCTGCCGCGTTGCCGACGCCAATGGGCGGGTCTTCTCGCACGTTGAGGCTGCCGGCACGCTTGAGGAAGCGCGCCAAAAACTGGCCGACCGGGGGCTGTTTGTCTACACCGTGAAATCCCGCAGCAGCCTGGTCACCGGGATGCTTGGAGTGCGCAAGGAACGCAAGATCGGCGGCAACGATTTCCTGATCCTCAACCAGCAGTTTAATACCTTGATTAAAGCGGGCCTGCCTATCCTGCGCGCTCTGGACCTGTTGGCGACGCGGGCGACCGCTCCCAAGCTGCGGCCCGTCCTGACGCAAATTCGCGACCGAGTGCGGGAAGGGAAGTCGCTCTCGGAGGCGGTGGACGAGGCGGGAGTATTCTCCAAGATGTATTCGACCGCTCTGCTTGCCGGGGAAAAGAGCGGCAACCTCTCGGGGGTGCTGGATTACTACATCGCGTACCAGCGAGTCAGCACCGGAGTAAAGAAAAAGATCCTGGCGACGCTGGTGTACCCGACGCTCTTGGTGGTGGTGGCGTCGGTCATCGTGACTTACCTGGTAACATTCGTGATCCCGAAGTTTGCCTTGTTGTATCGCGATTTGGGCGTGCCACTGCCGGGCCCCACGAAATTGCTGGTGAGCGTGACGGTGGACTACCGCTATCACATCCTGGGACTAATCGCGGCGATATTTCTGACGTTGCTGGGAGTTTTTTTCTGGTCCCGCAGCGAAGAAGGCGGGGTGGCGTTCGACCGCATGAAGTTCCGCGTACCCGTGTTGGGCGAAACGCTGCTGAAATTCCAGGTGGCGCAGTTTTGCCGCACGCTGGCCACGCTGCTGACCGGCGGAACGCCGCTGGTCAGCGCGCTGCAAACGGCAGCCGAGTCCATTACCAGCAGGCTGTTGCAAGGTACCGTGGGGCGCGCGACGCACATGGTGCGCGAAGGCGAATCGCTCCACGGAGCACTCTCCGCCAGCAAAGTGATGCCAGAGTTGGCGCTGGACATGATTGAAGTGGGCGAGTCCAGCGGGGCGCTGGCGCCGATGCTGAACAGCGTGGCGGAATTTTATGAGGAAGAAGTGGGCCTGCGGCTGGGCGCCATGGTAGCGGTGATTGAGCCGGTTATACTTATATTCATGGGGCTGCTGGTAGCCTTTATACTGATTTCGCTGTATTTGCCAATTTTCTCGTTCTCCATGGCGGGAGCGGGAAAGTAAGGACCGCAATCGATTATGGCCACACCTGACTCCAATATTCACGATCCGACCGCGGCGGGAGGCGGAGCGGACGTGGCGCAGGAGCGCGAACAGGCGCGGCGCCTGGCGGAGCGTTACCGCTGCGGCTTTATTGATCTGACGGAACAGCGCATTGACCCGGAACTGTTCCGCACCATCCCCGCGGACCTGATGTTCCGCTACAACTTTGTGCCCCTGGTGACGCACAACAACACGTTGGTGATTGCCGTTGCCGATCCGGGCATGGTGATCCTGAGCGATGAACTGCCGCTACTGCTTGGGAAAAAGCTGGCTTATAAGGTCGCCACGCCCCGCCAGATCGGCGACTTGCTGAAGCGCACGGAGCAATCGCAGCGCGTGCTGGAACAAGCTACCGAAGCGTTTACGCTGCAAGTCTCCAAGGAAGAAGAAGAGAGCGAAGAGACCATTTCAGGGGACCGCCTGACGCGCGATTCCACGGTGAGCCCGGTGGTGCGTCTGGTGGAAACGATCATTTTTACGGCCCTGGAGCGCCGGGCGAGTGACATCCACATCGAGGCGCGTGACACCGAAGTGGCGGTGAAGTACCGGATTGACGGCGTGCTGCAGTACGCCATGCAGCCCATCGCCAAGGAATGGCACTCCACGGTCATCTCGCGCATCAAGGTGCTCAGCGATCTGGACATCGCCGAGCGGCGCGTGCCGCAGGACGGGCGGTTCCGCGTGAAGTACAAGGGGCGCTACATTGACCTGCGCGTTTCCATCATGCCGGCCAACCACGGGGAAGACGCCGTGCTAAGGGTGCTGGACAAAGAAACACTTTCCGAAAAGTTCCAGAAGCTGAGCCTGGACGTCGTGGGTTTTTCCAGCGATGAAACGCGGCGCTTCCGGCGGTACATCCACGAGCCGTATGGCATGGTGCTGGTGACCGGACCGACGGGTTCCGGGAAAACCACGACGCTGTATGCGGCCATCAACGAGATCAAGTCGGACGAAGACAAGATCGTCACCATTGAGGACCCGGTCGAATACCAGTTGCGCGGCATCACGCAGATTCCGGTGAACGAAAAGAAAGGGTTGACGTTTGCCCGGGGCCTGCGCTCGATCCTGCGGCACGATCCGGACAAGATCATGGTGGGAGAAATCCGCGACCAGGAGACGGCGCAAATCGCCATCCAGTCCGCGCTGACCGGGCACCTCGTGTTCACCACGGTACACGCCAACAACGTCACGGACGTCATCGGGCGCTTCATCAACATGGGCGTGGAGCCGTACAACTTCGTTTCGGCACTGAATTGCATTTTGGCGCAACGCCTGGTGCGCGTGATTTGCGAGAATTGCAAGCAGCCCAAGCAGCACACGGTAGCCGAACTGCGGGAGTCCGGACTCGATCCTGCCGCCACCGCGGGTTTCCTGTTTGCGGAAGGGCCAGGATGCCTGGAATGCTCCGGCACCGGGTATCACGGGCGTACCGCGATATGCGAGTTGCTGGACTTGAGCGACCACATCCGGGAAATGATCGTGGACCGGCGGCCGACCAGCGAAATTAAGCGTGCGGCAATCGAAGAAGGTATGATTACGCTTCGAGAGAGCGGGCTGGCGAAAGTGCGGGCCGGGACTACCACGCTCCGCGAAATCAATAAGGTGACCTTCGTTGAGTAGCACAAACGCGTATCAGGAAGGCATTTTCCAGAGCAATCTGGTGCGGCATATTTCGCGCTGGATGGAGGCGATTCCGCATCCGCCGCTGGCCGTGGAAATTTCGCCGGGGCGAGTAGCGGGGGCACGCTTCACGCACCGTGGAACGCTGGACGGTTTCTCCGTGGAAGGCCTGCCGCTGGGCGCGATCATGCCCTCGGCGGTCGAGACCAATCTCAGCAACCCGGCGGCGGTGAAATCGGCGGTGACCAACGTGTGCCTGCGGCTGGGCGCCAAGGACGAGGACGTGGCGCTGCTGCTGCCCGATCCGGTGATCCGCGTGTTCGTCCAGCACTTCGAGGATTTCCCGCGCTCGGCCGAGGAAGCGATTCCGATGCTGCGCTGGAAGCTGAAGAAGAGCGTGCCGTTTGAAGTTGACGAAACCCTGCTGTCCTACATGCGCCAGGCGCCGAGGACGGACGGTGTGGACGTGGTGACGGCCATCGCCAGGCTGCGCATTGTCAAGGAATACGAAGCGCTGCTGGAGTCGGCCACGCTGCGGCCCGGCGTGGTGCTCAGCTCGACACTGGCGGCGATTGCGCTGCTCCATGACCAGCGGCCCACGCTGCTGGCGCGCATTTCGGGAACTTCGCTGACGACCGCGATTGTGCGCGAAGGCGTACTCGCGGGGTATCGCTGCACGGAACTTCCCACGCATGCGGGCGAGGTCACGCCGCAGATGCTGCTGGAAGAAATATTCCCACTGGCCGCCTATTATCAGGACACCTGGCAGGAAGGCATCCAGGCGGTGCGCGTGGCAGGGCTGGGGTACCGCTTGCCGGAGTTCGTGCATCCGCTGGAAGAAGAATTCAAATGCGAGGTGCGATCGCTGCTGAGCGCGGCGATTTCGGAGGGCCGGCTGGAAGGCGAGGCCCGGTCGCTGGCCGACAAGGAACTCGAGGGGCTGGTTGGCTGGATGTTGTACCGGAGCTGAGGGAGAATAGGCGCAAGGGATCATGTACATACGACTGAATCTGGCGACGAAGCCGCTGGTCAGCCACCGCCCGTTCTTTGCGGGGGCGGCAATTGCCGGGCTTATTGGCGCCATTCTGTTTGCGCTTCTCGGCTGGCGCTTCTACACGCTGCGCCGAGCGGATGCGGATCTGCGCGCCCGCACGGAGAAGGTGCAAAACGAGATGTCGCGGATCTACAGCCAGCGCGAGCAACTGGACCGTTTTTTCTCGCAAGAAGAGACAGTGGGGCTGCAGGACCGCGCCAGATTTACCGCCGCGGTGATGGAAGGCAGCAGCTTTAACTGGACGCGGCTGTTCATGGACCTGGAACACACTTTGCCGGCGGGCGTACACGTTTTGCGCATCGAACCGAAGCTGGATAAGGGCAGCGCGGAAGTCAAATTCGCGATTGGCGCGGCGAATGAGGACGCCAAACTGAAGTTGCTGAAGGCGTTTGAAGACTCTAAGAGTTTTTCACGGCTGGAACTGCTGGACGAGCACACCGGCACGCAGGGGCAGCCGGGGGCCGACCCGCTGACCGTGGAGTTTACGGCGTCGTACTCAGCGATCTAAACATGCCCAACTTCTACCTCAAGAAGCGGATCGTCCTGACAGCGCTCGGCGCGCTGCTGGTGGCGGATGTCGCGCTGGCCTATTTCAACCTGAAGATGAATACCGCGCGGGAAACGCCCCAGCATGTACTGGCGGCCGAAACGCAGCAACTGAAGCTTCTAAAAGCGGACGTGGAGCGGGCCGCCGCGATTCAGAAGAATATTCCCGAGGTCTTGAAGAAGTTTGACGCGTTCGAAGCGGACCTGCCCCCGTCAAGCAAGGGTTACTCCGCGATTTCACAGGAACTGAACGGTTACGCGCGCGATACGCACCTGGTTACCGGGGATCTGAGGTTTCACCAAAAGGAGCTGGCGGAGCGCAAGCTCGACGAGGTTGAAATCGAAGCGACGGTGGCCGGCGACTACAACGGGATCGTGAGCTTCGTGAACAAACTGCAGCGTTCCAAGAACGTCTATATCGTCGATTCGCTGCAATTGGAATCGGACACTTCGGGGCAGGGACCTGCGAACCTTTTGAAGATCAGCCTGCACGTGCGCACGTATTTCAGGAAAGTTTGATGGCATTGACGAAACAACGGAAACAGGTCTTGGCGCTGGCGGCCCTGGTGGTGATCGCGGCGCTGGTCTGGTATGCGAATATCGACCGCGTGAAGGGTGCGCCCGGGGGAGTGACGTTCCACGCCGACTATACGCCGATCAACGCGCAGGATTTCAGCATCATCTTCAAGCAGCGCGGCGATGCGCAGAAGACGGTGTACAAGCCTTCCGGGCGCAATCCTTTCGTAGCCTCGGCGGTGCCCGTGGTGATACCGGTGATAACGTCAAAAGCTGCGGGAAAACCACGCTGGCCTGATTACACTGTGCCGCAAGAGGTGATCGTGCCGCCGCAATTGCCTTGGAAGTTTTTCGGTTACGGCAGTCTGCCCTCCAGCGGGGCGCGCCAGGCCTTCCTATTGGAAGGCGAGGACGTACACATCGTGGGCGAGGGCGAAGTGGTCCTGAATCATATCCGCATCGTGCACATCGGGAATGAGAGGATCGAGTACGAAGACACCAATACCGGCGCGCGCAATTCCAACCAACTCGAGGCCGTTCCGGGGCCTTCCGCATGAGGAAACCGGTTACAGGGCGCGCGCGAAATCCCGGCCAGCGGGGTTACGCCCTGCTCCTGGTGATGTTTTTCATGGCGCTGTTGGTGCTCACGACGATTACGGTTGCGCCCAATGTGCTGACTGACGGGCGGCGGGAAAAAGAGAAGGAGATGGTGTGGCGCGGCAACCAGTACGTCCGCGGAATCAAGCGTTATTACGCGAAGACGCACCGCTTCCCGACGGAAATCGATGACCTGGTCAAACCGAAGACGGGCATACGCTTCATGCGCCAAGCCTATAAGGATCCAATGAATGACGTGGACGGGTCGTGGCGGCTGATTTATGTGGGCCCGAATGGCCAGCTCATTGGGAGTTTGAAGAACCGGGGACCCGGCGCGCCCGGAATGTCCGCTTCGGGATTCGGCGCTTCACCCACGTCGTCAAGTTTCGGAGGTACGTCCTCCGGCGGCTCGTCCTTCGGACAATCCTCGTTCGGCGGTTCGTCTTTCGGCGGAGGTACGGCGGGCCGATCCACATTTGGAGGATCGTCTTTCGGGGGAGGAAACACTTCCAATTCGACCATGGACTCCACGGGATTCGGGAATACTGCGCCGAGTGCAACTAGTCAGCCGGACGCCAACGGCAACGGCGAAAATCCCGCAGGGTCGGACTCAATGTCCACGCCGCAGTCCATCGCCCCGGCCGAGACACCCGTCATCATGGGGGGCAACATCATCGGCGTGGGCAGCAAGGTCAACAAGAAATCCTTCCTGTGGTACGACAAGGCAAAGAACTACCGCGAATTTGAGTTCATCTGGGATCCCTCAAAAGATATGGCTGGCGGCGCGGGTGGGTCGATGCAAACCGGCCCCGGCCTGGGAACGCCGGCCGGTGCGCCCAGCGCAACGTCGCCGTTTTCCCCGGGCTTTGGTCAGAATCCAAGCCAGAATCCTTCGTCGAATCCGCCAACGGGTCCTCCAGAGGGTGGCCCGCCACTGCAGGCACCGCCGCCGAATCAGAACTAATCCTGAAAGCTAAAGTTGAAAGGGGATTTCATCGCACAAAAAACGTGCGATGGAGCATCTTCTGAGTTATCAGTTTTCAGTTGTAAGTTTTCAGTTTCGGAGAAGGGGAACCCAAGAGCACAGTCAAGAATGACTGTGCCACAGGAAGACCGCAAGCGAACTGGCTCCGACGATTGCGCTGGCGTTGTGCCACGATCCCTCCACTGCGCGGCCCGACGCGCCAAAATGCGGCGCGGAAGAAAAAGTCGGGCCACTTCGGTCGGGATGACAGAGTGGGCGGAGGGGTCACTTCCCGGCGGGGAGACCTTCCAGTTTGGCGGCAGTTTGCGGCTTGTTGTTCTGAGCGGCGGCAGACTTGAAATGCGCGTAGCTTCGCGAGATCTTTTGCACATACTTTACTGTCTCGGGATAGGGCGGGACGCGCCGGCCGTACTGCTCGACTCTTTCCGGCCCGGCGTTATAGGCGGCGAGCGCCAGCGTCAAGTTGTTGTTATACCGGGCCAGCACGTCCTTCAAGTAGCGCGTACCGGCCTCGATGTTCTCGCGCGGATCGAAAATATCGCGCACACCCAATTGCGCGGCGGTTTGCGGCAATAATTGCATAAGGCCGCGCGCGTTTCTGGGCGAGACCGCTTTGGGATTGAAATTCGATTCGATGGCGATGACGCAATGGATCAGGTCGGCGTCCACGCCATAGCGCTCGGAGGCGGCGAGAATGAGGTCGTGGAAGGGCGTGTTGGGGCTGAGCGGCTCGGGCAGGGGCTCGAAGACCTCTTCCGGCTCGATGCCCACCACCTCGCTGGCGGGGATTTCGGCGACACCGCCGTTCATCTGCAGGCGGTACCTGTCGCCCAGCAACTCGTAGCCGGTGACGTTCAGGCGGGCGCCGCTGCGCAGGACGACGTAGTCCGCGCGGACGGTCGCAGCCCCAGCGGTAAGAGCGCAGACCGCCACCATGGCGCACAGGGTGAGCCTTAGGCGCATTCCGGGGCCTCCCGGAGGGCGAAGTGGGCGATGGCTGCTGCCACACCGTCCTCGTCGTTGGAACGCGTCACATGCCAGCCGCGGGATTTCAATTCCGGCACGCCATTCTCCATAACTACAGGAATACCCGCAAAGGATAACATTTCCAGGTCATTGTGGTTATCCCCAATGGCCAGGATTTGGGCAGGCGAATAGCCGCGAAGGCCTGCCCATTCGGCCAGTGCGGCGCCCTTGGAAACGGCGGGGTGGATGACGTCAACCATGGCAAAATCCCTGTCCTCGTAGAGGGTCACGGCCAGGGAATAGTCTCCAGCAAAGGGCACGCTGCGAAGCGTCTGCTCGACTTGGCGCATCGGCGCAACCGGACCCGTAAACATCACCTGGATGGGGTCCTCGGTCAGGCACGCTTCCAGCGGCTGCGATTCCGCTAGAAACTTGCGGTTACGGGCGAAGTAGCCGCCGCGCGTGACATCCTCCCAATCGATCTTTTCCAGGATCATCTGGTTCGCTTCCGGGCGGTCGAAAACCACGGCGGCACCCTCGCGCCAGGATTCCGTGGATTGCAGCACGCGTAGCGCCGTGGCCCTCGGCAGGAGGTGGCGCACGTGCGTGTGGCCCTCTTTGGAACGGACCATCGCGCCGTTATTGACGATCATTGTCAGCGGCGAAGGGATCTGCTGCGCCACGGGCAGGGCAAAATCGTAGCGCCGGCCGGTCACCAGAACGACTTCGATGCCGCGGCGCGTGGCTTCGGCGATGGCTTCGCGGTTCGCCGGGGAAACTTCCCAGCGGCTGTTGAGCAGGGTGCCATCAATGTCGAGAGCGATCAGTCGAACTGGCATGACTCCAGTGTACCGGATGCGGGAGGAGAAAGACGCAACGAGAGTGTGAAGAAGTCACGAGTGAAGAGCCAATTTGGATTTTGCGGGTCAGTTCTTCTCCTGTTATGTCCGGGAGGCACGAAGAAGGAGCTTGGAGTCTTCAGGGGCTGAAGCCCAATTCAATTTGCAGGCTTTATGTCAGGGCCGAAGCCCTGACCCCCTAAAGAGAAATGCATCGCGCTTGCGGAGACACGACACTAGATCACCGCCAGGCCGACTGCAAATTCCAGATCTCCAGCTTCACGATGCGCGCTTCTCCCTTCGAGGAAAAGAATTCAATGTCCTGACTGTCACGGGAAGGGAAGATGGCGTCGGAAATAACGGCAGAGCCGTCGTTGGCGAAAACTTCCACGGAGGAGCGATCCACAAAAATATGCAGTTTGACCCGCTTGCCACCCGCTGGGAACAGCGGCCCTGAATGACGGCCCGCAAATCTCTCGTCGAACGACGTATTCCCGGAGCGAGTCCGGTCCACGAACACTTCCTGTTTGCCCCAATCCACACCGATTGTGGTTGCTTCGTTCTTTCCCTTGCGCACACGAATCCCGGCTTCGGCGGAATTGCCACCATCCAGTTCGGCGATGATCTCGAGCGCATCGCCATGGACCTGCTTGGCGAGCAAAGCGCGGTTCGCTGGCGCGATGTCCTGCGCGCCTAAACTCACGTGATTTTGGCCCAGAGTCTCCAACTCCTTTACAGGAGTTTGCTGCAGGCGGATTCCGTCTGGGAAGCGTTTCAGGCTGAGGAAGCGCGGGATGGATTGCACCCCGCGCCACGGAGACGTGGGGACTTTCCCGGCGTATTCCCAGTTCAAGAGCCAGCCGAGCCAGATGCGGCGTCCATCGGCCGCAGGAATGTCGGAGAAAGATGTGGAAGCGTAGAAATCCTTGCCGTAATCGGCCCAGAGGACTTGCTCCGGCGGGTTCGCGTTGACGAAGGTGGCGCCATCGAACTGGCCGAGAAAATACTGATCAGCCGATCCACCCGCTTGGCCGCCGGGATTCAGATTTATGCTGAGCACCCAGCGTGTTTGCCCGGCTTCTCCTTCCACCGGAAGTGGAAACAAGTCCGGACACTCCCAAACACCACCGGTCGCGCCCGCGGGGCCAAAGTCGCTCAACGCGGCCCAGTGCTTCAAGTCCGGCGAGCCGAAGAAGCGCACCTTGTGCTCCGTGGGCAGCGCGGCAACCATAACCCACTTGTGGCTTGCCTCGTGCCAGAACACTTTGGGATCGCGGAAATCCTGCATGTGCAAGTCGAGCACGGGGTTACCCGCATACTTCGTCCAGGTGCGGCCGCGATCGTTGCTATACGCGAGGTTTTGCGTTTGCAGCTTTTCGGTGTGGCCGGTGTAGATGGCAACGAGGCACGAGGGCTCAGCCGCGTTCGCCTCCTTGCAGAAACCGCTGGAGTTGTGCCAGTCCACGACCGTGCTGCCCGAAAAAATCATGATCCCGTGCTCTTCGGAGATGGCCACCGGCAGATGCTGCCAGTGAACCAGGTCGCGGCTGACGGCGTGTCCCCAGCTCATGTGTCCCCAGTCGTTGCCGAAGGGATTGTATTGGTAGAACAGGTGGTATTCGCCCTTGTAGTAGACGGGGCCGTTGGGATCGTTCATCCAGTCTCTTGCGGGAGTGAAATGGTATTGCGGACGGTAGGTCTCGTCGTATAGCGCGGCGGGATTCGTGCTTTGTGCAAGAACGCTCGTACCGAGGAAGAACAGAGCGATTGCGGCAAGAACCGAGGTCCAGATGCCCGACCGATGCATGTGAGACTTCCTCCGATCCCTGGCGTAACCCATTATGACCTCACTTCGCAGGTGAACAAACACCGGGGTAGTGGGTCGGTTTCCGGATTCGGCGTTTATTAGGACTTAGTCCGTGCTTGCCGGGACGAATGGTGCTGTGTTGGTTGTTTTGCCGTAAAGCCGATTGACCTTCGGCTGAATAATCCAAATTCCAACTGGAAAAAACCAGAGAAGAAAAAACGATGCAGCGTAGTTCAAGAACGACGCTGGCTTGCCAGAGCCTGCCAGGACTAGGCTTTTCGCAACGAAGTAGAAATTGTAGAACATACAAAACGCCGCTAGGAGATGCAGAGGGATGATGACAAGGATGGACGGATTGTCAGTTGGCACAAGGTTCAACGCAACCGTGGCGGGCGGAAAATATACGGCTGGATAGATAAGCGCAAAGCGAAAGAATTTAGTTTTCAGCTTTAACGCGGGTTGGGTAATCGATGCGAGGAAAAACCCAACGGATGCCAGCCAACCGAGGAAGGAAAAGAGGAACAACAAGAATAGACCAATACCAATCAAGTAGAGGAAGGCTGCTAGAGCAGCGAGGGTTCCGGAGCGATGCTCTACCAGCCTAAAAAGCAAGGTTAAGAGCTGCGTGACCAGCATGAAAACAATTAGAAACAGGAAAATCTGCCAGTGCTTTACTCGCAGAAAGAAATTGGCCATCGCATGCACTCTGTTTCCAACCCCCGCTTGAGCCGACAGCAATCGCGTCATGACTGCGTTTATACCATGACCGTCGAGAGCCTGTCTTTGAGTCGTAGTCAACTCCTGGTTAGTCGCCTTTCCGGACATTTTCGAACTGGAACTCATATGTCCGATAAAAGCGTCGCCCGATCGGAGACTGACCCGCTAACAACACTGGAGGTCTTAGGCCACGAAAAGGGCCCGTGCTAGACTGCCGTTCATGGCGACTCGCCGGCTCTATTACGACGATTCCTACATTCAGAATTTCGAGGCGCAGGTGCGCGCCTGCGTGCCTGCGGAGCCGATGGCCACCGAATCCGGCACGCGCCCGGCGTGGGAAGTGCTGCTGGACCAGACGGCGTTCTATCCATCCTCAGGAGGCCAGCCAAACGATTTGGGCAAGCTCGGCGAAACGACCATTCTGGATGTGCGGGACGATGGAGAAGAAGTGCTTCATATTGTGGACGGCCAACTTGCTTCCGGTACCGTGCAGGGCTGGGTGGCGTGGCCGCGCCGCTTCGACCACATGCAACAGCACACTGGGCAGCACCTGCTCTCCGCGATGTTTCAAGAGCGGTTTGGATTGCCGACGGTGTCGTTTCACCTGGGCGGCGATCTCTGCACGATTGATTTGCGCGGGCCGGAGCCGTCCGCGGACGTGCTGCTGGGCGCGCAACGGGCGGCGAACCAGATCATTTTCGAGGACCGGCGCGTCATCGTGCGCTATGGCACCGCGGACCAGCTTGCACGGCTCGGCGTGCGCAAGGAGGTGGTGCGGGAAGGAATTTTGCGCGCCATCGAGATTGAGGACGCGGACTTGCAGCCGTGCGGCGGGACTCACGTGAAGTCCACCGGACAGATCGGCACGTTACTGGTGCGGCGTTGCACCAAAGTACGCCAGGATTTTCGCGTGGAATTTGCTTGCGGCAGCCGGGCGGAGCGATTGGCCAGCGCGGAGTTTGCGCTGCTGCGCACGCTGGGCGACCGGCTGAGCTGCGCGCCGGAGGAGTCGGTGGCGGCGGTGGAGAAGGCGCTCACCGAACGCGATGCGAATTTCAGAGCGCTGCGCGGGGCGCTGCAGCAATTGGCGGAAGCGCGCGCGGAATTGCTGGGCGCGGCGGCGGTGGGGGAGGGAGGCGTGCGCGTTGTGGCCGAAGTGCTGCGCGACGTCCATCCGGAATTGCTACTGCCACTGGCAACGGAGCTCGCCAAGAAGGAGCACACCGTCGCGCTGCTGGCGATGGAGGTGTCCGGGCAACTCGCCTTCGCGCAGCATCCATCGGCAGGGAAGGACCTCGCCGCGCTTCTCAAACAGGTATTCGCCACGTTTCCCGGCAAAGGCGGCGGCACGCGCGATTTCGTCCGCGCCAAACTGAGCGAGCCCAGCGCCTCGGCCGCAGCCATAGCCCTCGCTCGCAAATTGCTCCTCGGCTAGCCTGCGCGCGCGCCAACGCAAGAGTCTTTTCGAGATAGAGCCCCAAGGCTGAGGCACACGGGAGAGTTATCAGGTTTCAGTTGATAGTTTTAAGCAAGAGGAAGAGAACCCCGAAACCGAGGCGCACACCGTGCTTTGAAAGGCAAGAGAGGTGCAAGGAAGAAAAAGCTTACCCAGAGGGCACAGAGTTCGCAAAGAAGAACGGAGAGGAATAAAGCAAGAGTGGGGGAAAAAGAGCCTGAGGCGCTCGATCGTAAGAACCCACCGTTCATCCCGAAAAAGCACCGGGATGGCGCAGAGATCGCAAAAGGCGCGAAGGATGGGGCACCCGGCTTCTGTTAGTATGGCGGTACGCTTCTCGATATGGAGAACAAGACGGAGAATAAGATGGAAAAGATAAGAATCGAGCAGCACAGTATTGTAGGGTGCCTGTGGTTCGGAGCATGGCTCTTTACCATCGGATTTCTACACTTGACCTTTTGGAAAGGTTTCCTCGCGATTCTGTTGTGGCCGTATTTTCTTGGCGCGCACTTCAGCTCACTGCTGCGCTAATCATTCAGCTATTTTGTGGAATCGCGACGCCAGTCGTGCAGCGCTTGAGTATTCGCGGGGAAAACGTGTGCGCCCACATCGAACCTGAGGAAGTTGGTTCCGGGCCACACGCACGCGCGGCGGTATTCACCAGATTCCGGGCAGGAGCCTGTATCGTGTGCTGATCGCATACTCCGCATATCCTGGAAGCTCGTTCCGTAGGGTGCGGTCTTCCAGAGCGGTGCGCACCACAAACAGGCAAATCGTCGCCGCCACAGGCAGGTACGACCAGAGCGATCCCAAGAGAAGAGGCACGCCCAGACTCTGCAAGATCACCCCTGCGTACAAGGGGTGGCGAACCACGGCATACGGTCCGGACTTGACGACCTGGTGGCCCCGCTCTTCCTGAATGCGGACGGTCTTTTCAAGATGCGGATTGACGATCATGGTCCATGGGACGAGCAGGCATCCCATGAGGTAGAGCGGCAGGCCGGCAAAGACTGCCCTTAACCCGACATGCGACCAGCCGAAGCGGCCCGCATCGAGACCGGCCACCAACGGAAACAGGAAAAATGTCAGCACTATAAAAGGAATGATAACCTTGTCGAATGTCTTCGTATTGGCGTGGCGTTTGGCGCGCTCCTGGAGAATCCCCGGACTCTTTATGCTGACGACGATCTCACCAATCACAAGGGTGCCAACGTACAGCGCAACGTAGACCCACGCCCGTATCCAATTCACGCGACCGGCAGCAACAAACAAAATCACGCTCCACAGGCACACGCCTGCCAAAGCCCTCAACAATCGATCCATCAAAAGCGGGTTCATGGGCTGCTGCAGCGTTCCTGAAGTGGTGGGCGGCACAGCCTTTGGCGTTAATTCGAGGCTCACATCGGCAGGATAGCACTATAGAAATGGACCGGGGAGTGATAGAAGGGCACACACTCTTTGGCTTGCGATCTGCCTACACCGCTGAGGATTGTCCTACTAAGAACAATCTAAATGCACGGGAAGGTGTGTCGCACCTACGGCGCTTGGGAATTGGGAGTACGAGGACCCAGCGCTTACGCGCTGGGCTAACTTCTGGCGCGCCGCCGGCGCTGGAGACGACGTGCAGTCAGTAGCGCGGCTACAGTTGCAGGCCGCCTCAGGAGGCGGCGGCCAGGGCTTCACCAGAGAGATTAGTGGACTGTGATGGTGGTGGAGGCGAAAGTTTGAGCGAAAGCGTTGGTGGCGTAGAGGGTTTAGGTGGTGGTGGCGTCAGAAGGGGATGTCTTCGTCGGAGATTTCAGGGCCGGGGCCGCCGCCGATGGGTTCCTCAGCGGGGCCGGCATGATCGAAGTCTTCGGCGCGTGCGGCGCCAGCGGGGGCAGTTGCACCGGCGCCTGCGGCCATGCCGTCGGAGCGGCCGCCGAGCATGCGGAAATTAGTGGCAACAATCTCAAAGCTGGTGCGCTTCTGGCCTTCTTTATCCTGCCAGTCGCGGGATTGAATACGGCCTTCGATGAAGACGAGCGAGCCCTTCTTCAGGTATTGCTGCGCAATTTCGGCTTGTTTCCCCCAGACGACAATCTTGTGCCATTCGGTGCGCTTCTGGCGCTCGCCGTTGCGGTCCTTGTAGGATTCGTCGGTGGCGAGGGAGAAATTGGCGACAGCCTGGCCGCCGGAGGTGAAGCGGGTTTCGGGATCGCGGCCGAGACGGCCAACGAGGATGACTTTATTGACGGACATTGGAATTTCTCCTAATCATAGAAATGGCGGAGGAGGGGATCCTTCGCCGCGTTGCTCCTCAGAACGACGATCCTTGTCGGATCGTCGCTTTATTTACCGACATGTGATGCCCCCTGAAAAGGGAAAGATAACACGGCGGAGAAGAAAAGCGAAATAAGAGAGCGATTGTACAAGCGCTGTAGAAAAAGCAGCGGAGAAAACCTTTACCACAGAGGGCACAGAGGTCACGGAGAATCTTCAGATGAGGATTTGATGACGCGTTAGAGGGCGGTAATCTGTACCGCCGGGGACGCGAGAACTAAAAGGGGAGGAGGGGGCGAAAGGTTATGGAGATACGGGCGGCGCGGATGGATGAGAAGGATCTGGAGACGATAGTGCATCACCGGCGCGCGATGTTTTTTGACATGGGGCGTCGAGACGAGCGCGCATTGGATGAGATGAGCGAGAAATTCCGGCCGTGGCTGCGGCGAAAGATGGAGGCGGGCGAATACCTGGCGTGGTTTGCGATCGCGCCGGATGGGACAGTGGCAGCGGGAGCGGGGTTGTGGCTGATGGATTGGCCGCCGCTTATGACTGCCGGAGGCAAGTGGCGAGGGAATATTCTGAATGTATACACCGAAGCGGCATACCGGAGGCAGGGACTGGCGCGGCAGTTGATGCTGGTGGCCATGGATTGGTGTGAGCGAGAAGGAGTGGAGGGGGTGATTCTACACGCTAGTCCGGAGGGGCGCGCGTTGTATGAGAGCCTAGGATTTGAGGCGACGAACGAAATGAGATTGAAAAAGGCGGGGAGATAGAAGACGCAAGAGTTCACCACAGAGCACCCGGAGAGCACTGAGGAAGAGAAGAAGATGCTTGGCGTGTCATCGTAAGAGCCCACCCTTCGCAAAAAGCGCGAAGGATGGGGCACCCTCAAGCACTTGAGAAAGCGGCGTAGCCAGGGAATTCAACGATGTCGGGGGACTAGCGAGTGGCGGAGACGGCTAGGCCGAGTTCCTTGAGTTTGGCGCGGGCGCGGCGCTCCTCTTCGGTGCCGGGATAGCGCTTGACGACTTCACGGAGTTCCCTGACGCCGGGATTTTTTTGGCCGAGTTCAATCAGCGCCATGCCCTTTTTCAGGCGGGCGGGAGCGAGCTTGAAGCTCTTGGGATAGTTGCCGAGAACCTTGTCGTATTCGGTTACGGCCTGCTCATACTGCTTTTGGGAGTAGGCGATTTCGCCGAGATAGAACTGGGCGTTGGAGGCGAGATCGGTCTCGCCGTAATACTTGAGGTAGTCCGCGAATTCGGAGCGGGCGAGATCGTATTTGCCGCTGGTGATGTCGCGGAGGCCGTTGGAATAGAGCGTATCGGCGGAGGGTGAGGCACCGCCTGGAGCGGCGGCGTCGGACCGCGGAGGAACGGCAGCGCCGCTGGGTGCGGAGGCGCCAGCGCCAGTGGGCGCCGGGGCGCCAACGGGAGTGCCGCCGGCGAGCCGCGCGTCAATGTTCTGGACGGAGTTCTGGAGATCGACGAGCTGCTGATTGAGCTTGCCGATGCGCGATTTAATTTCCTCGAGATTGTCGGAGAGACCCTGGACCTGGGTGGACATGGTGTCCAAGCGCGTGCCGGAATTAGCCTGAACGTCCTGAACGGATTTTTGCAGGCCGCTCATGGTGGTATTGAGCTTGTTGACCGTGTCCGAAGATTGTTCGATGAGAGTGCGCTGGACGGTGTGGTCCTGGGTCATCTGGGTCTGCATGTCTTTTTGACCTTGCAGGATTGAAGTGACATCGCGCTGCAGCTCGATGATCTCGCGCGCGACGGCCAGGACGGGGCGGGGCCCGACGAGGCTGCCGGCGACGGCGCTGGCAAAAATGGCGCCGGAGAAAAGAAGAATGTTACGCGTCCGCATGGTTGTGTTCCTCCACGGTTACGGGCCAAGCAAATCAAAACGATGATGGCGTGACAACCTTCCAATGTAACGGGAGATTGGAATGGGGGCAAGTGGGGGTGAGGGAAAAGAGATATCAGCGACCAGATATCAGCGATCAGGAAGCGGATCCGAGAAGGGCCGGGGAGCGCGATTTGCGGGGAAGAAAGATTGCGCAGAGGGCACCGAGGTCGCAGAGAAGATAGGCCCACCCTTCGCTTGGGGAGCGCAGGGTGGGCGAGGTTGCGAGCAGAGTTGTTGAGGCCGCGGCTTACTTGGTCTGAATGAAGTGGCCGCGGCGGTTCTGCTGCCAACAGGTCTCGTCAGATGTCATACAGAAGGGCTTTTCCTTGCCATAGCTGACCGTGGTGAGGCGGTCGGCAGGAATGCCGAGGCCGACGAGATACTGCTTGACGGCGCTGGCGCGGCGATCGCCGAGAGCCAGGTTGTATTCGGTGGAGCCGCGTTCGTCGCAATGGCCTTCGATTGTGACGCGGAGTTGCGGGTAGTTGCGGAAGAAGTCGGCGGTTTTGCCGAGGGCCTCGCGAGCGTCAGCGCGAATGTCCGCCTTGTCGTAGTCGAAGTAGGCATCGCGAACTTCCTTGAGGAAGAGCTCATCCATGCTCGGCTTGGGAGCTTCGACGACGGGCGGAGGGGGCGGAGGAGTGACGGAAATGCGTACGCTGGCGTCGGCGCTGCCGCCGGCACCGGTGGCGGTGATGGTGTAGGTAGTGGAATCGGCGGGCGTGACCGTGGTGGAGCCTTGCGCCGTGACGGCGCCAACTTCAGGGGCGATGGAGACATTCTGTGCGTCGGTGGTGGTCCAAGTCAGACGCACAGATTCGCCCTTTTGGATGGAGGTGCGATCGGCGCTGATGGAGGCCGCGGGCTTTACGGCTACTGGAGCTGGGGGCGGCGGCGGAGGCGGCGGAGCAATCGGCTTCTTGCAGGCGGCAATGAAAAGTGCGACGGAGCAAGCTGAGATGAGCAAAGCGCGATAGAGCGGGCGGTGCTGCTGAGTCATGCGAGTCCTCCTGGACTGTAAGATATCCCGTGTTCGACCCACCGGCAAGAATAGTAACACTGGCGGGCTGGGTTCGGGGAATATGTCGTAATACGATATATTGTAGCGCGATTTGGGTGAAGAGAGTAGCGCGATATGGGGGGACAGCTGTAAGCGATCAGCTTCATTTGGTGGACCAGTTGGGTGATTCGTTGTGGCCGGTGAAGGTGAGTTCGTGGGGCTGAGAGCCGTCGGCGAGCATGGTCCAGATCTGCCGGGAGCCGCTGCGGGTGGACTCGAAGACGATGTGGCGGCCGTCGGGCGCCCAACAGGGGCGTTCATTGCGCGCGGCGTCGCGGGTGAGTTCGATGATGCGGCGCGAGGCGACATCCATGACGTAGATGTCGTAGTTGCCGCTGGGGCGGCGCCAGGAGAAGGCCAGAAGCTGGCCATTGGGCGACCATGAGGGATCGATAACGTAACCCATGTCGGGGAGATCGAGTTTTTGCGTGTCGGTGCCGTCGGCATTCATAAGATAGAGCTGCGGCAAACCGCCGCGATCGCTGATGAAGGCGACGGTTTGTGCGGTCTTGGGATTCCATGCGGGCGAGGTATCGGCGCCGTTGGAGGCGTAGGTGAGGCGCTTGGGACGATTGCCACTGGCATCGGAGACGTAGAGAGCCGGGCTGCCCTGCATGGAGGAGGAGAACATGACCTGGGAGCCGTCGGGGGACCAGGTGGGCGAACTGTTGGTGCCGCGATAGCGGGCGAAAGAGACGACGCGGCCGGTATCGAGCGAGTACATGCAGATTTGCGCGCTGACGGCGCTATTGGCGGAAGCGAAGCAGGTGAACGCGATGCGGGAGGCATCGGGAGACCAGCGCGGCGTGAGGGAGATGGATTTCAGGGAGGTGAGAGCACGCTGATTGGTGCCGTCATAATCCATCACCCAGAGTTCCTTGTGGCCGGTGCGAGCACTGATAAAGGCGATCTGCGTGGAGGCGATGCTGGCCAGGCCGCCGGAAAGCTTATTGATGATTTCGTCGGCGAACTGGTGGGCGAATTTGCGGACTTGCGCATCCGTGGGAGCGCCACGATAGATTTTGCCGACGACCGCTTCCGTGGAAGTGCTGCGAACATCGTAGAGCCAGGCGGAGATAACGATCTCGGCGCTGGATTCGGTGAGATTGCCGAAGGCGACGAAGTTGGCGTTGAGCGGGGGTTCGGTCCAGGTGAGGAATTGAAGTTCCTGGGGCTGCGAGGGAACTTGCGCGGGATAAAAGCTGGGGGAAACGAGTTCCAGGATGCCAGAGAAGGAGAGGTCGTCGCGGACGACCTGGGTGAAGAGACCGGCGTGGGCGCTGGGGTCGCTGGAACGCGCGGAGAAATCGGTGACGGCGACGCGGGGTTTCTCGACGCCGAGGCCGGTACCGGTGCGGAACCAGTCTTGCGCGAGGATGGGGGAGGAGAGGAAAAGGCCAAGAGCGATTGCAGAGAGAAAGAACAGGACGGTCTTCTTTACGGGCAAGTGGGCCTCCCGGAGTGATGAGGCTGAAAGAAATACTTTAAAACAAATTGGGGCATGCGTGGGGGAAATCGAAAGGATATCAGCGATCAGATATCAGCTATCAGGAGGCGGGGATCAAGAAGCGAAAAGCGAAAAACGAAGGGGACTCAAGACGCGGTGGTTGTGCCGCGACCCTCCGCTGCGCGGCCCGACGAGCCAAAATGCGGCGCGGAAGAAAAGATCGGGCCGCTTCGGCCGGGGTGACAATTCGCCGGGGAACGACAAGAGGGATTCATCGCACAAAACACGTGCCATGGAAAGGCGTGCATCGCCCCGACGAAGTGTACAGGGCGCAAAAGCGGGACTGCGCAGACTCCGCTCGGAATGATGGGGCGCAAGAACTCGAGAGGTTACTTGGTCATGCCGAGGTCGAAATCGAAGATGACGTCCACATAGCGGCCGGAATAATCGGTGGGGAGTGGGGGGAAGCGATCGATGCTGAGCAGGGCGCGCTGGGCGGAGTCGTCCATGGAGCGGTTGCCGCTGGATTCGGAGACGCGGATGTTTTTGATCGAGCCGTCGCGATTGATGGTGAAGGTGACAACGGTCTTGGCCCTGCGGCCCGCGCGTATGGATGGGTCGATGGTGTTCTGCATCCAGTTCTGATTGACGGCGCGCTTCACGGCTTCGATATACCAACCATAACGGCTAGCAAAATCGCCGCCACCTTGGCCCTGGACGGCGACGCCGCCACTAGCGGGGCCGGGGAAATCGGAGTAACCGCTAGGGAGAGTCGTCTGGCCGCCTTTGCCGTAGGGCACGGCATTCTCGGCAGGAGGCGTTTTGCTCTCGAAGACTTTGGAGGCTCTGGACACGGGAAGAGGTTTTTCTTTTTCAAATTTGGGGAGTTTGGTTGCGTCGGTTTTGGGCTCGGGCAGCTTTGGCGGAGGTTCTTCCTTGTTGAGGCCCTTGGTGGGGTCAACGGTGTTGCTTTCCAGAGAAGTGATGCTGGGCTGCGGCATGGGAATGCCGGCGCCGCTGACCAGGCTGACCTTTACGCCGGAATTGTCGCCGCCGCCGATGCCACCCCAGGCGTTGCCCGAGCGCTGAACCCAGACGCCGACGAGCATGAGCGCGGTCAAGGCAATGTGAAACCACGCGGAGTAACCAAGGAAGCGGTTGAAGCTTAGGTCGTCGAGATTGTAGGCAGCGTACGGCATGATCTTAGAACGTATGCTTGACGAGTTCTTGCGTGTTGATCATCAGCGCCTCCGCTCGGAAATGGGCTCGGTGACGATGCTGATGTTGGAGAAGCCGGCGACGCGCAGGGAATCGACGACGGTGGCGAAGCTGCCGAAAGGAACAGTCTCGTCGCAGCGGAGGAAGATAGCGTCCTGAGGATGCTTGAGCTGTTTGCGAATTCTGTCGGGTAGCTGGTGGATGTTGACGGGATCGTTGCCCAGGTAGATGCGCTGGGATTTGTCAATGGTGACCACGAGGCGCTGCTCGAGGATTTCCTTGACGGTGTGAGTTTTCGGGAGGTCCACTTCGATGCCGGATTGAAGGATGGGTGCGGTGATCATGAAGATGATCAGAAGAACGAGGACGACGTCGATGAACGGCACCATGTTGATGTCGGAGAGAGAGGTCTGAGTGGCTTTGGCGAGTTGCGGCATGGGTGGTGGCTCTCAGGGATGTTGCTGGGGCGATGCGATATCAGATATCAGCGACCAGCGATCAGGAAGCGAAGTGCGAAAAGCGACACTCGAAAAACGAAATTCGAGAAGCGAATTCAGCGCCAAGACGAAGTGATTGTGCCGCGATCCCTCCACTGCGCGGCCCGACGCGCCAAAAACCGGCGCGAGGGAAAAAATCGGGCCGCTCCGGTCGGGATGACAGTTGTTGGGGTGAGTGAGGCGCATATCAGGTGAAGGTCTTTTCGATTTGGGCGGCGAATTCGAGGGCGAAGGTGTCCAGACGCTGCGCCAGATCGCGAATGTGTTGGAGGAAATAGTTATAGGCGATGAGGGCAGGGATAGCGGCAAAGAGGCCGGCTGCCGTGGTGACAAGGGCTTCGGCGATGCCGGGAGCGACGGCGCGGAGGCTGGCTCCGCCGGCGGTGCCGAGGCCGGAAAAGGCGTCAATGATGCCCCAGACGGTGCCGAAGAGGCCGATGAAAGGAGTGACACCTGCGGTGGTGGCGAGCCAGGTCATTCCTTTTTCGACGCGGCGAACTTCTTCGGCCGCGGCGAGTTGCATGGCAACAGTCACAGCCTGGAGGCTCTTCAGTTTTTGCGGCAAGGGATTGCCAGAGCCGGAGACTTGCGATTGGAGTTCGCGGTAGCCGGCGGCGTACACGTTAGAAAAAGGCGAGCCCGCGGAGACGAGGCCTTGCGGATTGGCGACGCCTTTGGTGGCGCGGAAGAGCCTGAGGAATTGGTCGCTCTGGCGGCGGATGCGACCGAAGATGCCGAGCTTCTGGAAAATGAGCGCCCAGGAGATCAGAGAGAAAAAGAGAAGCAGCAGGAGGACGAAACGAGCGACCCAGCCGGTTTGCGCAAGAACGTCGAAGATGTTGCCGATGAAGATGGCGGAGAACAGAAAAATGGCGTCAGCCCCTCAGGAAAGCGAAATTTTTACCGACAAAGCCAACGTAACACACGGGTGGAACATGGTCAAAAGAATATAGATGCGGGGAGTGTCGGAAGAGTTCGCCGGTGGTGAGCGGGAAAGAGGGTCAGTTGGTCTGGAGTTTGGTGAGGTCTCTCCAGGAGATAAGGATGAAGCCCTGATCTTTGAGAAATTTCTGGAATTCGGCGCTTTGGACCAGGTCGAGATCGTTCTGACGCCATTCGGCGCCCCAATCGGGATGATCGAAAGTGGCTCCTTGAATCTCCGCGTCGTTGTGGGCGAGGTGGACGATCAACTGATAGGTGCCGGGAGGAAGAGGCTGGAGCATTTTCTTGTAGGCGTCAAGCCACTGCGATTGGGGGACGCCGGGCATAATTTCCAGGAGTCCATCGAGGACGATGGCATTCGGAGGGAGGCGGAGCTTAGAGAGATCCGTGTCGTGGGCGTTATCTTTGCGGGCGAGGAGCACGGGGAGTTTGTAGGCCTGGCCGGTGGCGAGATAAACCCCGGTAAGGTCGCCGGTGCTGACGATCGTGCCCATGTGGGTGTCCAGATGAGAGATGTGGATGCTGGCGGCAATGGCTTTATCCACCTGAGCGTGAGTTTCCGTGGTCACATCGGGCATCTTGGCGTGGGCGACAACGTATTCGCTGGTCAGCGAGAGGTAGCCATCGGCATCAAGGAGGCTGGAACCTGGGGGTTGAGGAGAAACTGGAGGCCAACGGTAACTGGTCCAATCAGCGTTGAGGGCAAGATGGATGCCGAGATCGGCGTCGGGATGAGTCTTGGCCCACTGCGCGACTTCGGGGAACCAGGGGCAAGGAACAAGGATGCTGGCGGAAGTGATCCAGTGTTTTTCGAACGACTCGAAAATGGCCGTGTTGACGGTGTGCATCATACCGAGATCGTCGGCGTGAATGATGAGGAGACGCGCACTGGCGGGGTAGCCGAGGCGCTCGGCGAGAGATTTTGTGGGGGGAGGAGCGGGTTGTTGAGCGAAAACGGAGGGGAGTTGAAAGAGAAGAAGGAAAAGGCCGAGGAAGAAGAGCAATCGCGCGGAAGATTTCATGGGTTCCTCAAAGGAGAATTAGAGCGAAGGAGAAATATAGGACGAAACTGGAGGGGCAGCAAGGAGGGAGGTCACGAGGACGGGGAAGATCCAGAGGGGGCGGCGATACTTAGAAGATTTGAACGTCCAAGGATTTGGGCGCTGGACCAAGCGGGAAAGCGGGAGCAAGCTCCCGCACTCCAAAATGGGCGTGTGGTAGACTGCCAAGATATGGGGAATTCGTTTGACATTAGCCTGGAGAGGCTGGCGGGGTTTGGCCTTGGAGGGGGAAGTGCGCCCGCCCCGCAACCCCATCCGGGGCGCATACATCGCGCTTCGGAGAGCGGCCGCTTCAAGGGCTTCGGAGAAACCCAAGACCCACCCTCACAAAACGAGGAAGGGGCACCCACAGAAAACCCAAGAGAAAAGCCGCAGGGCTCGAGGACGCGCTCTGAGCTACATGGCTACGCCGGGGAGAAGGCGCTGGAGGGGACGTTTTTTCTGGAGACGTTTGGGTGCCAGATGAATGACCACGACTCCGAGAAAGTGGCGGGCGTGCTGCTGGCGCGGGGGTATAAGCAGGTGGAATCGCCGGACACTGCGGCGGTGATTCTGTACAACACTTGCTCGATACGGGAGAAGGCGGCGCAGAAGATTTTTTCGCGATTGGGCGAGTACCGGTTTACGAAGAGGGAAGGGCAAGTGATTGGCGTGCTGGGATGCCTGGCACAGCAGGAAGGCGAGGAGATTTTTGAGCGCGCGCCGTGGGTCAGCCTGGTGTGCGGGTCGGCAAGCTACCGGAAATTGCCGGAACTGATCGCGCAACTAGAGGCGGGAAACGAGCGCATCACCGGTCTCGACACGGATACGGACGAGACGTTTGAGACAGAGATGACGCGGCGGGACAATCCGTGGCGGTCGTACGTGACGATTATCGAGGGTTGCGACAAGGCGTGTTCATACTGTGTGGTGCCGTTTACGCGCGGGCCGGAACGCAGCCGGGCGAGCGCGTCGGTGCTGGGAGAGGTGCGGCAACTGGCGGATTTGGGGTACACGGAAGTGCAGTTGCTGGGGCAGACGGTAAATTCGTACGCGGACCCGAGCGGGCGGCGGATGCGTTTTTCGGAATTGCTGGCGGCAGTGGCGGAAGTGCCCGGGATACGGCGTGTCCGGTTTATGACATCGCACCCGCGGGATTTTGGGAAAGATATCGTGGAGGCCATTGAGGCGGTGCCGCCGATTTGCGATCACGTGCACTTGCCGGTGCAGAGCGGGTCCACGGCGGTGCTGCGGGCGATGGCGCGGACGTACACGCGGGAGGAGTACCTGGAAAGGATTGCGATGTTGCGCGGGGCGAAGCGGCACATCAGTATTACCACGGATTTGATCGTGGGATTTCCAGGGGAGACGGAGAAGGATTTTGACGATACGCTCAGCCTGATGGATGCGGTGCAGTTTGACGGGGCGTTTTCGTTCAAGTACTCGCCGCGGCCGAATACGCCGTCGCTGGAGATGGAGGACACGATTCCGGAAGAAGAGAAGTCGCGGCGATTGGGAATTTTGCAAGCGCGGCAGCGGGATATTCAAATCGCGAAGAACGCGCGGCTGGTGGGGCGCGTGTTTGAGGTGCTTGTAGAGGGAAAATCGCGGCGGGAGAATCAGTGGATGGGGCATACTTCGTGCAATCGGGTGCTGAATTTCACTTCACCGGAGAAGGAACTTCTGGGACACTACGTGCAGGTTCGCGTGACCAGCGCGGGGCCGAATAGTTTGGTGGGAGAGGCGGTTGGCGGGGAAGTGGATAGATAGAAATAAAGAGAAAAGCTCACCACAGAGGGAACAGAGGGGCCGCAGAGGACGCAGAGAAGAGTGAAAGAGTAGAAGCGGTTGAGTCTGATCGGCGGGGACAAGGGAGGGCGCGATGGAAGTGGAAATGAAAATACGCGGCCTGATGATGGATCCGGTGACGCAGATGCCGATTGTGGTGCTGAAGGATGTGCAAGGGCAGGCGATCCTGCCCATCTGGGTGGGGGCGTACGAAGCGAACGCCATTGCGCTGGAAATTGAGAAAGTGCAGACGCCGCGGCCGATGACTCACGACCTGCTGAAGAACGTATTCCTGGGGCTGGACGTGCGGGTGCAGAAAATCGTGGTGAACGACTTGCGGGACGACACGTTTTTCGCGCTAATCTGGGTGGAGCGGGAAGGCGAATTAATGAGCATCGATTCGCGGCCCAGCGATGCGCTGGCGCTGGCGTTGCGCATGGATTGCCCGATCTTCGTGGACGAGCAGGTGCTGAAGAGTTCGAAGGTGTCCACGGCGCTGGCGGAGCGGAATACAAATGAGCAGTTGCGGAATTGGCTGGAGGGGTTGAGCGACGAGGATTTGGGAAGATACAAGATGTGAGTCGGAAGAAAGCGAGAGTTGGTGGCGGCATGGCTTCGGCTGTGCCGCTTTTGTTTTGGGGGAGGAGTGAAAGACTTACGCTGAGTCCACGGAGAGCGCAGAGTTCGCAGGGAAGAGAGAAGAGGGATAGAGGTTTCTGGTCGTAAGAACCCACCGTTCATCCCGATAAAGCATCGGGATGGCGCAGAGGTCGCACAAGACGCGAAGGGTGGCGCACCCTCAAGCATTTGGGATTGACCGCGTAGCCCACGAGAAACCCAAGAGCGGCCCGCCTCGGAAGGACGGGCCCTACAAGGACTTAGCGATCAAATGCCGGATGCGGCGGCGCCAGAAGATTAGGAGGAGGATGCCGATCACGATTAGGGAGAGGCTGAGGCCGACCCAGAGGCCCAGGGCTCCCCAATGGCGGCGGAAGCAGAGCCAAGCGCCAAGCGGCAGGCCCATCAGCCAGTAAGCGGAGAAGTGGCAGAGCATGGGCGTACGGGTGTCGCCAGAGCCGCGCAGGGCGCCGGTGGCCACGGTTTGGACGCCATCGAATAGTTGGAAGGCGGCGCCGGCGGCGAGGAGAATGACGGCGTTGCGGATGACGGTGGGGTCGTGCGTGTAGATGCGGGCGACGAGACACGGGAAGACGAGGAGCGCGACGCTCATGCAGGACATGAAGGAAGCGCCGAGGAGAATGGCGGTATTGCCAGCGTCGCGAGCGCCCAGCGGATCGCGGCGGCCGATGGCCTGGCCGACGCGAACGGCAGCAGCGGAGGAGATGCCGAGAGGCACCATGTAGGTGAAAGACACGGTGTTGAGAGCGATCTGGTGGCCAGCTAAAGGGGCCGCTCCCAGGCGCGCGATGAGTGAGGCGACGAGAGCAAAGATGCTGACCTCAGCCGTGAGCTGCAACGCCGCAGGCAGGCCGAGGGAAATGAGGCGACCAATGCGCTGGATATCGATCTCGACGGGAGTTTTGAGGAGATCGGTGCGGTGGCGATGGTCGTACCAGAGGAGATAGCCGACCAAAACGAGAGCGAGGTAGGTGCGGGAGACGGCCGTGGCCCAGCCGGAGCCGGTGACGCCAAAGGCAGGGAAACCGAACTTGCCGAAGATGAAGATGTAATTGCCGACGAGGTTGATCAGGTTGGCTGTGACGAGAGCGAAGGCAATGGGGCGAACCATGTTCATTCCCTGCATGGTTCGGCGGACAGCAAAATAGAGCAGCAGGGG
The DNA here is from genome assembly GCA_049522075.1 of Candidatus Acidiferrum sp. Lineage (GTDB taxonomy): Bacteria > Acidobacteriota > Terriglobia > Acidiferrales > UBA7541 > Acidiferrum. The sequence continues at coordinate 55,890 of JBEKOE010000005.1, forward strand.
GAGGAGGCCGACAGCAAGAGTGCGCATGTACGGGAGGGCGAGGACCGCAACCTTGGGGTCAACGCCCATGCGCCCAAAATAGAGCGGGATGTACCAGACGGGGATGGTGAGGATGGGTGTGAACGCAAAGCTGAGGTAGATGCCGTTGATGAGGGAGCGATGGCAGTCCTCGCGGTGGCCCGCGCCGAAGGCCTGGGAGACCAGGGTGTCGAGGCCGATGAGAAGACCTTCGCCGAAAAAGGCGAAGACGATGAAGATGCTGGAGCTGATGCTGACGGCGCCGATGGACTCGGCGCTATTTGGGAGGCGGCCGACCATCATGGTGTCCACGATCACCATGCTCATCCAGCCAAGTTCGGCGAGGACGAGCGGGAGGGCGAGGCGGAGCGTGGGAGGGAGTTCGCGGCGGAGTGGAGGAAGCGAGAGCATCGGTGAATAGGAAAGTTTATGCTGGGCGCGGGTTGGGGACAATGAAAACCGGGGCCAAGACAGGGCGTTGCACAGAGGTCGCAGAGAAAAGAAACGCGGCAACGAGAGGAGGTTACTGGTGAGGGGGACTAGGAAGTAAGTTCCATTGACGGACGAGATGGGGGGAATTAGCGTGGGAAAAGAGGCAGGACTTGTGTGCACTGGAGTGGATGCACGGGGAAGGTCTGCGGCGTTTAGTGAATTTGGTGGGACTGCTTCACGGAGGCTTGATCGTGGGATTGGCAAACGACGTCAGCTATGCAACGAGAATGCGGCATATACGCGCGGGCGTCCGTCTGAATTCGCGCATAAACTTGAGGGTGGAGTGGAAGGAACACAGGCAGACACTTAGCGCGGATGGGTACACGGTGGATATTAGCCCGAAGGGCTGCCTAGCGATTGTGGCCCAAGGGTTTCCGCTGGGGCAGAAGATTGTGGTGACGAACGTATTGAACGGGAAAGCGGCGGAGGCCACGCTGATCTGGCGGGGGCACGAGGGGCGGCAAGGCTGGGAGTTGGGATTGGAGTTGGAGAGCCCGGCGGCGGATTTTTGGGGAGTAGAGTTCTAGGGGGCCCGAAGAATCAAGGATTGCACAGAGGTCACGGAGAAGAGGGGAAAAGCAGATCCCTCCACTACGCAACGGCAAAATGCGCCGTTGCTCGGGTGGGGATGACAAAACATCTCCGTGACGGTGGAGACGGCGCGATTGGTGGATGGGGAGTGGAAGGCCTCAGGTCTGAAGACCTGAGCTACAGCGTGGTCCAGCGCGGGCCTGAGCAGCGAGAGGGCGTGCCGAAGAAGTACAATCTAGAAAAGAGGGGCGGGGAGTTTTCCACTGGAGCGGGTAATTTTTCCTTGCACTGGTGCAGGTCTGAAACGTACTCTTTGCGTATGCCACTGGGCCTGTCTGCCGGCATAACCAAAGCAAAAAAAACGAATGTGCCCGTGCCTGCTGTGGAGACCGGTGTGCTCGGAGAAATGTGTTTGAACGGGCGGGAAGACGGCCCTAAGAGGGACCAGAACAAGGGGGAGAGCGCAGCCAGGAAGGGCTGCGCCGGTGCCGGGCGTGCGGAGGCAGAGCGGCGATGACTGCCATTATCACCATTGCGAACCAGAAGGGCGGCGTCGGGAAGACGACCACGGCGATCAATCTGTCCGCGGCCATTGCCGCAAAGGGCAGGCGCACACTGCTGATTGACCTGGATCCCCAGGCAAACTCGACGATCGCGTTTTTCAATTTAGGGGAAGTGACGTCTTCGATGTTCGATGTACTGGGAGATGCCCGAGCGCCACTGGCGTCGGTCGTGAAGCCGTCGAAAGATCCGATGCTTTCGGTGGGGCCGGGGCGGCTGGCGCTGGCAAAATTAGAGACGGCGCTGGCGGGGCAGTTTGACGCGCCATACCGGCTGAAGGATGCGCTGGTGCCGATTGTGAAGGATTACGACTACATTATTCTGGACACACCGCCATCGCTGGGGATTCTGACGGTGAACGCGCTGGTGGCTTCGACGCACCTGATCGTGCCGATCCAGGCGGCGTACTTTGCGATCGAGGGCACGGACGATTTGCTGGAGACCTACGAGCGGATCCGCGCGCGGCCCAATCCGCAGCTGAAGATGCTGGGCGTGGTGATCACGCTCTATGACAAGCGCACGAATATTGCCAAGGATACGCACGGGCAGATCCGCGCGGTGTTTGGCGGTGTGATGTTCAAGACGAAGATCGGGAAGAATGTGCGGCTGGAAGAGAGTCCCGCGTACAAGGAAACGATATTCACATTTGCGCCGAAGTCCCCTGGGGCGCTGGAGTACAAAAAGCTGGCAGCGGAGGTTGTACAACGTGTCGAAGAGACTAGGCTTGCCCGTCACGCTGAAGATGCGGCATGACGCGCACTATGTTGAATCGCTGACGAGTTATAGCGGCGCAACGATCGGCCGGATGCTGCCGGTGGAGCAGATCCGGCCGAATCCGGAACAGCCGCGGAAAGCGCTAGGCGACCTGCGCGAACTTGCGGATTCCATCCGGCAGAAGGGCGTCCTGGAGCCACTGCTGGTGCGGTTCGTGCCGCGGGAAGACTGCTACTACATCATTTCGGGCGAGCGGCGTTACCACGCGGCGCGGGCGGCGGGATTGCGCGAAGTGCCGTGCATCGAGAAGAGCGCCGATGAAGCGGAAACGCTGGAGATATCGCTGATCGAGAATATTCAGCGGAAGGATCTAACACCGTTTGAAGAGGCGGACGGGCTGCAGCGGCTGGCGGAGCAGTTCGATTATTCGCACGAGGAGCTGGCGAAGAAACTGGGTAAGGCGCGGTCGTCGGTGTCGGAGACGCTTTCGCTTCGGAACATTCCGGAATCGCTGAGGAAGAAGTGCGTCGAGAACGGCGTGACCACCAAGTCGTTGTTGCTGCAGATTGCGCGGCAGCCCACCGAGCGGAAGATGCTGGAGCTGTTTGCGCGGATTTTGCAGTCGGGATTGACGCGGGATGAGGCGCGCAAGGTGCGCTCCGACGAGAAGGATGGGCCGCAGAAGCCGCAGCCGTTCATCTTCCAGTACGAGCCGGAGAATGAGGCGTTCCGCTTCCGCCTGCAGTTCAAGAAGAGCCATGTGTCGCGGGATGAGTTGATCCGGACGCTGCGGGAGATCTTGGCGCAATTGGAGGGGACCAGCGAGGCGGATTCCACCGCAGCGTAGGCGCTTCGCGCGTTATCAGATATCAGTTATCAGCGATCAGGAAACGGTTGGGCGGCGCGGCAGCGGCTGCGCCGTTTTTGTTGTTTTTGGAAGAGGACGAGGCGGAAAGAGAGGGCGCTGCGCTCGTTGATTGGAAGAGCCCACCCTTTCTGCAAACGGCGCAGAAAGGATGGGGCACCCTCAAGCACTGGTGGTTGAACGTGTATAATTTGGTTGAATTATGGAGCTGACACAGTTGCAGATGCAGACGCTGGAGCGGTTGTTTGAGGCAGGGTTCCGGCCGATTGCGATTCCACCTTATGAAAGCGCTTTGTGCGTTCACCGAGGCGAGTGCGCGGCGGTGTTGGCGCCGGTGGAGAATGGCGGATTGCGGTTGTTGGCACCCGCGACGTTGATGGTGGACGGAAATTTGAGTGTGCGGCTGAAGCAGGCGGGTAGGGATGTGTTTGTGTGGAAGAAGAAGGAAGTGGCGGCGACGGCGGAGCGGTTGAAGGAGTTGGAAGCGTTTCGCGCGGAACTGGTGGCGATATTGGAGATGGGTGCTAAGCAATGAGAGAAAGTCAACGGTCCAGAGTTCACGTCGGACAGTTTTAGAGCCGAGGGTTGAATTGGGAAGTTTGCATAACCCGACGACGCATTGCACACTCGAATGGTTATGACTACTTACGACATTGTGTGCGTTGGGGCGGGGCCGACGGGGCTGGCTTGCGCTATGGAGGCGAAGCGGGCGGGGATGCGGGCGCTGGTGGTGGATAAGGGGTGCTTGTGCAATTCCATTTACCACTATCCTGTGAACATGGTGTTTTTCACGACGCCGGAATTGCTGGAGATTGGCGATCTGCCGATGGTGTGTGGCGGGGAGAAACCCACGCGCACCGAGGCGCTAAAGTATTACCGCAAGGCGACAGAGCACTACGAGCTTGAATTACGGCTGTTCGAACGCGTGACGCATGTGGATGGGCACGACGGCGCTTTCACCGTGGTGACGCAGACGGAATCCGGCAGGGAAGAACGCTATCACTCAAGAAAAGTAGTGGTGGCGACGGGCTACTACGATTTGCCGAATGAGATGGGCGTGCCGGGGGAGCACCTACCGCATGTGTCGCACTATTACACGGAACCTCACGCGTATTGGCATGAAGATGTGGTCGTGATCGGGGGAAAGGACTCAGCGGTGGAATCGGCGCTGGATTTGTGGAGGAATGGCGCACGCGTGACGCTGCTGGTGAGGGGCGCGGAGCTGGGCAAGTCGATTAAGTATTGGGTGAAGCCGGACATCGAGAACCGCATCAAGGCGGGGCAAATTCAAGCGATCTTTCACGCTCGGGTGAAGGAAATTGTGCGCGATGCAGTGTTGATCGATGACGGAGGGACGACCCGGCCCGTGCCGGCAAAGCAAGTGTTCGCGCTGACGGGGTATCACCCGGATTATGAATTCATCGAGGCGCTGGGAGTGAAGCTGGATGCGGAGAGCCGGCGGCCCGCGCTCGATCCCAACACGCTGGAGAGCAATGTGAAGGGGATTTACCTGGCGGGAGTGGTGGTGGCGGGGCGGCACACGAATGAGATTTTCATAGAAAATGGAAGATTCCATGGGAAGCAGATCGTGGAAGCGCTGAAAAGATAGTTATCAGATATCAGTTATCAGCGATCAGGAAGCGGGGAGAAAATAGGGGCGAGTGGGCGGATACTAAGGGAAGATGACGGTGAGAAAGACGGGGACTTTAACACAGAGATCACAGAGGGGACAGAGAAGAGTTAGGAAAGCGGGCGTTTGCGGGGCTTGGGAGGGGTTTGTTAGACTGAGAGACCTATGGCCTCGTTCCTATGGGAAGTCGGGGAATCGACTGTGGCGCTGGTGAAGGGGTTTGCCGTCACCTTCAAGAACATGCTGCGGAAGACGGTCACGGAGAACTATCCGCACCAGCCGGTGAATTTCCAGCCGCGATACCGCGGGATTCATGTGCTGCAGCGCGATGAAGACGGCCTGGAGAAGTGCGTGGGATGCTTTTTGTGCGCAGCGGCTTGCCCGGCGAATTGCATTTATATTGAAGCGGCGGAGAATACCGACGCGGAACGTATTTCGGCGGGGGAACGCTACGCGAAAGTGTACAACATCGACTATTCACGCTGCATTTTCTGCGGGTATTGCGTCGAGGCGTGCCCCACGGACGCGATTACCCACGGACATGGGTTTGAATTAGCCACGTATGACATTAATTCCCTGGTGTACCGCAAGGAGCAGTTGCTGGAGAAAGTCGGCGGGGAGATGCCCGTAGGGGCTCGATCGTAGAAAGCAGAAATCAGAAATTAGAGAGTAGAAATAAGAACGGTTAGGAGGAAGAGCGCTCCGAGAGATCGGAGCGTTTTTGTTTTTGGGATAGAGAAAGAGGGACTCTAACACCCGGACCAGGTCGGGGCAGGCTCCGGTCACAGAGGGAAGAACACAGAGAAGAAGGGGTCTGATTGGCTGAAATCGAAGAGGGATCCCTCCGCTACGCGGCCCGACGCGCCAAACTACGCCGCGAAAGAAAAAATCGGGCCGCTCCGGTCGGGATGACAGTTGGCAGTGCGGGCGAAGTACGGCGTGAAAAAACAGTTGAACTGCTCTGCTCGAGATGACGGGCGATGCGGGGAGCGGGGATTTGGACGTAGCGGGCGCGAGGAGAAGAGTACTGTACAGTCAGTATAACAGGTTCTATTGAGTCTTATAATATATATACAGGTGCCAGGACGTAATGCAGCGAGGTGAGCGGTGCGGAGCGCTCATACGGGCTTGGCGAAGAGGGAAGCGCAGACACGCGGCAGCGAAGCCGCGCGAGATGAGAAGCGGGCGAGCCTTACGGCATGGTGGAAGCGCGATGGTGTAGATACACCTTCCCTTATGCCGCCGACGATTCCAGCGGCAGCCAAAAACAAACCGGAAAGACACGAAGCCTTGCGGCGCGCGGACCAAACGTCAGGTTCTTGCACGGGCTGCGCGCGGCGGAACGATTCGATCCCCCAAAAAGTTATCGGACGCACGGCGCCCCTTGTTTTCCGGGGGTGCGGGCGCGGAAGCAGTCTCTTCGCCGAGGACGGTGCGCTCGCGCTGATCCATCAACCAGCGGGCCAGCATGGCCGCGGTATTTTCCTCGAGGTACTGATCCAGGAGCGCTCCCAATTCCTTGCGCAGATTCGCCGCATGAGCGAGGCGGGAAAGTTCATAGCTCTGCAGGGTATTGCGGGAAGCGGTGAGCAGGAATTCCCAGGGCGGCTGGGTGTAATGGGGGTTCACGAAAACCTCCCGGACCAGGTGTTGTGGAAAAGACGAGGGGAGAGTACCACTAGGATATATATAGTTACTAGTAATCCTAAGGTTACTAGGCTGTGGAAATCTGTGCAAAGTGTGGAAAACGCTTTGCGTGCCTGCAGCGGCTGTCCGGGCGACTACGAAGACCCCGACCGCACTGCCTGGGAGCCCGATCTCGAAGAGAACGAAGAAGATACGGCGGTTAAAGAAATCCCTGAGGAGAAAGAGCCGGCTGTGCCTGGGGGCGAGGAACAGCGGGAGGAGGAGTGAGTTGCCGGCGCGGTTGACGGATTGATGCGCGGGAATTAGGGGGATTGGACGCGGGGGAGACGGGGGCATGAGGAAGCTGGCGGATTGGCGGGTGCTACAGCCCGTGTTGAAAACGCAGCGCGAGATTTTGCAGGAGGTGCTGCTGTGCGCAGCGCGCTACGACGTGTGGATGACGCTCGAGGAACTGGCGCACAAGACGCGCTATCCGGAGGCGAGCATTTCCGCGCAATTGCGGCACCTGCGCAAGGCGCAGCACGGTGGATTCGAGGTGGAAAAGCGGCGGCGCTTGTGGGCGGAAACGCTGCGGCCAAGCCCGCACGAAAAGGTGTGGGAGTACCAGATGCGGTACGGGCGGTGGGAGGGAATGCGGGACAAAGAAATAACTCATTAGGGTGTGGCGGAAAAGAGTTTCTTCAGGGGCTAAAGCCCATTCATTTTGGTGGTCGACGCCGGGGCTGAAGCCCCGGCCTCCTAAAGAGAAATCATCGTTCAATAGCTTGACGGAGCGGTTAAGCGTTGAAAACAGAGTTGACGGAAGGAGAGGAGGGAGAACGGAGACGACCGGAGGAGACAATGAGCGTGAAGCCGGAGATGGCGTTTGATGTTTGCTGGGAAGTGTATCGCGGCGCCAGGGAAGTGCTGGAAGCGAAGCGGGGGATCACGGCGTTGACCTGGGAGGTGGACGCGAAGTATTCGTGGCGGCCGGATCTCCGGCCGAAGCTGAAAGATTGGGTGGCGGATTTTGCGCTGGCGGGGCAAGCGGCGCTGGAGGGACCGGAGCGGGCGTCGCGCATGGTGCTGTTCCGGCTGTATTACTTGGGGCTAACGCCGTACGAGCGCGCGCGGCATTTTCTGGGATTGAGCGAGCGGAGCTGGGTGAACTGGTCGGAGGAGATCCGGCGGAGGTGCGGAGAGGAGTTGCTGCGGAGAGATTTGTTTCCGCCGAGGAAGTATTTTAACGGGAGCGAGTAATTGTAGTGCGGCGATGCACCAATAGAAGGGCAATTGCATTTATGACATTATTTAAGTAAAGTACTCTTTCCGATGCCATTCGCCAATCCGCTCGAGAGAGCTACTCATTTTGTGCGTCACGGGGCCGAGTTCGGGTGCGCCACGGAGGCTGAGTATGAGGTCCTGGCGGAACAGTTTTTATTTGGCCCCATGGACGCCCGCACGAGACAATGCGTACGTCCCAGTGGGAACGACCGGCTTCGATTCAGAGCAATCGACAGGGATTTTGGGGTGGCTTGCGTGAGCCCGGCTTTTATTCGTACATTCTATAAGGTGAGTTTACTCAAGATACAAAGACGAGGCGGCCCGAACGGGTTCTTTCGATATGAATGTGCGAGAATAGACTTATGAAGTACCAATGTCCAGTCTGCTTCTACGACGGCTTGCCGTATCCCCCGGCTGACTACCATATCTGTCTGTGTTGCGGGACCGAATTTGGGAGTGACGATGCGGATTTTAGCCATGCACAGCTGAGAGAGATGTGGGTTGGCAGCGGCGCCCCTTGGTTCTTTCGCAATCCTCCAGCGGATTGGAATCCATGGACGCAGTTATTGAAAGCCGGAATGCTCGCCGCGATACCCGACTCTCAGACAGGCTTCATTGTTGACGCTGCATTCGCCTCGATGGGTGGAGATGCCGATTATCAGAAGCAAGAGATGCTCATCGCCGAAGAGTTCAGCCGGACGGATTGGGAAGCGCTGGAGATCAGCGAAAGAGAATTGGCTAGGGTCGAGGGTTAAATGATAAGGGGTGACGTGTACTTGGCGTTTCTGGACCCTTCGCAGGGATTAGAACAGGCCGGCACACGTCCCGTTATTGTGGTGAGCAGAGACGCAATCAACAAACTCAGCCCGGTCGTCGTGATAGTCCCTTTGACGAGCAGGGTGAACAAAAACAGGCTTCTTCCGAGCCACGTGGAAATAAAAATGGGCGAGGGAGGTCTAACAGTGGACTCAGTAGCCCTATGCGAACAAGTCCGGGCCATATCTACTACGCGCCTCACAAGGGCGCTGGGTCATTTGTCTACAGTTACCATCTCCCAATTAAATGGCGCACTCAAAATAGCCTTGGACCTACCGTAGTTCTTCCCTCGGAATTCAAATTGCGCTGATGATTTCGTTTTGCTCAGCGGGAGCACATCAAGCACCAAGATACTGTTACAGGTGAAGGGGATCCCCTTGGCGGAGGAGTTTGGCGGATTCGGAGGAGGGGACGCGGGTGTTGGTGGCGAAGCGATAGAAATGGTCGAAGCGGGGGCGGGGGGACCACGAGGGTAGGGTGGCTTCGCGAAGTTGAGTGAAGCGTTTTTGGAAGCCTTCGATGGGGATGCCGGTGAAGGGATCGCGCGGGGGAACGGGGCAGCGCGCACAGGGATTGCTGCCCTCGAAATGAACTTCGCCGATTTGGAATCGCACGACGCTGCGCTCGTCTTCACCAAAGAGCTGGTCTTCCCAGAAGGCGGGCACGCCATCGATTTCGAGCGTGGTGCGGAAGCGGAGACGGACTTCGTCCAGGGTGAGCCCGGGGAACCATTCGCAGACGGCTTGGAGCGAAGCCGTGGAGACGATGGTGGGGCCGTTGGCGATGGTGTCGTCGGGAAAACCGCCGGGGGAGTAGCGGACGAGGATCTGCTGCTCGAAGAACACGCTGAACCATTCGGCGGCGTCTTCATGGCCATCGGGAAACGGGAATGTGTGCGCGGGAATGCTGCGGCGATCGCCGGGAACGGAGAGCGTGACACTGCGCAGATCGGAAGAGAAGGCGGCGCGGATCAAGTGAATGGCAGGAGTGCGCTTGCCATTGACCCAGCGGCCATCCACGGAATAGAGCGCCCAGGCGCGGTCGAGCGCGAGGCCGCCGGAAGGACCGACGCGCGCCTCGCTGACGATGACGGGGTCGAGCGATTTGATGGGATGGAGGCGCAGATTCGCGAGGCGCGGAGTCTGGTTTGTGGGGGCACGAAAAGAGTTTAGCAGAGGTTGACGGCGGACCTCACCTCAACGGACTCGGAGTGAAATAAATGTTTACACCTTGCCGAGATGGGGTCGAGCGGTGCTCGACCCCTACAACGGCAGGAAAGACCGAGGAGCGCACGCCGAGTTTGAAGGGCTGAGCTACAGCATACGTGGACGGGTAGTGGGCGGGGAGTCGTAGATTGGTGGCACGCTTGCAACCGTAAAAGCGGGGACAAGCCGCCGCACTCCAAATTAGCTGCCGGCGACGGCGACCATGTGGCGTTGCGTGCGAATTGTGCAGGAGGCAGCGGCGAGTTCCTTGTTTCGGGCTTCGACGGCTTGCGCGAAATTGAGGAGCGGCGAGGTGTTGATGGAGGCGACGGCACCGCCATGGGCGAAAGCAACGGAAATTTCCGCAGGAGTAACGTGGTCCGGAAATTCGGCGATGGCGAGGAGGTCGAAGCGTCCGGTGGTGAAAAATGTGGCTTGGATGGAGCCGCCGAGCTTCTCCAAGGGGGCATGAACCACGGCGAAACGGTCCTGCGGGGTGTGAGCTAGACGGCTCCAGGCTTGATTGGTGAAACTAATCTGGAGGCAGTACTGGGACATCGTGGTCTCGATTCTGGAGGGGGCAAGAAGTCTGGGAAGATAACCCTGCGCCGCTGTGACGAGCGTGTCAAGCGAGAAGAACAGATGTAAGAAAGAATTTATATTAATGATTGAGTTTGGGAAAGAAAATTCCCTGCTAAGGCGAATCGCGGCAGGTGCGCTTCCTGGCCGGAGAAAAAGAATAACGATATTGCATGGTGCTGACGAAAATTTGTGCGGGGCAAAGCGCCGGCATATGGTCACCGATCCGGTAACGACCGCGGAAAGGCCGGCGGATGTTCCGTAGGGGGCCGTGCGGGGCACGGGTTGGCTGGGATCAGCGGCCGGCGAAAGTGCTAGCGGCAGATTCCGAGGTGATGGATTTGTAGCCGCTGGTGCCGGCTTTGCGCAGGGCTTCGAGGGCTTGCGAACCGGTGAGTAGCGCCGTGGTATTGATTTTGGAGACGGCGCCGCCACCCGCGAAGGCCATGGAGATGGCTGCGGCGGAGATGGTGTCTGGCATTTCAGTAATGGCCAGGACATCAAAGTCTCCGAATGCGAAGAAGGACGCGTGGACCTTGCCGCCAAGCTTTTCGATGGGGGCGCGGACAGCTTCCAGGCGGTCCTGCGGGTTTTGCATCAGACGGGCCCAGGCTTCCTTGGTATAGCTGACTTGATGACAAAAATAAGGCATGGTGGTCTCCTTTGTTGGGCGGGGGCTTGGGAAGGTTCGAGGACTATGCACTTGGGGAGTGGGGGAGTCAAGGTAGAAAGTGGATGAGCAGGGCGCTGAGCCGAAGAGAACCTTACGCAGAGTGCACCCCGACCAGGCCCCCGAGATGCTCGGGGCGGGGCGGGGTATACGCCGGAGGCGCGGAGTGCGCAAAGAAGAAAAAGCGGGCGCCGGAGAGTGTACTGCGACTAAGGTGCTGAGGAATTTCGACTTGTCGGCGGGGCAGGCAGTCGTAAAAGCGGCGGGAAGCCGCCGCACTCCAAAACGGGCTCGAGGTACAAAATATTTTTAGAGGTAATGAAGATTTCTCTTGACAAGTTAGTGAAATATGATAAACTATGCAGCGTAGAGAAGTGTAACTGGCCCCGGACGAGTTCCGGGGCTTTTTGTTTTTGAGGAGAGCTTCTTAGCGGATTGCGGCCGGGGGAAGTCACAAGGCCAACAGAGGGAAGCGAAAAGGAGATTTCAGAGATGCCAACGTATTCAAATACAGTGCCGCCAATCGCGATCGCCGCCGGCGATTCGTATGCGGTCATCAATAATGAGAACCCCCAGCCGGCCCTGCCGTACAAGAGCGCGCAAGTGGCGCTGGCCACCGGGTTGCGCGTGACGGCGCAAAGGGTTTCGGCGGAAGTGACATTTGCGGCTGCGCCCGGGGCGTTCAGTTTCCAATTGCAGACGGCGGACAGCGACGTGGATGCCAGCTATTCGCCCGAGGGATCGGCGGTGACGGCACTTACGGGAACAAACGTGGCGCGCATTGAGTTGAACAATGTGGTGGCGAAGTTTGTCCGCCTGTACTTCAGCAGCTTGACCAACAACGTGGCAGTAACAGCGAAAATCTCCTGCTAAGCAGGAAGGTTATCAGCGATCAGATATCAGCGATCAGGAAGCAACAAAGAGATATCGCCGCGACCGGGTCTGGGTAAACACTGACGAAGGGCACCCTAAAGAGCGAAGACCTGGAGGATAGGAAACATTCCGGCAGGCGAGGGTGTTGTTCACGGAGCGGGCGTGGCAGATTGACCTCCGCGGCAGTGGAAACCCATGAAAAAGTGCAAGGCACTTTATCCGATCGCGGGGTCGCGAACGGCTTGGGTTCCGTGTGTGCGGAAAGCGGAGAGGGGATCAGAGTTCTGCCGGCGGCACGGAGACGCGATCTTCGGAGCGATGCTTGGGGCGGTAATTCACGAGCCTGAATCGAACGATGAGACGGCCTTGGAAAAAGACGAGATGAGGCGCGACGAGCGGCGCGTGCTGCGGAGGAAGTGAGTGGGGCCGCCAGTTCGCATGACGCTGAAGGGCTTCCGGGAAAACGAGAGTCCGATGTGCGGAGTTGTGCTCGTGGTGGGCCCGGCATCACGAGTCAGGGGAGTGCCTTCGTCAACGAGCCAGGCGACGCACGAGTCGCAACTGGGCGAAGCTGCTTCTGACGACGGAAACGGGGCTACCGCTGGCGGGGATGCACCCTCCGCTGCAGCCGCTGCGGGCCGCGAAACGAACGTTGAGGTGGCTGATTCCATGGCCAAGAAAACCAAGGGCACTCCCCAAAAGAAAGATCTGGAGAGCACAGAAGCGCTTTGGGAACGGAGGATGCATCTGAAGGGCGGACCGGAGCTGCCCAAGGATGGCTGGGAATTTCTGCAAGCGCTGAACCGGAAGGCCGATGTGGTGGAGTTGATGAACCTGCTGCTGAGGTCGCCCGACGATAAATTGTCGGGGCGATTGCTGGAGCAGGTGTTGGAAATGGCTTACGAGAAGACCGAGCGGGCTGCCGAGGAGAACGAAACCTCAGAGTGGAATATTCCGCGACCAATAAGAGACTAAGGAGGAGAAATGGCAAGCGCAAAAGTGGTGTTTATTGGGGAAGTGGCACAGATCGCGGGAGTGGGTGCGGTCGTGGCCGGTATCGTGTTGAGCCTGCATCACTGGGGCGCAGCAGCGGCGCTGATTGGCGGCTTCGCGGCATTCTTCGTTGGCAAAAAGCTGCGCGGGGCCTAGGTATTTGCATTGACCACGGCGATGGGGCTTGCTCGCAAAGGGAAAGAGAGCAGGAAAACAGAGTGGTACAAGCCTTTTGCGAGGCAGGAGGAATTCCATACTTCCAGGGCAAAGTACCGGCTGTTTGGCGGAGCGGCGGGACCCGGGAAGACGAAGGCGCTGCTGGCCGAGGCGATCAAGCAAGCGCAAGAGGTGGCCGGGAGCGACACACTGCTGCTGCGGCGGTCATTTCCGGAACTCGAGGGGTCGCTGATCGCCCAGTTCCGGCGCGATGTGCCGCGTAATTCATACCGCAACTACAATGAAGCGAAGCACATTGTTACGTGGGAGAACGGATCGACGACGCGATTTGGGTACTGCCGGAATGAGAACGATGTTTACCAGTACCAGGGCGCAGAGTTTTTGTTCATCGGGATCGATGAGCTGACCCATTTCACGCTGAAGCAGTGGCAGTTCCTGACTTCGCGGAACCGGTGTCCCGTGCCGTACTACACAAGCGGGAACAACAAAGGGAAGAGCGTCTTCCCGTGCATGGCGGGGGCGACGAACCCCGGCAATATCGGCCATGCCTGGGTGAAGGCGCTATGGGTGGACAAGCAGCCCCCGCCAGGATTTGAGCGGCCAGAGCAATACGATCTCGGGGACTACGACTTTATACGTGCGCGGATTGCGGACAATCCGATTTACGCGAACGACGTGAATTACCGGAAGACGCTGGAAGCGCTGCCGGAACAATTGCGGAAAGCGTTCCTGGATGGGGACTGGAACGTTTTCGCGGGGCAGTATTTCGATTTGTTTGAGATTGGAAGGCACACGGCGCGGCCGGAAGAGATCGGGATGCAAGCGTGGTGGCCGCGGTGGATTTCGATTGACTGGGGATTCCAGCATCCGAGCGCGGTGTATTGGCATTGCGCGATGCCACGGGAAGCGACCAGTTATCAGCGATCGGCGATCAGTGAAGAAAAAAGCAGATCCCTCGCTTCGCTCGGGATGACAAATGGGAGGAGGGATGACGGATCCGGGTCAGGCGCGGCGGGCAGTGTAAGAGACGAGTCGGCAGGCAGAATTGTGACGTACCGGGAGTTCGTGCAGAACGGATTGTCGCCGCGGATGCTGGGGCAGGCGATCGCGGAGCGCTGCAAGGAAGAGAAGATCCAGGAGATTTACCTTTCGCCGGATGCGTTTGCGCACCGCACGAGCGAGGCGTCGATCGCGGAGCAACTGGGAGAAGTGCTGGCCGCGAATGGATTGCCGCGGCCTTCACAGGCAGATGACGACCGGATTGGCGGATGGCAGTTGATGTACCAATTGCTGGAGCAGGACGCCTGGGTGATCACGGAGAATTGCGGGAAGTTGATTGAATGTTTGCCGCAACTGGTGCGGGACACCCGACGGGTCGAGGATGTGCGCAAGGCGGAAGGCGACGATCCGGCGGACGCGGCGCGGTACGGAATAGTTCCCGGCGCACGATACGCCGGTGTTGGGGCATCCGCCAGAGGCGGACCCGGGGCGGGGCAGGCTCCGCCCCTTTATTCTCAAGTGAGATTCATTCCAGGAATGCCGCTGGGCGAACAGATCGCGCGGCAAGTCACCGCGGAGGATGCGACTTCGCGGGCCATCCAGTTTCAGAGGCTGGAGGCGGAAGCGCGGAAACAATTTGGGCCGCAGCGGTTGCCGCGGAGACGATGGAATTGGTGAGGGCACGAGGGAAGCGCGAAGGGTGAGGCGATAGTGGAGTTCGCTAAAAGATTCTTTAAGACCCGGTATGTGGGGATGCTGGAAGAGGAAGTGGCGCGGCTGCGTGGGGAGAACCGCGCACTGCTGAATTCGCTGCTGGGGACGGCGGGATTCCCGCCGGTGGAGTTTGCGGAGCCAGTGAAGCCGGTGGAATTGCCGAGGTTGCGGAAGAGGTCGTGGCAACAGATGCAGCGAAAGAATGAATTGGAAGCGATGAAGGGGTGATGGGGCGGAAAAAGCGAAGATTAAAAGCGAAGAATTAACGCAGAGAACACAGAGAGCTCAGAGTTCACAGAGAAGAAATCATGAGAGACGACATAGAAAACGCGACTAGGGATTGGGAACCGGGTATGACCGCGCCGGCAGATGGGAATATTGCAACAGGGGCAGATGCCAGAGGGATTCCTCGCCCCGACGAAGCGTACGGGACGCAAAACCCGCGCTTCGCAGACTCCGTTCGGAATGACGGGATGCAGAGTCAGGTGAGCCAGGGAATGGACCTGGGACCGAACTTTGAGCGGTTGGAGGAAGAGCGGCCGGAGTTGGTGAACGCGCTGCGCGAGCTGGTGCGGCAGTACCGGCAAGAGGGCGTGACGGCGCGGCGGCACGAGATTCGGCGGATCCGCCAAGCGCGGCTCTTCTGGCAAGGGTTGCAATACGCGTGGTGGAATCCGAATGACATGAACTGGCACCTGCCGTTTGAGCAGAAGTTTAATGATGACCGCGCGCTGGAAGAGATGCCGCGGTACCAGTTTGTGACCAATTTTTATCAGGGGTTCGGGCTGTCTTTTGTGGCCGTGCTTTCGCAGGATGTGCCGAGCGTGCGTTTCTACCCGCAATCGGCGCAATCGCTGGTGGATATTGCCGCGGCGCGCGCGGCGAGCGACGTGGCGGAGCTCGTCGAGCGAAATAACCATGTGGAACACCTGCTGACGTCCATCGGATATTTTCTGTGGACGGATGGCAAGCTGGGCGCGTATGTGCGCTACGTCAAGGATGGACAGCGGTTCGGGTTTCGCGAGGAGGAGATTTTGGCTGCGGTGGAAGTTCCGCTGGGGGAGGATGTGTGGGTTTGCCCGGACTGCGGGAAGGAGACGCCCGCGGGCGGAGGATATCAGGGAGTACAGGACGGATATCAGCGATCAGATATCAGCGATCAGGAGGCAAGAGAAGAGGGTGGTGGATCGTTGGGTGATGGAGGTGAAGGGAAAAGCAGATCCCTCGTCTCCGGTCTGCAGATGGCGCAGACCTCCGGTCGGGATGACAATGAGGGGGGAGACGCGAATGGCGCAACGGCCGTGTGCCCGGGGTGCGGGGCGGAGTTGAGCGAGAAGGATTTGCGGAGGGCGGAGCGGGTGACGGTGCCGCGGGTGGTGGAGACGCGACGCGTGGCAAACGGTCAGGAAGTGATTTCGATTGCCGGCGGACTGGAGCTGAATACGCCCGTGTGGGCGAATGAGATGCACGAGTATCCGTACCTGCAATGGCAGGCGGAAGTGCATCGCGCGAAATTGAAGGCGGCGTATCCGCTGGCAGCGGGAAAAATCGAGGCGGCGCCATCGCAGGGCCCGGAGGATGTGTATGCGCGCGTGTCGCGGTTGAGCGTGGAGCAGGGCTTGCCGTCGATTCATCCCGGCGACGCGCTGATGAATTTGATTACGTTTGACCGCACGTGGCTACGGCCGTGGGCGTTTTACGGGATCGAGAATGAAGAGGTGCGGAAGGAACTCCTGGCGTTATTCCCGGATGGCTGCTACGTGGGCTTTGCGGGCGATGTGTACTGCGAAGCGCGTAACGAGAGCATGGACGATCACTGGAGGGTGCTGCACGCGCTGCCGGGGGACGGCCAGAACCGCCCGAGTGTGGGCGATTCGCTGGTGCAGGTGCAGGAGCGCTACAACACCCTGAGCAATATGCAGGCAGAGACGTACGAGTACGGCATCCCGCCGATATATGCCGATCCGCAGGTGCTGGACTTTGATGCGCTGGCGAACCAGGTGGCAGAGCCTGCTGCTCACTTTCCCGCCCGAGCACGCCCGGGACAGCCCTTAGCGGCAGGATTTTTCCAACCGGCGCCAGCCCAGGTGCCTCCAGACATGATTCGCCACCAGCAAGATCTGATTGGCCCGGTGTCGCAATTCTTGACCGGACTGTTTCCCGCGGTGTTTGGCGGAAACATGGAGGATGTGAAGACGGCGAGCGGCTACGCACTGGCGCGCGACCAGGCGATGGGGCGCTTGGGATTGGTCTGGCGGCGGCTGAAGCAGTTTTATGGCGAAGTGATGCTGCTGGGCGTGGACTGCTTCAGGAAAAATCGGCCCGAAGATGTGGATGTGCCGCTCCTAGGCCCGGATGGAACGTTGGATGCACGGATGATTCGCGTGGGCGATTTGAAGGGGAATATCTGCGTGCATCCGGAAACGGATGAAACATTTCCGCGGCTGAAATCGCAGCAGCGCGGCGTGCTGCAGCAGTTGTTTGGGCTGAAAGATCCGCTGATTCAAGAGGCGCTGGCGGAGCCGGCCAATCTCGGCTACATCAAGAATGTACTGGGCTTGACGGAGCTGGTGATACCGGGCGAAGACGCGCGGAATAAGCAGTTGCGGGAGATCCAAGTGTTGTTGGGGAGCGCGCCAATTGTGATTCAGCAACGCGTGGGTGGTGGTCAAGACGCGGGGTCCCAGCCGGGATCCCTCGACTCCGGTCCGACAAAGACGCAGACCTCCGCTCGGGGTGACAATCCGATTGGCGATGGAATCGTGATGTTGCCGTCGGTGGCCGTGGATGTGCTGATGGACGAACACGCGGTGGAGTTCGAGGAGTGCAAGCGCTGGGCGAATTCGGAAGCGGGGCAGTCGGCGAAGATGACGAATCCTGCAGGGTTCGCGAATGTGCGGGCACATGCGGAGGCGCATTTGCGGGCGATTCAGGTTTCGCAGGTGGTGAGAACGTCTGCAAGGGGTCCTGCACAGGCGTAGCGGTGAACCATTTCCAGGTCTTCGTGCGTTGAGGAGTACGGAGCAGTTTGGGAGTGCTTTAATGGCCGCGAGGGATTGCGGCCTTTTTTGTTGGGAGAAACGGCGTGACTGTAAGCGTAGCAACCGAACTTGGAAGTGGCGGAACGCCGCAGGAAGTGTTTGCGCTGACGGATGAGCAGATCTTGGGGATGGAGCCGGAAGCGGGAGTGGCGAGTGGCTCGTCGCTCACGGAAGAGCAATTGCTGGAGGCCACCGGAACGAGCGTAGAGCGGGGCGCGGTGGAAGGCGCTGCGGAGGGAACAGCAACGACAGGGGATGCAGCGCCGCGAGACGCCACGGAGCAAGCGAAAGCGATCGGGGCCCAGGCGCCGCCGCAATGGCTGGCGGAGAGGATGCGCGATCCCTGGCATGGGGAGGAGGCGAAGGAGTTGTGGGAAGGCGCGGTGCAAGCAAGGCAGGAGGCGGCGGCGTATCGCGAGGCGATTGCGACGCCCGCCGAGGCTCGGGCACTGAAGGAGATTTATCCCGGCGGGGTGAATGAGGCGAAATCGGCGGCGGAACGCGCGCGGCAGTTGGATGAGTTTGACGGAGCGTATTTTGGCGCGCCGGGCAAGCCGGCGGAGGCGTTGAGCGCGGCGCGGGTCCAATTGGCGCAGAGGTTGATGGAGCAGGATCCTGCGGCGTTTCGGGAGATGGTGGCGGCGGGAGTGAGGTTGCTGGAGGGGCGCGGCCAATCGTCGCCGGGCAGCGAACAGCGGCAAGACGCGGGGAGCAAACCGGGGTCCCTCGACTCAGGTCTGCAAAATGCGCAGACCTTCGCTCGGGATGACAATCGTTTAAAGGACATTGGAGGGCACACGCCGGGAACCGCAGAGACCCTTCGCGGCTCAGGGCAAGCAGGAGTGTCTGTGCCGCCTGAGGTCGCTAACCATTACGCTACGTTTGAGAAGGCGACGAATGCGGATTTGGAGAAGAGCGTCGGCGGTGCCATTGCGCGGGCGATGGAACAGGCGCTGCCGAATCTGAAGAGCCTGGATCGCGCAGGGCGAGATGGGGCTGCGCAGGGCACGCCTTTGCAGGAGAGATTGGGCGCGGCGGTGCGTGAGGATGTGGAGGCGGCTCTAAAGAGCGACGCGCAACTGGGCGAGCAAGTAGCAAAGATTTTAGGGGCGCGGCGATTTGACGATGCCACGCGGGCTCAGGTGGTGCGTGTGATTGAAGCGCGGGCACAGCAGTTGGTGCCGGGCGCGGTGAAGCGGGTGGTGGGGAGTTGGACGACGGCGACGTTGGGCACGAGAGGGAAGAGCCGGGCGGCGGAAGAGGGAAATGGTGAATCGCGAGCGGGGAGAGAACCCGCTGCGAAGCCTATGCCGCAGACTGGGAAGAGCGGGCAGAGTTCCGGACGGAGTGAGAGCTCGGAGCCGCGCGCGCCAGGGCGAGCGGCGAATCGGGGTCGAGTGGATTACGGAAAGTTGAGCGACGAACAGATTTTGGAACTGTGAAAGAGTCCAAGGCAGAGGGAACAGAGGACCTCAGAGAAAGTGGAGATGGCCAAAAGTTTCCTCAGGGGCTGAAGCCCCATGCGCAAGGATTCTAAGGTCGGACCTGAAGGTCCGACCCCCTAAAGAAGAACCTGAACGAAAAACCAAAGAGAAGAGGAATTGTGGCGCTCGATCGTAAGAGCCCACCGTTCGCACAAAACGCGAAGGATGGGGCACCCTCAATTTCAGGGTTGAGCAGCGTAGAAGGAAAACCCTAGAGGGATTCATCGCACAAAGGACGTGCGATGCAAAACCGCACCTCACTCCGTAGACTCCGTTCGGAATGACGGGGATTGTACGCCGTGCCGATACGGCGCCGAGCCATGCTCGTGCCATTTTTCAGACTCACGTCTTACCAGAGTTTTTGGCGCCTTCTCGCAAGACGCCTGCTTGCCCTTCTGAAGCGGGGCAGCACATCTAAGGAGAAACAACAATGCCAGCACAAGCAAACGCGAATGTCATCGCGTTGCAGCTCGAGAAGGTGCGCGACAAGGTACCTTTGCTGTATGAGCCTGCCGTTGCAGGTCAACCCCGGCGGGAAGGCCGGGTCGTACAACGCAGACGGAGGCGACCTGGGCCGCGGCTCGGGAACCGCCTATGACGTCGCGCAAGTGTCGCCGATTTTCTTCCGCTTCGCGATTGAAATCACGAAGCTGGTGGAATACGCGACGACGGGAAGGGAACGCGCGATTGAAAACGCGGCCAAGCGCGAAGTGGCCAACGGAATGAAACAGTTCCGCGCGTTCCTGGATAAGCTGATCCAGACCGCAGGGAACGGCGTGTTGGGATCGATCAGCTCATTTGCCACGACAACGTGGACGATGGCAACGCCGCCGGGAGCCGCGCTGGTGTACGTGGGGCAGACGATTCAGGTGTACGACTCGACGCTGACGACCAACCGCGGCACGGCCAATGTGGTGGCGGCGGATCCCATCAGCCCGACACAGACGATTACCGTGGACGCGAATCCGAGCGGACTGACGAACGGCGACGTGATCGTGCACGACGGGTTGAGCGGCGCTTCGCCTGTGTCGTTGTTCGGAATCAAGTATCACCAGAACAACGCGACAACGGGCACGTGGCTCAACCTGAACCGCGCGACCTATCCGGTGCAACTGGCGACGCCGCGCGTGAACGCCGGCAACGCCGCGCTGACGCCGGCCAACGTGCGCCTGGCGATCAACAAGGTGCGCAAAGCGTTGGGCATCAACCATCTGAGCAAGCTGATTGCCTACATGGCGGTTGAGCAGGAGCATGCCTGGGAGAATCTGGGCATCACGGTGAGTTCCATCATCAAGGAAGGCGGCGGCGGAAACGGGAACGACCTGGATCTGCTGTTCACCGGCAGGAAGACCATGAGCGGGATTCCGATCAAGTCCAGCGTAAACGCGGACCAGACGCGCGTGGATTTCCTGGATTTGGCCCACTGGGGCCGCGCCGTGTTGAAGGACATTGATTTCTACGAGGTCAATGGCAACACGGTGTTCCCGATTTACGGGGCAAGCGGTGGCCTGGCGGCGAGCTACATCTTCTACTTCGACACAGCGTTCCAGCTTTGGTCGGACAGCCCGCGCAGCGGCGCGTATATCGATACGCTGGCGCGGCCGTCGGGTTACTGAGACGGGAAGTGAAGGAGATTGAGGAGGTACAGGAAGTGAAGGAGCAGAATCGGCTCGCAATTTTAGTGCGAGGCGTTTTCCTTCACTTCCTTGGCCTCATATATCTCCTTCACCTCAATTTGCTTCGAGAGAGTCGCATGATTCAGATGATACGAGAAAAGCATGATACGCCCGAGGATGTGTCGCGGCGGTTGGGAGCTGCCGGCGGGCGAAATCGGTTTGGCGAACCCAATTATCGCGTGATTTGGGGCTGGAACCGCCTGGCGTGGATTGGCGGGAAGTTTGAAGACCGCGACGCGCACGGGGATCTCGTGCGGGAAGTCGTGGAATTGCGGTTGGAGCCGAAATATCCCCAGGTGAACCGTTGGCACGTGGAACGCTGGGTAGCGCCGGATGTGTATGGATCTCCGCGCGAGTGGTATGCGAATACGGTGGAAAGCGCAAATGGTGTGAGCGTACCGGCGCTGGGACCCTATCCGGAGCGGGGCGCGTACGAGCATTGTTTCACGCTGCAAGGACCGAAGGGCGAGTTTGTGCAGTTGACACCGACGATCGTCGAGCACGTGGCGCGAGCGATCGAGTGGGCGAGGCGTTTCCCGCCGGCGAAGCAGCGCGGGATGTTGTACGAGAGGGAAGCGCGGGAAGAGCGGGAGTATGAGGAGTGGGCGTACACCTTGATGGATGACGCGGCGCCGGCGCTGCACGGGCAGCCGTTTGTGACGGTGGGGTAGGGATGCAACCGGGAAGTTTTGGATGAAAGCTATTGGCGATCAGCGATCAGATATCAGCGATCAGGGATCAGGAAGCGAAGAGAAAAACGGCCCGCCCCGCAAACTTGTCCGGGGCGCAAACAATGCGCCTGAGAAGGGCGGGCCCAACACGGGCGAGACACAGACGGGAGATTCGGCGGATTGCTGAGGGCGTGTCTATGACGCGATTTCAGATTTGGCTGAGGGGGATCGTGGCGGCGGGAGTTAGCGGAGCTGCGGGTGGAGTGATGACCGGGCTGGCGGCGGTGGGAATCGATCCGGCCCACTTTAATTTGCAGGCGGGGATGGGAGCCACGGTGAGGATTGGAGCGGCCGCGGCGTTGATCAACGCGGTGATTGGCGTGGCGGCCTATTTGCAGAAGTCGCCGTTGCCGGAGGAGTAGTGAACCGCGTGCTGCGTTAGCACCAGGCTGATACCAGATATCAGATATCAGCGATCAGGAAGTGAAGAGCAAGAGGTCCGTGGTGCCAGCGCCTAAGATCCCACCCTCACAACCCGAGGGTGGGGCACCCTCAAGTTCAGTGGAGCTGTGACGTCAGTAGAGGAACAAAACTATGCCAGTAGTGGGATCGAGTGCGTACAACACGGCGGGGCAGATAACGTCCCTGGTGAGGTCGCTGCTGAATGATGCGCAGGGGAACCTGTTCACGGATACCTTGCTCCTGCCATATCTGAATTCGGCTTATCGCAAGGTGCAGCGCGCGATTGGAAATGCCGGTGGCGGCGGATTCATCCAGGATGACGTGCTGCTGGTGGTGGCCGCGGTGGCGGGGCAGGATGCGTCACTGCAGGTATCGCTGAGCGATGCCAGCGCGCCGCCGAATCAACTGCCGACGGACCTGCTGGTGCCGCTGAAGTTGTGGGAGCGGCCGAACGGGTCAACACAAGAGTTTGACGAGATGGTGGACCTGACCAGGCATGGCGGGCTGCCTTCCCGGGTGCAGGACGTCACGCTGAGCGTGTGGGAATGGCGCGCCGACGGTTTGTGGTTTCTGGGAGCAACGCAGGATACGCAGATCCGCTTGCGCTACTTGAAGGCCTATCCGGATTTCACGGATGCGACTTCGCCGGTGCTGGTGCGCAACGCCCAGGAAGCGCTGGCGTACGCCACGGCCGCGTTGGCGGGATGGGCGAGGGGCAGCCCGCTGGCGGAGAAGTGGGACGATGCGGCGAGCGACGCGATCGAGGACTTGGTTGTAGCGGCGGTCCGCAGAGAGCAGCAGAGCAGCCGCAGGCGGCGGCCGTTTTCGGCGCGGAGCGGGTACACGCCGTTTTGAGGAAAGTTTTCAGTTGTCAGTTTTAAGTTTTAAGTAAAGCGATTTCAGAACGAAGAGAGGGGTTGAGGAATGGCCATTACGATTTCGTTGAGTCCGCTGAATGTGGACTCGAGCGCAAGCAATTTTGTGTATGCGGTGGCGACGCTAACGTTCACGGGAAATTATCCCACGGGCGGAGACACGCTGGATTTCACGCAAGTGGCGGACAAACTGCCGTCGGATACGATCGTGCAGGTGTTTGCCGAAAGCCAGAACGGCAACAGTGGGTACTACATCCCGATCCAGGGAACCGCGCTGAATAACTGGAAGTTGAAGGCGTTCCTGGGAGGCGGGACGGAGATCACGGCGGGCGCTTATCCGGCCAGCGTGACGACAGACATTGTGCAGCTCAGCATCACGGCGAGGAAGCTGCTATAAACGGCGGGATATCAGCGATCAGGAAGCGGGCCATCCAGTCGCTTTCCAAGTGCGTGGTCAAGGCTGGCCCTGAGACCTGATTCGCCAATGTGGAATGGCAAGAGAAAAACCTCAGGTCTAAAGGCCTGAGCTACAGGACTGCGAAGCACATGATACGATCAAAAGTCAGTATGGGAATTTTATGGGTGATATTGGCGTTGGCGCTGCACTTGTGGCCGGGGGTGATAGGGCCGGCGCGGGGGCAGGGGTCGCGTAAAGACGATGTCGTGTTCAACACGCGCGGGGTGCCGCTGGCCGGGGCCACGGTGCGCGTGTGCGCGATGCCGGCGAGCGGGCAGCCGTGTACGCCACTGGCGCTCATTTACTCCGATCCGGGGCTGAGTCAGGCGCTGGCGAACCCCACGACCACGGATGGTCTGGGGAATTACAGCTTTTACGCCGCGCCGGGGAAGTATGAGATCGAGATCTCCGGCCCCGGAATCACCACCAAGCAATTGCCGAATGTGATTCTACCGAGCGATCCTTCCTCGCCGACATTCAGCAGCATTTCTTCAACCGGTGCGATCAACGCGTTTACCTTGAGCCTTACCGGCAACCTGACGGTGAATGGCAGCACCTCGGTGGTGGGAAACCTGGCAAGCAGCACCCTGAGTCTCTCGAATCAGAGCACGGCGCCAGGTACGCCGGGCGCGGGCTCTGTGAATTTTTACACGAAGACGGCGGACAAGCGGCTGTACTACAAAGATGACACCGGCGTGGAAGTGGGTCCGATTGCAAGCGGCAGCGGGGCGCAGACGAATACGCCGAACACGTTTACGGCGCCGCAGAATATTGACGCGGACTTCCACACCAAGGGGCCGAATCCCTGGTACGACCTGTCGCGGTACGGGTGGTACACCAGTCCTACTTACTACAAGAACGGGACGACGGGCACGATGTCTGCTTCGTCCCCGACACTGACAGTGGCCTCGGCGCTGGATTTCGCCAACGGGCAGGGCCTTGTGGTCCTAGGCGCTGGGCCGACACCCACGATTTCGACGCCCACAAACGTGACGGCGGCAGCCGTGGGAGCGACAGGCTCGACCACGTATTACTACTGCGTGGTGGACGAGGACTATCTGAATGGGCGGACAGCCTGCTCCTCGGCTGGTTCCGTGTCGAACGCGGTGGCGACAATCGGGATTCAAACCTACACGATAACGGCGGGAGCGCGGGCTTCCGGCGTGGTCACAATCACCGCATCTAACAGCATCATCAATGGCTCGCAGATCGAAGTGCAGAACGGTTCTACAGCCGACCGCAGCTTCGAGGGCGCATTCACGTCAACTTCCTCATCGGGTAGCAACGTCACCTTCAATCAATACGGCGTCTCGGATGCCAGTGGCACGGTGACGAGCGGGAATCTTCGCGTGGTGGGCATGGTGGCGGTGAAGTGGCAAGCGCCGACAGCCTACACCGTCCTGAAACATCTCATTTATCGTTGCACAGGCGCTTCTTGCTCTCTGCCAACGAACGCGGCCAACTACAATCTCGTGGGCGTGGCTCAGGGCCAGGACAGTTATTTCCTTGATAGAGGATATGGATTCAGCACAGCATATCTTGACAACGGCGATGCTCCGCAGACGGCTCCTACGTCCACCTCGAACGGCTGGCTCTCAACTTCCATCGTCTCCGGTGGGGGGGCCACGACGCTGACTCTCGCGGCATCGTCCACCAACGCGGTTTCAGGAACCAAGGTTGTGCATGATAATGCGCCCGTTATCAAGGCAGCATGTGCGACCATTCCGGCAAACACAGGTGGAGCAACATTCTACGCCCCCTCCGAGCCGGGAACCGGAGCCTACAGCTATGCTCCCTTCTCATCGTTCTTCACGTTTGGTGGTGGGATGAACGCAGGAAATTCAAACTGCCCTGCTTCTACGTTCGAGTTTGAAGGTCCACTCTGGCTGAACGCCACGATGCAGCTGGGACATAGCATTGCGATGCGCGGAGGGCCTGGGGGAGAATTGTCCGTCCCCACGGGCTACTTTGAAGCTCCCACGACAGGCATTTACGGCAACGCCGTGCCGATGCTGTACATCAACGGGCAAGGTTCGACAAACGATTTCCTGGCCAACTTCAAAATTTCCTGCAACGGCTACTACCAGACGTGTCTCTACGAGGATCAAGCGTCGAACGGCGATGGCCCGACCGACTTCCGGTACGACGATGTGTATCTTGTCAACACAAACGGATACTCAAACGTCTACGTAGCCAAGTCGGGCTTCGGGCGGTTCTGGACACGCGGCATCTGGCAGACGAGCGCGAACGATTTTAGCTCGCCAACTGCGGCGCTGTTCACCACCAACTGCGGCACGGGGCAGACCAGCCCGCTGCCGCCATTGCTCGGCTACACCAACTACACCTCGATCTACGGCGGGTTGCTGGTGGACGGCTGCGGCGTGTTGAGCAGCGCGTGGAATCACTGGACGTTCACGGAACTTCTCACCGAGAGCGGCTACATCCCTTCCATCCGCGTGAACGCGCCAAACTACGGCATCTCCGGCATCAACATCTACAATTTCAGCTATGCGGACATCCTAGGTGGGTATTCAACTCCCGCGATTGACCTGACGAACGTTTCGGGAAATGCATACATCCTCGTCACCAATGCTGGAGGTGCGACAAGCTACCAGCCGCTATTCGAGGTCAGCACTGGCGGATACTATCCGGGCATTCAGGTCTATGGCCAATCCTTTACCTACCTCGGGGCAAATTATGGAAATGTGTCCTACAACAATGCTTCCTTTACCGACCAGTTGAACTGGAGCACGCGATTGCAGAACGGTTCGCACGTCGCCTACCAGATGGCTCTGCCTGCCGCGCCGCAAAGCGCGGTGGCTAGCTCAGGCGGTGCAGTACCGCTAGGGGCGCACACCTACCAGTTCTCGGCAGTGGACGCAGACGGAAATGAAACGCTGGTCGGACCAGCAATCACAGGGACCGCGACTACCGGCAATCAAACCATCACTGTAACGGCCCCGGCAACCTTCCCTGCGGGCGCGGTAGGGTTAAACGGATACCGCGATGGCGGAATGATTAACCCGAGCAGTTGCAGCACGCCGCAAGTGACTGTGCCCGGCGGCACCGTGGTCGATAATCTCTCTTATAAGTGCAGCTCCAACACGCCCTACTCAAACCAAGCGGGGGCTTCGCTCGTTTCCTCGGGAGGGCTCTCCACATACAAACTCCATCTGGGAAGTGAAGCCCTCACGGCATCTCCTCGCGGCGAACAGAACATCTTCCTTCCCGGCGCGTTAACTTCGACGTGGACGGGCGCGACGTGGACGCCCGATAAGGGCGTGACAGTTACTCGGGTGCAGGTGCAGGCGAAAACGGCGCCCGCCGGGTGCACGACCAACGCGGTAGTACGTCTGACGGACGGCGCCTCACCCGTCAGCTTAAGCATCTCCGGTGCGGCCAATGATTCCGGCGTCATCGCGCAGAACTACGCGGCGGGGACGCCGTTGACGTTGAGCGTGCAGACGGCCGCGGCGGGTTGCACAACGTCACCCGCCGACGCGAATGTGACCATCCAGTATCGCATGCAGTAGGAGCGGTCCTCACGGAACGCGAACACCGAATTACCCCAGGGCTTCAGAATTCAAGAAAACAATGTGAGGAAAACATGAACACGCAGAACGATGTCGTGGCGTTGGTGAATATCTCCGCGCAAAAGTGGCCGCCGCGCCACCGCACCTATTTTGGCTCGCTGGAGATCCGCACGCCAGAGCCTGGCGAGGCGTTCGCGATCACGCCCATTCATGCCTGCAAAGGCATCATGGACCTGGGAGACAAGCGCACCATGGAATTTCCCATTAGCGCGCGGGAAATCGCCGATGATCTGGTCCGGGAGCTCAATGGCGATTCAGGCGAAGGAAGTTTTCACGGCGTGTTTGTGGCGGCAGGGCCCATGCCTACGGAAGAGGAGTTGACCGAGGCACATAGGAAGCTGGATGCGTTTCACAGGCGGCTGGTGGAGGCGGCGGACCTGGAGTGGGAGCGTTCGCACAATCCGATGTTCATCACGGACTTGGAGAGGCGGGCGGCCCGGGAATTGAAGCTGGATAAGCCGTGGTTGTATGACCCGAAACCCCAGGCGGAGTGCCCCGCCTGCGGAGAGAAGATCAAGGCCGGCGTGGCCGTGTGCCGCTCGTGCCGGGCGATTCTGAACCGGGAGAAGGCCGCGGAGTTTGGATTGGTGCTGAGAGAATCGGAACGCCCATTGGACTTGATGAAGCTGAGAGAAAAGGGAAGCGCGAAATAAAGCAGATATCAGCGATCAGATATCAGCGATCAGGAAGCGGTGGGTTGCTGGGGTGATGGTTGCAGAGTAAACCAGGTGGGGCGGGGGGACCAGCAGAGTCGCCGGCCCCAGTAGGCGGCCGTTACTCCAGGCTCCCTGTAGAAAGAACCTTTTTAGCAGCTCGACACGCCGTAAAAGCCGCAGCAAGACTACCGCACCCCAAAAGAAGAGCATATGTCGACGATAGGATCATTGGATGCAACGATTGAGATTTTCGGGGGGCTGGTTAGCGACATGTCTCCCGCGGATTTGCCGCACGGGGTGTCGCCGGATTGCCAGGACGTCTTCTTCAGCAACGGCGGCGTAACCACCCGGCCGGGATTGCAGACGCTCTTCGGGCCGCTGGCAGGAAATCCCACCGTCAATTACTTGAAGACGTTTGCGACGCTCAGCGGCGTAATGCGCACGCTGGCCATGGATGGCGGCGGGAATCTGTACAAGGAATCGGCCCCGGGAACGCTGACACAGTTTGCCAGCGGCCTGGCGGCGAACTCCTGCGCCAATTCCACGACGTTGTTCGGCAGGGAATATCTGGCCATCAGCGATGGCATGACGGGCAATGATCTGCCGCGGCAATACGACGACACGAATTTCGACCGCGTGAGCCAAGGCGGACCAGGCGGCGGGCCAACGGTAGTCGATGAAAACGTAATTGCGGGCATCGTGGCCAGCCCTAATGGCGCGACGCAGCCCGCTGCGGTGACGATCGTGGCGAGCCCGAGCGGGGCGACGCAAAACGGCTACCTGGTCACGATTACGACCAGCGCGGCGCACGGATTGTCCGCAGGGCAAAGCGTCACGGTGGCGGGTGTCGGCGTGGCGGGATACAACGGCACTTTTGCGGTGGTATCTGTGCCCACTTCGACGCAGTTTACGTACATTGCGGGCGCTGCGGGGCTGGCAAGTTCCGGGGGCGGCACGGCGGCTTCCGCGACGGCCACGATTCAAACGAGTACCTCACATGGCTTGTCCGTGGGACAACTTGTGACGCTCTCAGGCGTTGGCGTGGGCGGGTACAACGGCACGTTTGCGATTGCGAGTGTGCCGGACTCGACGCACTTCACCTATAACGCCACAACCGGCGGCCTCGCGGCTTCCGGCGGGGGCACAGCGGCCGCGGCCGGGAATATTGCCACCGGCGTGCATCAGGTGAGCGTGATCTTCAAAACGCGCCAGGGCTATTTGACGAAGCCGGGCCCGGCTACGAGCTGGACGGCAAGCGGCGGGAAGCGCGCCGTGGTGACCAATATCCCGACAGGGCCAGGCAATGTGGTGGCCCGTATCTTGTGCTTCACCGGGGCCGGTGGCGCCAGCTTTTTCTATGTGGGCGGAGGCGGCACGCTGTTCAGCGGGAACATGGTCATCAGCGACAACACCACGACGACGGTGGTGGTGGATTTTTCCGACGCGGTTCTGCTGGCCGGAACCAATGTGGACAACCTCTTTCGCCTGATTGAGCTGAGCGACTGCGCCGGCGTGATTGATTACGCGGAGCGCCTTTTCTGGTGGGGCGAACGCAACAAGATGGACAACTGGGTGAACCTGGGATTCGACGGCGGGTTCACGGGGCCGTCCCTGCCGCACTATCCGCTAGGCTGGACGCCCGACGGATCATTTGCGCCCGGCGCCACCGATGAAGAAAGTTTTGTGGTGTGGGGCGCGGCGTATTCGATCGTGGGGAACGGCACGACGGCCACGCGCGGATTGATGACCCAGGGCGCGGTGAAGGACGCGCTGGGGGCGCCGCTGATTCAGGCGAATACGAGTTACACCGTGCGGGCGCGGTGCGCGCGCAATGCCTCGCTGACGCAGGGGACATTGCACGTGCATCTCTACAGCGCCACCGGGGGAATCAACACGGTGGGGCTGCAACTGACCGCGGCGCAACTGACCACTGGCTACGTGGAATACAGCGCGGAACTGACGGCGCCGCTGACCGCGATTCCTGGCGATTTGGTGTTGCGCGTGTATGCGGACGGCACGCCCAACCAGAACGGACAGTTCTACATTGATGCGATTGAGATTTTCCCGGCTGCGCAGCCCGTGAATGCCTCGCTGGTGCGCGCAAGCCGCGTGGAAGATCCGGAGAGCTACGACGGCCTGGATGGCCTCTTGAGCGTGGCGGAGAACAACGGGCAAGCCATCCGGTCGGCGTTCAAGTTGCGCGAGCGGCTGTATTTTGTGAAGGAACATTCGCTGTACGTGACGCAGGACGATGGCACTAATGAGCCGGCGCTGTGGTCGATCGCGGAAGTATCGCGCGGCGTGGGCACGCCATCGGTGCGTGGCGTCGGCTTCGGTGAGGATTGGGTGGTGATTGCCCACCGCACGGGTTTGTACCTGTTTTCCGGCGGGGAGCCGGTGAAGATATCGCAGGAAATTCAGCCTACCTGGAACCAGATCAACTGGCAGTACGCGCAGACGCTCTGGGTGACGGTAGATACGGAACAGCGGCGCATCTTGATTGGTGCGCCTTTTGGCAGCGCCACGTCCCCCAATCGTGTGCTGATGCTCGATTATCATGATTTGGATTCGGCCAGCGACCTGGCCTCGCGCCCGCCGGTGAACATCACCTACACGGGAAGAAAAGCGGCCACGGATAGCGCGCGGAAATGGTCGCCGTGGTCCATCGGAGCCAATTGCTGCGCCCTGATTGAGCGCGCGGACGGCACGGCTCTCGCCGCCTTCGGGAGCGGGAATCCCGGCATAGGAGGCGGTGGAGCAACAGGGAAAATCTACCAACTGAGTGACACGCAGTACTCGGATGATGGCACGGCGATCCCGAGCTACTACACGACGCACTATTTTCCGGAGCGCGCAGTGGAAAGTTCGCTGGGACTCGGCGCGCACAGGAAGCTGTTCAGCTATCTAAGCATGTACGTGGAAGGGGCGGGGAACTTGGGCCTGACGAGCTATGTGGATTCCTCGAGCGTGGCGCAGGCGCAACAACCGCTGCCGCTGAGTTCTCCGGCACAGAAGGATTTGGAGTTGGCGATCAATGTTCTGGGGGAACGCGTGGCGTTTCAGGTGAGCACGAACCAGGCCGGAGCGTGGTTTAAGCTGCAGCGATTTATTCCGAGCGTGCGGGTGGATCCGTGGGCGCCAGTACGCGGCGTGAACTAGGCTATCGTCCCCGATGGCGGATACTGGGAGTTGAAGGCACATGCTGACGGTTGCACAACTGGCGCCGCTGAAAGACCGCGACCCGTATTTGTACGAGACGCTGACGAAAATTGTGTCGGCGGTGAATGCCACAAGCCAGAACGCGGGCGTGGACCCCGCGACGCCATCGCCCGCGCCTGCGCCCATCGCTTCGCTGAAGGTGCAGGCAGCAAATGGGTGGTTTGACTTGGCCATCACCGATCCGGGAGCGTCGCGGCCGGGCCTGTTTTATTTCGCGGAGTCGGATGTGACACCGGCGTTTTCCGCGCCACGCGTACATTTCCTCGGAGCGGCGCGAAACCTGTATCTCCAACTGGGGAACCAGACGCTGTATTGGCGGGCGTACTCGCAGTACATCGGCTCGCAGCCCTCGGCCCCGGTCAGTTTTGGCACGCCGCCGATCGCCGTGGCGGGCGGAGGGGCCAGCGGGCCTGCTCCGCTGCCCTCGACCGGCAGCGGCACCTTGCCGAACGGCATGCTGCGCGGCGGAAATGGGTTCGGGACGCCCACGGGCGCGCGGATCGTAAAGCAGACGATTTTGTAAGTTTCTAATGCCAAGGACGAAAGAGCTGCCATGCCAAATACCATACACACCGCCACCTGGGATTTTAGTCCAGGCGATACGGTGACGCTGTCCGCCAGCTTTACGTTTGATCTGAACGATCCGAGCGATGGGCAGAACGTCGCGAACGTGCTGACCACGCTGCAGGGAAGAACGCCGCAGGTGACCTTGGCGCAGACAGATAGCGCCACCATCACGGTGACGGTGACGATTTAGGAGCGGGGAAAGAGACGAGCGAACTTGCCGCGATCCCTCCACTCCGGCCCGCAAAAGGCGCGGGCCTCCGGTCCCTTCGAGGCGCAGGGCAGGCGGGATGACAGAGTCGTTAGCGATTTGCCGAGATGGGGTCGAGCAGTGCTCGACCCCTACGGGGATACCTTTGCGGATACGGGAGTATGACCAGGGTGACCTGGAAGCGCTGCGGGCGATCCATGCGGCGCAGGGTTTCCCGTATGAATTTCCCGACCTGCGCAATCCGCTGTTTTTGACCAAGCTGGTGCTGGCCGGCGACGAAACGGATACAGCCGAAGGGAAGGGAATTGCCGGCGCTGCCCTGTTGCGCCTGACGGCCGAGGCGTATTTGCTGCTTGATCCGAAATGCGGCGCGCCGGGAGAACGCTGGCAATGGCTGCTGGGGCTGCATGAAGCAGCTCGGCGAGAGGCGTGGGAGCGCGGCCTGGAAGACGTACACGCGTGGCTGCCGCCGGAGATTGCGGCGAAGTTTGGCAGACGGCTCGCGCGGCTCGGTTGGGTACGCGACGATGAGTGGACGCCGTACTGCAAAAGATTGAAGTAGCGATTAGCGAACAATGGTTCGGAGGGCTTATGGGACGCGGGGCACAGGCACAAACACGGCAGATGACGGACCAGCAACTGGCGCAGACGAACGCGCTGAACCAGCAATTGCTGGGACAGCAGCAGGCGCTGGGCAACCAGGTGGGGGCGCAGTACCAGAGCGTCGCGAACAATCCGGGCTACAGCGACGCGGACAAGGCGGCCATCACCGGGCAGTCGCAGGGCGCGCTGGCCAGCGCGTTCGACTCGCTGCAACAGTCGGCGATGAACCGCCTGGCGCGAACAGGGAACTCAGCGGGATTCGCGGACTTGACGGACGAGTTGGCACGGGAAAAGGGCCGGCAGGAAGCGAGCACGGCGCAACAGAACCAGGTCAACTTCAGCAATACGGCCTTTCAGCGCCAAATGGCGGCTTTGCAGGGGCTATCGGGATTGTACGGCGTGGACACAAACCTGCTCGGCCGCACCCTGGGCATTCCGGCGTCACTCCTCAATACACGCGCGAACGCTTCGCGGCCCAGCGGGTTTTTCTCATCGATGGGATCGAGTCTAGGTGGGACGCTCGGCGGACTGCCAAGTTTGTTTGTGTAGTAGCACGCTTGCAGCGCTTCGAGACTTGAGGTCGCCTCGCTCAACGGCCTGACACCAGGGCAGGCCACGATGGAAGTCCTGCCCTGACGCTGCAGTGAATCCCAAGGGGCCCACCATGTTTTCGATTTCCTCCGCAATTCTTCTGGCAGTGCTCTCGATCGGCGCGCAGTTCGTCGTATTCCTGCGCTGGATTCACCGTCGCATGCGCGACGACGAAATCAATCGTGTGTTTCTGCGCGATTTGGCGTTACGCCATCTCCCATGTATCTACCGCGCACTTTACCGAATGGCGGAGCAGCAGGGAATTGAGCTGGATGAAATGCCCATCGTGAATTTCGTGGACCTGCAGAATGGCGGCCGGCGGCACTGATGCCACTCGATGCAAAGCTTATGGAACTGGCGCGGCATGCCGCCCAGGCCGAAGGGCTTGATCCCGCGCTGGTGTGCGCGGTGGTGGAGCAAGAGTCCAACTGGAACCCCTGGGCGATGCGTTACGAACCGCTCTTTTTCGCCAAATACGTTGCGCCGCTCTACACCAACAACAAAGTGGGCGCAACGGAAGCCTATGCGCGAGGCATTTCGTGGGGCTTGATGCAGGTGATGGGACAACTGGCGCGCGAAAAGGGCGTGGCTTCTCTCTTCCTTTCCACGCTGTGCGATCCGACGGTGGGATTGGCGGTGGGCTGCAGGATTTTGCGTCAGAAATTGGACGCGGCGGGTGGCGACACGGCAAAGGCATTGCTCGCGTGGAACGGCGGAGGGAATCCGGACTACGCGGAGGAAGTGCTGGCGCGGGTGGCGCGCTACCGGTAAATGCGCTCGGCCACAGAAGAGAATGTCATGACATTAGGAAGCTGGGCAAAAATCACGGCAGTGGTGATTGCGGTGGTGCTGGGTGTGAGTCTGTACTTTGCCTGGCGGGGGGCGCAGCACGACCAAGCGCAACTCAAAGCGGAGTTGCAGGCCACGCAGAAAGCGCTGGCGGATGCCGACGCACGCCAGCAATCGCGAAATTGGGAACTGGCACAGGTTGTGGCTCAGCTAAACGAGAAGAAAGCCACCGTCCAAAGCCCAGCGCAGATTGTGAAGGCCTTGCCGGACGTCCTGCCGTTGCCCATACCCCTGACCTTGCCAGCTCAGCCAGCCAGCGCAGATCTTCCTGCAGCCCCAGGAGGCGCCAAGCATCCGGCCGAGGTCCCAAACCCCAACGTGCAGTTGCCCGCCGAAGACCTGAAGCCGCTCTATGACTTTGCCGTGGGCTGCCGGGAGTGCCAGGCGCAACTGGCCGCGGCCCAGGCAAACCTCAAGGATGAACAGACGAAGACGCAGGCGCTCAGCAAGGAACGCGATACTGCCCTGCAGGCAGCGCGCGGCGGTTCGGTGCTGCGGCGCGTGGTGCGCGCGGGGAAGTGGTTTGTGATTGGCGCAGCGGCCGGCGCGGTGGCCGCGAAGCTAGCACACTAGCGCGCTGTAGAAAACCTACACTCAGTTGATGCCAGCCAAGAGCAAGCGGAGAGTCTCGTATGATAAGTGACTGGGAGCAACTCTGGGGAAACCTTGACTCAGAGTGTGAGCGGACTTAGACTGACTCCGCGTATGGCTCGTAAAGAGAGAATCGAACTCATCCGCAGGATCGAGGCGCGTCGCGGGTCGCGCTTAATCTGCTGCCTTACTTCAGATCGACCAAACGCCGCTGGGATCCTCGCGAAAGACTTCATTCCGATTTTCTTCAACCATCTTAGTACGTTCCAGGAATGTAAGAAGATTGATGTTTTGATGTTGACCCCCGGTGGCGACACGCTGGCAGCTTTTGGCCTGAGCCGTGTGATACGAGAGTTTGCCGAAAGAGTCGGCGTCCTCATTCCAGAAAAATGTCACAGTGCAGGGACTCTATTTGCATTGGGAGCCGACGAAATTGTTATGGGAAAAGCGGCTACGCTCACCCCGATCGACCCGAGTGTTAATAGTCCCCTTGGCCCGGTAGTAGAGATGGGCCCCGGTCAGCGCCAGTCGGTGCCCGTGAGCGTAGAAAGCGTTGCGGGCTATCGGAACCTTTTGAAGGAAGAATGGGGGCTGAAGGGTCAAGCACTGGGTTTTGCATTCAGAGTGCTTGCGGAAAGAATCAATCCGCTCGTGTTGGGCGACGTGTACCGTAGCCGACAGCAGATAGGGAGGCTGGCTCGGACGCTGTTGAACTGTCACCGCAGAGACGACCGAAACATCCAGTCAATCGTTGAGAAGCTAACCGGCGGCCTGGGTTCCCATGATTACCTAATTTCGCGTCGAGAAGCCCGCGAATTGCTAGGGAAGCAGGTAGCGCCGGATGATCCTGATTTGGAGGCCCTGCTCTGGGAGTTGCACAACGACTTTAAGAGTGATATGAAACTGGGCCAGATTTTCGACGTAGGGATGGCGCTTCATGCCGCGACCGGCGCAGGCCAGAAACTCCCTGTACCCGATGAGCAGATAATAGTCATTGTGGAAAGTACTATTGCCCGGGACCAATTTGAAAGAGTAATGCTATTATCTATGAACCAGATAATGACCCCTGCTGGGCCGACACAGGTGCCCCAGGCGGTGGTAGTTCGCGCCGGCTGGAAGCAGTACAATTAATCTTGATAGGGGGCATCATGGTCAACCAAAATGAGTCCCAAAATAATGCCCGTCCTCCAGTGAATCTGTCGGCGGACCCACCGTGGATCGGATTCCCCAGCACGAATTGGGGTGCATCCATAGGGGCAGCCTTCTCTGTGAGACTCGATCCACAGGTCAACGTAAGGCTGGACATAGTGGGTCTAGCTGAGGACGAGCGTGGGCGTTCGTCCCTCATCATCATGGACCGACTCACGAAGGAATTCGCTGAGTGGAACGATGATCTCCTCGGCGAACTCGCTCGCTAGGGCTTCCGTTGGCCGCGCCAGACTTCCTGGCGGACCTCCTCCGCGTGATTAGCGGATTCCACGACTACACAATTCAGCGGCACGGCGGTTTGGCAGGATTCAGGGACGAGGGACTTCTCCGTCTTTCCGTTGAGCGGCCTTGGATGACCGTTTTTGAGGAGCCTCTCTATCGAACGCCTTTTCAGAAGGCCGCGGCTCTCGCCGACGGCATTGTCCGAAACCATCCTTTTAACGACGGGAACCACCGATCCGCCCTCGCTGCCACACACATAATCTTGGGACTATTCGACATTCAACTGGCAGCCTCGGCGAACGAACAACGGGATTCGATAAGGGGTCTAGGCGCAGGAAGCCTGAGCCTGGATGAATTTGGAACCTGGTTGGAACGAAACTCGGTGCTGCGCTCGCGTCCGTCGAATTGACCCCAAAACATAGCTGACATGGTTATTAAGTCCTGTAATGTCCGAGGCACGACAGCACGGCAGTCTGTCAGGATCATTAACAGTCTCACCCCCCAGCCTCACTGGACCCCACCGCCCTAGCAATAGCCCCGGCTGGCGCACCCCCCGCGCCAGCCGGGGAAGTACGTAGAGAACGGCCCGGATATCCACAGAAAAGACGGAAAAGGGAAAAGAAAAGGCTTGACAGTGGGTCCTATAACAGATATTATGTTAACTACGAACTGAGTCTACTTTTGGCCCTGCCTCCGACCACCTACCTAAGGCCTTCCGGCCCTGGGTTCTTCTCTCCCCCAGCTATTTTTTCGGCGTGGTCTTCCCCGGTTTGATTTTCGCAACTTCAAAATCAATGTATTGTTGAACCGTGTGCGGATCCGCGCTGGCAACTCTGCGCCCGTTGACGAACACCGTGGGCGTGGCGCGCACTTCGAGCAACTGTCCATTGGCGAGGCTGGCGTCGATTTCGGCGGCGGCTTGCGGGCTGACCATGCAGGACTTGAAGGTGTCCGCGTTCAGTCCGGCGCGCCCGGCGAAGTCCAGCATCTTGTCCCAGGCAGTGGCGGCGGAAATAAGGTCCTGGTTGTCGTAGATCAGGTCATAGATCTTCCAGAAGGCCTTGGGGTTCTGTTGGTAGGCACAACGGCCGGCCAAGGCGGCTGTACGCGCCCAGGGGTGGATGACATCGATGGGAAAGTCCTTGAAGATGACCTTTACCTGGGGGTACTTGGGCAAGAGGCCGCGTAGTGCGTCGTGGAAGTTGCGGCATACGGGGCATTCGAAATCGGAGTACTCGACCAACGAGATGGGGGCTTTGGGGTCACCCAGGACGGGGGCATTGGCGGTCTGCATCTTGGCTATGTTTTCTGCCAGCGGGTCGGTGGTCAGGTCCGAAATCTCGCCGCGCAAGAGGTAGCGCCCATCCTTAGTTAAATACATCTTCAGCTTGTCCGAGCCTTCCTTGGACTTCACTTCGATCGGCACCTCAAGGATGCCGGAGGTTCCGAGCTCCTTGGGTGTGTCCACGGTGATCTCAACTTCCGGGCCCAGGGCGAAGTAATAGCGAAGAAAGGCCTCGACCTTCTGCGCCTGCGACGAAGCCGTGGTTGCCACGGGCTGTTGCGCCATGACGCCTACCGCGGCGAGCAAGAAAAGTACGAGCAGGGCGAGCTTGAGTGTGTTTTTCACGCGAGTCCTCGTTATATTTCCGTTCGTGATCATGGGATGAAGCGCTGCGCGATGGGAAACGGCCGTCCAAAACCGAAGGCGCGCGAGGTGATCTTCAACCCCGGAGCAGCCTGCTTCCTTTTGTACTCGTTGCGGTCCACGCGCAGCGCGATATCGCGGACGAGCTTCAAATCATATCCAAATTCGCCGGCAATCTCCTCTGGCGTTTTCACTTCCTCAATATAAGCCTTCAGGATAGCGTCCAGCACATCGTAGGGCGGCAGGGAATCCGTGTCCTTCTGATTGGGGCGCAACTCGGCGGAGGGCGGCTTTTCGAGGGTCGAGCGGGGGATCACTTCCCTTTCGCGATTGATGTGCTTGGCCAGCGCATAGACCATCATCTTGGGCACGTCGGAAATCACGGCCAGGCCTCCGGCCATGTCGCCATAGAGCGTGCAGTAGCCGACGGCGATCTCCGATTTGTTCCCGGTGCTGAGGACCATGGAGCCAAACTTGTTGGAGAGGGCCATCAGGTAATTGCCGCGGATGCGCGCCTGGATGTTTTCTTCGCTGGCATCCGGCGGGCGGTTTCCAAACGCGGGAGCCAGGACCTGATTGTAGGCGTCGAAGACGTTGGCGATAGGAATGGTCAGGAACTGTATGCCCAGACTCTGCGCCAGGGCCTTCGCGTCGCTCTTGCTGCCCTCAGAGGAGAACGGCCCGGGCATGGAGACGCCGAGGACGTTGGAGGGGCCGAGGGCTTCGACGGCCAGGCAAGCCACCACGGCGGAATCCACGCCGCCGCTCAAGCCGACGATGGTCTTCTTGAAACGGCATTTGCGGACGTAGTCTCGGGTGCCGGTCACCAGCGCCTGGTGGGCGTAGGCGATCTCCGTGGCGGGTTGCTCGTGGAGGTCCCCCTTGCCGGTGACGGTGTCGAAAAGGACGATGTCTTCCTCAAAGGCTTTGGCCTGGGCGGCCACTTCCCCGCTGGCGGTGAGGGCCATGCTGGCGCCATCGAAGATCAGCGAATCGTCCCCGCCCACCTGGTTGACATAAATCACCGGGCGCTGGTGATGGATGGCGATGGAGCGGAGCATGTCCACGCGGAGGAAGCGCTTGTCAAGGGTGTAAGGCGAAGCGGAGAGGTTGATGAGCACGCTGGTGCCCAGGGAGATGAGTTCGGCGACGGGGTCGCGGGCGTAGAGCGGCTTGTCCCAGAAGTTTTTGTCGTTCCATACGTCTTCGCAGACGGTGATGCCGAGCTGCTCGCAGCCCATACCATAGACATATTGCTTGTCACCGGGCTGGAAGTAGCGGGACTCGTCAAAGACGTCGTAGGTGGGCAGAAGCATTTTGGTCTGCTCGAAGACGACGCGGCCCTCGCTGATGAGAGCTGCTTTATTGGCAATGGACTTCCCTGCCCTGGGGTGGTCCACGCGGCCGGCGTAGCCAACGATGGCCGGAAGCGGCATTTGCGCGGCGAGTTCTTTCAGCGTGTCGAGATTGCGCTGGATGAAGGCGGGGCGTTCCAGAAGGTCGAGCGGGAGATAGCCGCAGATGCAGAGTTCCGAGAAGACCGCGAGTTCCGCGCCGCGCTGTTTGGCTTCCGCTGCAAGCGTAAGAATACGGGAGGAATTGCTTTCAAAGTCGCCGACCGTGGGGTTGAATTGGGCGAGGGCTATCTTCATTCGGTTTAAAGATTAGGATAAGTGGGGCGTGCGTAGAATGCAAATGGGAGGCGTTGCGGGATCAGGCCAGTTCTTAGTTAGCGCGCTTATCAGGACTTGACCCGGGAATTGCTGGCCAAAAGTTACGGATTACCCAAAACGGCATGGAAACACCGTTCGCCCACGGGATCACGGTGTTGCCGGAGCAGGACGAACACTGCGGATCTGGTTGACAATATCGATCGCCAGCCGCTGCGCGGCGGCGGGACCGTCAATTGCGGTGACCTTTCCCGTACCAAGGACCATGCCTGTTTTCGGGTTAATCATTTTGAAAATCCAGTCGTATGTCAGGAAGGGCCGCGTCACATCGATATAGATATCGGCCCCGTTGCGGTCGTCGACGACGCGGATGCCCCACTCCCGCATCTCGGGCCGAATGTAAAGCGCGTCCTGCAACAAATTGCCCTTCATCCAGATTGTGTGGGATTCCACAAATATCGATCGAGCAGAGCGAAGAATTCCTGCCGGATCGTTTCC
This sequence comes from Candidatus Acidiferrum sp., assembly GCA_049522075.1. Classification (GTDB taxonomy): domain Bacteria; phylum Acidobacteriota; class Terriglobia; order Acidiferrales; family UBA7541; genus Acidiferrum. The sequence goes on from JBEKOE010000005.1 coordinate 95,427, forward strand.
TGATTCACGAATCGCCATGCCGTTCGCCGCCGATGTTCCGGTCGGTCTGTCCAGCTCTTCGCGCGGCAACTGCACGGCAGTGGCCAGCAGCTCCACAATTACTGCCGCCAGCTTCGGACCGGCGTCGAATTCATCGGTTGCTTCAATCGTGCCCGAAGCGAGTGTCAAGGACTTCGGCTGATAAACCAGCGTATAGGTCCAGTCAAACGTCATGACCGGCCGGTCAACCGTGATCGCGATATCGGCAGTTTGCCCGTAATCGGCGAAGCGCAATCCCAACTGCGGGAATATCGCTGTTTTATGAATATCGTCCTGCAGCTGCTCGCGGCGCAAATAAATTGTCTTGGAATGCACCGAAATGGTGTGCATTTGCCGCTGGTCCGGGCGCGGCAGAATCGGATTAGGGGGAACTGCTGGCGCTGCCCCAGGAGCGTTGGCAGGAGCAGCCGGGGAGGCTGTGGCTTTCGCGCCGAATGATTGTAGTCGTCCACCAGAGTCAAAACGCGTTCCACCGGATGCATTGGCGAGACCAGCAACACTTTCGATCGGTACGGCGAAGTTGATGTTCTGGCCGAGGCTGAATGATCCCACGACTATTCCGAGCATCCGAGCCTCACCATCGACCAGCACTCCGCCGCTGGACCCGGGCGCCAACGGTGCGGTGAACTGCAAAATCCGGTAACCACTACCTGCTCCGGGCACATCGTCGGCCATTCGCGTGGCGCTTAGGATGCCTGAAGATGCGGTCCAAGGCAAGCCGACGGCATTCGATACGACGAACACCACTGTGCCTGATGCTGCATTAGCGGAGTTGCCGAAGGGCAGGACCGGGAGCCCCGTGGCAGAGATGCGCAGTGCCGCAACGTCCCGGCGCTCATCAGACGCCATCAACTCAACTTGGTCGTAGATTTCGCCGCTCTTCAACCGCACCTGCACCTCCCGCATCCCTTTCACAACATGGTTTGCAGTAAAAATCACTCCATCGCTTCGAATGATCACTCCGGAAGCGACGCCTGCAACTTGGCCGTCACCTTTGCCGACGAGAATGGATACGGCGGAAGGCGACACTCGCTCCACGACCTGATCACCAGACAGCGCTTGGGGAATTCCGCTTTGCCCCATAACGTTCGATCCGCACACTTCCAATAAAGCCATAACGGCCAACAGCTTTAGGAGTCGCATAGCCCTCCCTCCCGATGCTCTACTCTGCGATGGGCAGGTCGGACTCGCCACACCGCCGAGAAAAGAGATAGACCGAATGAAGACCAGTGGCGTGAGGCAAGTATTTCTCCGAGCTAACGGGAAACCTGTGTCCGCGGACACTCGGGTCTGTGACCTGGGGCACCGTAGTTTTACGGCGATCGGAGGGAGATTGCAATTGGTACATCAGGCTTTACGTCTCCTTCCCTCTACGGAACATCTCCTCTCAGGCGGTGCAACCATGCTGAACGCAGAGAGGCGTTCCCTCCCCTTTCTTCTGGTCTTGTGTGTTGTCTTTCCCTCCCTGACGCGCGCGATGGAACTGACGCAGCCCACAGCGGACGCGTTCCAGTGCTATGTCCAACGCACAGAACTCCGCATACAAGGCGAGTTATCTGACTCGGAACACTTTCTCTATTTCGATTCCCTTCCCGAAAAGCAGAGAGCTTCGATGCTGGCACGTCTTCAGAGCGGGCATGTCGTCATCGAGCCGATGCGCACGCGCGACGACGGCAAAGAGATCAAAGTGCCCGATGGACTTGTTCACCACTGGCTGGCGATCGCATTCATCCCCGGCACAACGCGCGACCAGGCCGTGGCCCTTGCCCAGGACTATCCCCGCCATCCGGAACTTTATGCGCCTGACGTCCAACGTGCTACAGTGCTCTCCCACGTGGATCAGCACTTTTCGGTCTACTTCCGCTTCTACCGTCATGCCATTGTCACTGCTGTCTACGACACGGAATTCAGCGCCGACTATTTCCTCCCCGACAACGCCAGAGGCTATTGTTTTACCCGCGCTGTTCGCATCGCCGAGGTGCAAAATCCCGGTAAGCCGGATGAAAGAGAACTGCCCGTCGGGAACGACCATGGATACATGTGGCGGCTGAACCTGTATTCGCGCTACATGGAGAAAGACAACGGGGTTTACATCGAGATTGAATTCTTGGCGCTCAGCCGCAGCGTGCCGGCGATTTTCGCCTGGTTCGTCAATCCGTACATTCGTTCTGTCCCCAGAGACTACTTGACGAACTACATGCACGTAACAAAGAAGGCTCTTTCTCCAGACAATTCACACTCATGAAAGGCTGGGTGGCGGAACTCGCAGGCCAGAGGAGCGCCCACCGGAGCGGGCGTACGCTTCATAAAGCAGCGTTCGCTGAGACAGCGGCAAAAATGCCAGCGCTCCGGCGCAGAGCAGAACCAGGCCCTGTAGCTGCCCCAAGAACAGCAGTGGCGTGGCCGCCCAGATCAGGTCCAATAGCAGCACAAATGGAAATAGTATGCGGAACTGCCGCCCGATGTCCGCGAAGTCAAAGCTGAGCGCCGTGAAAAGATAGATGCGCAATGGGATTCCCAGCGTCGCAGCTCCGAGCAGCAAATAGGCCAGCGTGTGCGTGCTATAGAGCTCCCGGCTGACGCGAACTACGTCATGGAAAAAGTGAAGCGAAAGGGCGTACATGACCAGATAGCCGACTTGGATGGTCATGAAAAGAACTCGTGCCGACGGCCGGGAGATCGCCAGCGTCGATACGGCCGAGGATGCGACCTGTGCCGAGTCCACCGGAAGATGAAGCTGCAAGCGACTTCGCACGCGAAGGAGATCGTCGAGCAGCGCTCGTGCGCTGGGAAAACGGTCCGAAGGTTTCTTGCTGAGACACCGCAGAACAATCATCTCGATGTCTGCTGGAATCTCGGGATTCTTTGCAGTGGGCCTGGGATCCTCCTTGAGAATGTTCGCGATCGTAGAAGTTGGGGAACTCCCGATAAAGGGATTGGAGCCAGTCAACATCTCGAACAAAACTAGCCCGAGCGCAAAGAGGTCCGTTCGACTATCGAGATGCTCGCCCTGAAGCTGTTCCGGCGCCATATACTCGATCGTACCGACCAGCAGGCCAGAGGCAGTGGACAAAGGAATGGTGTCATCCGCTCCCGAGTCCTGGGAAGCCGAAAGCGAAGAAAGTTTATGCACCAGTTTTGCGAGGCCAAAATCCAGAAGTTTTGTATCGCCTCGCACGGTGATGAATATATTGGCTGGCTTGATGTCGCGGTGAATTATTCCTTTTGTGTGGGCCGCGTCCAGCGCATCGGCTATCTGAATGCCGACGTGGAGCGCCAGATCCAGAGAAACCTTGCCACGGGAGATCCGCTGTTTCAGCGATTCCCCATCCAAGTACTCCATAACGATATAGAAAGCACCCTCATGCTTCCCGATCTCGTGGACGATGCAAATATTGGGATGATTGAGTGCCGATGCCGCCCTGGCTTCCCGACGGAAACGTTCCAGTGCTTGGGGATCCTGGGCTAGGTGTGTGTGGAGAAACTTCAGTGCGACGGGACGCCCGAGCTCCGTGTCCTCGGCCTTATAAACAACCCCCATCCCACCGCCGCCGAGCCTTGCTATGACACGGTAGTGGCTAAGTGCAAGACCCACAAGAGGATCATGACTCCGGGTTCTGCTCGGCATAAGCAGCCCCTTGCCTTTCCTTCTGTGCCGCATCGTAGGACTCTCGATGGGTCAAGTCAATGGTCGATCACAAAGGGCGAGTTCGGTGCCGCGTTGTTTGGCTTCCGCTGCAAGCGTAAGAATGCGGGAGGAATTGCCTTCAAAGTCGCCGACCGTGGGGTTGAATTGGGCGAGGGCTATCTTCATTCGGTTTAAAGATTAGGATAAGTGGGGCGTGCGTAGAATGCAAATGGGAGGAACTCTCAAGCCAGCTCAGGGTTTGGGGTGCGCGGCAAAGAAGTTCCAGAGGATGTCGTTGGTCGTGGTCCCCGTGGTGGAGTTAAAGTCCGGATTGTAAGGCACCTGCCCCGGTAAGTTCATGGCCCCGGAGTACCATCCATGTATTCCCCCAAATAATCTGTAGAACCTCACCTCCACTCCGCCGTTGCACCCGGTGGCATCTTTTTCGCCGAGAGAGGTGATGTTCCCCTGCGCATCACACAGCGGGAGCGAAGAGTCGAGAGCAGTGCAGCCATTCGCCGGGGTCTGTATCCAGTAGTTGAATGTCACTTCCTGGGATGCCACGCCCTGCTGGGCGCAGTAAGGGATGACGGTGTCAGCGTCGCCGTGAAAGATCTGCACTGAGACGGGCGCCCTGGCCGGGGGTATGCCTTGTACGTTGCCGCTGAATCCATACAGTGTGCCTTCCACGATACCCACGGCGGCCACTACGTCGGGCATCTCAATACCTACGCGATAAGCAAACAGCGCCCCGTTCGATAATCCCGCGAAGTATACCTTCTTCGGATCAGTATGGATTTCCGCCTCGACGGCGCTGACCAGCATGCGCATAAAAGCGATATCGTCGGGCGGGTTTGGCGCCCACATGGAGTCGTCGAAGTAGTTGTGCCAATCCGTAATACCCCCCGACTGCGGGACGACAAGAGCGTAAGGATAGGCGACCGCGAATCCTGTCGCGTCCGCCTTACTGCTCATCCCACTAAGTTGTTCGATCTCCGCACCGGTGCCGCTGGAACCATGGAGTACGACGACCAGGGCGCTAGAGTTGGCCTGAAAACTCGCCGGAACATGCAACAAGTAGTAGCGGGAGATTCCGTTTACGATCACTTCCCGGCAATCCGCAGTGTTGCTGGCGCCAGTACATCCGGTCAGGGCGGGCGGGGTAGGCGAGACAAGAGTGGAATTTTGCGACCCGCACGATCCCGCCAGAAGAAACACACACACGATCAACCAAAACGCCAAATGACTTAGAATCCGGGGCCGCCGCAAAATGGCAAGCATTGCCGTAGCCCTCCATGTTACGAATTCGAAGACAGTTTCTTGTCTTCCTCCGGCGAGCGCGCCGTGGGGGGGCAGAGAAAACTTTTGTTTATTCTACCTCTACGTAAAGAGACGTGTACCAGTGGGCTCGGGTTTCAATCTCCTGAGTGGAGACGGCCCAAAACCCGGGAAAGGGCATTTTTGACGGGGTAGAAAACCGCGGAGCACCTCAGCGGTCCAGGTAAAAGCCATCCCTGGTTTGCACGATGGCGTCCTTCTGCTTCACGGCGAGGTGCAGTTTGTGATACCCCACGGGAGTGTCCGCTTTCACTGGCGTGTACCCCAGGCTGTATTGGTAGCGAAGTTCTTCATCGATGGCGTCGTAAATTGTGTCGATGGGCTCTTTCTTGGAAACTTCAAAGAAGCGTCCGCCGCTGGCTTCGGACATCTGTTTCAGAACTTTTTTTCCGTCGGGATGCGATTCTTCCGTACGTGGCGGATAGCCGCCGCCCCTTCCACCTCTTCCGCCCATGCCGCCTCCCATGTGCGGACCGCCGAATCCTCCCCCGTTTCCATAGCCTTCTTTATCGGCGAACAGGATGCAATACACGAGGGTATCGGCGCGCTGCGCAGTCGCGATGGCTTCCGCCAAAGTCTCTTTGCTGCCGTGGTCGACGCCATCGGTGAGGATCACGACGGCCTTGCGGCCAGGCTGTTTTTTCATCAATTCGTCGGACGCCAGGAAAACCGCGTCGTAGAGCAGCGTGCCGCCACCGCCCCGGCCGTGCGAACCACGTCCACCCCCACCACTGCCGCCCGAGGAGCCACCGCCGCCACCCGAGGAGCTACCCTGCGAGAACTGCGGCGCAGCAATTTGATCGATGGCCGCTTGCAATTTTTGGCGGGAAGAGGTCAGGTCCTGAAGAAGCGTAACTTCCCGGTCGAATTGAATGACGAAGGCTTTGTCCTTGTCCACGCGCAAAACCTGCTCGAGAAAGGTGCGGCTGGCGGCGCGCTCCTGATCCAGGACGCGCCGTTGGCTCATGCTGGTATCCACCAGCAATCCAAGCGTCAGTGGAAGATCCGATTCCTTGGCGAAATAAGTGATCGTCTGGGGCTTGCCGTCCTGTTCCAGCGCGAAATCATCCTTGGTCAAATTGCGGACGATGTCCCCATGCTTATCGCGCACGGTGACGAGCAGGTTGACAGCGTTGACATCCAGGGTAATGGGCGGGCCCTGTTGGCTACGCGCCGGCAAATCCACGAGGAGCAGTGGAACGGCGAAGAAAAGAAGGCTCAGTCTAAGCCATCCTCGTTGATTCCGCTTCGCACCAACAGATTGAGTTTTAGACACTCTTTTAGACCTCCGCCCGTTCATGGCCATGGACCAGTGCCGTTCCAACTATTTGAGCCAAATGACGGTCCAAGCATCTGACGCGAACACGGTGAGAGTATTCTCGAAGGGATCTACTGGAACAAGTTGGAACGGCACCAGCGCTTCTCCTTCGCCGGATCTGCCTCGTTGGTTGAGGGCCAGAAGGCATAATTCAACGCACTGTTCTCCTAAAGGATAGTTCCCTGCGCGCCCCAAAAAAGTTCCCGGTAATCGGAAACTGACCTACTTCCGGCGCTGTTCTTTGACTGGGGATATGGCCCATGGTGGCGCGGGGTTCGCCCGAGGAGATTGCAAATGGGCGAGTGGGGCTCAGCCAGACTCCGATTTGCGGGTAAACTACTGAGCATTGCATAATATAGTTACATTGGAAAAAGGTCGGCCTGCTGCCAGAAGGCCATGATCAGAGTGGGGCGGCGACGCATACGTTTCAGGGCGCGGATGGCGTGCAGGCTC
>JBEKOE010000006.1:0-80052 GCA_049522075.1 Candidatus Acidiferrum sp.
GGCGCATCTTGAATCGCGCTGAGGATTGGTGCCATGATGCAAGTGCTCCAGGGGTCCGCTCGCCCGCTTGGATCATCATGGAAAATCTGGAATCATCGCGCTCAACGGCAGGAGCAAAATGCCCAAAGAAGTGAAGTTCCACAAATTCATCAAGCCCTATGTGGTTGCTACGGGCGAAGGCTTTCGGCTGAAGGACCACGACCCCGGCGATACGCACAAGCTGAAGTCGCAGGACAAGCCCGAAGCCACCAAGTGGCTGGAGCAGGGAGTGGCGCAGCTCAGCGCATTACAGGACATCCTGTTTGCGCAGGGCAACTGGGGACTCTTGCTGATCTTTCAGGCCATGGACGCGGCGGGAAAAGACGGCACCATCAAACACGTGATGAGCGGCGTGAACCCGCAGGGCGTGAATGTTTATTCGTTCAAGGCGCCCTCCGCCGAGGAACTGGCGCACACCTTCATGTGGCGGAGCATGGGCGCCATTCCTCCGCGGGGCAAGATTGCCATCTTTAATCGCTCCTATTATGAAGAAGTGCTCGTGGTGCGTGTCCATCCGGAGTTTCTGGACCGCCAACGCATCCCCGAATCCCTGCGCGGCAAGCACTTGTGGCGCGACCGTTACGAAGACATCAATGCGTTTGAGCGCTACCTGACGCGCAACGGCATCGCCATCCGCAAGTTCTTCCTGAACGTCAGCAAGAAAGAGCAAAAAAAGCGCTTCATGGAGCGCCTGGACGACGCCGACAAGAACTGGAAATTTTCCGAGTCCGACGTCCAGGAGCGAAAATTCTGGGATGACTACCAGGACGCCTACGAAAAAATGATCCGCAACACCGCGACGGAGTATGCACCCTGGATCGTCGTTCCCGCGGATAACAAGTGGTTCAGCCGGCTGCTGGTAGTGGCAACCATCGTGGATGCCCTGAAGAACATGGACCTGAAATTGCCCAAGCTGGACGAGGCCCAGCACGCAGCCCTGAAAGTGGCGCGCAAGCAGTTGGAAAAGGAATGAGCCGCACGTGTAGGAGGTGGCCGGAACAGCAGCGGGCTACCGCGAATTCTTCATTTTCTCGGCGGTCGGCCCGGATGACGCCGGTTTGGGGATCACGCCCAAATGATTCAGTCCCATGTCGCGGAAAATCGTGGGCCAATAGTTCTTGAACATGTTCCCCCGCGAATTTCCAGGCCAGATCAATACCGTACCGCTCCCCGGTCTTCGCGCCGGTCTGTTCTGTCTTGGGAAGGTAAGTGTTGGCCAGAGTTTCGCCGGCCAGCGGCCCGATTAAACCAGATGCGTTGAACACATCGTTGCCGGAATCGCTGCGCGTAACCACGAGGCGCCGCGCGGAATACTTGATGGAACCCCAAAACGATGGGTGAGTTTGCGGGAAGAACCGCGGATCCTGATGTAGCAGAGAGGCGCCCAGGAAAGTGCCAAAGAAACTACTCGACGCATTGGTGGCCATGTACGAGCCGAATCGCTTGCCGTAGCCCTCCGCGCCTAATCCATAGCCCGGCGGCGTATCACGCCACTGCTCGAAGCCCGCGCTTATGCTGGAGACAAGGACGGTCTCCGGAGAAATGCTTTCGTCGACGAACAGCTCGAACTTGCCTCCCGTCGAGAGCGGATGAGGTGACGCGGCGATATCAGGAAAGAACAGCGAGCGCTTGGTCATATACCCGACGAGCTTGCCGGACCCTTGTTCGGGGGCGGTAGCAGAGGGCTGTTGTTTTGGCTGAGGCGAGTCCGGAAGGGATTGCGAACCGGCACCCGCGCCAGCCGGTTGTTGTGCTGCAGCATTTCCGGCCATCGAGATGAATGCCGCCAACGTCAGCCATGCGCAGCTTGGAAAATGGAAACGAACAGTGCGTTGACGTTTCATCATGATCCGATCTCTCCGGATTGCGATTGAGAAGCAGGCCCAGCTGCCAGTCCCCACTTTGGTGGAACACTTTGATGTTGCACTCCCGGTCGTGGAATGCCGGCAAACAATCCCGCCGGGGTGTCGCCTCTCGACTAACAAGGTTCGGGGGTGCGGGCAGGAGGCGCAAAGCGTTGGGGGAAAGTATCACGCTTGCCGGGGCCGCGCAACCTTTTATCCGGAAAAGTGATGGAATCGCGGACCTGGATTTTTCGGAGCAAATTTGCAGGGGAATCCCTGTGTTGACGCAGTACGGAGTCCCGTTTTACTCTAGAAAGGTTGGACAGCAGTTGTGGAAGCCGTTCTTGCCTCCTGGACTGTCTGTGTTCCTTCCTTCGGCTGGGAGGTCGTCCAATTGGTAGGACTCCAGACTCTGGATCTGGCTATCCTGGTTCGAGTCCAGGCCTCCCAGCCAATCTTTGAGAATCAGCTATATCCATTGCAAGAGGGCATTGATCCTGCGAGTCATTGCAGCCTTTCCATCAGCCTACTGCTTCAGGGACGCCTGCACCTTCGCCGCATATTCCTTCGCCTTGGCCATCGCCGCAGCCTCATCCACGGTGAGCAATTTTCCGTCCTTCAGCAGTATCTTCCCGCCCACCACAACGGTTTCCACCTCGCTGGCCTTCAGCGCGTAGACCACTTGTGAATAAACGTCGTACATGGGCACGGCATTGGGCAGGTTCAAATTGAGCACCACGAGATCCGCCTTCTTGCCTGTTTCGAGCGAGCCAATTTCCTTCTCCATGTGCAGCGCGCGCGCCCCTTCGATGGTGGCCATTTCCAAAGCTCCGTGTGCTCCGAGAGCCCGGGGATCCACACGCGCTGTCTTCTGCAGCTTAGCGGCAAGGTCCATCTCTTCCATCATGTTCAGGTCGTTGTTGCTGCCTGCGGGGCCGTCCGTGCCGAGACCGACGCGCATGCCGGCGGCGCGTTCATCCACCACCGGAGCCACGCCGCTGGCCAGCATCATGTTGCTGGAAGGATTGTGGACGCAGCCGACCTGATGATCGGCCAGGATCTTCATGTCCGCGTAGTCCACCCAGATGCAGTGCGCCGCCAGAACGTCCGGCCCCAGCAACCCGATGCGCTCCAGGTACTGCACGGGCGTGGCGCCGTTGTTCGCCAGGCTGTCCATCAATTCCTTTCTCATTTCCGCCACGTGAATCAGGATCGGAGCATGGTATTTTCGCGCCAGCGCCGCGGCATCCCGCAATGTCTTTTCAGAGCAGGTGTAAATCGAGTGCGGCGCGACGGCGGCGTGAATGAGGGGATCACCCTGCCATTTCTTGATGAACTTTTCGCTGTAGGCGGCCATCTCCGCTTCGCTTTTGTTGTCGGGGGCGGGGAAGTCGATCCAGGTTTCGCCCAGGAATCCGCGGAGCCCAGCCGCTTTTGTTTCATCGGCGACAGCGTCTTCAAAGTAATACATGTCCGCAAACGTGGTGGTGCCGCTGCGAATCATTTCCGCCATTGCCAGGCGCGTGCCCCAGCGCACGTAGTCTTCGGTGACGTTGCGCGCTTCCGCGGGGAAAATAAATTTGCGCAGCCAGTCATCCAGGGTGACATCGTCAATCAAGCCGCGCATCAGCACCATCGGCACGTGCGTGTGCCCGTTGATCAGGCCGGGTATGATCAGCTTACCTTTGGCATCGATAGTCTGCTTCGCCACAAAACCTTTCGCAGTCCGCGAGTGAAAGTCCCACGACGGTCCAACAAAGGTGATCGTGTCTCCATTCACGCCAATGACACCGCCTTCAATGACTCGCCGAGCGGGGTCCATGGTAATGATGGTTGCGTTCTCGATGAGTAGGTCGAACCCGGCAGAAGCCACTTTTGGAGGCGCTTGGGCATAGATTGGGACTGCACCAAGCAGGATGACAGTCGCGAGCAGGAAAACTCGTTTTAGTGTTGAGCACATTTGCGTTGCCTCGTTTAAATGAAGTGTGCGCCGCCTAAGCTGCGGTTACAAATTAGACGAATCGAAGGGTTTGGGAAAAAGAACGCGCATAGGGATGGTTTCTGTTTTGCCCTTCAAATTGGAGAGGACTACCGGCACATCGCCGCAAAATTCCCAGATCAGTTGGCGGCAGGCGCCGCAAGGCGGCGTCAGCGCATCCGTGTCCGTCACGACGGCGATGGCGTCGAAGCGCCGCTCACCTTCGCTGATGGCCTTGAAGATTGCCACGCGTTCGGCACAGATGGTCAATCCATAGGTGGCATTTTCGACGTTGCATCCGCCGAAGATTTTTCCAGAGGAAGTGCGGAGCGCCGCCCCCACCTTGAAATTGGAAAATCTTGCGTGCGCGTTTTCCCGCGCATGTTTGGCGGCAGTGATCAAGGCGTCGTAGTCGGGCACGGTTCCCTCCAGATTCACTTCCTGTTAACCAGAATCATAGCGCGGAGGCGATGTCCGGAATCACGGCGCGCAGCAGCGCGATGAACTGGCCTTTCACGCGTTCCACCGTTTGCAGAACGTCGTTGTGATCGAGCGGTTGATCGAGTATTCCCGCCGCCGCATTCGTTACGCAGGAAATTCCCAGCACGCGCAAGCCGGTATGACGCGCCGCGATGACCTCCGGCACCGTGGACATTCCCACAAGATCGGCGCCGATAGTCTTCAGATAGCGAATCTCCGCCGGGGTTTCGTAGCTCGGCCCGGCCAGCGCGGCATACACGCCCTCACCTAGTTCGATGCCGAGCAGGCGGCCCTCGGCCAGGGCCAGTTCACGGAATCGCTTGTCATAGGCCACACTCATGTCCGGGAAGCGTGCGCCGAAATTCTCGTCGTTGGGGCCGGAGAGCGGGTTCACACCCTGCAAATTGATGTGATCGGAAAGGACCACGAGCCGCCCTTGGGTAAAATCCTTTTTGATTCCACCCGCGGCATTAGTCAGGATTACCGCTTTTACGCCCATCCTGGCAAAAACGCGGATGGGGAAAGCGACATCCTTCACGGAATAGCCTTCATAAAGGTGTACGCGGCCCTGCATTGCGGCGACCTCGACTCCATCCACCTTGCCAATCACCAACTGGCCAGCGTGGCCGATGGCCGTCGAGAGCGGAAAATGGGGAATTTTCGCGTAAGGAATCCGAACTGCGCCGGTGAAATCCTCTGCAAACGCGCCTAATCCGGAGCCCAGGACCAAGGCGATCTTCGGCCGCAGCTTTGTTTGCTTCAGCAGGAAACGCGCCGCCGCTTCCGCGCGAATGAATTCCTCTCCGGGCTTGGCGCCTTTCTCCTTTTTCAGAAGGCTCATGTGAGGATTCCCACGATGCAGGCAGACATGAGGTTGGCCATGGTTCCGGCGAGCATGGCGCGAATCCCAAACTTCGCCAAGTGCCCGCGCTGTTCCGGCGCCAGCGCGCCAATTCCGCCGATCTGGATGCCGATGGAGCTGAAGTTGGCAAAGCCGCAAAGCGCGAAGGTTGCAATGGTAAAGGAGCGCGGATCGAGCGAGCCTTTCAGTTGGCCCAGCTTTGCGAACGCCACCACCTCATTGATGGTCATGCGCGTTCCCAGCAGATAGCCGATCTGCGGCGCATCTTTCCAGGGCACCCCGACGAGCCATGCGACCGGCGCAAAAATCCAGCCGAAGAACTGCCCCAGGCTGGAGGGGAACCACGGAAAATGATGGACCGCCAGCCAACCGTGCGCGCCTCCAATCAGGAAATCCACCAGCGCCAATAACGCGATGAACGAGATCAGCATGGCGCCAACATTGATCGCCAATTGCAGGCCGTCTGACGTGCCGCGGGAAATTGCGCCGAGAAAATTGGCTTCCTTCTCCATCTCGGGCATCTGAACGTGCCCGGCGGTGAGCGGCTGCTCCGTTTCCGGCACCAGCATTTTTGCCATCAAGAGTGTGCCCGGCGCGGTCATGATCACGGCCGTCAGCAAATGCTTGGCCTCCACGCCGGAAGCGATATACGCCGCCATGATTCCACCGGACACGTGGGCCATGCCGCAGGTCATCACGCACATTAGTTCGGATTTCGTCAACTTGTTCAGGAAAGGACGTATGGTCAGTGGCGCCTCCGTCTGCCCCATGAAGATACTGGCGGCGATATCCAGCGATTCCGCGCCGCTGGCCCCCATCACCCGGGTCATCACCCAGGCAAAGGCGCGAATGAAAAGTTGCATCACGCCAATGTGATAAAGAAACGCAAAAACGGCCGCAATGAAAATAATTGCGGGCAGCACCTGGAACGCGAAGATGAAACCAAACGAGGAGGTCTTCATGCCCAGGCCGCCGAACACGAACGTGGATCCGGCGAAGGCGAAACTCAGGAGTTTGTTTACGGCGTCACCCAAATACTGAAAGATAGCGCGGCCCACTTCAAATTTCAGCACAAACACGCCAAAGACAAGCTGGAGGCCCAGGCCCCATAGCACCGTTTTTACTCGGATGGCCTTGCGCGCCGTGCTGAAAAGATAGGCCAGGCCAAGCAGGAACATCATGCCAAGCACTCCCGCGAATCTTTCCATTCTGTCTCCTTATGCGCTGAATTCCAGAAGCTTAAACAGCCAACCTACGATCCGCCGAGAATTCTGCGGATCAGCGGGCGAGGAGCCGGAGCGGGCTCCCCAATCTCAAAGCTGGAGGCGATCATTTCCGTGGCCTCCGCGAGTTTCGCCTGCGAATTGTAGTGGATTGTGACCAACTTTTCGCCGGCTTGCACGCGATCGCCGATGCGCTTGTGGAATTCCAGCCCGACGCCATGGTCAATGGCATCTTCCTTTTTTTCGCGGCCGCCACCCAGCATGGCCAGCGCGATCCCGAATTGCAGGCAATCCGTGTCGCGAATGTACCCGGCCTTCGGACTCACGATCTCCGCGCGATTTCGCGCCAAAGGAAGCAGGGAAGTGTCATCCACAACGCGAGCATCGCCCCCTTGCAGCTTGATTCCCTGGCGGAATTTCTCCAGGGCTTGCCCGGTCACGATCATCTTCTCCGCAAGAGCCCGCCCGTCGCCCACGGAGGCCGTGCGTTCGCCGAGGTAGAACATCCAGGCAGAAAGCTCCAGGCTGAGCTCGCGCAGATCGCTCGGGCCATTTCCCTTCAATACATCAATCGATTCGATCACTTCGTGAGAATGGCCTGCCATGCGCCCAAGCGGTTGCTCCATGTCGGTAATCAGCGCTACCGCTTTCTTGCCCATGCGTTGCGCGGTTTCCACCATCACTTCGGCAAGATGCACCGCGTCCTCTTCCCGGGGCATGAAGGCGCCCGATCCGGTCTTCACGTCCAGCACGAGCGCGTCAATGCCTTCGGCGAGTTTCTTGCTCATGATGGAAGCGCAGATGAGGCCGATGTTTTCGACGGTGGAAGTGACGTCGCGTAGGGCGTAAATTTTCTTGTCGGCCGGAGCGATTTCCGCCGTTTGGCCGATAAGCGCCATACCGCATTCGCGCAGCACGCGCCGAAATTCGCTTAAACTGAGCGCCGTGTTGAATCCCGGAATCGCTTCCAGCTTGTCCAGCGTCCCGCCGGTGTGGCCGAGCCCGCGGCCGCTGATCATCGGGACGGTGAGGCCGCCGGCCGCCACAATGGGCGCCAGAATCAAGGAGGTCTTGTCACCCACGCCGCCGGTGGAATGCTTGTCCACCTTATTGCCGGGAATGTCGGCGTGGCTGACCACTTCACCCGAATACAACATCACTTCCGTCAGCGCGGCGAGCTCCGCCCGGTTCAAGCCGCGAATCCATGCGGCCATCAGCCACGCGGCCATTTGATAGTCGGGGATGTCGCCTCTGGTGTAGCCGGAAATGAGGAACTGGATTTCCTCGCGGGAATGTTCCCCGGAATCGCGTTTTTTTCGAATGAGGTCGACGGCGCGCATGCTGATGTAAAGGAAGTGCGAGCCTAACATCGGCGGAAATGGGCGTCAACGCGCTTGCCCACAGGTGCCAACAAGGCTGATGCCGCCAATTTGCGCATTACAACGAGTGCCGGTGGACTTGCTCATTTCCGGCTGCTGGTATATTTTTCCGCGTGTCGCCGCAAGAGGAGAACGAATGTCGCGAAAGCCGCGGATTGCCGTCGTCGGCAGTGCCAATGTTGATCTAACCACGTTCAGTGATACGTTCCCGCGTCCGGGCGAAACTCTGTTCGGGAAGAGTTTCCATCTGGGCTTTGGCGGCAAAGGCGCGAATCAAGCGGTCGCTGCGCGTCTTTGCGGCGCGGACGTGGTGATGGTCGCCAACGTGGGCAACGACCTATTCGGCCAGGCCACGGTGGACAATTTCACGAAGATCGGCATCGATGCTTCTCGCGTGCGTATCGTCGACGGAGTCTCCAGCGGCGTTGCGCCAATTTTCGTCGAACCCAACGGCCAGAACCGCATCATTGTCGTGAAAGGCGCGAACGACACGCTGAAGCCGGCCGACGTGGACGCAGCCGCGGGCGCCCTGCGCGGCGTGGACACGATTGTGCTGCAATTTGAAATTCCGCTCGACACCGTCGCCTACACCGTGCAATTTGCGCGCAAGCATGGCATCCGCTGCATCGTCAATCCCGCCCCCGCACAACCCATCCGGACGGACAGTCTCCGTGGCGCGGATTATTTCGTGCCCAATGAAAGCGAAGCCGAGCTCATCACCAGTCTGCCGGTACACTCCATTGATGACGCGAAGAAATGCGCCGTCGCGCTTCTTCAACTGGGTTTCCGCCGTGTTATTCTCACGCTGGGCGCGCGCGGGTCGCTCCTGGCCACCCCGGAGACCAGCGAACTTTTGCCGCCCTTTCCTGTGAATCCGATGGACACAACGGGAGCGGGCGATGCCTTTATCGGCAGCTTTGCTGTCTTTCTCGCCGAGGGTTTGCCGGAAAAGGACGCACTGATCAGGGCCAGTCTCTATGCCGCGCTTTCCACGACGCGCGTGGGCACACAAACATCCTTCCACACGCGGGCGGAGTTCGAAGCAGAGTGGGCACGTCGCAACGGAAAACCGTAGTAATTCGTAAATCTTAACCACAAAGAAGAGTTCTACCGCGCACGAAATGTTGGATAGCGGTAAGGCGTGAGGCCTTTTCCTTCTTCAATAGTAATGATCTGATCGGCGGCCACATCACGAATTACTTCCTTTGCTCCGCTCGGCCACGCAATCTCCAGCGCATCAATCTTCGTGATTCCGCCAAGCCCAAAGTAGATTCGCGGATCCTGCGCGGATGAAAAACTCATCCCACCCTTGCGCTGGTCGTAAGTCACAAAATTGCCCGCCACCAGTTTGAGCTTCGCGCCGACAGCGTCGCGATTGCTTTTCGTGCCGATCAAGTGAACTCCAAGCCAATGATTGCCTTTCGACGTGGCGCGCTCCCCGCCGTCGTTTCGGAAGAGTTGCGCCTCCTGGCCGTTGTTGTTGACCAGAAAATCCAGCCAGCCATCATTGTTGTAATCGCCTACAGCCAGGCCGCGTCCGATGCGCGGGGCGCGAAACCCGGAATTTTGCGTGGCCGTGATGTCCACAAACTTCCCGTTCCCCATATTGCGATAGAGTTTACGCGTTTCTTCGTAGGTTACGTGCGGGTGATACAACGCAATGTTGTCCAGAATGTGGCCATTCGTCACCAGCAGGTCAGTCCACCCGTCGTTGTCAAAGTCGAAAAACCTCGCGCCGAAACTGCTGTTGTTGTAATTGGTTTGTGCCAACCCGGAGGCAACCGTGGCATCCGTAAACGTGGCGTCGCCATTGTTGCGGTAGTAGCGGTTGACCTGAAGATCCAGGTGACACACATAAAGGTCATACTGGTTCGCATGGCGCACATCGGCTGCGTCCACGCTCATGCCCGCCTCCGCGCCGCCTTCTTCGCTGAACCCCGCTCCGCTCGTGTAGCTCGCGTCGCGAAAGGTTCCATCGCCATTGTTCAGATAAATAAAATTCCTTTGAGTGTCATTGGCGATGACGATGTCGGTCCAGCCATCTCCATCCAAATCCGCAAGCACCACCGCGAGGCTCTTGCCATCTTTATTGACCAAGCCGGCCTTCTGTGTCACGTCGGTGAATGTGCCGTCTCCATTGTTGTGATACAACCGCGGCGATGTCCCAGGGAAACTGTCCGGATGACAGTAGGCCCGGTAGCCGGGTCTCTTCTGGCCGCAGGAAACAGGGTGATCCATGTCGAACGCCGCATAGTTGGACACCAAGAGATCAAGTTTGCCGTCGCGGTCGTAATCGAACCAGCCCGCCCCCGTGGCCCAGTTGCCATCGTTGCCAACGCCGGCAGTGGCGGTCACGTCGGTGAACGTGCCGTCTCCGTTGTTGTGGTAGAGCACCGAGTGGCGGTAGCCGGTCAGATAAATGTCCGGGAAGCCGTCATTGTCAAAGTCTCCCACAGCTACGCCAAAGAAAAACGTGCCGTCAGAGTGAATGCCGGCTTTCTCGGTGACATCGGTAAAGGTGCCGTCTCCATTGTTGTGATAAAGCGCAGGTTGCGGGGGAGTCTCCGGGTGGAAAAGGGGTGTATAGCCACTATTCACAAAAATAGCATCCAGGAAACCGTCCTGGTCATAGTCAATCCATCCGACCCCCGCCCCCATTGTCTCTACGTACAACTTTTCTTCCGAGGCTGCCCGTTCGTGATGAAAATGAATGCCAGCCTCGCGGGTCACGTCTTGAAACTCGACGCCATACGGATTTAATTTGTCCGGGGTCTCAGTGACGGGAAGTTTTTGCCCGGAGGTGGCAGCCGGGCCTTGCTTTGCCGCTTGCGCGTAAACGCTATCAGGAGCATGGCAGATGAGCAAAAGGAATAGCATCCAACTGCCTACGAGGCGATGGTTGCGCCCGCCCGAATTTTCCGTTCCTCTCATTTTTTTTATGGTAGCATCTCGCCGGGCTATTCCCGGCAGCCCTCAGCTTCTTATGTCCGGTCCATTTTCGTTTCGGCCTTATAATTTCTTCCACAAGCTGCATTTTGTAAACATCACTTTTGGCTTGACACCTTCCCGAACAGGACACTAACCTACGTCAACTTTTGTTTATTGGGGTGAGACTTCTGAGAGGCGTTCGGGATCGCTATTGTTCGGGCATTTTGGGAAGGTCCCAAACTCCGTATTATGGTGTGTTTAGGGCGGGCCGCATGTCTGGCCGGCGCCCAGTGAGCACAATGGAGGTCTGCTTGGATATCCGCGCCCTCATGGTCGTTTCCTCTGCAGCCGCGGGGTCACCCGCAGGCGCAATTTCAACACTCCGTGCGAATTGGATGTGCAACTCCTTTAGCTGTGGTTCGTGTTTCAGGTTCATGGGATGACGGTTTGATTCAAAGGCCCTCGCAGTCTGACGCGTTTCCCGGCAGTAGGTGGTTGATGGGGAGGGTAATTCCGAATGAAAGCTCGTACATGCTGTTTCGTTGTTCTTGCTTTGTTGATGCTTTTTGCCAACCTCCATTTTGCTTCCGCACAGACACTCGAACGCGGCGCCATCCGCGGCACTGTCTATGATGTTTCCAAAGCGTCCATACCTGGGGCCAAGCTGACTCTCACCAGCACTGCGACTGGGCTGAAGCGCGAGCTTACGACCAATGAAAACGGCGCCTACGCTTTCGAAGCTGTCACTCCTGGCCAATATACGCTTGTGGTCGAGGCCCCCAACTTTGCCACCTACACGGTGAAGGACATCATCGTAAACGTCGGTGCCTCGATGGGCCTGGATATTCCCATGCAGTTAAAGACCACCACGCAGACGGTTGAGGTTACGGGAGAGGCCGCGGGCGCCGTGGATACCACCACGGCCGGTGTGTCTCAGCTCCTTGATTCCACGAGCCTGGAGAGCCTGCCCTTTCCCGGCCGCGATTACCGCGACCTGGCCCAAGTGACCCCCTCTGCTCAGGTTGTCCCCGGTTTGCGCGGCAACATCCGGCTCGGCGGCCAGCAGAGCGATTACACCGGCCTCGTGATTGATGGTGCTGACGCCACCAACAACTACTTCGGCGAGAATTTCGGCTCTCTCGAAACCAAAAACCTTACCGTGCCGATCGAGTCCGTGCAGGAATTCCAGGTTGTGACGAACGGGTTTGCTCCGGAATTCGGCCGCGCGACCGGCGGCCTTCTCAACGTGGTCACCAAATCCGGCACCAACGAACTGCATGGCGAGGCCCACGAATACTATCGTGGGGGCGGCATGTCGAAAAACGACGCCCTCGGCAACCCCTCCAGTATCGATTGGCAGAATCAGTTTGGCGGCTCCGTCGGCTTCCCAATTCACAAGGATCGCCAGTGGCTCTTTCTCTCCACGGACATCCAGCGGAACAGCGGTCCACTCACGACTAACCTTTGCCACGGCGATCCCGTTTGTGAGGCGGACGCGGGACCCGTCATTCCTGGACTTGGAGAAGGCGTGCTACCGGGTGCGGAAGTCTTGGGTCCAGCTTGCGTTCAGAATGCTGCTGGCCAGCATCTCTTGCCGGCCTGCTATGGAGTGCCCAATCTGGGTGCGCTGGACGGGCCGCACACGCAGTTTCAGGATTTCTTCACCTTGCTGGGACACTACGACTACCAACTCACGTCCGCGACTCACTTCAGCGTTCGTGGCCTCGGTACCCGGAACCATACGAGAGGCTTCACGGGTGGACATGGGCAAACGGAAACCTCGGACGCTTTCATTGATACAGAAGACTTCGTGAACCAAGGCATCAGCGGCGTCTTTGCGCTAACCACCGTTCATGGCAATAGGGTCAACGAAATCCGGTTTCTGATCCAGGGTGAAGTTCGCAAGCGCCATCCGATTTTCTCTGGCGCGCCGGAAGTTCAGATCCAGGGTTACGGCACCTTCGGCCAGCGCTTCTACCTTCCCGCAAACAACGACAACGGAAAGCTCCAGGTCCAGGACAACTACTCGTATTCCTTTGGCAAGCACGACCTGAAGTTCGGTGGCGACCTCAATTCCTTTGTCGATCGCAAGGACGTCTTCGCCGGGTGGTCTGCCGGGAGGTACAACTTCTCCAGCCTCTGCGACTTTGATCCCGGCCCCATCGCCACAAATCCCCAGTGCGCCAATTACGCAGCCCAGACGGGAAATCCAATACCAGAGTTCCCCAATGCGAACTTCTACTTCCAGGGCTTCGGCTTGAACGGCTTGAATGTTTTCAAAGCGAATACACTGAAGCCCAATTACCAGAATGGTTTGGGATTCTATGGCCAAGACAAGTGGCAAGTCACTTCCCGCCTGACCCTTACCTATGGCCTGCGATGGGATGGCACGTGGAACCCCCAGCCACAGACTCCCATTCCCGGTCAGGAAGTGTACACGGGTGTTGGCCCGCTCGGGCATGGCACAAAGATCTCGCCGGTACCCCAGCACACACCGAATGATTTCCAGCAGTGGGGTCCCCGCGTTGGCTTGGCCTGGAATGTTGGTGCTTCATCGCACCCGACGACTATTCGCGCTGCCTGGGGCCTGTACTACGCGCAGACACCCACCATCTTCTTTCCTCAGGTCTCCAATGGAGGCGGATCTATGTCCACCACTCTTTTCGGCGTGCCCGCATTCGGGGGCTCGCCCTCGAGCGGATTCCCCTACGTCTACCCGTCAACGCTGTCTGTCAGTTCAAGTGGCCTGTGTGGCCTCGCAGCGCCGGCCATCGGTTGTCCCGCGATCGAGTACGCTGACCCAGCCTTGCGCAATCCGCGTGTCTCCAACGTAACCGTGGGGCTCGAACACGAAATCGCAGGGGGCTGGATAGCTGGGGTGAATTATGTTTTCATGCACTCCACCCATTTGAAGACAGGTGGATTCAGCACCTCCGCTTGGCAGAGGAACGTTGTTCCTCTGGGAACCGATCAGTTTGGCCGGAGCATCCTGGCGGCTGTGCCGGACCCCGTCCCGGGCAGTTGTGCCAACTCCGTCCAGGTGTTCCCTGGGGAGGTGATGCCCTTGGATTGTTCCCTCACGAATTTCTCCGGTGCATTGGAACTCGCCAGCTTCAGCCATGGTAACTACAATGCGGTGACGGCCAGCGTTAACAAACGCTTTTCTCACCGCTACCAGGTATTCGCAAACTACACATGGTCAAAGAATTTCAGCAACGATTCCAGCGAGCGCGACACCGACACGTTCTTCGGCGCCCAGGATCCTTTCAACATCAATATCGATTACGGGCGCAACGGCCTCGATATCACCCATCAGTTCAAGGCTGGCGTCACTGCCGACCTTCCGTTTGGAATGGCCTGGAGCAGCACTTTTATCGCGCACAGTGGCCTGGCCTACCCTGCCTATTCCACGGTGGACGTCAACGGGGACACGGTCGTCAATCAGTTCTCGAACAACGACCGCCTTGCCGTTCAGATCGGTAGCGGCACGCCTTTCCTGCTCACCCGCTATCCTGCCCGCCAGCCCGGTTTCTTTTCCTGGGACATGCGCCTCTCGAAAGACATCCGAATGGGAGAGAGATACTCACTCCGTCTGGTCGCCGACCTGTTTAACTTGACTAATGCAAGTAACCTCTACTCCAACCCAGACAATAGTGGGTTTATCAGTCCTCCGGGACCATGTACGCCCATTGCGAATAGCGTTTCCGTGACTTGCCCCTACCTTACGGCAATTCCAACGCCCAGCAACAGCCCGGGCTACCGCGTTCTGGACGAGATTTCTCCCGGCGGGACGCCCTTCGCGGCGCAGTTTGGTGTCCGCTTCCAGTTCTAGCGGAGTGTGGCAAGCTAAGGAGTCGCGGCCGGCGCCTGGTGCCTACGATACCGCGGGGAACTAGTGCGGCGCAGAGGCTGAATCCACGGCACGCCGGTAGTCCAGATCATCGGGTTCCAGCGCTGCGGCTTTGCGGAAGGCGGCCAATGCTGCAGTGCGCTCGCCTTGCTTCATGCGGATCTCCCCAATCTCGAAGAAAGCGTCAGCCTCTTTGGGGTTAATCCGCGTTACTTTCGTGAAGACATCCAGAGCGTCCTCCGGTTTGCCTTCGCGCTCGAAAATAACCCCGGAAACATAAAGAAAATCGGGCTGAAACGCTTGCAGAGCGAGCGCTTGTTGAATCGCGGCGCGCGCCCCGGGAATGTCCCGCTGGGAAAAGAGAATCTTGGCCTTCTGGGAGTAAGCAAAGGCATTCTGGGGATTCTTTTCGAGGGCATCCTGAAGCAGGGCAAGCGCTTCGAGAAACTTGTTCTGACGAGCGAGATCGTTGGCTTGTTCCACGAGGTGCTTGGACTGAATTTCGTATTCGTCCCGCTGGTGAGAGGCCTGTGAAGCCTCGGCAAATTCGTCGCGCACCGTTTTGGCCTGCGCGGGCTGATGCGCGCAATCGCAGGCGTTCGCAAGAACAAAGAGCGCTTGCGCGTCGAGTTGGTGGGCTTCGTGGGCCGGGCTCAGAATTTCCCTGGCACGCGGGCATTGTTCCTCTCGCACGAGAATCTTGGCCAGCAAAACGATTCCGGGAAGATAGTTCGGGCGGCGACCGACGACGAACTCCGCGTCCGCCGCGGCTTTTTCATTTTCGCCGGTGTCTGCATAGATTTGCGCGCGGAAGTAACGGGCCAGTTGATTCGCCGGATCCTTCGCGATGACGAAATTGAACTCTCTCAGGGCGGAATCCAGATCATTCTTGCCTTGATACGCACTTCCCAGGAAGTTGCGGGCCTCCACATCGCCGGGAGCGAGTGCCACGGCAGCCTCTAGCGCCTCAATTGCCGCGTCGTACGACTGCGCTTCGATCTCGAGGTTGCCGAGGGATTTCAGAATATGAACACTTTTCGGATGTTGCTTGCGCGCTTGAAGAAGAGAGGCACGTGCTTCATCGATGTTGTAGACACGTCGATAGCATTCCGCCAGGCGTAGCTCAGCAGGCTCGCTTCCCGGGTAGGCGGCCAGATGCTCCAAATAAGCCGCAATGGCTTCCGGAAATTTGCCCGCCACAAAAAGCGCACGGGCATGTTCGAGGCTGCCCTCGTTTGCGGCGTGGCGTGCTTGAGCCGCGCCATGGAGAGGGAGCAGCGCACAGCAGAGGACGCAGATAGCGGCTCGCATGAACTGACTCATGGAAGCAACGATTATAAACGAGTAGAGACCCTGCCCCTACTTCCAAAGCATCTCGGGCGGCAAACGTCAGTTTGAACCTCATCGCGGAAGGCCGCTTGGGACCAAACCGATGTAAAATCCCTCCACAACTTGTTCAGGAGGGACACATGCGGAACGCTCAAGCATCTTCCTGCTTGCCGCACTACACTGAAGCCCAGCTTGTGCGTCGCACATCCTTCCGCTGGCTCCTTGGCTTGCTTCTCTTGTTCGCCGTTTCGGCGCTCTGCACATCTGCGCAGAGCCGCCGCAAGGTCATCATCGATCAGGATGCCGCCGGCCCCGGTGGCACGGACATGCAGGCAATCCTCTCCCTGATCAACTCGCCCGAAACCGATGTGCTGGGAATCACCGTGCTCACGGGGGACGCCTGGCGCGATGAAGAAGTGCTCCACACTTTGCGCCTGATGGAGATCATTGGCCGCACGGACATTCCGGTTGTGCCCGGCGCCGTCTTCCCCCTGGTGAACAGTAAGGAGTACATCGCCGCGTGGGAAACGCTCCACGGAAAGGTCTTGTATCAAGGCGCCTGGAATTTCGCCAAAGGTTATCCGGTGCACGGACCGTACGACATTCCGGCGATGCCCGAAGGAAAGCCCGCAATCCAGGCGGCCAAGGAAGATGCCGCTCATTTCTTGGTCCGCATGGTGAAGCAATATCCGCACGAAGTGACGATCTACGCGGCGGGTCCCATGACCGATCTGGCCACGGCGATTGCGCTCGACCCGAAATTCCCCGAGTTGAGCAAAGAGCTAATCCTGATGGCTGGAAGCATCCATCCGCAAACCGACGACCCTGAGTTTTCGCTGACGCCTACCCACGAGTTTAATTTCTGGATGGACCCGGAAGCGTCCCACGCCGTGCTGCACGCGCATTGGCCGCGCATCGTGATGACCACTGTGGACATTTCCGTGAAGACGCGCATGGAAAAAGACCTGATCGAGCAGGTGCGCAAGAGCACCACGCCCGCCGCGCAATACGTGGCCAAATACGCCGAAGCCAGTTATTTGTGGGATGAGCTGGCAGCAGTCGCCTGGCTCGATCCATCCATCATCACGAAGTGGAAGAAACTCTACATCGATGTGGACGTGGATCACGGAGCAGGTTATGGAAACACTCTGGCATGGGCTCCGGGACTCCAGCCGGGAATGGGCGAAGCCCTCGTGGAATTACAGGACGACCTGGACAAGCAGAAATTCTACAAGGAATATGTCGAGCTGCTGTCGCGGCCCACGCCAGAAGCGAAAAACCCAACCGGGAATCCGTGAGCAGTGAGCTCTGAAATGCAGGTACGTGGCCGTGGCATGATGAATCAAGGCGGGTGCGGTGATATGCTCAGCCTCTGTCGGGCAGAGGGACGCCTCCCGATTCGGAGAAAGAGTATGAACGCCGAAGACAGGCCGCGGCTTGAAATTATGGACCGGCAAGGCCATCGCATCGTGCCCGCGCGCGGCGGAAGTTCGACCGCGATCGCTGTGTTGAACGGACGCCCGCTTGCGCCGAACCGCGGGACTTCGCTAAATCTGGATTGGCTGGAACAGGTGCGCGTGAACACCAGCGCGGTCGAGCGCCGCGCCGCCACCCTAGTGACGCGCCGGACCGTGAAAAAAGAGTGGCAAATC
The DNA here is from genome assembly GCA_049522075.1 of Candidatus Acidiferrum sp. GTDB lineage: Bacteria > Acidobacteriota > Terriglobia > Acidiferrales > UBA7541 > Acidiferrum. Next base: position 17,565 of record JBEKOE010000006.1, read on the forward strand.
GCCTGGCTGCTCCGCGCCATCACCTGCATGGACCTTACTACTCTAAGCGGCGACGACACCGAGGAGCGCGTCCGGCGTCTTTGTGCGAAGGCCCGGCAACCAATTCAGCGGGAAATCGTTGAGAAGCTGGGGATTGAATCCCTGAACATCCATGTCGGCGCCGTCTGCGTGTATCACCATTTCGTCGAGACGGCGAAGCACGCGCTGCAAGGGTCGAAAATTCCCGTGGCGGCGGTATCCGCGGGATTTCCTGCAGGGCTTTCCCCGTTGGTAGAACGCATCAACGAAATCCGCCGCTCGGTCGAGTCCGGGGCCGATGAGATTGATGTGGTGATTACGCGCGCGCATGTTTTCGGCGGTGAATGGCAGAGGCTATACGACGAAATTTTCGCGTTCAAGGATGCGTGCGGGCCGGCGCATCTCAAAGTGATTCTGGGGACGGGCGATCTGTTGACCCTGCGAAATGTCGCTCGTGCCAGCATGGTGGCGATGATGGCGGGCGCGGATTTCATCAAGACCTCGACGGGCAAGGAAAGCGTGAATGCCACGCTGCCCGTCGGCCTGTTGATGACTCGGGCCATTCGCGAATACGCCGAAGAGACCGGCATGGCCGTGGGATTCAAACCCGCGGGGGGAATTCGCACGGCAAAACAATCGGTGGAGTGGCTCTCACTCATGAAAGAGGAGATGGGCAATTCCTGGCTGGAGCCACACCTCTTCCGGATTGGGGCCAGCGGGATGCTGAGCGATATCGAACGTCAATTGGAGTTTCATGCCACCGGGAGATATTCTGCGGAGTATCGCCACCCGATGGCGTGACAAGCAAAGAATCCAGGCCAAACACAATTTTCTGGAAAATGGAGGAGTGATGCCAAACAAACCGAGTGCAAGAGATGCGCAAGTGATACTGCAGCTTTATGACCTGCGGCGCGAGCCCGAAATGCGAAAGGCGCGCAACTGGTGGGTGGCGGATTTCTGGCCTTCCAGTGCGGACGATTTCATGAAGGTGGCCCAAGCCATGGGCACGCAAGAAAACAATTGGCTGCGCCAGGTGGGAGGCTACTGGGGAATTGCCGCTTCGCTGGTGCTGCAAGGGGCGGTGAGCGAAGAATTGTTCCTGCGGCCCGCGTTCAGCGGGGAGATGTTCATACTGTTTGGGAAGGTGCATCCGTTCCTTAAGGAACTCCGGGAAAAACTTGGCGATCCGGAGGCGTTCCTGGATATCGAGAAGGTGATTACGAACACAAAGTGGGGCCGCGAGCGGCTGAAGTTCATACTGAAGCGGTTGGAAACAATGCGCGAGAGGTTGGGGAAGAAGGCCTGAGCCGCAGCGGCACACTTGCATGAAAGCTTGACCCAAGAAAGCAAAGTGAAGCAATGAGCGTCGTTGAAAAATTCAAGACGATGGAATATGGGCCGGCGCCGGAAGATCCCAAGGAATCGCTGCAGTGGCTCGACCGGCATCACCGGCGATTCGGCCATTTCATCGGCGGAGCCTGGAAGGTTCCCGTCGAAGGAAGCTATTTCGAGACAAGCGACCCTTCCACGGGGGAAAAGATTGCCGATATAGCCCAGGGCAGCGCCGCGGACATCGATGCTGCAGTCAAGGCCGCACGCAAGGCTTCGCCGGGCTGGCAGAAGCTTTCCGGACATGAGCGGGGGCGCTATCTCTACGCGTTGGCGCGTCATGTGCAAAAACACGCGCGGCGCCTGGCAGTGCTCGAAACCATCGACAACGGCAAACCCATCCGCGAGAGCCGCGACATCGATATTCCCTTGGTGGCAAGGCATTTTTATTACCACGCCGGCTGGGCACAGCTTTGGGAAGAGGAGTTCCCGGGCTACAAGCCCTGTGGCGTGATCGGCCAGATTATTCCCTGGAATTTCCCGTTGCTGATGTTGGCATGGAAAATTGCGCCCGCACTGGCGACCGGAAACACCGTGGTATTGAAACCAGCCGAGTACACTCCGCTGACAGCGCTAGCGTTCGCGGAGATCTGCACGGAAATTGGCCTGCCTCCGGGAGTGGTGAACATCGTCACAGGAGATGACCAGACGGGCGAAGCGCTGGTGAATCATCCGGACGTAATCAAGATTGCCTTCACGGGATCGACGGAAGTGGGCCGGGCGATCCGCAGAGCGACGGCCAATTCGCACAAACGGTTGTCGTTGGAGCTGGGAGGGAAATCGCCCTTCATCATTTTTGAAGACGCCGATCTGGACAGCGCCGTGGAGGGCCTGGTGGACGGCATCTGGTTCAATCAAGGGCAGGTGTGCTGCGCGGGCTCGCGGCTGCTGGTGCAGGAAAGCATCGCGGCAAAACTCACGCGAAAATTGCAAGCGCGGATGAGCACGCTGCGCGTGGGAGCGCCCTTGGACAAGGCGATTGACGTTGGCGCAATCGTGGCGCGTGTGCAATTAGATCGCATTGATCGTCTGGTGAAGCAAGGAGTGGCGGAAGGCGCCACGTGCTGGCAGCCGGAAGTGGTTATGCCTTCGCGCGGCCTTTATTACAAACCGACGCTCCTGAGCAACGTTCATCCCACATCCATCGTGGCGCAACAGGAGATCTTTGGGCCGGTGCTTGCGGCGATGACGTTTCGCACCCCGCGGGAAGCCGTGGAATTGGCCAACAACACGGTCTATGGACTTGCCGCGAGTGTGTGGAGTGAAAGCGTAAACGTGGCCCTTCACGTTGCCGCGCAACTCAAGGCCGGCGTGGTGTGGGTGAACAGCACGAATTTGTTCGACGCAGCTTGCGGATTCGGCGGCTACCGGGAAAGCGGCTACGGCCGCGAAGGTGGCCGGGAGGGGGTGCTGGAGTACATCGAGCCAGAGTGGTTTCACAAGGCACCGCTGATTCGCGCGAAAGCGGCCGTAAAGGTCGGCAAGACCGAGGTGGCCAATCCGGCCATCGACCGCACCGTAAAACTGTTTATCGGTGGCAAGCAGGTGCGGCCGGATTCGGGCTATGCGGTGGAGGTTCGCAGCAAGAAGGGCGAGTTGCTGGGTGAATCGCCGCTGGGCAATCGCAAGGACATTCGCAACGCCGTGGAGGCGGCGCGCAAAGCAGAAACCTGGGGGAAAACGACGGCACACAATCGCGCGCAGGTACTTTACTACCTGGCGGAAAATCTTTCGCAGCGCGGGAAGGAAATTACCGGCCGGCTTGCCGCAGCCGTGGGCAAGAAGGAGGCCGCGGATGAAGTGCGCCTTAGCATCGAGCGGCTGTTCGCTTACGCGGCGTGGACGGACAAATACGAGGGCGCAGTGCACAACCCTCCGTTTCGCAACATTGCTATCGCCATGAATGAGCCGGTGGGCACCGTGGGCGTGATTTGTCCGGCCAGTGTCCCCCTACTTGGATTTTTCTCGCTGGTGCTGCCGCTGCTCAGCGCGGGAAACACAGTGGTGGCCGTGCCGTCGGAATCCTACCCACTGATCGCGGGAGATTTGTACCAGGTTTTTGAAACCAGCGATCTGCCAGCCGGGGCTGTGAATCTCGTGACCGGACGCACCGCGGAGTTGCTAAAGGTCTTGGCGGAACACGATGACCTGGACGCCATCTGGTGTTACGGAGACGAACAGATGTGTGCGACCGCGAAGGCACTTTCCGTCGGAAACCTGAAGCAGGTCTGGACCAACGAAGGCCGGGAATTGGACTTCTTCAGCCGCAGGCAGGTAGCAGGCCGCTGGTACCTTGAGCATGCCTATCAGGTGAAGAATGTCTGGGTCCCGTATGGCGAGTGATGGGAGGCCAGTGCATCTCTGCCAGCGTTCGTGGCACAGTCACTCCTGACTGCGCTCTTAGGTTTGCCATTTCTCGGGGATAGCTCCCTCCGTGAAGGGGTCGAGCACCGCTCGACCCCATCTTGGCAAGAGGTGTCACTCGCCACCTCATTCCAAACGAAGTCTGCGAAGCGCGGGTTTTGCGCCCCGTACGCATCGTCGGGGTAAGGGATCCCTCTGTTTGCTTGTGGGCCTAATCCAATCGTGGGGCGGGTTCGTAAAGCTCGATCAAAACCTTGCTGGCGCTGGGAGCGCTCACCAGGAAGAAATTGATACGCGTGCCATCCGCTCCCGCGCGCGTTGCCGGATAAGCCGGGGCAATGCCGAATTTATCGCGCAGAATTTGTGTGGCACGATCCACGTTCGCGCAGCGATATTCGATCTGTTGAATGCCTTCGCCGAATTTCCGCAGGTACTTGGCGATTGCGCCGTTTCCGGCGGCATCGCGGGAAGTCAATATGGCCATCGAGAGTCCGCCCGGCAGATGTATTTCAAATTCCTGGGCATCCTGATCCGGGGGAATTTCCGCGAGCCGCGGCGAGCCGCTGGCTTCGCGAATCTTCTCAAAGCGGCCGGGTTGCACCGCCAGGCCCACGGTCACGTGGGGATTGTTTCCCTCGAGCAGCTTGTACAGTTCTTGGTCATCCCACCAGGGATACGCGGCATGGTCGGCCAGTGCGCGCCCCGTGCGGTAAATCTCCGTGGCAGACGCGACGCGCACCTCGGATTCCGCCGAGGTCATTCCCGCAATGGCCCGCAAAAACGCTTCGTTCATCATCCTTGTATTTTACCTCAGCCAGACGCGCCGCCCCGCTCAAGGTTGCGCTGGCGTTCCTTGTTTTTTGGGACCTGCCAGAAGCGAAATCAGCATCGTTGCCAGCAGAACTCCCGCCACCACGGCTAGCGAGAACTTCACGGAAATGTGCCACCAGGGGTCCAGCACCATCTTCGCGCCAATAAACAGCAGCACCAACGCCAGGCCAATTCCCAGGTAGCGGAAATAGTCCAGAATGTCCGCCAGCAGGAAATACAGCGCGCGCAGTCCCAAAATAGCAAACACATTCGACGAATAAACGATGAAGGCGTCGCGCGTGATGCCGAAGATGGCGGGGATAGAGTCAACGGCGAAGGTGACGTCGGTGATCTCCACGATCAGGAGTACGAGAACCAGCGGGGTGGCGAAAAGCTTGGCGTTTTCGCGCACGAAGAAATTGCCGCCGCGATAGTCTTTCGTCACGCGCAGGTGCGTGCTGGCGAACCGGAAGATAGGATTACGCTCGTAGTGCACGGCCCTGTCCCGCTTCATCAGCATGTGCAGCCCGGTATAGACCAGGAAAACGCCGAAGAGCTGCAAGATCCAACTGAATCGCGATACCAGCGCCGCTCCCGTGGCGATCATGATTCCGCGCATCACCAGCGCGCCGATGATGCCCCACTCCAGCACGCGGTGTTGCACGCGCTCATCCACCTGGAACGCGCGGAAAATCACCAGGAACACGAACAGGTTATCCACGCTCAGGGCTTTCTCGATCACGTAGCCGGTGAAGTATTCCAGTCCGCGCTGCGCGCCGTACCAGTGCCACACAAAATAGCCAAAGCCCACCGCCAGCCCGACCCACACGAAACTCCAGAGGGCCGCTTCGCGGAATCCGACTTTATGCGCTTTGCGGTGAAAGACTCCCAGATCGAGGGCGATGGCGATGAGGACGAAAAGGTTGAACGCAAACCACAGGAGCGGCGTGCCCATGGGAAGAGGATAGCGTAATTCGGCTTTGCACCCTATTGGCGCTGGGAACCAAACGCATCAATGCCGTTGACGTTGGTCAGATCGACCCGCGTGGTCTGCCCTGCTTGCACCTTTGCGGCCACGTCCCAGTTCAGGCGGCGGTCCCCAGAGGCGGCGTCCATGCTGAGCGAACTCACCCAGTACGTCCCCGGGGCAAGCCCGGAGACCGTGACCCGCCCGTCCATGTCCGTATCTGCCTTGGCCGCAAGATATTTTGTCTGCGCAGTGTCCGGAGCAAGCTGCGCAATCTTCTTTTTGTGATCCCCATGGAGCTTGTCCCACTGATATTTGGGATTTACGCCCGCCAGTTCCAATTCCATGCCCGTAACCGTAGCGGGATGCGTCTCGACGAACTTCTTCAGCGCTTTCACGTACTCCTGCCGTTGTTTCTCATACTTCTCTGGATTGCCTTCGCGGTCCGCCTCCCGGTATTTAGGGATGGGCAACCCGCTTGTGACGCCTCCGCTGTTTGATCTTTGATACGCCGCCAGGAACTCCGGCACCTCCATGATCTCAATGGGGGTGACCAGCTTGTCGAAGTCGGGCATGGTCAGGTCCATGACGTCGTGGGCCTTCAGCCACTTCTTGAGTTGCGGCGTGCATTTCAGATTGTCGATGAATTCCTCGCGCGTCGGCAAAACATCCTGACCTTCGACTTCCTTGATGATGTCGGCGTAGCTTTTCGTCAAGAAATATAAGGTGAATTGACGCACAGGTTCGGGCCGCGCTCCCGTGGGCGTGATGTGGACGGTTACATCAAGTGTGCCAGTGGAAGTCTGCGCGGTGCAAAGTTGGGCAAAGAAAAACAGCAAGCAAACCAGGAGCAGAATAGGCAATTTCGTTCGCATGGGCCTCATCCTAACAGAGGGAGATATCCGGCGAACGTCAAACTCTTCCGGCAATACCTAAGTGCCACCTTTTGGGGCGGGTTGTCAGTGGAGAGGATGTCAGGCTTAATAGAGCCGGAAAACGGTCTCAACCGTCACCCAGACCGGGACGCCGCGGTGGTGCGCGTCGCGCGCCGGAACAAAGCGCCAACGGCGAACCGTCTCGACTGTGCGCTCGTCGAGCCCCATGCCCAATCCCTTCACAATGCGAATTCTCTGGGCGGTGCCGTCGGCTCCGATCAATACCTGCACCGTGACGCCACCTTGTAGCTTTTCCTTCCTTGCCTCGTCTGTGTACTCCGGATTCGGGCAGAAGCTGCACATAGCTTGTGAAACGACGTTGGCGTAGGGACCTCCATCCTCTCCTTCGCCGGCGCCATCTCCGTCTCCATCGCCCATGCCGCCATTCTTGCCCGAACCGAATCCGTGGCGGGAGCCGGGGCCAGCAGAATGCGTGTCAGAGTCCATCCAGGGCAAACCTAAATTCGTCACTGTCGGAACGTCTGTTGAGGCGTTCGGATCGAATACCGCGGGAGGAGCGGGCAATTGCGAGTCGCGGTTTTCTACGAGACGCGGGGGTGCAAGCGGCATGGACGACCCCGGCGCTAAATTTCCGAGGCGAGCTGGCCTTGGGTCGTTCTCGCCCCCGCCTCCCTCGCGGCCTAACCCGGGTTGTCCCGTGGCAGTGGTGTCGGGTAGGCGCAGATAGGGCCGGAGCGCTCGCGACGTGCCAATGTCGATTTGGCGCAGGAGGTGCTTCCCGCCGGGAGTCGAGGTCAGAAACGTCAACGCCAGGCAGAAGAGCACTACATGGAAAACCGCGGATAATGCTTGTGCGTTCCCCGTGCGTGCGGAGAGGTCAATCGAATAGAAATGGAGAGGCCCGGGAGTCAACGGAGCCGCGACGACTGTCTTTCGCGTTCCGAGTTCCTGCAGATTTCCCGCAACGCGGCGAAACCACGATTCCGGCCTGGATGGATTGTGCAGTGGGCTGAGCACAGGGACCTCCGCCTTCCCCCGCACCTCAGCTCCTCCGGAAGAATCAACCGAATGCGGAGGAAGAATCACTTATTGTGAATTCACATTGTCAGTTTAGGTTGCCCGGCGCGGATTGATTGGAAGGAAAAAATCCAATTGAAAAAGAGAAGAGGGCGGCTGGCCCTCTTATCCAACGAGAAGCTGTTGTCAGTGCCTTAATACAGCCGGAAGTTGACTTCAAACGAGACCAGCGTGGGTACCGGCTTACCAGCCGGCCCAGTCGCCGCTTTGCACCGCCAGGTGCGCATGGTCTGCACCGTGCTGTCATCCAAGCCCAAGCCGGGGCTGCGAATTACCCGTGGATGCGTCACCTGCCCATCAACCGTGATTACCGCCTCCACGAGTACCACACCGGAATACTTGGCCTTGCGCGCCTCTTCCGAATAGGGCGGATTCGGCATGTAGAAACAGGTAGGTGAGCCAACGCCATTCACACCGGCGCGAAACACGCCACCGCCAGTTCCGCCGCCTTCACCGGGACCCAAGCCTCCGCCACTGCCGCTGCCTATGCCTCCGCCTTCTCCCGTGCCTATGCCACCGCCGCCACCTGGTCCATTCGACATGGTGACCGAGGCAGCCAGCGGATCGCCAAAATTGGAAAGAGCGGGATTGGCAATCTTCAATTCCGGCGGACCCAAAAGCGTGGGTTCCATCGGGAGTTTGGGATTCGGATTCTTGATCACCGCCGTGGGCGGCGTGAACTGCGTCATCGTGAATCGCGGAGCTTTACCTTTTGTTGGCGGCTCCGGTGAACGATCTCCGCCTCCGCCTCCGCCACCCGCCTTGTTATTGCCTGCAGGCAGCTTGGCGACATAGGGAGAAATATCGAGCGCGGTCACATCAATTCCCGGCTTGTTCTTAGCCTCAATCTTCTTGTTAAAGAAATGCCAGCCAAACGGAAACACCAGAAGCACCACAATAACGATGTGCAAGGCAAACGCGGTGGCCTGGGTCCAACTCCAATTCTCATCTTTCGACCAAATATCTTTCACCTTGATGGGCTTGCTGGTCACCTGCAATGGCGGCAATTTCGTGGGGAAGAAGAGTTCCTTCAAGCGATACCCGAAACCGCCGAAGCTCCCGCCCCAGTCCACTTCCAGACGCTTGTTAACGACCTTCCTCGGAGCGGAGGGTGCGGACACGAAAAACTTCAGATTTTCGGCGAGTCCGGAACCAAACGTGGTTTGCGTGAAGGGCGCGTCCTTGCGCTCGATCACCTTTACGGGATGTTCAAATAGAAATTGTTTGAGGTTGGACCAGAAGTCGTCTGGCATCAGATGGGCGGGTATGCCAAATTCCGGCAACGCCGCGCGGGGCACAGGGATGACTTCTTCCGGCCCGGTGCGCTTCGGCTTGCTTAGCTCATCTGGAAGGAGGTTGATAAAACCTGGCACCTTTTATTCCCTCAACTTGGGTAGACGCAGGCCTACCGTAAATTGTTCACCCAGCCGTTATGATTCGCGCAGGGCAGGAAAGGTTGCGCGGCCCCCACGGCTGACACCTGCTCGCTTTCATTGTAACATACGTTGTTACACCGCTTTCCGTAGTTTCCCGCCGTGCAACGAGGGCTTTTGACCGTTTCAGGTCACCCGCAAAAGGGGCGGCGTAGAAGGGACACCGGCACACCGCATACATGGCTGAACCATTGGAACTCAAGAAGACCCTCAACCTGCCCAAGACGGATTTTCCCATGAAGGCAAGCCTTCCACAGAACGAGCCCAAGCAGCTCGCCGCCTGGGAAGAGTCCCACCTTTACGAACGCATCTTGGAGGCCCGCCAGGGTAAGCCTCTGTTTGTTCTCCATGACGGGCCGCCTTATCCCACAGGAACCATTCATCTCGGCACCGGCCTGAATAAAACGCTGAAGGATTTGATCGTCAAATCCAAGAGCATGGCCGGCCACTATGCGCCCTATGTGCCGGGCTGGGATTGCCACGGCTTGCCGATTGAGACACAGGTGGAGAAGGAACTCGGCGGAAAAGGCAAGGTTTCCCCGGCGGAGTTTCGCAAGAGGTGCCGGGATTACGCCACCCGTTACGTGGAGCAGCACAAGCGCGACTTCAAGCGACTGGGTGTCTTCGGCCGGTGGAGCCATCCCTACCTCACCATGAGTCGCCCGTACGAAGCCACCATCGCCGGTGCTTTCCTGGACTTCATGGAAAAGGGGTACGTCTACCGCGGACGCAAGCCGGTCTACTGGTGCATCCATGACAATACGGCGCTCGCAGAGGCAGAAGTGGAGTACGAAGACCACACGAGTCTCTCCATCTACGTGCGATACAGGCTCGACCAGAACGGGGACTCGACGATTCCTGAGGATCTGAAGGGAAAGAACGTTTACGCAGTCATTTGGACGACGACGCCCTGGACGATTCCAGCGAGCATGGCTCTTGCGTTCCAGCCGGACTTCCAGTATGCAGCGATCGAAATTGTCGGAGGCGACGTTTACATCGTCGCGCAACAGCGTCGTCGCGAAGTTGCTGCGGACTGCGGCTACACAGAATCAGGACGCGTCTTCGGATCGTACAGCGGTCGATATCTCGCGGAGAATGCCCACCTGCGCTTCCACCATCCGTTTCTCGACAGGCTCGAGCCGGCGGTGCTGGCGGATTATGTGGAGCTCGACCAAGGCACAGGAATCGTCCACACCGCGCCCGGCCACGGCGCCGAAGACTTTCTCACCGGGCAGAAATACGGCCTGGAAACCTACGCGCCACTTGATGACGATGGCGTCTTTCTGGAGGGCTTGCCGGAATACAAAGGCAAAGACGTCTTCACGGCGAATCCGATCATCGTGGAGCTGCTGCGCTCGCGCGGCGCGCTGCTTTCTGCGACGGACTACAAGCACAGCTATCCGCACTGCTGGCGCTGCCACAATCCCGTGATTTTCCGGGCAACCGAGCAGTGGTTCGTCAGGATGGATCAGGTTGCGCGCGGCGGGCAGAAATCGTTGCGCCAGGAAGCGCTGCAGGAAATTCACAATGTGAAGTGGATTCCCGGCTGGGGCGAGGACCGCATCTACGAAATGATCGAGAGCCGCCCGGACTGGTGCGTTTCCCGCCAGCGTTTCTGGGGCGTTCCGATCATCGTGTTCTTTTGCGATGCTTGCGGAAAGCAGCTCAACGATTTCGCGGCGTTGCGCAATGTTGTGAAGTGGTTTGAGAAGGAAGGCGCGGACGCCTGGTACACGCATTCTCCCGAAAAGCTTCTGCCGCCCGGAACAAAATGCCCGTGCGGCGCTTCCAAATGGCGCAAGGAGCACGACATTCTGGATGTGTGGTTCGATTCCGGATCCTCGCATCTGGCCGTTCTGCATGGTAACGAGTGGCCCGCCGATGTCTATCTGGAAGGTCCGGACCAGTATCGCGGGTGGTTCCACAGTTCGCTCTTGATCGGCGTGGGCATTAAGGACAAGGCGCCTTATCGCTGCGTGGTCACCCACGGATGGACATTGGATGAGCAAGGCCGGCCGATGTCGAAGTCCCTGGGCAACGTCGTGCTCCCAACCGAGATTTGCGACAAGTGGGGCGCGGACCTGCTGCGCCTGTGGGTTGCTTCGCAGGAATATCAGGCGGACGTGAAGATGAGCGAGCGGGTGATGACACAGCTCAGCGAAGCCTATCGCAAAATCCGCAACACCTTCCGCTTCGCCCTCGGCAATTTGAGCGATTTCAACCCCTCGCGCGACGCTTTGGCCAATGAGCAGCTCGACGAAATGGATCGTTGGATGCTCGAGCGCACCGCCGAACTCGTCAAGCGTTGCCGCGAATGGTACGCCGCGTACGAATTTCACCGTGTCTATCACGCCATACACGACTATTGCGTCGTGGATCTCAGCGCCTTTTATTACGACGTTCTGAAGGACCGCCTCTACACCAAGTCGCCCAACAGCAGGTCACGCCGCTCCGCGCAGACGGCGGTCTGGAAGATCACCAGCGCGCTCGTGCGCCTGGCGGCCCCCATCCTCGTTTTCACTGCAGAGGAGCTCTGGAAGTATCTACCAAAAACCACCGGCGAACCCGAGAGCGTCCACATCGCGCTGTTTCCCCAGGAAGCGGATCTGCACAGTGGCATTCCCGCCGGCAAAGCCAACACATGGGAACTGCTCGGGAAAGTTCGCGGGGAAGTGCTGAAGGCGCTGGAAACCGCGCGCAACGAAAAGAAATTGATCAACTCTGGGCTCGAAGCGAAAGTTCTTCTCAACGCCGACCTTGAGCTTAAGGCGAAGCTCAAGCATTATTTGCCGGTGCTGCCCGCCCTCTTCATTGTTTCCCAGGTGGATTTCATCAGCGCGGGAACCGGAGACTTCCGTTCGGAAGCCGTGCCCGGCCTCGAGGTGACTGTGCAGCGCGCCGATGGCAAAAAGTGCGAACGCTGCTGGAACTATTCCACGCGCGTGGGAGAGAACCCGCGTTACCCCACCATCTGCGAGCGCTGCAGCGAAGCCATCGCCGAAATTGAGGCAGGCTGATGAAAGGAAGCAAAGGAAGGGAAGGAAGTAGAGGAAATACAGGAGAGAAAAGCGTGATCCTGCGCTTGTTTTCCTTTATTTCCTTCATTTCCTTTACCTCATTTACTTCCATTTTCTTGCGAGCCTCTGGCACCATAACCTCATGATGATTCCCCGCCGCCTTCGCTGGCTGTGGCTTACGCTGAGCGTGGTGTTCCTGGATCGCGCCAGCAAAGTGTGGATCGAATCCCGGCCGGAGGATTACTTTCCGCATCCGGTCTTTACGAATTTTCTGAACCTGGTGTACTCACAGAATCCTGGTATCGCTTTCAGCTTTTTGGCAGGGTACCCGTCATCGGTAGTCCGAGTTCTGCTGATTGCGGGTTCACTGATCATCATCGGTTTCATCGCGTGGTTGCTGGTGGCCAGCCGGAGCGCCGGCGCAATGCAAGCGGCGGGGCTCGCGTTGCTCCTTGGTGGCGCCACCGGGAACGTCACGGACCGCATTCTCCATGGCCCCGTCACCGATTTCCTGGAAGTGTGGTTGCGATTCATTCCCTGGCGCATTTTTCATCCCTGGCCGTCGTTCAACGTGGCCGATTCGGCGGTCACTATAGGCGCAGTGTTGATCGTGCTTGAAGTTCTATTCAGCCGCCCACTCCCTCGCTCATCTGCAAAAAAATAGGGGCGCTGATCCACCCCCTGGACGGGTATTCCGATAGCAACCTGCGATAGACTCTCCTTGTGAGCGAACCTCAGCATCTGGAAATCACGGTGGCGGACACGGACGCAGGCGTGCGCCTGGATCGCGTGGTGGCAAACCGCTGCCCGGAACTTTCACGGACACGTGTGCAGGAGCTCATTGAAGGTGGGCTGGTACTGCTGAATGGCAAGACGGCGAAGGATTCGCACAAGGTTCACGCAGGCGACGCCATTGAGGTTGTGGCTGAATCACGCCCAGCATTGCGCGCGGAAGCCGAGTCGATCCCACTTAATATTCTTTATGAGGACGAGGACGTCATCGCCGTCAACAAGGTTGCGGGCATGACTGTGCACGCCGGGGCAGGGAATTCGCACGGGACGCTAGTCAACGCGCTGCTGGGCCGCGGGCAAGCCCTCTCACAATCCGGCGATCTACTGCGGCCCGGAATCGTGCATCGCCTGGACAAAGAAACCTCGGGCATTCTCCTGGCAGCGAAAAATGATTTTGCGCACGCCAGGCTTGCGGAGGCGTTTCGCGAGCGCTCCATCCAGAAGATCTACGTTGCGCTGGTTCAGGGTGTCTTGACGGAGGAGCGCGGCCGCATTGAGCTGGCCATTGCTCGTGATCCGAATCGCCGCACGCGCATGACTACGAAACGCGCTGCACTCCTGCACAATGCGCGCGAGGCGCGCACCGATTGGCAAGTCCTTGCCCGCGTCGATTCCACGACGCTCCTCGAAGTCCAACTGCACACCGGACGCACGCACCAAATCCGCGTGCATTTTTCCGCGCTGCGCCACCCCGTGGTGGGAGATACGCTTTACGGCGCGGCGGGCCAATTGCACATCGGACGCACTACGCTGCCGTCTCTTGGCCGCAATTTTTTGCACGCCGCGAAAATTGCATTCGCCCAGCCGCGCACGGGCCAGCTTATCCACCTCACGGCGCCGCTCCCGCGCGAGCTGCGCGCGTACTTGCAGAAATTGTGCGAGGCCGCCGACGAGCCTCCGGAACGGATTGACGCTGCGCTGAAAGGCTTTCTATAATCAATTCAAATGCGACACCTATCCTTTGGACTACTTCCCGTTGCGGTGCTGTTCGGCAGCATCGTTGTTTTTGCGCAGCAGCAGAACCCCGCTGCTCCCCCTCCTCCGCCGCCTGCCGCAGCGCAGGGCCAGGAGCCGCCACCGCAGAGCGGCCCGACTTTCCGCGCGAGGGTTTACCTGGTGGACGTCCTGTTCACCGTGCTGGACCGCCGCAACAAGCTCGTGCCCACGCTCGAAAAACAGGATTTTAAGGTTCTTGACGACAACATTCCCCAGGAGATCCGCTATTTCAGCAGACAGAGCGATCTCCCGCTGCGCATCGGCATGCTGCTGGACACCTCCAACAGCATTCGCGATCGCCTCAAATTCGAACAGGATGCCGCCAACAACTTCCTGTTCAGCGTGCTGCGCCCCAGGAAGGACGAAGCCTTCGTGATGACCTTCGATGACGAGCCGCAAGTTATCCAGGGATTCACGAATGACACCGGAGCACTCCGCGACCATATTTTGCGCACCCGGGCGGGCGGCGGCACCGCAGTTTACGACGCCATCTACGATGCTTGCGAAAACCTGCTAAGCCATCCACCGCGGCCGCCCGGGGACCAACCCGACGTTGTGCGCCGCGTGATGATTCTCATCAGCGACGGCGAGGACAATCTCTCCACGCACACGCGCGCCGAAGCCATTGAGATGGCGCAACGCACCAGCGTGGTCATCTATTCCATCAGCACCAGCACGCAGTGGATCTCGCTCGACGATCCCAACAAGGAACAATCCGGCAACCGCAAATACCATCTGACCGAGGGCGACCAGATCCTGAAGAGCCTGGCCGAGGAGACCGGCGGCCGCGCCTTCTTTCCTTATCACGTGGACGATCTCGATCAGTCGTTCCAGGATATCAGCGAGGAACTGCGCAATCAGTACTCCATTGCGTACGACCCGACGAATCATGCCTTCGACGGGCGCTACCACAAAATCCACGTCGAAACGCCCGAACACAAGGGTTTCCAGGTGCGCGCGCGCCGCGGGTATTACGCCCGGGCCAACCAGGACACGGGCAGCAAGCCTCCGGGCTCGGTGAAGTAACGCTGGCGAACCCATGAGCGGACCGCCTCCCCGACCGGATCGGGGTAAACGTCAGGCGGCCACTGCACAAGCAAGAGAAACCCAGGAACCGACCTGAAGGTCGGCCACTACAAGCCCAAGAGAAAGGCGCCCGCCTCAGAAGGCGGCCGCTACAAAAGCAAGAGAAAAGCAAACACAAGAAAAGGGCTGCGGGGCTACCGGCTGAAGGCCAGGCGGAATTGTCGGCGCGCCGACAGTATTAGATTTATATATAACCAAGCAGTATTCGAATATGAGGGGATTTCATTTCAGAGTGGGAATGGCCTTTGGATTCAGATAGTTGCCATCTACTTTTTCGAATGAAATAGCGCAAATCCGCGGGGGCGGTTCGCCGGCTTTCGAAATTATGGCGCGCTATCGCGCAGCAGCACCGCGTCGGATTCCAGTTCGCCGCATTCCATGGCAATCTTCGAGCCATCGGGAGAAAACACGAACCGGAATGTCTTGTCCTTCTTGAAGTGGGTAAGCTGGCGGTGTGGCGCGCCATCAAGTGGCTGCAACCACAGGTTGTCCACGCCTTTCTCCCGCACAAGGTATACGACCCCTTTGCCATCCGGCGTGTAGGCCAGCTCGTCCGGCAAGGCGCGCTGATCGATATCGCTGTAAGTCATCTGGTGCGTCTCAACATTGTCGACCCGCAACATCAACTTGTGGTCCAGTTCGCGCACCTCAAAGGACACGATCTCTTTCCCGTCCGGTGAAAGGGCGAAAGATCCCACGGCATATTTCACCACCGTTTCCGGCGAACCGCCTTCCACTGATACGCGCTTCACATAGCGGCTGTCCGCGTTGTCCACGTAATACACCCAATTCCCGTCCTTAGCGCACGCTGGTTCCTGCTCATTGCGGCCGGTGGTCAGTTGCTTCTGATTGGTGCCGTTCAAATCCATCCGCCATAAATTGGCAAAGGCTCCACTGCTACTGCGCACCTGGCGGTACACGACATAGCGGCCGTCACCGCAAACGGCCGCCTGATCTGGAATATGCTTAAGGTCGGAGTACAGCGTGGTTTCTTCTCCGCTGGCAGCAACGGCCTTTAGGCTGCCAGACTGCGGCAGAATTAGCCGGCCATCCGGCATCCAATTCCAGCGCCAAAGGGGCAATTGGGTGGACAGAGGCACTGCGTGCAATTGATCCGGATCGTTCGCAGGCGCAATGGATAACGAGAAACGCAATTTGCTCTGGATGGCCACGAGGGTCTTGCCGTCTTTGGCGATCCCCAAATTCCCATAGTTATTCGTGTCTGCCGTCAACGCACGATATTGGCCGTCGGGATAGTTCACGTAGCCGATTTGCCGCTGCATACGGCCCGCGTCCACTTTCGAGGCGCTGGTAATCAGCGCGCTGCCATTGGGCATCCACGCAGGGCCATAGTAAATGCGGTCGGGCGAAACTCCGACCACGTGATCCTGGCCGGTGGCCACATCGACCGCCAGGACACCGCCAATGGCGTCCTGCGTAGGTTGCACGATGGGAATCACGATGGTTTTTCCATCCGGCGACCACGCCGGCACGTGACTATCGCTCGGCAGAGGATGACCGCTGAAGATGGGCTTCTCGATGGTTCCATCGCTCTTGGCCAGCAACAAATCCCAGGTTGGGGAATTGTGCAGTTCGCGCAGAAACACGAAGTGCTGGCCATCCGGTGAGAACGAGATGGGACTGTCCACATCCTTGATCACGACGTGCGGTTCGCCGCCCAGGACGGTGGCGCTGTACAGCACCGATTCCGCTTCGTTCTCTTCATCACGCCGAACGAAATAGATATAGTTGCCGTCCGGCGAAAACGTCAGGCCTTCATAACGGGTGCGCGCCGGCGCCACCACTTCCTTGTTGGTCGAGGTGGGGATGTGGCGCAGCCACAGGGACTGCGAGCCGCCTTCTTCCAGCGCCTGCAGAAGGTATTTGCCATCCGCGGAAATCGCAACTCGCGTGATGTGGCCGTTATTGGAGACGTTCTCGATGGTGAATTTCTCGAACGGAGCAAGTGCCGGCTTTTGCTGGTTTTGCGCGCTTTGCCCCTTGTGCACGAGCGTGTACAAGCCGTAGCCTGCCGCGCCAACTATCGCCAGAAGTCCCACCAGGATGACGCCTGCGCCGACTTTGTGCTGCTGCGCCGCCTCCTGCGACAATACCGCGCCGCTTCCCGCGCGCGGCGTCCCGCCCGATGCCGCAGCAGAAGCGGAGCCGCTCCCGACTGCGCGCACCGCGCCGCTCGGCGTCCGGCTGGCGGCCACGGTTGGAGCGGAACTTGTGCGGCCGGGATCCATTTCCCGCTGCAATCGCTTCAGGTCGGCGCGCACCTCGGCCGCCACCTGGCATCGCAGGTCGCGATCCTTTTCCAGTAAATTATTGAGGATGCGCTCCAGTTCCTGAGGAACCGCGCTGTTCAACGTGATCGGGGAAACCGGAGCGCTGTGCAGAATATTTCCAAAGATAACGGCAGTGGTCGCGCCCGGGAAAGGCAGGGTTCCCGTCACCATCTGGTAGAGCACCGAACCCAAAGAGAACAGATCACTACGCGCGTCCAGGACTTCGCCGCGCGCCTGCTCGGGCGACATATAGGCGATGGTGCCGACGGTGGTCCCCGGGCTGGTCAGAAAGGCGTCCTTCGATGGGGCGACGGTTTCACCTTCCATCCCCCCTTCCGTCTCCATGAGTTTTGCCAGGCCGAAATCCAGGAGCTTCGCGGCGCCACGTTCGGTCAAGAAAATGTTGGCCGGCTTGATATCCCTGTGGACGATGCCCTTTTTGTGCGCGGCATCGAGCGCGTCGGCAACCTGGATGCCAATTTCCACAGTCTTCGCAATCGGCGGCAGCCCGCGGGTGAGCGCTTTTTCCAGCGATTCTCCTTCTAGTAATTCCATGGCGATGTACGTCTGCCCTTCATGCTCTTCGATCGCATAGATGGTGCAAATTCCCGGATGGTTGAGGGCAGAAGCCGAACGAGCTTCGCGCAAAAAACGTTCCATGGCCGCGGGGTCCGGCTTGCCGGTGTCCTGAAGAAACTTCAGCGCCACCCGGCGTCCCAGCCGGGTGTCCTCGGCTTCATAGACCACACCCATCCCGCCGCTTCCCAACTGCCGCAGGATGCGATAGTGCCCGATAGTTTCGTTGATCATGGGGGCGTTCCGGAGTCCCGCTCCGTCGCCTTGCGATACTAGCCAAGGCGTACACGACGGTCAATGCGTCTCCGCGCTGATGAATCATCTTATCTTTAGCAGGAGTTTCTGCGGAATGAATCTTTTCGAGTTCCGGGAGAGTTGGTAAACCCGCTTCAGCTTCTGGGCGCGTAATAGCCTTTGCGCGCCAGCACCTTCAGATCGTTGTTGTTCAGCTCAACCTTGATCTTGCGGAATTTTCCGTCCTTGGTATTGTTTGTGGGGTAGTAGCCCAGCGTGTATTGGCTGCGCAACTCTTCGGAAATCTGGTCGAATGCTTCTTCCAGATTTTTTTCCGAGCGCACCGAAATCATCCGTCCGCCGGTTTCATCCGCCAGCTTGTGCGCCACGCCGACATTTCCTCCGTACCGAGGATCCACCACCAGTAAAATGTGAATCACCGTATCTGTCCGCTGGGCCGCCTCGATGGCTTCCTCGAGCTTCACTTTACTGCCTTCATCCTGCGCGTCGGTCACGATGATGACCGCCTTGCGCCCCGCTTCGCCGTTCAGCTTTTCTCCACAGGCCAGGTAAATCGCATCATAGAGCGCTGTGCCGGTAATCTGCTGCCCGCCGACAGGCCCCGGGTTTCCGGCAATCATGCCGCCACCCGGCACGTTAATCCGTGCCTTCGAGATGGCGCGGTCCAAGATGCTGCGATCATCGGTAAGATCGGCGAGCAAGTCCACGTCGGAGTCGAAGGAGAGAACCATCGCCTCGTCGCCTTTGCGCAGAACACGGTGCAGGAAGCGGCTTCCGGCGTCCTGTATCGCTCCCAGATTGTTCTGTTCGCTTCCCGAAGTATCCAACATCAACCCCAGGGTAATGGGCAGGGCCATCTCCTTCGAGAAGAAGGCAATTTTTTCCTCGTGGTTGTCCTCGAAGATCTTGAAATCGTCCTGCTTCATGTCCGTCACGATGTGCTTGTTCTTGTCGCGGACGGTGGCGAACAGGTTGACCAGGGTCACCTCCGTCTTGATGACCGGCGTCTGGCCCCGGCTTTGCGTCTGAGCCTGGGGCAGCGCCGGCACAGCCAGCGCCAACGCCGCGCAAAAAGCCAGACATTGCATCCCTGTTTTCTTCCACAATGACATCTTCTTTATCTCGCTTTTCAAGATTTCCCGCTATCCTAGTGCCGTTCCAACTTGTTGCAAAACGTAGGAGTAGTTCATTGAACCTCCCAGCCATTTGGTCAAAATAGTTGGAACGGCACTAGTTGGTGTTTTCGTCTGGCATGGCGGCGCGGCACCGTGCCGGTATCGCATCCATTGCCGCGAAGCATCATTACTAGAGTTCGATGCAACCACGGCACCCCGGGGATGCGTCGTACAATACCAATAGGGTGCTTGGCGCTATAATACCCAGGAAAGTTTGGCCTGATGACCATGAATTGTCCACGAAAAACGCGGCTCCTCCTAATTGCACAATCCGTGTTGCTGCTGACGCCCATGGCGCTCGCTCAGGAACCCGCAGCCACCGCCCCGGCCAAGCCTCCGGCGGCGGCGCAGGCCCCGAAGGCCGCGACCCAGAGTCAGACCACTACCAGGATCGTCGTGAACCCGACTCTCGTGGTGGTGCCGGTTACGGTAAAGGATGGGAAAGGCAATCTGGTAGCCGACCTGCGGAAAGATGAATTCCGCATCTTTGAGGATAACATCGAGCAGAAGATCACCTTTTTTACCGCCGAAGTCTTTCCCGTCTCCATGGTCGTTCTCATCGACAACGACCTGAAACGCAAGGACGCCGACCAGGTCGAGCCCAGCCTGCGCGCCATTGTCGCGGGCATGAGTGCGAGCGACGAAGCGTTTATATGCACTTTTGACCAGTATTTTCATGAAGGCCACGGCTTCACCCGGGATCAGGATAAGCTCATCACCGAATTGCGCCGCAAGGACGTCTCTTCCGCGTCCGCACCTTCCGTGGCGCCGGCCGGCGGCCCGTTTGAGGGCCCTACGATCAATGGCGAACCGGTTCAGGGTGCCCCGATGAACGACCCCTCCCTGCGCGCGATCAAGGGCCAGCCCACCAAGGCGCTGGACGACGCCGTATACTCCGCGGCCATGCTGCTTCAAGACCGCCCCTCGCGCAACCGCCGCAAGGTCATCCTGCTCATTTCCGACGGGCAGAATGGCGCCAAGTTTAATACTCACAACCACGACGATACCCGCGCCGAGCTGCTGCGCCAGGGCATTACGGTTTACAGTGTGGCCGTTGGCAGCGCCTTTTTTGAGCGGAGATTCAGCCGGCTCGTCGAATATGCCCACGATACCGGTGGCGATGTGTTTTTTGGCGCGAAGAGCGAGAGTTTCGAGGATTTCTACTCCCGCGTCACCGAGCAGGCCCGCAACCAGTACACCTTGGCCTTTTCGCCAAGCGGCGACCGCAAAGTCGACTACCACGCACTGGAAGTCCGTGTGCGCCGCGAGGGCTTGACCATCCTCACCCGCAAAGGCTACTACGGCGGAACGTTTGCCACCGAAGCCCCCAAATAACCGGCGCCGCTCTTTTGGGTTCTAGGCCGCGGCTCGACTACCCAGCGGATCCAGTAAGCGCTTCTTCGTGTGCCGGGCAAATCGGTTTGTAGGCACAGCTCCGGCAAGCGAACCCTGGCTTGGGGGGAAATTCAGCGGCGCGAATGTCGGCCGCGGTCTCCTGGATGATCTTTTCGGCGTCGTCAAGCTGTTTCGCGTCGCGGGTAGTCACTTGCACCTGGTTGTTCTGCAGGTAGTGGAACGCTAGCCGCACGGGGTTCCACTCGAAAATCTCTTTCGCTGCCAGGGCGTAGATGCTGAGTTGCAAGTCTTTTCGCGCATCCGCCTCTTTTTTGGGTTTCCCCGTCTTGTAATCCACGATCTCCACGTCTTTGCGCCCCAGGCTGTTCACTTGATCCATGCGTCCGGTCAGGATCACATCGTTGGCCAGCGGAAGCTCAAATCCTTTTTCTTGCTCCAGGATCTGCGGCGGGGTCTGCAGCATGGCCGCATGAAAGGCTTTCAGTTGTTCCAGCCCATCCTTCTTGTATTCGGCCTCCTGGTATTCATCTTCATAGCCGGCGCTGCTCCATTCCGTTTCGTAGATGCGTTGCACTTCCTCGAAGGGAAGCTTCGCACCGCTCTTCACTTGATCCAGGAATCGTTTAATAGTCGTGTGCATCACGCTGCCGAAACTCAGCGTTGCCCGAGGCCCCTCCTTCAGCGACCAAAGATAGCTGAAGGCGTACTGTTGCGGGCATTTACGGTAGTTATCCACCGCGGAGCTGCTGAGTTTCAGCGGCTCCGGCGTTGGCGGATGAAATTCCTCCGCCCACTTGGCGATGCGCGAGAAAATCTTGGGCGGCCCTTCCTTTGTCCCGAACAGTTCGCCCGCGTGGGCTTCCGCCGGTTCGATTATGGTGGGGACGTCCTTGGTTTTCCTTTTGGGAGCCAGTTGCAGGACGTCGCGCCGCTTGATGGCCGGTTCCATCACGATATCCTCGATGAAGACGGGCACTTTTCCCTTCTTCTCGGTCAGTGTGGTGATGGTCAGCCGCTCCATCGCGCGCGTCAGAGCCACGTAGAAAAGCCGGCGCTCTTCCTGAATATGGAAATCGCCTGCGGGCAATTCTTCCTTCATCAGGCGGTCGGGAAATTCAAAAAGCGGGGAGCGGTTGCGCGGCGGAAAGGCGTTGGAGTTCACGCGTAGGAGAAATACGTGCGAAAACTCCAGGCCCTTGGCGCCATGCACCGTCATCAGCTGCACGGCATCGCCGGGCGCATCATCTTCCAGGCTCAAAGTTCCACCGGCTTGCTCAAAATAATCCAGGTACTCCAGAAATTCCGGCAAGCCCCGCGTTTCGCTTTTCGCTTCCCAGTCCTTTATGAATTGGCCAAGCTGGTTGACGTACTTGCGGTCCTGCGTGGCGGCGCGCTGCGGCACCTCCAGCCATTCCACGAGATCGCCAAGGATTTCGCGGGCCGTGCGCCGTCTTAGCGTCTTGCGTTGCGCGCCCAAAAACTCCAGCAGCACCGGCAGGGCAGTGTGCGAAGCGTCGAACGGCAGTTCCGATTGGGGCGCTTGCAGCACATCGTACAGCGCCGTACCGCGTTTCTTGGCGGCGCGTTCCGCCAGACGCACCAGGTCCTCCGCCGTCAGATGCCAAGCCGGCGCGGAAAGAACGCGCGCGCAAGCGATGTCGTCATGAGGCAGGGCAATCAGGTGAAGATAGGCGAGGACGTCGCGCACCAGCGGGTGCTCTAGAATCGAAAGCTTGCTGATGACGAAGGGAATCTTGCGCCGCGACAACTCTTCCACCAAGTTGTCGCGGTGCGCGTGCTGCCGGTAGAGCACCGCAAAATCTCTCCACCGACGGCCCGCGCCATGTAGCCGCTCGAGTTCGTCCGCCACCCACGAGGCTTCGTCCTCGGGCGTTTCCATTTCCACAATACGGATCTTTTCCCCTTCCGATTTATTGGCGTGCAGGACTTTCTTCGGGAATTCGGGGCTGACCTCGTTTTGGCCGATCACTTGCGTTGCCACGCGCAGAATGTTGGGTGTGGAGCGGTAGTTGTCCATCAATGCCACGCGATACGGCGTCGAGTCTTGGCCTTCCTTCCAGCCGGTGAAGCGCTGGAGGAACAGCTTGAAGCTGCCGAAGGAAGCGCCACGGAAGCGATAGATGGCCTGATCGTTGTCGCCCACGACGACGATGTTGCGCGATTCCACGCTTAGCAGATGCAGCAATTCGAGCTGCGCGATGTTGGTATCCTGAAATTCATCCACCAGGATGTGCTTGAACCGCTCTTGAAGCTGGCGCCGCCGCTTGGTGTCGCGCTTGAGCAGCGCGACGGCTTCGGTGATGAGCCCATTGAGCGCCACGGCGCGCTTCTCTTTCAGGATTTCTTCGCTGGCGTGGTAGGCGCGCGCAATCTCCTGCTGCAGCGCTACCTGTTCGCCGCGCTCCTTGAGGGTGTCTTCGTCGAGGGTGCTCTGCTCCGCCTGCAATTCCGCGGCAAGTTGATCGGCGTAAGCCTGGTATTCTTCGCTGGACACCAGTTCGTCCTGGCAACGCGAGAAAAACTGGATGAAATTGCTGAGGAATTGCCCGGGCTCGGCCAGGCGGCGGTACTTTTCCAGTTTCAGGCGCGCCAGATTCCGCCGCAGCAGGATCCAGTGATCCACCGATTCCAGCGGCACACGGTCGGGATCGACTTCCTTGAGCAGCGTCTCGCAAAAAGAGTGGAACGTCGCCAGCACCACGTCCTTGCCGCGTTCGCCGACGCCCTTCACCACGCGCGTTTTCATCTCGCCCGCGGCTTTTTTCGTGAACGTCAGCCCGAGAATGTTTTCGCCGAGCAGGGTAGCATCCGATTCGAGCAGGTGCCGGATGCGCTCGGTGATGACGCGAGTCTTCCCAGTGCCCGCGCCCGCGATCACCAGCAGCGGCCCTTCGCCGTGGGTAATCGCGCGCCGCTGCGCATCGTTCGGCGTTAGCCCACTGCCTTCAGGGCGAGGCTCCATGTCGAAAAGCGTGGGCATGATTCAAGAAGCGTAGCGCACCTCAGAGGAGAAGACAAAGCGAAAGAAGTCTGGGTAATGGATCAGTTTCCGGTTTCCGCGTTAATCGGGACCTGGATAGATTCCTGACTCAATCGGGTATAACCACAATCGCGCTACGCGCCGCCATCTGTGCGCCTTCGGAATCCTGCACCACTTGCCGCACCAGGTATTTCCCCGCCTTTAGATCGAACGTGGACTTCACAACAAATCCTGTGTGGCCCATCCTTTCAATGGATGCATCCAGCAACCGCATTTTCACAAACTTCTCGCCACCCATGACGAACTCCCCATTGTCGTCAAAGACCACCGTGGCCACCGTCACGTCGTCAAAATTTCTTCCTTCCGTCTTGCGGAATTTCATTTTTCTAACATCGAGATGCGACACCACACTGAGTTTCCATCCAGCATCTTCGTTTTTGAAATATTGCGTCTGTAAACTCATGGGCAGGTCAAAAATCTCGTTCTGCGAAAGCACCGCTTCCTGAATTTCTTGCTTTGCCGCCTCCCGCGGGTCGTCCACCTTCTTTGGAGCAAAATAGCCGCGCCTGGCCTCGATTGCATATTTCGGCTTTCCCGTGACTGTTACCTTGATGGTGTGAAAGTGTCCGTCCAGCTTCGGATTTTGCGGAGAAAAGCCCAACACGTAGGAAACTTCCGGCGCGTTTCCCAATTGTTTCAGTCCGCCTTCGAGGTCGTTCGAATTATGGAAAAATCTGCCGCCAGTGGCATAAGCAAAATCCATCAACACGAATTGCTGTTCGAACTGTTCCTCCAGGCGGGCACTGGCTGCCTGTCCCACCGTCTGCGGGGAATCGGAACCTGGCTGCGAAATGTCTCCCAGTAAATCCGGTGTATAGAGTCCACGAGCGTCAAGCGTGTTGATAATAACATCAGATCGGCTCGCTTGATCTACAAGCCAAAAGAATACGAACCGCAGATCGACTGGCAGGATGAATCCCGGCGATGCCAGCAATAGGACTCGTTCCCCGGGTTTGCTACCCAACAGCCGAAGCATCTTTCCAAGATCTTCAAGCTCAATGCGGATGTCCGCGTCCCCTTCCTCTTTTACTGCGTTTGATGAGGCCTTCAGTGACGCCGGGAGCTGTAGGATGTCAGGCTCAGGATGGCTTTCTGCTGTAACCGAACTCGCCATGCCGTAGGAGACCCAGTTTACTGGCGTGCGCGACCTTACTCCCAGCACTTGCTTCAACAGTTCTTTGTCGCTGGTGAAATCCTGGGTCAATAGTCCCGACGTTGTGAAGATTCCCACCCGATCCGCTGGGCCTATCGAATCGATGAATCCAACTGCGGCTTTTGTCAGCGGAGCAACATCGCTAGTCAACAAATGGCGATCATCGAAAGTCAGAGCGATGAAACGCTCAGGAGCCGCCCCGGAAACCTGCGCGGTATTTTCTTCGTTGTTCACCTGAGTTTTAAGGGCCGCTTCCGTGCGTTCTTTGCGCGATTGGTCATTCTCAACGGCAAATGTGCTGATGGTTTGTAGCTTGCCGTTGTCGTACAACTGAAAATCTTCCTTGTGCAGACCGTCCACCGGTTTGTCCCCATCTCCCCGCACGACCACATGAACCTGCACCAGGTTGACGCGAAGCTTGAAGGTGCTGGTCGTGTCTTGCACCGATACTTCGGCCTGCGGTTCTGCCTCTGATTTTTTGGCCTTGGACGCTGGGGCTTCTGTGGCGGGACTTGGTCTAGGAGCAGGCGGTTCTTGTGCAAAAACACCGTGAGCCATCGTGCCAGCTAGGAATAACCCGACGGCGAATTTCATACCTTTAGGCATGAATTAATTGTCCCTAACGAGCAACGCCAACGGAGAGCAAGAGAAAACACGATTGTATCGCTTCTCTGGTCCTAATCATGTGACGTGTTACTGGCCTCAGAAGTTACAGGAAAGCACTTATGACCGCCTGACCATTGCTATTGTGTTGTTCAGTGCCTGGTAAGTCGGCAAACCGGACAACTTCGTACTGGGACCCGTGTGCTCGATTAAAGCGTGGTCTAAACGGAAATTGACCCACTACCGAAATCTGGGGGGTATTTATCCACTTGTCAGGAGTTCATCGCGAACCAGATGCAGCCGGAGGCACTTCGGCTTCGGTCCGTCGTAAAAATATGCTTTCGTTGCCTCTTTCACGTTGGCGCGAAGTTCATCCCAAGTGTCGCCCTGGGTCACAATGTTTTCACTTAGACACTCGGCCAAATAGCCGCCGTCCGCTTCTTCGGTGACGTCGAAAACAA
The DNA here is from genome assembly GCA_049522075.1 of Candidatus Acidiferrum sp. Lineage (GTDB taxonomy): Bacteria > Acidobacteriota > Terriglobia > Acidiferrales > UBA7541 > Acidiferrum. Next base: position 43,341 of record JBEKOE010000006.1, read on the forward strand.
GCTCACTGTAATGAGGTTTCGCCATGGCCATCTCAAGTTGAGAGTAACATTGTCGCAGCTATTTAGGATAGACGAGTTGCACTGGGGATCAGCGCGCTCATCGCTGGGAAGCTTGGCCGGAGGCGACCCTTGCGTTGAAGTCGGCGGACTGTTTGCGCGGGACGGTGAGCGCCGTCCATTGGCCCGCTTCAACGGCGAAGTGCTTGGCGAGAAAGGTGATTTGTCCGACATGGTATGAGTAGTGCGCCACCTGGCGGTTGATGGCTTGCATCACGGAGTGGGGCTCCGTGCGAATGTAAACTGTGCGGGTGAGATCGGCGTCGCTGATCCCTGCCAGTGCGTCGAATAGGTACTTCCAGCCACACTCCCACGATGCGAGAAGTTCTTCGCGCGATTTTGCCGGCTCCTCGAATTCGGTGTCGCGATGGCGATCCGGCTTTTCCCCATCGGTGGTCAGAAAATCGCTCCAGCGCGAGCGCATGTTGCCCGCCATGTGCTTGACGACGATGGCGATGGAGTTGGATTCTCCATCGAGCGTGGCGAAGAGTCCCTCCTCGGGGCATTGCGCCATCGCGCGTTCCGCGAGCTTCTTGTAATAGCGGAATAACTCTGTGGAATCTTGGATATAGGAAGTCAGAAATTGGTGTGCCATAGCGTAATTTTGTCCTACCAGAGAGGTGTCAACCCCTCGTGCTTGACCATGGGCCGCACGGGGAATGAAGGTAACCTGCAAGCGAATCCCCGCAACTAAGAGTGCTGGGGAAACCCTCCGGGGTGAGAAGCGATTGTAGCAAAGGCGCTTGACTTTCGCTTTGTATTCGCCTAGAATCGGCCCGCCTCGAATGCACTTCAGACAAGACAAAGGAGACTTTTATGGCCTTAGGACAAGCGATGCTTCCCGAATTCGATCAGGAAATGGCCAATACTCGCAAGACACTTGAACGCATACCCGACCAGCAGTGGAACTGGAAACCTCACGAGAAGTCCGGCACCCTTGGCTGGCTCGCCGGCCACGTCGGCACGGTCCCTGAATGGATCGCCATGATCATCAAGACGGAGGAGCTCGACTACGCACCCGTAGGCGGGCCAACTCACCAACCGCCCAAGATAGAGAATCGCGCTCAGTTGCTCGCTGCCTTCGACAAGGCAGCTGCGGAAGCTCGCGCTGCCCTGGCCAGCGTCAGCGACGCGGAATTAGCCAAAGGGTGGAAGCTTCTGGCGGGAGGCAAGGAAGTTCTCACCTTGCCGCGAATTGCCTGCATTCGCAGCATGTGCCTGAATCACATGATTCATCATCGCGGACAACTGACAATGTACTATCGCCAGCTCGGCATTCCGGTTCCGGGTCTCTATGGACCCAGTGCAGACGAAACTCAGGCCAGCACTGCTGGTGCGGCTAGTTAACTCTGTTCGTTCACGCCGGGGGCGGAGCTCACTTCGCCCCCACTATTCCGCCTTCGGGTGACTCCATCTCGACGCTGTATAATGAACCGGCTCGTCTATTGGAGGTAGCGTCATGGAAACCCCAGTGATCCTCTCCGCCGTGCGCACGCCTATCGGAAAATTCCAGGGTGGATTGGCGGGATTTTCCGCACCCGAATTGGGCGGGAAAGTGGTGGCGGAGGCGGTTCGCCGCGCGGGTCTCGAAGGAAAACAGGTCGACGAGGTGATTCTTGGCAATGTCGTGCAGGCCGGAATTGGGCAGAATCCCGCGCGGCAAGCGGCCTTGAAAGGCGGGTGCGATCCGCGCGTCGCTGCCATCACCATCAACAAAGTGTGCGGTTCAGGATTGAAGGCCGTTGGCCTGGCCGCGCAAGCCGTGCAGCTTGGCGAAAGCGAAATCGTCGCGGCGGGCGGCATGGAGTCGATGTCCAATTGCCCCTACCTGCTGCCGCAGGCACGCACGGGCTACCGGCTGGGCGATGGCAAGCTGGTGGACGCAATGATCTGGGACGGCTTGTGGGATGCTTACGAAAACTTTCATATGGGCCTCACCGGCGAGTTGGTGGCAGAGAAGTACGGGATTTCGCGCGAAGAGCAGGACCGCTTTGCGGTAGAAAGCCACCAGAAGGCTGTGCGCGCGCGCAAGTTGTGTTTCTTCGAGTCGCAAATTCTGCCCGTCGAAGTTCCGCAGAAAAAAGGGGACCCCATCGTTATCAAGTACGATGAATCGCCGCGCGAGGACACCACAATGGAAGCGCTGGCGCGGCTGAAGCCGGCGTTTAAGAAAGACGGCACGGTGACCGCGGGGAATGCGCCGGGAACCAACGACGGGGCGGCGGCAGTGATTGTGACCAGCGAGCGGAACGCGGCGCGATTGGGGAAGCAACCGATCGCGCGCATTGTCGCGCAAGCCGTGAGCGGCGTCGAGCCCAAGTGGGTGATGATGGCGCCGGTGGAGGCGGTCGAGAAGCTCCTGGCAAAGACGGGATGGGACCGCGACAAAGACGTGGACCTGGTGGAGTTGAATGAGGCGTTCGCCGTCGCGGCGATCGCGGTAACGCGGCAACTGAAACTCAATCCCGATAAGGTCAACGTAAATGGCGGCGCGGTAGCTCTCGGCCACCCCATTGGCGCTTCGGGCGCGCGTATTCTTGTGACGCTTCTGTACGAGCTGCAGCGGCGGAATCTGCGGCGCGGAATCGCGGCGCTCTGTCTGGGCGGAGGAAATGCCGTGGCCCTGGCCGTGGAAATCGCAGCGCAGAAGTAGAGAATCAAGCCGGCCTTAATTGCACTAACTCTCGCCCCGTCGCTTGTTGCTGTGAGTTACTACGCCCAACCTGAATCTTCCATCGAATTACCTTGTACAATTCGTGAGCGGTAGTTTGTGGCCGGCGCAAACTGGATGGATGGGCAGGGAATGGGCGGAGAACGAAAAAGAACGGCGGTGATCATTGGCGCGGGGCCGGCAGGGCTGACGGCTGCGTACGAGCTGCTGACGCGCACCGATGTGCGGCTAATCGTGCTGGAGAGGAACCCCGAGGTCGGCGGGCTCGCGCGGACGATCCAACACCACGGAAACCTGATGGATATCGGTGGTCATCGTTTTTTCTCCAAGTCGGATCGCGTTATGAATTGGTGGTTGATGCACCTGCCGCTGGAATCGTCAGCCTCGGGTGGAGCAAAGATCACCTACCAGCAAAAGACGCGGAACATCGGGAGCCGTGATTCGAGGGAAGCTCTGGCACAACTGAACGCTGCTGCAGCAGCCGAGCGGGCGGCGGGGCTTAGTCCAAATCCGGAAGCGGTCATGCTGTTGCGGCGCCGGCAGAGCCGAATCTATTTTCTGGGGAAGTTTTTCGCTTATCCCGTCCAGATGAGCAGGGACACGCTCTCGAAGCTTGGGCTGAAACGAACCGTGCGCATCCTGTTTAGCTACGTGCGTGCCGCTCTCTGCCCGCCGCGCGCGGTCAAAAACCTCGAGGACTTTTTCATCCGCCGGTTTGGGAAAGAGCTGTATCTAACTTTTTTCAAATCCTATACGGAAAAAGTTTGGGGAGTGCCGTGCCAGCAGATTAGTGCCGCTTGGGGAGAGCAGCGGGTAAAAAGTTTGTCCGTGCGCAAGAGTCTGACGCATTTCTTGAGGCAGAGTCTTGGCCGCGCCACGCGGGACATCTTCCAGAAGCAAACCGAAACTTCCCTGATTGAGCAGTTCTTGTATCCGAAATATGGACCAGGGCAAATGTGGCGGGAAGTGGCGCGCAAGGTGGAAGCGCTGGGCGGCGAGATTCTCCGCGGGACGTGGCCACTCCGCCTGGAAATGGCTGGGGCGCGAGTGCAGGCTGTGGAGGCGGCCGACGGCGCGGGGCAACAGCGCCGCATCGCGTGCGATTTTGTCTTTTCGGCGATGCCAGTAAAGGAACTTGTGGGCCTCCTCGACTGTCCCGTCCCCGAAAACGTGCGGGAGGTGGCTGCGGGCCTCCAGTACCGCGATTTCATCGCCGTGGGCTTGCTGCTCAATTCCCTGCGCATAAAGGACGACGCGAAATCCCCCGGCCCGCTCGTTGCCGACACGTGGATCTATCTCCAGGACCCTGATGTTTTGGCGGGGCGCCTGCTGATCTTCAACAACTGGAGCCCTTATCTGGTGCAGGACCCATCGAAGGTCTGGATCGGAGTGGAATATTTCTGTTGCGAGTCCGACAAGCTCTGGAAGCTCCCGGAGGAGGAAATGGCGCGCCTGGCCATGACGGAACTGGAGAAAATTGGCATCATCGACGCGCGGGAGGTGGTGGACTGGCACGTCGAGCGGGTGCCGAAGGCTTATCCCGCGTATTTCGGCGCGTATGAGCGCTTTGGGGAAGTTCAGGAATTCCTGGATGGCTGCGTGAACCTGTTTCTCGTCGGCCGCAATGGCATGCACAAGTACAACAATCAGGACCACTCGATGCTCACGGCCATGGTCGCGGTGGACAACATCGTCGCGGGCCGCACAGAGAAGAGCAACATCTGGGCCGTGAACACGGAGATGGAGTATCACGAAGAGAAGGCTTGAGCCCAACGCGTTCGCCGGGCCACAAGCAATGCAAAGACCTCAACTCGGTGAATCGGCCGCCGTGGGCACGCCCTGCGATTTTGTCGGCGTGACTTCCGCGGCGCAGTAGGGGCAGAACTTGTCCGTGTCGGCAACCTCCCGCTGGCAGTGCGTGCACGCCAGGTGCAAGTTGTATTTGCAGGTGGGGCAGAAATTGAACCGCGCGGAAACGGTGGCCGAGCATTGCGGGCAGGTGTAAGGCAGCGGGTCGCGGATCAACAAATAGACGATCAGCCCGATGAACACATAAGGCCCAGACAGAAGGAGAACCAGCAGCGTCCACAGGGCGGGATTCATTCCGCGGCGCTTGGCGTCGCGATAGACATAGCCCAGGATAAACAGCAGACAGGAGACCCCAAAAGCCCCCGCGGTGATCACTCCAGCCAGAGCCAGGCTGGCAAGCACGGGCTGGCCAGCCAAGTTGGGGGCGGGGAAATAGTCGCCATTGTGCTGCGCGTTGTAGAAATTGATGGGACACGCGATGGCGATCGCGATGAGCCAAGCGATTATGCAGGTCCACACCAGCCATTTGGGGATGATGCGCAGTTCTTCGCGGAACCTGATACGCTCGCGCTTCCTACGAAAGCGGATGAGGCGCATACGTTCATTCCACATGTCAGACATAGTTTCCTCGTTTTCCAGACCGCTCAATGCAATCGTTCCACTGCCAAAACAAACTCAATGCGGCGTCTTCGTTTCGCGCTGCGAGTGTTGGTCCGCGAAACCCTGCACCGCAGCGCGCTGATATAGCACGGCAGCCACGGCGACCAACGCTGGCACCGTCCACCAGAGCAAGAATCCCAGTTCCAGGGCCAGGCGCGGGATGCCGAAGTGGCCGCCGAACCACGCGAAACCGCGCCAAACGAGCGGCGCGCTGAGCACACCGAGCAGCCAACTTGCCGCCGTGATGATCCAAAGAAGCAGCCCGCTCCGCGAAGATTCGTCGGCTTCCTGGGCGCGCAGGCGAACGCGCATTTGCGTGCGCACCACCAGATCCCGCGGCACAGCAACCGGCACACTACGCAGAGCCTGCAGTAACTCCTGAGCGGCAGCAGCCTCGCGTGCACAATCAGCGCACTCGCGCAGGTGCTGCTCGAGCCAGGCCTGATCGGGCGCTGCGATTCCTTCCACAAGAGATTCCGCCAGAAGTCTTTGGGCACGCTGGTGAAGGTTTTCGTTCATGCGGCACCTTCCGTCAGAGCGGATTTGAGCGCGGCCAGGCCGCGGTACAGCCGGGACTTCACCGTCGAAATAGGCGCCGCGAGCACGGCGGCGATTTCTTCCAGGCCAAGCTCCTCGTGAAAACGAAGCACCAACACTTCGCGGTAGTAGGCGGGGATCTTGAGCAACGAGATTTGCACGGCTTGCTGGTTTTCACGCGCCAAAAGCATTTGCAGGGCAGAGGTGGCGTGCAGGTCGGGAGGCTCGAACGGCTGCTGCGTTTCCGGATCGGCGAAATCCTCGAGGCTGGCGAATTTCTTGCGGCGCGAAGCGTCAATCACCAAATTGCGCGCAATGGCGAACAGCCAGGACTCGAACTTGGATTTGGCATTGTACTGGTCGCCGCGTTCCAGGATGCGAATCCAGGTTTCCTGGAAGAAGTCTTCGGCCAGCGCGGGGTTGCCGGTGAGGAAAAGGAGATAGCGATAGAGGCGCTGCTGGTACTGCTCGATGAGCTGGTCGAGCACGTCCGGGTCGCGGCGGCGCAGGCCGAGGGCGATGGTTTGCTTCTCGTCAGTCATGAGACCCGCGAAGAGCAGCGGGGACCTCGAAAACGTCAGCGTGAATGCTTGTGCGCTCATACTACCTTGAATACGCAGCAGAGGGTGAAAAAGACGCAGCCGTCTGTGGGCGGCAAGTCGTTGGCTTAGCGGGGGTTGTTGGAGGGCTGGCCGGTGATGAAGCGCATCTTCGCCAGATAGGCCTCGCAGGCCTGGCGGTCATTGCGCGCGTGACAACCTCGCACAGATTGGCATAGAGAAGAAATCTGGGCGCAGCGTCAGTAGTACGGGCAAGGCGGTCGAACTTACAGCGCACAACTACTCCTTCGTGTTCTACAATCTGGAGTCGCGGCGAACTGCCAGGGGTTGTTCGCAGGAGTCGAACAGGCAACCGGAATGATTTGTCCTCAATGCAAAGCGGAGTACCGGCCCGGATTCACGCGCTGCGCCGATTGCGATGTACCTCTGGTGTGGGAAGCGCAACACGCGCCGGGGCCCATGGGCGCTCCGGCAGAACCCGGTGATCCCAATGAAGATCCGTTCTGCTCTTTCTGGAAGGGTGAGGATGCCCGCGTGCATGCGGAGTTGTGCGAGGTTCTGGACGAAGCAGGCGTTCCCCACAATACAGTTTTTCGGCGCGATCGCCTTTTCAACTTGACGAATTTTCCCGCTTATGAGATTGGCGTGCCATTTTCGCTGTTTGAAAAGGCCGAAACCGCCGTCAAGGAAGCCTATGGGACGGATGACGTCGAAGAGATAGGAAGCCGGGAACTGCAGAAGCTTCTGGAAGATCGATCAGACCGCATTCGCAAATTGCCGGAGATGCTCACTCCGACGGAGAGCCAAGACATTCCCGGTCCTCCTGCGGCTGGAGATGAGACCGGGTGGTTCGAAGAAGATGCCACCATTAAAGTATGGGAGACGGAGACGGGCGAGCCAAGCGATTTTCTCGTCGCGGCCCTGCATGAAAATAGCATCCGCTGCCGTGCAGACCGTGAGGGCAGCAAAGCAGCGGTGTACGTTCTTCCCGAAGACGAAAGCCGCGCCCGCGAACTTGTCCGCGAAGTTGTGGAAGGGCAGCCGCCGGAGTAGGTGAATTCTGCACTTCGCTCGTAGTACACTGCCCTCGTTATGTTCTGTCCACTGTGCAGAACGGAATACCGTGCAGGGTTCAAGATCTGCGGCGATTGCCAACTTCCGCTGGTTGACGAGCTCCCGGCGTGGAATACTCCGGAAGCGTTCGCCGTGTTGTGGAATGGCGAGAATGCCGTTTTTGCGGAGCGGTTGCTGGAGGCGCTGAAGAAAGCGGGAATTGGCGCCGTTCGCATTCCGCTTGAGGTCCTGCTAAGAAACTCGGTCGATCTGTATGGCTTGCGGAGGGGACCGCACTTCGGGTTCGCGGTAAGTGTGACCGTGGCGAACTTCGCTGCGGCGAAGAGCGTTCTGCAGGAAATCTCCGAGCAAGAACCCGGTTCATTCCCTGTGGCCCCGGAATCGGCGCCGCTCAACGGCGGGGCAATTGAGATTCCTCCTGACCTTCCGTTGCACTGGGACTCGGCCACGGCAACGTTAGAACTGTGGACGGGTGAAGATGAGCGCGTTGCGAAGTTTATTCTGGATTCGCTCCAGGGAGTGGGCGTGCCTACGCGTCTCTTCGGAGACAAGAAAGGGTTCCTTCGACTGATGATTCGCCCCGAGGACGAAACCCGCGGGCGAGACATCGTTCGACAGATCGCAGAGAGTGCCGCTCCCGAAAAATCTCAATTGAGCCCTCAAGACTCTTTCTGGCTCGAAGATCCCGTGGAGAGTTACTCCCTTTTGTTCATGATTGGATTCTTCGATCTGTTCGTTGGGATGGTGAGCCACGACCCTACCATAGCCGGACTGCGAACAATCGCCATGATCTCGTGGACCTTGGCCTTGGTTTCCTCTGCAACATATATCGGGGCATTGTGGATGCTCTACCAGTCGATCCGGTATGAGATTTACCCGCTTAGGTTCATCCTCATTGCTTTCGTGCCGCTTTCTTTCGTGTGGTACTACTACGAGCGCTATGCGAAGCGGAGCTCGAGGCACGGGCTGCCCGTCGCCGTGCGCGTGCGCGTATCCCGGCCCCCCTCGACTTGACATTACTGCTAACTGCCTACATTCTTAGCCTCCTCCGTTTCCTCTACCGCGGAGGCTTTCATGAAAATAGCGGCAGTGGGATTTCGCGTGCACTCGGGATGGAGTGCGGTGGTGGGGGTGTGTCTGGAGAAAGGCGCGCCGGTGGTGCTGCGCCGCCAGCGCATGCAATTGGTGGAGACGTTCACGTACCGATTTCGGCAGCCGTATCACACGGGAGAGAAAATGACGCTGGCAGAAGCGCGGGAATTCATCGCGGGCGTGCGGGAGAAGGGGCGGGAACTTGCGCATCACGCAATTCACGATCTACAAGCGGAGTTGAAGGAGCGCGGCTATCAACTGACCCGCGGCGCGCTTCTGCTGGCATCAGGAAAGGCGCTCCCGGAACTCGAGAAGATTCTTGCGTCGCATGCGCTGATTCACAGCGCCGACGGCGAGCTTTTTCGCGAATGTCTGTCGCATGCGAGCGCGCGTTGCGAGCTTGCCGTAGTATCCATCAGGGAGCGCGAGCTTTTGGACCAGGCGGTGAAGACGTTGCGCGTACCGCGTCCCAGCTTGTTGCGGCGAGTCACGGAGCTTGGGCGCCCGTTTGGCGCGCCGTGGTCGCAAGATGAAAGGTATGCGACGCTGGCGGCGTGGCTTGCGGCGCATACTTCCAGGAACAGCAGCTACAAAATGATCACAGGGAAGCCTGCTTGACCTTATTTTAGCGGGCAGGCATGCTGGGGCTTCTCGACGGGGCAGACTTCGAAAACTGCGGAGGGTAGATTCGTGTCCATTGATTCCATCAAGACCGTGGCGGTGCTGGGCGCGGGGACCATGGGGAACGGCATTGCGCACGTGTTTGCCCGCGCGGGCTACAGCGTGATTCTGCGCGATGTGGAAGAGCGCTTTTTGCAGCGCGGAATGGAAACCATTGCAAAGAACCTCGACCGCGAAGTGAAAAAGGGGAAGCTTGCCGAGGCTGATAAACCCGCTGTGCTGGCGCGCTTGAAACCGGTGACCGATTTCGCGGCCATTGCAGCGGCGGACTTTGTGGTTGAGGCCGTGCCGGAGAAAATCGAGATCAAGCGCGCGGTGTTGACGGAAGCGGACAAAGTACTGCGCCCCGAAGTGATTCTGACGAGCAACACTTCTTCGATTTCGGTGACCGCATTGGCGGCGATGACCAAGCGGCCGGAGCGCTTTGTGGGCATGCACTTCATGAATCCCGTGCCGGTGATGGTGCTGGTGGAGGTGATTCGCGCGCTGCAGACCAGCGACGCGGCCTTTGCCACCACCATGGAGTTGGCCAGGAAACTGGGCAAGACTCCCGTGGCGGTGAACGATGCTCCCGGATTCGTTTCCAACCGCGTGCTGATGCCGCTGATCAATGAGGCGGCCTATGCGGTGATGGAAGGCGTGGCCACGCCGGATGCGGTGGACGCGGTGATGAAGCTGGGGATGAATCATCCGATGGGGCCGCTGGAACTTGCCGATTTCATCGGCTTGGATGTCTGCGTGGATATTCTGAATGTGCTTCTGGAAGGGCTGGGTGATCCGAAATACCGAGCGTGCCCGCTTCTAAAGAAGTACGTCGCGGCTGGCTGGCTGGGCCGCAAGAGCGGAAGAGGGTTTTACGATTACAGTGAGGGGAAGAAGTAGAATGGACCACCTCCCACCTCCGGCGGACAAGCAGACGGCGACCCCTACATGGAGCTGACCGGAAGGTGGCGCGAAGTAGATCCCTCGGCTCCGCGACGCAGAAGGCGCGGCACTCCGGCCCCTTCGACTGCGCTCCCTTCGAAGCCAGAGGCAAGCAGAGCAGGCGGGGTGACAATGTGAAGGTGGAGCACGCAGCGGCGGGGAAACTGGAGGAGGTTTGAGGGGTGTGCTAAGCTTTGGGTTGCAGACGCGAAGTGCGCGACTGTTGAAACGTGGAACTTCGGGCTCTGTGCAACGAGGTCCCGCGAACCCCGCCAGGCCCGGAAGGGAGCAACGGTACCGGGTAAGCCAAGTGTGCCGCGGAGATCCCGAAGTTCCTCGATTTGAAAGGCAGCGATCAGCGATCAGATATCGGCGATCAGGAAACGGTTGGTTTCCTGGGTTACGTTCGTGCTTGCCCCGATCTTCGTGGGGAGCGACCAGCGGGGACCGTGTTGCCCGTGACGGGTCAGCCCGAGAACCGACCTGAAGGTCGGCCACTACAAGGCAGAGAGAAAGGCGCCCGCCTCAGAAGGCGGCCGCTACAAAAGCAGGAGCGCAGACCCTTCGCGGCTCCCTCACGCCTAGCAGCCTTGCCAAACACAACACATTCGCAAAACATCTTGGCGCACGCCGCATCGTGTGATTTACACTACTTCTCGGTTGGAGTTCCTCCCCAACCGCCTTGTGGCTGTTCGCAGCAGACGCAGGGTCCGCGCGCCAGCGCAGCGTCCCGTTCGCGGGAGCTCCCCACGTTACGGGGACATCACACCTGCACGCTCCGTGCAGGCAGGAGGAATAGCATGAAAGCAGTGGTATCTCTTCTATTGGTGTTTGCCCTGGTGTGCTCCGCGGCGCCACCCACCTACGCCGAGCCGCGCCAGGTCCTGCAGGGCACCGAAATCCATCTCACGCTGATTAATGGGATCAACACGGCCAGCGCCAGGGAAGGCGATCCCTTCATCGCGGTGCTGGCGCAACCGGTCACGCTCGACAGCCGCATCATTCTACCGGCGGGCACGCGCGTGCACGGCGTCATCGGCACAATTCAGCGGCCCAAACAGTTTGCGATGTTTCGCGGGCAGGCCTATATGAACCTCACCTTCAAGAGCATCGAGATTGACAGCCGGCTCATTCCGGTGCAGATGAGCCTGCTAGCCATCGGGCAGCCGCGCATCAATTCAGACAGCAGGCGCCGGCACGACGTCAAAATCGTCGAAGGCGAAGTGGTCGAGCAGAAGCACGACTACAAAGGCGACGCGTTGGGCATGGCCATTGGCGGAGGCGGAGGTTCCGCGGTCGGACTGGTGTTCAGCAACGTAGCCCGTGGCTTTGGCATTGGCATTGCGGCTGGGGCCATTTACGTGGTTGCGCGGAAGGGTAAGGAAGTGGAGATGCCTGCGCAGACCGGCATGCTGGCGCGGCTGGACAGCACGGTCACCGTGCCGTACGCGGCGGCGAGCAACGAGACCCTCGGCGGCACGTCGAATTCCCGGTAGAACAGGAAAGAACGCTCCTCTCACGCGCCCGCTCCTGGCATCACGGGCGGGCGTTTTTGTGCGGGACGCCAAGACTCGCGGGAAAGGTACAGCTTGGGCCGGGGAGGATCGGGCACCGTGATTCCATCAGGGTAGAACCACGGCGCCCGTGGGGGTTCTGGCTGGACAATTCGTGGACGTACCTTGGGGGTGATGAGTGACGCGGAAAAACACCGCAGGTTGGCCGGAGCCAATCCACGTTGCCTTCCGGTCCTCGAACAATACAGCTAAGCCAGCAAAGTGCAGGAGAGTGGCCATTGTGAGAAATTCCCAACTTGCTGGAAACTATGCGCTTACGCGGGAGCCTGAGGAACGAAGTTGCATCAGCGCGGGAAGGCGTTCCGTTACGGGCCATACCCTGTGGAAATTCTAACCGGCACTTAGTCGAGTCACAACTCCTCCCAAAGTTCGTTACCGCTGTTCGGTTCACTTTTTTGGATGCACGCGATTTGTTTTTTCTCTTTCTCCTCCAGCCTTTTTCCAATTGACGCTCCGTGGAACACCGCGATACCTTTTATCCATCAAGGGACCACATGGTCAGGGCCAAGCGATTCAAAAATTCACAATCGCTTTATCTCAAGGAGATTCATGTCCAACGAACTGCGCAATTTTCTAGCCCTCAGTTACGATGAGCTGGAAGAACTGAATTTGAAAGCGAAAGAGCATCGCAAGAAACGCACACCCTTCGGCAAAATTCAGGAAGAACGCCTGAAGTACCTTACCGACGAAAAGCGCATTAAAGCCGTCACGGTCCTCTTCTCGGACTTGGAAGGCCGCCTGCACATGCTCGACTATGACAAGAAATTCCTCATCAAGAGCTACGACAACCTCACCTTCGACGGCTCCTCGATTCGCGGCTTCACGGCGCAGCGCGAGAGCGATCTAAGGCTCGGCATGGATTGGGCCTCGTTCTATTGGGGGCCAGCGGACATATTCGGCGGCGGCAAAGTGCTGGTGTTCGGCGATGTCATCGACAAGGATGGGACGCCCTACAGCGCAGACATCCGGGGAGTTTTGAAGGGTTACGCTGACTCGTTGTATAAGAAGGAAGACTACACTCTCAACGCCGCGAACGAAATCGAAGGCTTCCTCTTTAGAGGTGCCGAGGCGGAGCGCCAGTACCATGCCACGCAGAAGTTCGAGTATGTGAACACGGGCGGCTACTACCACTCGCTGCCCGGGGATCCCCTGCGCACGTTCATCGACACGACTGCGGAAGTGCAGCGCGCCATGGGCTTCCAAAACGAAAAGGACCACCCTGAAGTGGCGCCCTCGCAGTTCGAGATCAACTATAGCTACACGGACGTGGTTGCCGCGGCCGACCAGATCCAACTTTACAAACTGGTCTGCCGCCAGGTGGCCAACAAGATGGGGCTGACCGCCAGCTTCCTGCCTAAGCCCGTCGTGGGCGTCAATGGCAGCGGCATGCATACGAACGTTTCCGTCAGCAAGGACGGCAAGAATCTTTTCTGGGATCCCAAGGGCGAGGAAAAGCTCAGCAAACTCGGCTGGGCTTTTATCGATCGTGTGCTCACCCACGGCAACGATCTGTGCTTGCTGATGAACTCCAGCGTGAACGCCTATCGCCGGCTCGACCCGCACTTCGAAGCGCCCAATCAGCTGAAAGCTTCGCCCGTGGACCGTGGCGCGATGATCCGGGTGCCGATCGGCAACGAGCGCAGCATGCGCGTGGAATTTCGCGCCGTCGCGCCCGACGCCAATCCCTATCTGGTGATGTACTCGATCTTCAAGACAGGGCTGGAAGGAGAAACCGCAAAAATCAAGAACCTGCGCTCTGCCGAGCGTTACCTTCCGGACAACATTTACACGGCCATCGAAAACTTCGAGAAAGCCGAGTGGACCACAAAACTATTCGGCGGCGACGTCAAAGGCCGCTATGCCGACTTGAAGAGGGCTTCCGCGGATCGCTGCGCGCGTTCGCTCGGCACCATCGTCAAATCGCCCGAGGTCCAATATCATCACGAGGTCTACAACCAGTTCCTCTGGAACATGTTCTAGACTCCGGCGTATTCCCAATTTGTGCAGACCCCTGGCGTTCGCCAGGTCCCAGAAACGCCCGCCAACTTCGGATGGCGGGCGTTTTGCATTTCCAGCGGCTTTGCCGGGAACGCGGGCGACGCTAGAAGCCTGAAGTGGAGGATTGCGTAGCGAGGAATTCGACGCCGCAGCGGTACAGCTTACCGTTGGGGAAGTCGGAGACGCTGGCGATGCGCGCAGGAACGAAGATGGCTGGAGCTTGCGGCGACTCCGGCGAGAAAGGCACGGCGATCGTCACCGTGATGTTCACCAGGTAGAAGTTCTTGGTTTTGAAGCTCATTCCCCCGCGCGACATATCAATACACACGACGATGTCATCACCAAAAGCGGCGCTGCGCACGCACGCGAAGTAATTGACCTTGGCGCGCACCCGCTGGCGGCGCTCGAGGAGTGGCGCGGGAGCAGACGGTACGACAGGGCGGGGAGCCGGAAGTGGGTGCGGGACGGAGCGTGCCGGCGGCGTATCGAGAAGGGCCACGGCAGCCGCGGCAGGCTGCGGCTTTGCCGCAGGCGAGCGCGCGGCCACAAACGGGCGCAACGACGGCAGGTGCGTGGTCTGTTTCCAGACCGTGGCCATGCCGCAATTATCGCAATAGCGCACCAGTCCTCCGTGAATGGCGCAGACATCAAATTCAAAGTCGCCGTTCTCGACGGTGATGGGCGCGCGGCAACTGCTGCATTCAAGAGCGAGGACCAGCGGGCGCTCCTCGGGCGGCGGGGGAGGCGGAAATTCGAGTTGCCAGAAATCGCACGACTCATCCAGGAAGGCGACGCCATAGGTGTAGACACCTTCGTTCTCGGCGATTTCGCCAACAACGCGGGCTTCGACTTCCCGATTGGTGACCATGGAACGGATATGGAGCTCCTGCTCGGCGATGAGCTTGTTTGCGGAGACGATTCCGGCGCCATGAAAGCTGAGAACCACGGTCTTGGTGACTTCGGAGAAGACGTGGCCATCGGCATCGCTGCCGATTACAAGGATGGGAACTTGCTTGGAGATACGCCCACTGCGGCGGACCTTCTTGTAGGTCATCTTGGCAACCTGGGGAAGGGGCCAAGAGTTTTACCGCTTCCATAATAACCGACGGCGAAAGAGGCTCGGGGGGAATTCGAGCGCGTGTTGCGAGAAAAGTACCGCAAAAATGGCGAAAGCGCAGGCCAATGCGGCGAATCGGGTGGAAAAGCCCCGTTCGCTCAGCGGGGCAACGGAGTAGAAACAACAGAGTAGCGCCGTTCGACTTTAGCCGGGGAGCAGCGTTTCCTGGCTGGAGACGACTTGCCAGCCGCGCAATGCGTAGACATAAATTTGAATTACACGCGACTGGCGGCTGAAGCTACGGCCATCCTGCGTTCCACGTGCAGACCAGACCGACGTGACAACCGCAGTGTCCTCGTAAACACGGATGCGCACGTTGGTCGCGATCAGGGTGGTGTACGTGGCCGGGGAATTTCCCACGTAAGCGATCATCGCGTTCTTGTCCAACACTATCCCATTGGGAGCGATGCCGAAAAAGTCCTCACTATAGACACGATTGAAGAATGAGGGGTTTTTCAACTGCACGGCCCGCGCAGTATCCCGCACGAGGTTTTCGAGTTCGTCGCCGCGCAACTCTGCAACCGCGGCCAATTGCCTGCGCGCAGCGGGGCCGCATTGGGCGCGGGCGGGTGAATTGGACAGCAACAGAAATGAGCCGAGCAATGTCAGCGGGAGAAGCGTTTTCATTCGGAGAGACCTCAATGAACCGGTCTGCAGTAATTTGCGAAGAAACCACACAATTGCCGGGCAGACCGGTCTCTTGAACCAGTATAGCGAGGTAGGCAAGGAGCGCAGGGAGCCGGTGCGGTGAAAGTAAGCAGCCGGAGGAGTGAACAAGAAAGGCGCGTTCCGGCGAGGATTCGGGTTAGAAGTTCACCGGAACGCGTTCAGGAGGAGTCGCCAATTGCGGTGGACAGTCACTCTGCAGCATGCAAGCCGCGAGAAAGAGCTGCAGCCTGATGGCAAGCGGGCCTCACGTAGCGCTTACGCTGCGGCGCCAGTAGAGTGTGGGTGCGGCCGAACGTCCAGGCCGTCGCGCTTGAGATAGCGGTACAAGCTGGTGCGGCCGATGCCGAGAATTTGCGCCGCGCGGAGGCGGTTGCCATTGCACATCTGGAGAACTTTCTGGATATGGTGCTTGCGGACCTCGTCGAGCGAAAGCGGATGCCAGTCTTCGTCGTTGGCGATCCGGGGGTTGCGATGCTGGAGATGCTCGGGCAGATCGCTGATGTCAATGAAATCGCCAGTGGCGGTGATACACGCGGTGGAGATGACGTTTTCCAGTTCGCGGACGTTGCCGGGCCAGGGATGTTGGAGGAGAAGAGTTTGCGTGCGACGGGTGAGACCGGCGATGCTCTTGCCATAGGCATCGTTGTACTTCTTCAGGAAAAACTGGACCAGCAGCGGAATGTCTTCCAGGCGCTCCGAGAGCGAAGGGATGCGAATCTGGATGGAGCTCAAGCGATAGAAGAGATCTTCACGGAAACGGCCGGTGAGGACTTCGGCGCGAAGATCGCGGTTGGTGGCAGCGATCAGGCGGACATTGACCTGCTTGATTTCGGGAGAGCCAACGCGCTGGATTTCGCGGTTCTGGATGACGCGCAGCAGTTTGGCCTGCATGGGCAGGGAAGTCTCACCAACTTCATCCAGGAACACCGTGCCGCCATTGGCGTACTCGAACAGGCCCGGGCGAGTATCCGTGGCGCCGGTGAAGGCGCCGCGGACATGGCCGAACAATTGGCTCTCCAGGAGGGTGTCGACCAGAGCGGAGCAGTTGCAGACCGCTAAGCGCTGCTGGCTGACCGGGCTGATCTGATGGATGGCGCGGGCCACGAGTTCCTTGCCCGTGCCAGTGGCGCCTACGAGGAGAACATTGGTGTAGTGGCGGGCAACTTTGCGAGCGAAGTCGAAAACTTCGAGCATGGCGGGGCTTTTGCCGACAATACCGTGGAATTCGAGATCTTTGAGGAGTTGCTCCTCCAACGCGCGGACGCGGCGCCGCTGATCGTAGAGGGCGGCAACCTCGTCGAGGGTGCGCTTCAGGCGGGCATGATCGACAGGTTTGGGGAGGAAATCAGTGGCGCCACGGCGAATGGCCTCGAGGGCGTTGTCGAGGGTGTAATCGGCGGTCATGACAATGAGGTGGACGCCGGGATCGCAGCGCAGCGCCCGGTCCAGAAACTCAAAGGGATCCGTATTCCGCATATGAACGCTGGCCAGTATGAGTCGGGAGCGCCCAGAGCGGACCAGGCGCAGAGCTTCCTCGGGGTCGCCGGTGGGGATGGGCTCATAGCCCATGTCAGAAATCAGTGCGGAGAGCGAATCGCGCTCGAGGGGTTCGTCGTCAAAAATGCACGGTGTGAGCGAGGTGTGAAGAGTTGCGACTTCAGCAGATTTAAAAGTTGCGTAAGCCATGACCAAGGAAGAGGCAACAAGTGTGCCAAAGGGGACGGGAGTGTTTCGCGAAGGAGAGGCGGAAGGGTTGGCAAGTGTAAGTAGTGTGCAATGAATGAACTAACGAGGCATGGGGCGTCAAAAATTAGAAAACGGATGTGCGGAAGCAGGAGAGAGGATTAGAAGAGGTTGAGGAGAGTCTCCCAATTCGGGCCATTGTTCCGAAATGGAAGGGAATAAGAAACTAATTTACGGGGAAGCGATTGCGGCTGTGGCGAGGCTGCACGGGATTCAGGTGAAATTCGTGAGAACCGTCAACGTCGCAGCCGATGAACTCCGCTTCATAAGCGATGGGGAAGGAGCGCTGAAGAGAAGCCGGCTGGAGCGTGCGAACGAAAACAAGGGCGCCCTCGGCGAGCATGTGCTTCAGGGAGATGTGTTTGCCGGCGAAGTCGTCCCAGGAGAGCTCGGACTTTTCGACGAAGAAGATTTCATCCTCGTCCCAGCCGGAGACTTCAACGCGGCAACTGCTGGCAATGGGAAGCGCTTCCGAAAGCACGAACGTTCCTCCCGATGAGGAGAGAGCAGTTCTTCTGCCAGGGGAATAGAATGCAAAAGACAGCAGGGAAAGCATTTAGGCGGGATTAGGAAGAACAAATGTGCAGGCGAGAAACAGAACGGCGCGCCGATGGTTCAGAGTGAAGCAGAGCGCGGAGGGAGATCAACGCGGCTCAGAAAAAGATGCGGTACGCTGTCCTCTCTACGATCGGGAATACCCGCTGGAAGATCACCAGGCCTACAAGCAAACCAGCAATGGCGTAACTGTTGCCGCGAATCCAGTCCAGATAGCGCCGGGCGCGGTCCTCGGACATGAAGACCATGATGCCGGTGCTGCCATCCAGCGGCGGAGCTGGAATGAGGTTGAAGGTACCGAGGAGCAGATTCAAACGGAAAACAACCTTCAGAATCAGGAAGCCAAAACCCGCTTTGCCTGTGAGGGGGTCAAAGGAGAAGAGGTTGTAGGAAAGTCCGATGCGCAGCATCAGAGCGGCGACGATCATAAGTGTGAAGTTGGCAGCGGGGCCGGCAAGGGCCATCCAGGCGGAACGGTGAGGATGACGGCGTTCCCAGAGAGGATCGTAAGGAGCACTGGCCCAACCGATCATGCCGCCGGAGAAAAGAAAGCTGAGGATTGGGATAACGACCATGCCAAAGGGCGACCTGCGGATATGAGGGATAGGATTGAGGGAGACCTGGCCACCGAGGGCAGCGGTGGTGTCTCCTCCGAGTTTGGCGACGAAGGCATGGGCCGCTTCGTGACAAGTGGTGGAAAAAAGAAACGCAACGTACCAGATAAAGCCGAGTGCGAGTGTTTCAGGAGAGAGATCTGGCATAGAGAGTTAGGTTAGAGTTTCAGACGGGCGAATGCAAGGAAGGAGGAGTCAAGGAGCGAGGAAGGATGGATGCACGGGAGGTCGAGGGGTTGCTTCGTGTGAAATTGTATTGCGAGCGAGACAAGGGGCTATGCACGGGCATAAGTTTGCGGTATGGTGAAGTCAATCAGTGTGTTGGCCGCCTAATTCTGGTGTGCTGAAGAAAAACAGGTTGAGGCTTCACGATGAAGGCGTGTTTCCTTAGCACACCCGCGGCAGTTGAGAGTAATCCCCTACAATACGGAGAATTCGCAGAGCCCGAACCGGCAGCAGGCGAGGTGCTCGTGCGGGTGCAGGTGTGCGGGGTGTGCCGTACCGACCTACACGTCATCGAGGGGGAGTTGCCTCCGAAAAGGTCACTGCTGATTCCGGGGCACCAAGTGGTGGGACGGATTGCGGCGAGGGGCGCAGGAGCGGAGAGGTTCCCGGCGGGGACGCGCGTGGGAATCGCATGGCTGCACAAGACGGACGGCACCTGCGAATACTGCCGGCGCGGAGAAGAGAATTTGTGCGACGCGCCGCTCTTCACTGGGTATAGCGTGAACGGTGGATATGCGGAGTACATCGTGGCGCCGGAGGATTTCGTCTATGCGCTGCCGGAAGGATTTCCAGACGAGCAAGCCGCGCCGCTTCTGTGCGCGGGTATCATCGGCTACCGTTGTCTGAAATTGAGCGAGATTCAGGGCGGAGAGCGGTTGGGGTTTTACGGATTTGGTGCGGCCGCCCACGTGGCCATTCAGGTGGCGCGTCACTGGGGAGTCGAGGTGTACGCAGCGACGCGTGATGCGCGGCACCAGGCCCTGGCGCGGGAATTGGGTGCGAGGTGGACGGGAGGAACGCTGGAGCAGCCGCCGGTGAAGCTGGATGCGGCGATCGTGTTCGCGCCGGCGGGAGAGATCGTTCCGGCGGCACTGCAGGCCTTGCGGAAGGGCGGGCGGTTAATTCTGGGCGGCATTCATATGAGCGCGATTCCTTCCATTGCGTATGAACTGCTGTACCAGGAACGGGTGATCCGCAGCGTGGCAAACAACACGCGCAAAGACGGCGAAGATTTTTTGCGACTCGCGGCGGAGATTCCGGTGCGGACGCACGTGCAGGTGTTTGCGTTGGCGGAGGCGAACCGCGCGCTGAATGCGCTGAAAAATGACGCGATACCTGGAGCGGCGGTGCTGCGGGTGAGCACCTAGGCCGCAACGTCTTCGGTTGAAACAACAGGCGCAGAAGGAACCGTGAGTGAGAGTAAACCTCAGTCGGCGATAGGGGGCGTCGGGCGGGAAGAGCCGTTCCAAGTGGAGGAAATTTAGGGGCTTAGCGCAAGCTGCTTAATTTTTCAACAGTCGTCTGTGTGATTTCGCATCACAAGTTGGGGGAAAACACTCAAAAATGATGGCGAAGGCTCCTTCTTTTCCTCAAGCGGGAGCAGATAAGTAGCAGTAAGAGAACGGCTTAGGTCCGTTTTATCGCTTTGAGTCGGTTCGGCACAGGGGGTGCACATAGGAACACCGAGATTGGGGTCAATGGATGAGCGCTTCCCTCTTTCAGGCTTTCTTGATGCAGCTGGGGCATCCGCAGAGTGCAGTTCTTCTAACTCGCTCCACAAGCCTTCAAGAGAAAAGACAAGTGCAATTCCCGGGCGACGAGGATTGGATGAAGTTTGTTGATCCCTGTAGTGGTTGACAGGGAGAAAAGCATGACGGTGACAACGACAAATCGCTCCCACCGCGTCGTGTACATGGTGGTGCTGTTGTTGGTGGCCGTGGCCTTGACCTCGGCACTGGTTCTGGCGGGGGAGCGGAGCTGGGGAAGCGAAAAAAAGGAAGTTTCCGAGCGGATTCCTGCGAGCGCACAAACCATAAACGTGAAGGCGGAGTTGACGGAATGGCGATGCGCCTAGCCACGGCTGCACGAGACCTGGCGATGCTGCTGGGGAGTGCGGTTGTGCTTCTGTCGGTGGGAGTCGCACCGGCGAAGGCAGACATCCATCCAGTACCGCTGGAGAAGAACACGGATTCGGCGAAGTGCCTGGAGTGTCATGCGGAAAAGGCGAAGGGTAAGGCGGTGCACACGGCGATCTCGATGGGGTGCACCACGTGTCACGAAATTCGAGTGAACAAGGATGTAACGCGGGTCAAGCTGACCACCACGACACCGCAAGGGCTGTGCTTCACCTGCCACGCGGACAAGAACGCGGCGGAGATCAAGGGCTTGGTACACAAACCGGCGGTGCGGGATTGCCTGAAGTGCCACGACCCGCACAGTTCGGACAATAAATATGAATTGTTGAAGCCAATGGCGGGTGGGGTGAAGGAAAACCTTTGCCTGAGCTGCCACACGACCGGCTTGAATGTGCCGGAGCAGGGAAGCCGGCACGCGGCGCTGGATATGGGATGCGAGACCTGCCACGTGACGCACAAAGTTGGCACCGAGCCGACGCCCGAAAATATGTACCACCTGACGAAATCGGCGCCGGCGCTCTGCGTGGATTGCCACGATCCGAAGGACAGCAGCCTGCAGAAGGCGCACCAGAACCAACCGTTCGGCGCAGCGAATTGCCTGCAGTGCCACGATCCGCACCAGTCGGCAGCGCCAAAGTTGATGGCGAAGTTTATGCACCCGCCGTTTGCCGACAAACAATGCGAGGTATGCCACGCGCCGGCAAAGGACGGGAAAGTGGTGCTGACGCAGGCGGACGCGAAATCATTGTGCGTGATGTGCCACGGCGAGCTGGCCAAACAGATCGCAACGGCCAAGGTGCAGCATCCGGGAGCAGCGGGTGATTGCACGGATTGTCATTCGCCGCATGCGAGCAAGACGCCCGGGCTGCCAAAGACGGACGCCGTGAACATCTGCCTGCAATGCCACGCGGACATCGCGGAACTCGCGAAGAAGCGCAACCTGCACCAGCCGGCGTTCAGACAGGCGTGCGGGATTTGCCACGATGCGCACGGGGGCGAAAGGGCGAAGCTGCTGAGGTCTGAAGGCAACCAGTTGTGCATGCAGTGTCACGGCACGGAGACCGTTCCCCAGAAAGTAGAGAGCGAGCACGTCCTGACCCTTTTCGATGGCAAGGTGAAGCTGCCTGAAGACTATTTGGTAAAAAACCAGCCGGTTCGACTCAATCTGAGGTATGGCCTGGGCCATCCGACCTCGAAACACCCCGTGTACGACATTCGCGATCCGCTGGACCAATCCAAAATCATGACACCGATCAACTGTCTGACCTGCCACCAGCCGCACTCGAGCGCAGCGAAGGGTTTGCTGGTGAAGGATCAACTTGCAAATCTGCAATTTTGCCGCACTTGTCACAAAGGAATGATAGGGGGGCAGTGAAGATGTTTGGTAGAGGCACAAGCTCGGCAGGAATAGGAAAAGCAGCAGTGAGCTGCTTGTTGATTGGTTCCATGGCCATTTGCTTGATGCCCCACGCCTATGCCCAGAAGAAAAAGAAAGACAAGCAGAAGGAGCAGGAAGCAGTCGCGGTCAAACCGCAGATTGACACCAGCAAGCTGGTTTGGCCCTCACCTCCGGATGTGGCACGAATCCGTTGGGTGACGGCCCTCGAGGGCGAGCCTCCCAAAACGGAAGCGCCCGCAACGGGCAAGAAAAAGAAGCACAGTTGGATGGATCGCATCGCCGGCGTTCAAGATGCAGTACCGAAGAAGGATGTGCGCTTCAGGCTGGTGCAGCCTTATGGAGTTGCGGTGGACTCCAAGGGCAGGATCTACGCCGCTGACACGTATGTTGGCGCAATCTTCGTGTTTGACCTCAAGAATGAGCTTAACCAATCAGGCAGCCAGGATCTCAATCCCGTGAGCATGATCGCCAACGGGAAAGACGCACAGTTCAAGGGACTCATTGGGATAACGATTGACGATAACGACCGGCTCTTCGCCGTGGACGTTCTGTTGCGGACCATTTCGGTCTTCGATGCCAATCACAAGTTTGAGACCTCTTTTGGCAGCGACGTCCTGGTTCAACCGAATTGCGCAGCGATCGACACGGAGAACCGCTTCCTGTACGTAACCGATGCGGCCAAGAACAACGTGGCGGTCTTCGATGCCGACAGCTACAAGCTTCTGCGGACCATCGGCGGCCCGCCGAAGAAGGAAGGCGACGACGAACCCGGTACGTTTGCCCGGCCGACCTACGTGGCCGTGGATCACGATGGAAACGTATACGTCACCGACACCCTCAATAGCCGAATCCAGATCTTCGATGCAGACGGGCAATTCATCAGCACCTTCGGCAGAGCAGGAGATCGGCCTGGTTTCTTCTCCCGGCCCAAAGGGGTGGCGGTGGACGGGGATGGCCACGTCTGGGTCGCGGATTCGGCGCAGGACAATGTGCAGGTTTATGACCGCTCCGGCCAGCTTCTGGCGTTCTTTGGGGACCACGGTCCATTTCCGGGAGAGTTCATTCTCCCCACCGGTTTGACTATCGATAAGCAGAATCGCGTCATCGTTGCAGAACAACACTTTCCCGGCCGCCTGCAGGTCTTTCGGTACGTAACAGATGCGGAAGCCGCGGCGGAGAAGGGCAAGGATGGGAAGAGTGAAGAAAAGCCGGCGGCAAAACCAGCCGAACAAGCGGCAAAATCGCCGGGAGAAGTGCAGAAATGAAAACGAGTTTCGACCGCCGCGGCGGTCAGAAATCGGAAGCGTCCAGCTCCAACGCTTTACGAGCAGTTAGAAGTAACAAGAGGTACCCAAAAACGGAGGTCTATAGATCATCATGAGAAAAGCATTATCAATGTTCATCCTGCTGTGTGCCGCCGTTATGTTGTCCACAGGGCTCGCGTTTGCGCAGACGGACGTCCTGGGGGCACATAACGTGAACGGACATGGTTGTGCGTCGTGTCACTCGCCGCACAGCGGTAGCGCCGCTTACGGAGGCACTGACTCAAGTACGGGTCTGGTGGCACTCTGGGGCCGGCAGTTTATCGCCAAGACCTACACAACGCCAGTCGGCACATTCACCACACCGGCCACGGCCAACGGCTTCACGTTTGCCACGGGCGGCTCCCCGGACACCGACCCACTGTTCAAGACGGCAGTTTGCTTGACCTGCCATGACGGTTCGGTGGCGATAGCCGGTATGACCGGGCACACGGTGGAAACGAACGCTAGCGGCGTTACTGCGCCGACATGGTTAGCCTTAGACGCGGAAGGCCTGCAGAACGATCACCCCGTGCACACCACTTACACCTGCGGCAGCCACAACTGGGACTGCGTTGTCGATTCGACGACCGGCACCATCTATTGGGGCAACAGCGCTGCCCAGGTCGGCTTCGTTGCTGCTTACGGGCACACCGTGAGCTTCGCGGCTGCGGGCGTCGGCGGAACGATAGTTAACGGCGCGGCCACAACAGCAGCTGGTGCCTTCGTTGAATGCACCACCTGCCACAACCAGCACACCATGACCAGTGCCAAGCAGACCGTCGGCCAGGTCTGGAGCACTGCCAGCACAGGCGCACTAAAGTGCTCCGCAGCCCAGCTTGCCTCCGCGTCTGCTGGCTGCTATGCCGGAGGAACGGCGGCCTACTACCCGACGAGCTTCTTCATCAGGGGCTGGTACAACACGGCCCCTACGAGTAACTCGGCGGCGCAATTCTGCCGTCAGTGCCATATGGGCGAATCCAACGAAGGGAACGGCGTAATGGGTGTTGCAACCCACTAATTTACCGGGGAGGAGGGGGAATGGTCCCCCTCCTCCGCCATTCCTGAGGTGGCAGGAAGGCCGGGAGTGCGCAGGGTGAGGAGAGGGACCATGAAGTGGCGGACATGCTATCTGCTTTTGTTGCTGGGAGCCCTGGGGGCGGCACGGCTAACGGCGCAGGCGGGCGCGGCGGAAAAAAGTACGACCAACAATGAGGCAATGAACCCGAGCGGCAAAGCCGTCGTCCGGGTCAACGGGGCGACCCTGACGGATCGCGATCTGTTGCGCGAAATGACGGCCATCTTTCCGTATTCGCGGCAACACGGCGGACATTTCCCCAAGGAGATGGAAGCAGATATCCGCAAAGGCGCGCTGCAAATGATGGAGTTCGAGGAGTTGGTGTACCAGGAAGCGCAACGCCGCAAGATGCAGGTGAGCGCCAGCAGGCTCGAGCAGGCCGCCAACGAATTCAAGAAACAGTTCCCCTCGGAGCAGGAATTCCAGAACTTCCTGAAGACCGAATGCCAGGGGTCGGAAAAAACGCTGCGGGAAAAGGTCCGCCGTTCGCTCTTGATCGAAGATTTTCTGAACGCGGAGATTACCCAGAAGGCGGTAGTCAGTGGAGCGGAGCTACGCCATTACTATGACCTTCATAAAGACAGGTTTTACACGCCGGAACAGGTCCGGATCCAGACGATTTCGATTGGAATCCCGGATAACCTTTCGCAGCAAGATGACATAAAAGTGCGCCAGCGGGCAGAAGAAGTACTCGGCAAGGCCAAAGCCACAAAGAATTACGAGGAATTCGGGATGCTGGCGGAAAAAGTTTCGGATGATGACTGGCGGGTGATGATGGGGGATCACAAAGCCATCTCGCGGGAAAAGATGCCCCCGCCGGTTGCTGACGTGGCATTCAAGATGAACCCCAACCAGGTCAGCGAGTTGATCCGGGCGGAAAATTCCTGGTGCATCGTACGGTTAAACGAAAAGATTGCTGCCCACCAGGCGACCTACGACGAGGTGAAAGCGAGCCTCAAACGAGACATGGAAGGGCGCAAGGCGGACGGGTTGCGCCAGGCGTTGGACCGGCAGTTGCGCAAAGGCGCCAAGGTGGAAGAGCTGTAGGAACGAGGCAGAACAATGCCAACAGGCGGCCGACACATTTTATTGCTCCTTGCCGTCCTTGTGATCTCTGGGGGGAGAGCCCAAGCCCAGGTAAGCGTCGGCGACGAAGTAAACATGAACATGAACGGGTCGCTGACTTTTGGATACACGGGGACCAACGGGAATAATGTGGAATCCAGCCACGAGCTGGATTTCGGCGGGCAGGCTGACCTCACCGGCACTTACCACGATCCAAGATTTCTCTCCTTTAATATTGTTCCTTATTACAACGAGTCGCGGGCCAACTCCGACGTTCAATCTGCCTTCAATTCCACCGGGATACTTTCGAGCGCGAACATATTCAGCGGCAGCAAGACCCCGGGGTTCGTGAGTTTCAGCAAGGACTACAATACGGAAAGTGAGCTGGGGATACCTGGGACGACTGCGTACAAGACCAAAGGCAACGACCAGAATTTCAACTTGAATTGGAGTTTGCTGCAACCGCGCTGGCCGACCTTGACCGCGGGTTTTGGGACAGGAAGCAGCGAGTACGAGATTCTGGGAACCACGGGCCAGGGGACGACCGCTGTGCGGAACTGGAGTCTGCGGAGCAACTATCAAATTTTTGGATTCATCTTGTCGGGCGGTTATAACCATTACACCATCAGTTCCTATCTGCCTCTCATCGAGAGCCTGACCCCGCCGATCAAGAACACGAGCGCCGTGAACAGCTATCAAGTGGTGGCTTCTCGCCGCTTGGGTACGAAGTCGTCGATGAATTTGAATGCGTCCAGAGACGACTCCGGTGTCGAATACAACAGCAATGCCCGCAATAACATCAGTGTGGACACGTTCACGGGCACCGCGACAACCAATCCGGTACGCCCCGTAACCCTGGCGTTTAACGCCGGTTACACGGACAACTTGGAGGGATCTCTTTTGCAGAGCGTCGTGCCCGTGGGCGGCGTGGCGCTACCCATCCTTCCGCCGGAGTCTTCTCATTCGCTCGATTTACTGGGGACAGCTTCCTATACGATCCAGCGGGAATACACCTTTGTGGCACAAACGAGCGTGGAACATCGCAGCCAATCGCTGGAAGGATTCAATTACCAATCGGATATTTATCGCGGATCCGCCGACTTTTCCCACGGCCTGTTGGGGGGGACGTTCGGGGCGAATGCGAGCCTGTTTCGTTTTACCCTCAGCACGAGTAGTGGGGCGGCCTCGCTCGGAAGTTCCGGAGGACTATCGTATGCCCGGCGGTTGGGTCTCTGGTCGGCCTCGGGATCCTTCCGCTACTCCCAGGATGAGCAAACCGCAATTGCCTCGTTCACGCAATCCGGATACGGATTCAGCGGCTCGCTCAGCCGTCAATTAAAAGGATGGCAGTGGTTTTCGACCGGGTCGGTGAACAAGTTCAACTTTACTGATGGCAGCCACACCGGATCGTCAAACGAGTCCGTGAGTACGACGTTGTCGAGCCGGATTATCAACATTACCGGAAACTATTCCCAATCGAGTGGCGATTCTCTTCTGACTGCATCGGGTCTAATACCAGTCACAGGCCCCATTCTTCCCCCGAGTATTCTAGTCACGTACGGAGGTACGGCTTACGGAGGTGCGGTGGGCCTCAGGCCATTGCGTGGACTGTCCTTAACCGGGACTTACCTGCATTCGAAGTACAATACGGTGAACCAAGGAACCGGTGTGGGGAACATGGTCGAGGAATATGATTTTAAAGGGGACTACTACTTCCGCAAGCTGCATTTCTTGGCGGGCTACACCCGCCTGGACCAGGGGGTTGGTCTGGCTGTACCATACAAATTCAACCTCTTTTACGTCGGGGTGATGAGAACGATCAGATTCTTCTGACGCGAGCCTTCATGCGAGGATGGAAAAAAATCTCAATCGCGGCGGGTGTAAGTGTTGTTTCTATCCTTACGAGCGCAGCCGCTAAGGATCAGGGTAAATCAAAATCCAAAGAGAAAGTAGAAGTAGGCGACCTCCTGCTGGCCGGGGGCCGCAGGCTGGTTTATGAGCGGAGTTTCTCTTCGCAGCATGAAGTGACCATTAAGAAACACTTCTGGACGAGGGTCGTGGATTTCGTCGCCGGACCGCCCGAAATGCACGATTTGGCGCGTCCTTACTCCATCGCGGAAGATTCCCACGGGAGATTCATTGTGACCGACCCGGGGGCGAAAGCCGTGCACATTTTTGACTTTGCGCAGCAGAAGTACAAGTTCATCTACCGGGAAGGGAAAGAAGGGTTCCGGTCACCGCAATGCGTTGCAGTGGATGCGCAGGACAACTTCTATGTGACCGATTCGGAGGCCGGCAAGATCTTTGTTTTTGACGCCAAGGGTAAATTCAATCGCGTGATTGGCAGCTTGAAGTATGGCGAGGGTTTCTTCAAGCGGCCGACGGGCATTGCGGTGGACTCGGCAGCGAACCGCATCTATGTGTCCGACACGCTAAGGAACAAAATTTACGTTATGGACTTGGCGGGAAGTGTATTGAAAACCATCGGGGAGAGGGGAACGGGGAATGGGGAGTTTTATTTTCCGACGGAGTTGAAATTGGTCGGCCAAGAACTCTACGTCGTGGACGGGATGAACTTCCGGATTCAGGTGCTGGACCGTTCGGGGAGTTTTCTCTACGCCATCGGGCAAGCGGGGGATGGAACCGGGGCGACGTTTCGGCCCAAAGGCATAGGAGTGGATAGTGAGAATAGCATTTACGTCGTTGATGCACTGTGGGGCATGGTGCAAGTGTTCAATCCACAGGGCCAGTTGCTCTATTATTTCGGGAAGAATGGAAGTGCGCCCGGCGAGTTTGAACTCCCGGCCGGACTCTTCATCGACCAAAACGATCACATCCTGGTAGTCGATTCCTATAACCGGCGCATTCAGGAGTACCGTTATATGGGAGCAGGGAAGCAGAAAGTGGGAGGCGCTCTGTGAGAAGGGTGCTTCTGTTTGCCTGCGTCGTTGCTTTTGTGTGCTGCGGCCCCCTGCGGGCGCAGATCCAGGGGGACGTTCTAGGCGTGCATGATATGACGCCACTTGGCGTTTCCTCAGTAAAGGGTAGCCTTTCCTCCTCTTGCGAATACTGTCACGCGCCGCATTCGGGGCTCGGAGCCACGCAAAAGGCGCCAATGTGGAACCAGCAACTGTCCATGCAAACCTATACAACGTATACGAGTTCGACGGCGCAACAAGTGGCCTTGCAACCCGGGCTCGGTAGCCCCAGCCGGCTTTGTCTGAGTTGCCATGACGGCACGATTGCCCCAGGCCAGACCGTGGCCTACGGGAAGATCTCCACCACCGGGACAATGAGTCCGGCATCGATATTTGGCACCGACCTGCGAAGTTCACACCCGTTTAGTTTGAAAACGCCGCTGGTGGATTCGCCGGAATTGAACGCGCTACTCTTTGGAACTCCGCCGAAGACTGCCGACCCGGCCGTAAAACTAATCAACAACACCGTTGAATGCACCTCATGCCATGATCCCCATGTTCAGAGGAAGGACGTCATAGTGGCAGATTTTCTGGTGCGCAATAGTTCCGGCGGCCAGTTGTGTGTGGCCTGCCATGATCCAAACAGAGTGGTCAGCGGAAAGGTAAACTATTTGGCCGGCTGGCCGGTGAATAGCCATGCAACTTCAGCCGATAGCACCACCAATCAGCCCTATGTAGGGGGATACAGCTCGGTGGCGCAAAATGCATGCACGGGTTGCCACATGCCGCACAACGCCTTGGGACCACCACGGTTGCTGCGTGGCAAGGATGAGCAGGATTGCATCGCTTGTCACAACGGGGGATCAAATCTCTCACCGGTTCCGCTAAATGTTTTTGCCGAATTTGCGAAGACCGGCCATCCTTTTGCCTCGGGAACCAACCTTCATGATCGAACCGAGTCCGCGGTGCTGAATAACAACCGGCATGCCACTTGCGTGGATTGCCACAATCCGCATGCCTCCCAGGCGATCCAGTCTTATGGAGTTCCGCCGCTCGTCCGCGCACCGCAGAACGGGTTGCTTGGAGTGAGTGCCGCGGATGGTGTGACGGTCCTAAACCCAGCGGTCAATCAGTTCGAGAACTGTTTGCGCTGTCATGGTGGCAGCGCCGGGAAAGTGTTGGACCCCAAGTTTGGATACCATCCCATCCGCGTCGTAGCCGGAGGCGACCCCCTGAATGTCGTCCAGGAATTTGCAATTACTTCGACATCCAGCCATCCGGTCACGCATGACCGTGCCAGCGCGCTGCTGCAACCCAGCCTGCGAACCCAGATGGTCCAACTCGACGGGGTGACGCTGGGACGCGTCGTGGGAGTCAGGATTTTCTGCACCGATTGCCACAACAGCGACGACAACCGGGAGTTTGGAGGGACGGGACCGAACGGGCCGCATGGTTCGAAGTGGACGCACATTTTGGAGAGGCGCTATGAAATGAGCCAGGCTGTCGTTGCCGGACAGCTAATCACCAATCCCTATCCGGATCCCGATCTCACCGTGAACGGCCCTTACGCTCTATGCGGAAAGTGTCATGATTTGTCGCAGATTGTGGCGAACTCGAGCTTCACCGAGCACGCGCGGCACATCAACGACGGGTTCTCCTGCTCCACGTGCCACACCGCCCATGGCATGGGCGCTGTGACTGGAAGCATCTCCGGCGAGCGCCTGGTGAACTTTGACGTGAACGTGGTGGCCCCGAACGGCGCAATGCCGATTATGTATAGCCGGGCGACAAACTCCTGCAACCTGACCTGCCATCAACACCCACACACGGCGTTAGGCGCGGCCCCTGCAGTGGCCGCCAAGCCGCACCCTTAAGAAAGCGAAAAAACTTCAATGGTAGTAGTCACGCGGCTATTGCCGGGCAGACCGGACTTGGCTGTGCAAGATGCAAAAACGCTCGTGCGTTGTCATCCCGAGCACAGCGAGGGATCTGCCTTTCGCAAAGAACCAGGAGAAAAGCCGGTTCATCGCGTAAAAAGCACGCGATGGGGCAGAGTTCCTCACCCCGTTCAAAAAGCGAACGGGGCTCGGAATGACAATCGCGGGCATTCCCCCGCACCCTAATTACCGACCGGAAGCGGGTTGTTGGGGCGGGAAGTTCCACTACGGCTTCTTTTCATGGGAAAACATCATTTCAGTCATGGCCACCCGCGGGGCTTCGCGATTTTCCCTTAGGAGACTGGCAACGGACCGGGCAGAGGCGAGAGACCAGCGCAGGCCGAGCGCGGCATTCCGCTCCAAGCTGCCGGTTATCAATAATGTTTTCAATAGCTTGTCTGCGTATTTAAAGGCCGCACGGGAATCGGCCCCGGAGGAGCATGGAGAGGGCCAAGCCGATGAGCGCCGGAAGAAAAGGGTAAGGTGTAGAGCGCACGGAGTGCCATATTCTGCGTCACATTCAATTATGACATTTCTCACGTTGCGCGGGTTTTCGGTGATGGCACAGCGCAGGCAGTCCCTTGGCAGAACTCGACGGGGTTTGCGATACAATAGATCGCTAATGACTCAAGGACTTCGCACAAGAGGCAAGATTCCCGGCGTGGCGCGGGCGTGCCTGAGCCTGCTTTGCCTCTGTGTGTTCGCCATGGCGCTTGGCGGAAATGCGGCGGAGGCGGCGCAGAGGACATCTGGCGGGACGAGCGGATTTTCGCCGCGATTTGCCATCGCGGATTTTGACGGCGATCGCAAGCCCGATCTGGCAATAGTGCAAGTGGTGCGGGAAGCGGCGATGGACTCGTTTTACTCCATCCGGCTGCAACTGAGCACGGGTGAAGAATCGGCGATCGATATCGCTGGACCGCAGGGCGGGTTGAGGATATCGCCTCGGGATGTCAATGGGGATGATGCGATCGACCTGGTTGTGACCACGGCAATGGATTCCCATTTTGTTGCCGTGCTGCTCAACGACGGGCACGGGAAATTCACGCTGGCCAAGGCGGGAGCATTCCCTAGCATCGAAAGTGAAAAGGGAGTGCGCCTGGATGCGGCGCAGGTGCCGGCCGAAGAGTGTGCAGCGCTGCAATTGACGCGGAGCACTTTTGGAATCGAAGCCCTCGATGACTCTGGAACGGGCCCGGAGCAGAAATCAAAGTTCTCAGTGACCGGCGATGGCAATGCGAATTTGCCGGGTGTAAGACCCGGGAAGTCCGGGCGCTCGCCACCTGTTTCCGTTTTTCATTCCTAAATACTTTCTTCACGCATTTGTAACAAAGTCGGAACGATGGTAGCCCTATCGTTCCGCTAATCCTTCGCCAAAAGGGAAGCAGCATAGGCGCAAGGTTTGGCAGAACCACAGAAAAACTGGAATCCTAGGCCGGAGCCTTCCGTGCAACTTGAGGATGTGAGGGTAGAACGATGCAGCGTTTTATTCGTGGTGTCTGCCTGATGCTAGTATTGGCGGCGGGAAGCGGAAGTGTCGCGCAAGCGCAACATGCGCTGACGTGGGACGAGGTGAAGGCGCGTTTTGAAAGCGACAATCCAACGCTACTGGCTGACAAGCTGAATATCGATGAATC
This sequence comes from Candidatus Acidiferrum sp., assembly GCA_049522075.1. Lineage (GTDB taxonomy): Bacteria > Acidobacteriota > Terriglobia > Acidiferrales > UBA7541 > Acidiferrum. The sequence goes on from JBEKOE010000006.1 coordinate 75,152, forward strand.
GAAGGCGCAGGAGATCACGGCGTTTCTGCGGCCCAATCCGAATGTCGGTTTGTCGACGGATGGAATTCAAGTCGCTCCATACAAGGAACACTGGATGCCGCTCACTGGCACGCAGCTTGTACCAGGCATTAACTATCTGCACGAACGACAGCAGAAGCGGGAATTGCGGCTCGAAAGTGCGAAGAAGGGGACGCTCATTGCCGAGTCGAGTCATGCCGACCTGGACAGAACTCTGCTGTTCAACTTGCGCAGCGCATTTGTCTCCACGTTGCAGGCGAAAGCGGTGCTCCAGCTGGCGAAAGACAACCTTGCCTACTACGACCACGTGCTCGATATCAGTAGAGATCGCTTCCATGCTGGCGACATCGCGCAGATCGATCTCGACCGATTAGAACTGCAGCGCGTGCAGTATGAATCGGACGTGCAAACCGCGGAGGTCAATCTGCGCACCGCGAAAATTCAGTTGCTCACCCTGCTCGAGGCCGTGGACAAAGCTCAAACCGATCACAAGCTCGCGGTCGCTAACGGCTCGACCGATCCGACCTTCGGCACCTGGTATTCGTACAACCCCGCGTTCAACAACGTGTGGGGCCGCTATACGCTCGGTGCCAATGTCTCCATCCCCTTGCGCATCTTCGACCGCAACCAGGGGGAAAAGCTGCGCACGCAGTCGGACATCGGCCGCAACGAGAAGCTACTGGAGGCGACGCGGGCTCTCGTGTTCAGCGATGTCGATTCTGCCTACGCCATCATGAATAGCAATGTGATCCTGCTACAGCCGTACAAAACGAAGTATTTGCAACAAGCGGTGCGAGTCCGCGACACGATCACCTTTTCCTATCAACAGGGTGGTGCGTCGTTACTCGATTTCTTGAATGCGCAAAGTGACTACCGCACGGTGGAGCTAAGCTACGTGAACCTGATTGGTGCTTACTTGACGGCTGCGGCGCAACTGAATCTTGCGGTGGGCCGGGAGGCGATCCCATGACAAAAAGATGCCACGGCCAGCGAACGGCAAATTGGATTGAGCTACCTATAGAGGCCCTGGCGTGTCTCGCGTTGACTCTTGTGCTTGCCGGCTGCGGCGAAGGTAGACCGGACGCAAAGGCCGAGACGCCGCCTCCAGCAACCGTCGAACCTGACATGGATGCCAACAACTTTAAGGTGGACCACCCGGAGCAGTTTCCATTGGCGACTGCTGTTGAGCATAAAACGGTGCCCGCGCTCAATGTCACCGGGGTAATACAGCCCGATATAGCGCGCGCCGTGCCGGTCATCTCGCTGGCTTCGGGCCGCGTTGTGGAAATCAAGGCCCGCTTGGGCGACGTCGTGAAGAAGGGCCAGTTGTTGCTGAGGGTTCGGAGCAATGATGTCTCCGGAGCTTACCAGGTGTATTTGAAGGCCGTGAATGATGAGCGGCTAGCGCGCCAACAGCTCCAACGAGAGCAGATTCTTTACGACAAGGGCGCTATTGCCAAGAGCGCTCTTGAGCAAGCCGAGGACACCGAGCAGGATGCCAAGGTCGATCTGGATACCGCAACCGAGCAACTGCGGCTTCTCGGTGTGGACAAGGACCATCCATCGGGGATCGTCGACGTTACCGCCCCCATATCGGGTGTGATCACGGACCAGCAGGTTACCAACGCAGCGGGCGTGCAGGGTCTGTCTGGCCCCAACCCCTTTACGATCTCTGATCTTTCTTATGTCTGGATCATCTGTGACGTTTACGAGAATGATCTCGACGCCGTTCACGTCGGTGAGTACGCGGATATCCGCCTGAATGCCCACCCCGACAGAGTCTTGAAAGGCCGGATCGATAACATCCTGCCGGTTCTCGACCCCACTATTCGCACAGCGAAGGTTCGGCTCGAAGTCGCCAACCCCGGACTGATGCGTGTGGGGATGTTCGTCACCGCGACCTTCTACGGTAAGCAGCCGGAAATGCGGGTTGCCGTTCCCGCAACCGCCATCCTGCACCTGCATGATCGCGCGTGGGTTTACGCGCCAGTGAGTGACGGACACTTCAAGCGCCTTGAAGTGGTTACAGGAAACATGCTTCTCGGCAACCTGCAAGAGGTTGTTTCAGGTATCAAACCGGGAGATCAAGTCATCGCGAATGCCCTGGTGTTCCAGAGCACGGTAGAACAATAATGATTCGCAAACTCGTCGATTTCGCTTTGGAAAACCGCTTACTTGTCCTCGCGCTCGCGATTTTGCTGTTTGTGTGGGGCGCGGTTTCATTCCATCAACTTCCCGTAGAGGCGTACCCGGACGTTGCGGACAACTACGTTGAGATCATCACCCAGTGGCCTGGAATCTCGGCGGAACAAATCGAACAGCAGGTCACCATCCCGCTCGAAATCGTGATGAACGGCATCCCGCACGTAACCCACTTGCGGTCGTTCTCGCTGTTCGGGCTCTCCGACCTGAAGCTCGTCTTTGACGACGAGGAAGATAACTTCAAGAACCGTGAGAGAGTTCTGGAACGCCTTTCCCAAGTTACATTGCCCCCGGGCGTCGTGCCAAGCATGGGAACGGACTGGAGCCCTGTGGGGCAAATCTACTTCTTCACGCTGCACAGCACTAATCCGCAATATGACGTCATGGAGTTGAAGTCTATCGAAGACTGGGTGGTCGAGAAGAGTTTAAAAGCAGTACCGGATATCGTCGACGTCGCCAGTTTCGGCGGACCGACTCGCGAATATCAGGTTCGCGTTGACCCCAATAAATTGATCTCTTATGGCCTGAGCCTGGCTCAAGTCGAGCAGCAGCTCACGAATAACAACGTGAACGCCGGCGGCAGCTTCGTGGAAGCCGGATTGCAGCAAATCAACGTTCGCGAAGTGGGACTCGTCAGAAACGTGCAGGATATCGAGAACACGGTGATCCTGACCAAGAGCGGCACGCCCATCCGTGTGAGGGACATTGCGGTAGTTTCGCAAGGCCCGAAGATCCGCCTCGGCCAGTTCGCCCGGGCGATTCACCGTGAAGACGGAAAGATCATCGACAACGACGATGTGGTATCGGCATGGGTCCCGATGCGAAAAGGCGCCGATGCGGAAAAGGCGCTCGAAGGGCTGCACAAGAAGGTGAAAGAACTGAACGATCACATTCTGCCACCCGGCGTGAAGATCGTTCCGTTCATTGACCGCAGCGATTTGCTGCACTTCACAACCCATACGGTGCTGCACAACCTTACGGAAGGCATCATCCTGGTGGTCATCATCCTCTTCCTATTTCTGGGGAATGCTCGCGGGGCAATCATCGTCGCACTGACCATTCCCTTTTCGTTGTTGTTCGCAGCGACGTGTCTCAGGTTGAAGGGAATTCCCGCAAACTTATTGTCGCTCGGCGCATTGGATTTTGGGATGGTCGTTGATGGTGCGGTGGTGATGGTGGAAAACATCGTCCGTCATCTGGGCCACCAGGAGAATTCCCTCAAGACACCGATGGAGCGCATCCGTGATGCGGCGCACGAAGTGCAGCGCCCAGTCTTCTACGCGATCGCCATTATTATCACCGCATACCTGCCGATTTTCACGTTGGAACGCGTCGAAGGGCGCTTGTTCAAGCCCATGGCCTGGACGGTGGCATTTGCTCTGCTGGGCGCCTTGCTTTTCTCGATGCTCGTCACGCCGGTGCTTTCAAGCTTCTTCTTCCCCAAAGGAGCACGCGAGTGGCACAACCCGGTGATGGAGTTCCTAAAAAGACGCTATCGCGAAGCGGTCAAGTGGGCCATCAAGCATCGCCTCATCACCGTGGGCGTCGCGATGATCGGTTTGCTTGTCGCGATATATCTCACGGTGGGCGGTGTCATTGGTTCCGAGTTCCTTCCTCACCTGGATGAAGGCGCACTGTGGGTGCGCGGCACTCTCGCTCCCAGCACTGGACCGAGCGAAGGAATCCGGTTATCGAACCAGGCGCGAATCGTACTCTGCGCTTTTCCCGAAGTTACCGAATGCACCAGTCAAACGGGGCGTCCGGACGACGGCACGGATACAACCGGCTTTTTCAACACTGAATACTACGTCGGTCTGAAGCCGAAGGAACAATGGCGTCCCGTGTTTCACGAGGACAAGGAAGAAGTGATCGCGGCCATGAACCGGGAACTGGAGAAAATCCCGGGCGTAATCTGGGGTTTTTCTCAGCCCATCGAAGACAACATGGAAGAGGCGGTCAGTGGCGTCAAGGGTGAGCTTGCCACGAAGGTCTATGGTGACGACCTGAAAGTGCTGGAAGAGAAAGGCGATCAGATCGTCAGTATTATGCGCGGGGTCAAGGGAATTGAAGACCTGGGAGTCTTACAAGTTCTTGGCCAGCCCAACCTGAACGTAACCGTGGATCGTCAACAGGCGGCCCGCTACCAGGTCAACGTGGCCGACGTTCAGGATGCCATCCAGACCGCAGTGGGGGGTAACGCGCTAACGCAAGTCCTGCAGGGTGAGGCGCGATACGACTTGGTGCTGCGCTATCTACCCCGGTACCGTGACACCAAGGAAGCCATCGAAAACATTCGCTTACTTTCTCCATCCGGCGAGCGCGTATCCCTCGCTCAGCTCTGCAAAATCGAAGAACGGGACGGCGCTTCTGAAATCTACCGGGAAGGCAATCAGCGCTTTATTGCCATCAAGTACAGCGTGCGGGGGCGGGACCTCGGCGGAACCGTCGAGGAAGCGATTAAGAAGGTAAGCGCGCATGTTCAATTGCCACGCGGGTACCACATTGATTGGGAAGGCGAATACGAGAGCGAGAAGCGCGCCGAGGAGCGGCTGCTTATCATCGTGTGTTTAGCGCCGGATTTTTTGGACAGTGAATTGAGTGTATTCATGCGGCGGCTCCGAGTGCAAGGAGTTGCTGGCGCGCTTGGGCGGGAGTGAGGTAGCCCAGGCGCTGGACGATCC
>JBEKOE010000007.1:0-71019 GCA_049522075.1 Candidatus Acidiferrum sp.
CATGGGGCTTTTCTTTAGCCGTATCGGGGATAATGATCCCGCCCTTTGCAGTTTCTTTCTCTTCCAGCCTGCGCACCAGAACTCGGTCATGCAGGGGAGTGACATTCATAGTCATTTCTCTAGCCTCCACATAATTCACTTCTCTAACACGCCCAAGATGGCTTGTTATAACGTAATGCGAGAATTACGGACGAAAATCCTTCAGGTTCTTTTGCCGCGCCAATTCGAGGTCTTTCGTTTCTTTTTTCTGACGCTCCGCTTCTCTTTGCGGCCCCTCTTGCTTGTCGAGTTTCACGGCTTCGGCAATGGCAAGTTCAGCTTCTGCATTCGCCCGCTTCGAATAGATGACGAGCCCAAAACCATCGCTGAAGAAAGAACGGACAAGATTGAGGGAATATTGTGAATTTTCCCACGATGCGAAAAACTTTTCCTTCAAGTTATATCGCGCGTTCATGACGGAATCAATTTCCGACTCAACACTCGTCGCCGGGCCGTACTTTGCCGAAATGGACCTCACCATGTCCTCCGCCGTGAGCCCTTCGGTGGAAGCATGCTGGTAAGTCACGGAAATCTTGTAGAGGTCGCCGTTAGAGAAAGAGAAGAGAATTTGTTCAACGCTTTCAGGCCGGGAAGAAGTCCCGGGAGAGCTCTGCGGCCACCAAGGAAGCTCCTGAATCAACATTGGTCGAGCGTGAATCGTTTTCACATCCTCCAACTTCTGATCGCTAAGCTTCAAAACGTTAGGCAGGCTCGTCCCGAGTGGAAAACCCCGATACTTGGATAAATCCTGTGCGCGGAGCATTGGGGCGATTATAAGCAAAGCACCAAGACAAAAAATCAAACTTCGGATCATTTTCACTTTCATATCTCCATAAATTCCCAAGAACTTGAAACCGCAAGCGTCGGTTGACCGTGACGCTACCCTACGCTCGTGTGCGGTTCTCTTAACCCTGACGCGCGTAAATTCTGCGGCCATTCGCGATGCCAAAAAGGACCGTTAGCAGCGCAGCGCAAATCACCGCAACAAAGGTTGTAACAATCGTCCCGGCGACGCCGCCGAAGCCCGCTGCGCGCATCAATAGCCCCCCCGCAACGGCGCCTCCGATTCCCATGGCCACGTCCATGAACGGACCATACCCATTTCCCTTAAGGATTCTTCCCGCTCCCCAGCCAACGAGCACCCCGATGAAAATCCATGCAAGTAGAAACATTCATTCCTCTTTGCCCCGTCGATTTGTGAACACTCAGGCAGACTGGGCTTGCCCCTCTTACGAAACTCGATGCAGCAGTTAAGCGGCGACGGCGACGGCGATCTTGTGATAGGTAGAATTGAGAACTTCGTACGTGTCGACCGTGGGAGTTCCTTCGATCAGCGCCTCCAGCATTTTCAGAACAGCTGGAAAAGATCTCCGGCTGTAGGATTCGGCGTTTGATGCCTTGTCCCAGAGGCTGATGGAGGTGACCGCGTCTTGGCTGGGGGCAAAAAAGGTGAGTTCGTCCTGGAATCCCTCTTGCTTGCGGAGCATCGGTATGACCTCTTGCTCCATCATGAGGCTGAATTTGGAAATGCTGTCGGGCTTCAGAAGTGTGGTTACTTGGCGGACAAACATGGGGCTCACCCTGGTTTCTTGGCCAAGGGCGTGATTCAGGGTACCGCTCGCGGTCTCGACGACCTGAAGGCACCCTTGATCCACTTCTATTCTGCCTCAATTAACCGATTTTGTCAAGTTCTGTTTACTTGCCCTCACTGCACTTTACTTCTATGGTAAATCAACGAAGGCCACCCATCATTCCCCTTCGTGACTTCTAATCAACCTGGAAGTCCACTTCGATCGGCTCAATGAGTGGCATCAACCAACTCAGCAATTTCTGATGCGCCGGATGAGCGCCGTAACTCTCCAGGGAAGCCTTGTCGGTGAATTTCATCACGCCCCCAAGCTCATAGCCTTTTCCGCGCGGAGAAATGTTCGCCCCAACGGCTGTTTCCAGCAGACCGGGTATCTGTCCCTGCAGCCCGCGAATCTCGGCCAGGACGCGGTTTTTCTGCTCCTGCGTCACGTTGGGTCTCCAACGAAAAGCGAACATGTGGACGAACATACCTGTTCCAAGACTCCCAGTCCCGTCGACAACATCTCGCCTCGATGACGGGTCTCGAACGAGCTTGCTATCTTCTCATAGCCGTCGTTGCACTGCGACTGGATTCCCTTTTTTTAGCCGCGCATTTGAAATCCATTTCACCGGAAAACAATGCCCGCTGGCTGACTCTACTCGAGAGCTGACTCGCTCTGCTCGCTCCAGTTTTCCACCCCACTTCTTTTCACCTTTACCCGCAGCAACGCAGCGAAGTAACCTTGTCCCTGTCTGAAGCCCAGCGAAGCAAAATGAATTGGCACAATATTAGCGCGCTGAGAGCAACCGCCTCCGTATTCGGCGTTTATGCAGGGCTGCTCGGCATGGAGCACGGTTTCTTTGAAACGCTTCAAGGGAATGTTGCGCCAAAAGGAATAAAGATACTTGCCGTGGGTCCGCCCGGACTTCCCTTTCCCTTCGGCCACGAACCCGCCATGACGCTCATTCCCAACTTCTTGGCGACGGGCATCCTGGCGATGACTTTCGGCCTGCTAATAATGGTTTGGGCGGCTATGTTTGTTCAGAGGAAGCACGGCGCTGTGGTCCTCGTTCTGCTCTCTATCGTGCTTCTTCTTGTTGGCGGAGGATTCGGACCGATATCGCTTTTGATAACAGCTTCTATCGCCGCGGCCAGGATTGATAAACCGCTTATCTGGTGGCGATCACATCTCCGAGCGAACTTAAGACGCTTACTTGCAAAGATGTGGCCATGGTTTTTGATCGCCGCTCTGTTATGGGTGCCTTTTGAATTCACCCTCGGCTATATCCTCGGCTTGAAGAACGACCCGAAGCCATCTCTCGCTAGCCTGAATCTTCTTCTAAGTTATCCTCTCCTCGCGTTCTTCATATTGACGCTCATTACTGGATTCGCGCATGAGGTCCACAGAAAGCTCGATCTGAGTCTCACTGGATAACCCTCAGTGCACGATCAGCCGAAAGCATCCTGTGACTCTGCCCATCCTTGGCAAATCCACCTTTTCGTCGTCCGGAAGTCCGTGGCAAATTCACTGCTGCCCTGCTATTGACAGCCTTGAACCGGCCACAATATAAAGAATTGCGCTTAGCGTGTTTCCTTCATGCGTTTCTGGAGCGCGCCCGAATCTTTGCGCTTCCGAAAGGGGCACCATTCTGTTCGATCGTAGGCAATTATTTTCGATGGCCGGGTGCGGCGCCGTTCTCGCCGGAGTTCCCTCGTTGAACCAAGCGGCATCCACTCCCGCGTACACTTCCGAATCTCTCGCGAATGCGGGCGTCCTGAATGTCAAGGCGTTCGGCGCTACGGGTGACGCCCAGACAATTGACAGTCCCGCAACCAACCGCGCCATCGAAGCAGCGGCCGCCGCCGGCGGTGGTACCGTGTACTTTCCCGCGGGCACGTACGCCTGCTACTCGATCCATCTTAAAAGCCACGTTTGTCTCTATCTTGAACAGGGCGCCACAATCCTTGCCGCTTCAATTCCTCTCGACGGCACAACCAGTGGCGGCTACGACGACGCCGAGCCGCAAGGTCCCTGGGAACCCTACCAGGACTACGGTCACAATCACTGGCACAACAGCCTAATCTGGGGCGAAGGCATTCACGATTTCTCCATCCTGGGGCCCGGACTGATCTGGGGCAGGGGCTTAAGCCGCGGCCACGCGCAAGACAGAGACTTGCCCGATACCGCGAAGCCGGGTGTCGGCAACAAAGCCATCGCACTCAAGAACTGCCGCAACGTTATCCTCCGGGACTTCTCGATTCTCTTCGGTGGATGGTTCGGCATTCTTGCTACCGGCGTTGACAATCTTACTATCGATAACCTGAAGATCGACACCAACCGCGATGGCGTGGACATCGACTGCTGCCGCAACGTGCGCGTCTCCAACTGCACCGTTAATTCACCTTTCGACGATGCCATCTGTCCCAAGAGTTCCTTCGCGCTTGGCGGACCTCGTCCCACGGAAAACGTCACCATCACCAACTGCTTCGTCACCGGCGGTTATGAGATTGGCTCCGTGCTCGATGGCACCTGGAAGCGCATGCCAGACAGCTTTCGCCCGCGCGCTACCGGGCGCATCAAGTGCGGCACCGAATCCAATGGCGGCTTCCGCAACATCACCATCTCCAACTGTGTCTTCGAGCACTCGCGCGGCCTGGCCCTCGAAAGCGTCGACGGGGCGCTCTGTGAGGACATCACCTTCATCGGCATCGCCATGCGCGGCGCGATGAACTCGCCGCTGTTTCTGCGCCTTGGCGAGCGCATGCGTGGACCGCAGGGCGCCAAAGTCGGCACCCTCAAGCGCATCCTGATCAGCAACGTCACCAGCTACGATGCCGCGCAGCTTCCTTCCATCCTCAGCGGCGTGCCCGGCCACTTCATCGAAGACGTGAAAATCAGCGATGTGTATTTGCATCAGATCGGCGGAGGCGACGCCGCCATGGTCAGCCTGCAGCCGCCGGAGCGCGAGAAGGAGTATCCGGAGCCCACGATGTTCGGCGCGCTTCCCGCCACGGGCTTCTTCGTGCGCCACGTCAAGAACCTCGAAATGAGCAACGTCGAGATCGTCACGCGCGAGCCCGATCTGCGCCCGGCTTTCTCACTTTTCGACGTGGACGACGCGGACCTTTTCCGCGTCCGTGTGCCGCGGCCCTCTTCGGCCCCGGTGTTTTCGCTCAAGCAAGTCTCTAACTTCCGCGTATTCGGCAGCCAATTCGTTCCTGACAAAAGCTTCCCCAGTGTGGATGAAAAGCTCCTCTGACGATTCGTATCTGCTCACGGTAGGCCAGTCTGTGTAGTGGCCGATCTTCAGATCGGTTCTTGGGTTCGTCTTTTCTTGCGCACCAGAACAGGATGTAGGCGCGACACACGCCTACTGGAGACCCGCCTCCTTCAGCAATTCCAGAAACTGTCGCCTCGTTCTCATGTCCATTGCCTGAGCCACGAGCTTCCCTTCCCGGTCGTACACAAAACTCTTGGGAATCCCCTCCACAATGAACTCTTTATTCGCCGCCCGGTCCTGATCCAGCAAGATCGGATAGTGGAATCCTCCCTGCTCGACGAACGGCCGCACCTTGCTCTCCGCTTCATCCGAAATCGCCAGCACCACGAATCCCTGCTTCTGGAATTTCTGGTACAGCGCATCCAGGTCCGGCATCTCGCTCCGGCACGGCGGGCACCACGTCGCCCAGAAATTCACCAGCACCACCTGCCCCTTCAATTCCCTCAACGTCCAGCTCTTCCCCGTCAAATCCTTCAACGTGAAGTTCGCCTCCTTGCGCTTCGCGTCATCCTGATCCACGCGCGCCACCGCCGCCGCGTATTGCGGGTCATCCAGGCTTGCGCTCACGTGCTCATACTTCACCAGGCTCGCCAATTCCACGTACGCGAACGCCGCTTCCCCATCTTTCCCCGTCGGCGGCTGCTCCTTCAACGCGCTTGCGAGCGTCGTGGCCACTTCCTGCAGCGTGTCGTGTCCCGGATCGCCCTCCGTCGAAAGCCCCGCCAGCCCCAACGCCAGCCGCGCCTTGTGCGGATTGCTCGGCACCGGGAGCGCGCGAATTTCCAGCGCCAGTTCTTTCGTCCGTTTCGCCCGCGCATCTTCCGGCAATTTACGCAGCGTCCCCAGCGCCGCCACAATCGGCTTCTCCTGGTCCGTCCATGAAGGCTTCTGCTCCTGCGCCCGCACGCTCGCCGCCCCAATCAGCAGCACCGCCGCCGCGGCCCACATAGACATCTGCCAACCGATCCGTCGCCGCCCGTTCCCCATCATTTTCTCCATGATCCCCTCGCATTTCCCTTCGCTGCACTGATCATACTGCCTGCGCAAACAGTTTTAGGTTATCAGTTATCAGTTTTAAGTTTAAGAAAATGCGGAAGAAAGGGATAGGCGGTGCAAAGTTAAGCGTTGAAGGTTCAGATCTCGCGTAGGGGCACGATACATCGTGCCCGTCTTCCCTCCAAAGCGCCGTAGGCACACTGTTTGCGTCCGCCGTTTTCTGGAGGACGCGTTGTCTGCATCCCGGATGGGGTTGCGGGCGGGCCGCTCTTGTCTCTCGCCGTTTCTGTCATCCCGAGCGGAGCGACCCGATTTTCTCCTTCGCGTTGCATTCTGGCGCGTCGGGTCGCGCAGTCGAGGGATCTGCTTGTCTCTTGCCTCCTGGTCGCTGGTCGCTGACAACTCTCTTGCCTTTGTAGTGGCCGGTCTTCAGACCGGTTCTTTCTCTTGCCTCCTGATCGCTGGTCGCTGGTCACTGATACCTCTCTCACAAATGCCACAAGAGCAGCGTCCCCTCAGCATAACAAATGGAGCACAGCACATTATTTACCGTTTGTCCACTATTATTTATAGGGTATTAGATTCGAACACGGTCTGCGTTCTAGGCCTCGCCGCCCTCGTCACCGGGCTCCAGGGCGCAGGGATGCCAGGCCTCATCCTCGGCGTGGACGGCGCAGAACCACCGGCCGCAGATGCCACAGTGGAAGGTAGCGGAAGCTTCGCAGGGCTCATCCGTGGGGGAGACGGCTTGGCAAGACCACTCGAGGTCGCGGGCTTCTGTCTGGTTCGCTTGTTGCAGCGTGGTCCCTCCTCGTGCGGGCAGTATACGCCTGTTTCGCGCGGAGCGATGCCCGCGGGGGCGTTGGCTTGCGGTTTTGAGGGATTCCCACCACGAGGCCGGGGCACCCAAAGGTCAGTTCGCATTTATCGTCCGGGCCGCCCGCCATGATAGCCCCCAAGAGGTCTTATAATAGGGATTTGTCGAGACCCGAATCGTGTGACGCGTTATCTTAAGCTGCCCACGACGGCGGTTTACGCGGTTCGGCCCGAATAGCAGTTGGGGCGCAACGATAATGATGAGTCCGCGCGAGATAAACAACTTGGTGGAAGGCTACATTGGGACCAACGCCGGTTACCTCAACAACTTCAGCTACAGCGTTCATGATGCCTTCTACCAACTTTACTGCGGCCTCGATATCGATGTCCCGGCGTATCGAGCAAGGGGGCTGACAACGCGCCGGGCGTTTATAGAGATACTCAAGGACGCAAAGCCCCGAGACCAAGCCAAGATCATTCGTGGCGTGTTCGAACTGATCCCTCCTCCGCAGGACGTGACCGACGATGCTGCACGAAAGAGACTTGCCCTCCACAGGGAGCTCCTTGATGTAGCGGCCCGACTGGAGCCCGCTGGCCAGGTCGAAACCCCGAAAATTGCAGAAACAAGTGAAGTCGTACTCGAAGCACTCAAAGACGCAGAGGTTCTCTTGAAAACAAGGGGTCCGAAGAGCGCAGTGGACCGCGTTCACACCGCCCTTCATGGTTATCTGAAAAAGCTTTGTTCAGATCGGGGGGCCATACTGCCAACCGACCCATCCCTGACAACTGTCTTCAAGATCATTCGGGAGCATTTCCCCGAGTTCTCCGCGATCATCCCTCATGACGCTGAAGCCAAGAGGGTCTTTGGCTCAGTGGCCTCGGCTCTCGACAGTCTCAACACGATTCGCAACCGCGGCACGCTGGCCCATCCAAACGAATTGCTTCTGGATGCACCGGAGGCGATGCTTTACATCAATCTTTCGCGAGCTGTCCTGGCGTTCATCGAGGCAAAGACAAAAGCATAAATCGGGCGCGTGGCCCACTTTCCGGATGGCCACCCGCCAACTCGAGGCTGCCTCGGCGCACGTTAAGGCTGGACCGTCTACTCACAGCCTATACAAGTGATATTATCAAGCACATATGAGCGCCGGAACAAATGCGCTGCCGGTACCCGTATACGATCGGGGAAAATTCCCTGCGTTTAGCCATTTTTTTGTCCCCGAGCGGGATCCATACGTCGAGATCCTGTTTGAGCCAGTTCGTGCAAGTATCGCTCCGGCTTTCAGTAATCTCATGAAAGCATTTGAAAGGAATGTTTCCGCAGTCGTGTCGACTGCGAGTATGCCCTTTAGGATCGTGAGCACAAACTATAGTCATCAGCTCTTTCATCGCTTTTTCATGGCAGAGAACATCCGCGCATTGAAGCCGGAATTTGAGCAAAAATCCAAAGAGGAAAAGCTGGCATTGGCACGGGATGTGGCAGGGCAGAAGTTCCAAGATGCGATGAGATCCGAGGAGCAAATATACGAGGGTGGTCTTGCTATTCTGAGCGACCTGGAGGGCCTCCTAATCGAGCAGGAGATGATATCGGCAGTGGCAGAACTAATGCGACAATCGGAGGCTCAAACGTGGGGACTCTTGGAAGTGCTTGCAAATGACCTATTCATCGGCTTACTCAACGACAGGCCTGAGCTCTCGGAAGCGTTGCTACGGGATGAAAGGACCAAGAAACGCTTTCAGTTGAGGGACATTGCCCCCTCCTTGTCCACATATAGCTATGATCTGTCGCGCCACATGGGTGACTTGCTAAGTGAATCGATAAAGATCGATGATGTCGTTACTCTCCGCACGGTTTACGAGGTTCTGTTTCCGAACAGTTCCGCGCTTCTCGACAAGCTGAGGCACGAGGAGCTTTGGAAGCTATACCAGCGGAGAAATTTGATTTTACATCGGCGAGGCATCGTTGATGAACTGTACCTGAGAAATACGGGAGATGACTTGCCGGTGGGTTCAGAGTTGACCATATCGCCGGAGCGGTTCGAGAATGACCTGTTGTTCGTAGTGAAGATCGGTCTTGCGATGCTGTCATCCCCACCCATGTAGCTGGGCGCCCCACACCTCGTCGTTGGCGGGTGGGTTTTGGGGTTTGCGATGCTGCGCAAGGCTCCTCCAAGCCGGTTGAAATCACCGGGGAAAGAAAGAGTTTGAGGAGTTTTTGTTTTGGGGCGGACTTGCGGCATGGATGAATCCATGCCCTGACGAAATGAGGAAGAGAGATCCCTCCGCCCCCGGCGAAGCGCACGGGGCGCACAAACCGCGCTGCGCGACCCGACCCGCCACTGCCGGCCATGAGTGCAATCGCCTGATTTAAACAGTTAGGCGGCACAAGAGAGGAGTTATTACAGCTTCGCGTGCTCGGCCTTGGCTTGTAGGACGGGATGCCGGCGTCGGTGTTCCCAGAGTACGAGCCTACGCACCGGCTGCGGATGCCCGCTCTCCTGACTGCTTTGCCGGGGCCAGCACGATCATGGCTACACCGATGATGGCAAGCACAACCACGCCGCCCAGCAGGTGACTGCGTCCGGTCACATTCTGGAATGCCTGCACTGCCATAACAGCGGCGTGAGCAAAGCTCGACCATGCTGTGAAGGCAATCAGGCTGCGATTTGCCGATGGGTTACGCACTGCCAGCAGCAAAAAAATCCCGAGTGTGACATAGACGCTAAGCATCATCTGCGCATATTCCGAATGATCCGGTTGCCAGAAAGCCACCACCAAGGGATAAACGCCAGCCAAAAAGAGCAATCCCACCAACACCAACACAACCTTCAGCGCCCGTTCTCGATTCATGGTGCCCTCCTGCTAAATCACGTAACGTGGAAAAGGTATAGACAGCCTTATAAACAACACCACTGCCGCCGCCCGTCTTCTCGATGAAGTGCCAGTGCGCAAATGTTCTGGCCGGTCATTGGGCTGAAATGTTAGGTGTAGAGGTACAGCAAGTCAATGGGCGGGATGACGGATCGACGAAGAGCGGACCGTCCCCCAGAAAACGGCGGACGCAAAGAGCGCGCCCCGCATCCCCATCCGGGACGCAGACGGCGCGCCCTCCCTGCCCTGTTCGGAGGGTCAACGTGACGCATTGGGGGAGTACCGTCCTTCGGAGTGCTCGACGCCTGCTGCGCGGGAAGGTGTACTAGTGCCGTTCCAACTATTTGGGCCCAATCACGGTCCAAGCATCTGACGCGAACACGGAGAGAGCATTCTCGAAGGGATTTGCTGGAACAAGTTGGAACGGCACTAGGACAGAGGCAAAAGGCGCAAACTGCGCGCCTACGGGGAGCAAAGAATGAAAAAAGCATGGATGGTTGTGGTCGTTGTGGCGATGAGCGTGTCTGCCGGGGCGGGGCGAGCGACGGCGCAGGGACCCGCGGGCGCGGGTGCAACGGCAGCGGCGGAGTCGTCATCGCACACACCGCACTCCTATAATCCAATCAAGTGGGTAGAGAAAAAGCCGAAGATGGGCAGCGATTGGCATGATGCGAACAGCGAACAGGACAAGAAGTTGACGGCGAAGCTGCAAGGAACGGGCGTGCTGGCGGCCAACACGAACGTTGCGGAGGCATGCGCCACGTTCAAAGTGCTGAGCGATTGCCTGGCGGCGCTGCACGCCAGCCACAGCCTGGCGCTGGATTTCAACTGCGTCAAATCCGACATGACGGGCGTGCAGACCGGCGCGGATATGTCCGCATGCAAAGAGCCGGGCGGCGACAAAGGAGTGAGCCTGAGCAAAACGATCCAGTTGCTGAAGCCGGGCGCGGATGCCAAGGCCGAAGTCAAGAATGCGGAGAGGCAAGCGAACGAGGAATTGAAAGCGGCAGGATTCTAGGCAACGGAGGGGACGGTTATCAGTTATCAGCGATCAAGAGGCGAGGAAAAGACTGAGGAGAGGGTTATAAGCGACCAGCGACCCGTGATCAGGACCCAAGAGAAAAGCGGGCAGGATGTATCGTGCCCCTACGAGCGGGAAATCTGGCGGGATGACGGAGGGGGAGGGCAGCGGAAGGTGAAGCGGAGCGGCATTCGCGGAAAACCATCCTCACTAACTGACCTGGGAGCGCCATTCACCTGAATGGCGTTTTTGGTGACCTTGGTGTGCTTGGCATGCTTCAAGTCGCCAATCGGGAGATTCATCCCGCTGAACCCGCGGGATGGAGCAGAGTTGGCGTTCCCGGCGTTCTTACTTCTTGGGCAGGGAGCGGTCTTTGAGGAGGTTCTTTAGCTCGGACATGAATTCCTGGACGTCCTTGAAATCCATGTACACGCTGGCGAAACGCACGTAGGCAACTTTGTCCAGCTTCTTGAGGCGGTGCATGATCATTTCGCCGATTTCCGTGGTGGTCAGTTCCCTTTCGGTGGCTTCGTGGACCACGCCTTCGATTTCATCCACGATGGCTTCGAGTTTGGGAGTAGGCACGGGGCGCTTTTCGCAAGCCTTCAGCAGCCCCTGCAGAATTTTCTGGCGCTCGAAGCGCTCGCGGCGCCCGTCCTTCTTGATCACCATGTAGGGAATTTCGTCGATGCGCTCGTAGGTGGTGAAGCGGCGGGAACATTTCAAACATTCGCGGCGGCGCCGGATGGTGTCGCCGGTGCGTCCTTCGCGGGAATCGATCACCTTGTCGTCAATGTTTGCGCAGAAAGGACATTTCACTCGGGAAATTCTCCTCGGCTTCAGACAACCAAGCATTCTTCAGGGGCTAAAGCCCATCCATTTTGCGGGGCTTCACGCCGGGGCTGAAGCCCCGGCCTCCTAAAGAGAAAAACCAATTCAGCGAGCGGCGATTTCGGCGTCGATCTGCTCGTCCTCGTGCTGGGTCATGCGGCGCAAATCACCGAGCGACCATCCTTCGCGGAACAGGATGGGCACACCGGCAAGCGTGCACGAAGCAAACGTGACCAGCCACAGCACCATCGCACAAGCAACTGCTGCTTCCTGTTCTACTCCATACAATCGCGTGAATGCAACGATGGAGAGCGCTTGCGCGCCGCCGCCCACGCCTGGAAGTTGCACGGCGGAACCCACCATAGTGAACACAAGCACCAGCATGGCATCAGCAAAGGTGAGCGTGCCGAGCTTTCCACCGAAGCTCTTGATGACCAGGAAATAGACCACCACAACAAGCCACCAGTGCAGCGCAGAGAGAAATATCGCCGCCGCGAGGTCGCCCCAGGTGCGAACGGTCTGCACGCCACGGGAGAAACCGAGAATGATGCGCGCGAAACCTGCGCGCCAGCCGTGTGCCGCGAGCCAGCCTTGCATGCGGCGCTCCAGTACAGCAGTGCCATGGAGGCGGAGATAGACCAGCGCAGTGATGGCGAATAAGGCAAGGAGGGAAAACGCAGTACCCGCCGTGCGGGCGGCTTTCTCGAAGGCTTGGGCGGTGCCTTCGGCAGATGAGCGGCCGGAGGACTCGAAGACGAGCAGGCCGATGGCGGCGAGGACAGCGGTGCTGGCAGCGTCCAGAATGCGCTCGAGCGCGTAGATGCCAAAGGTATCGGCGAGGGGAACTTTATCCTTGCGGGAAATGAGCAGCGGGCGGAGAGGCTCGGCGGCACGACCCAGCAGGAACAGGGCGCTGAAGCCCGCGAGGTTCATAGCGTAAATATTCCGGAAGCGAGCTTGGCCGACGTGGGCTTGGAATTTCTGCCAACGCCAGGCGCGGACGGCATAGCAGAGATAGATGGCCACGACCGAGACTAGAAGGTAGGTGTAGTTTGCGCCGCGGATGGCGTGCCAGAGCTTTGCGCCGCTGAACTCACTGATGTTCAGAAGGTGGCGAGAATGGTAGAGGAGGTACCCGAGCAGGAGTCCACCCAGGCCCAGCAGCCACCACTTCCTCGACTTAGCACCCATGAGGCTGAAGAGTACTGGGGGCGGTAGGGTGGCGTCAAGGGCGCATAACCAGTTGAAATGCAAAGTCTTGTCAGGGGTGGCGGGAGTGGTAAGATGCCCGTATCCGGTAGGTTTCACGCCCGTCAGCAGGGGAACATTCCAAGGGCAATTTGCGTTCCACTATATGGCAGGCCGAGTGAAGTCACCTGCGGTTTTCGTGAGTGCAGGAATCGGGAAAATGGGGCTAAGGAAAGCTTGGAGCAGGATGCCCAACTGGTCCAGCAATGCCTCCAGGGCGATGGCTCGGCCTGGGAGGAACTTGTGCGTCGGCACACGCGGCGCATCTACAATATCTGCTACCGATTTGTAGGGAACCGCACGGAAGCCGAGGATTTATCGCAAGAGGTTTTCCTTCGAGTGTATCGGACATTGGTGAGTTACCGGTCAGCACACGGAGGCTTCGCAACCTGGATGACAAGCGTGACGCGCAATCTGCTGATTGACCATTACCGGCGCACGAAGCGCGACCGCATTACGGATTCGCTGGACGACGCGATGCCGGTGGTGGAGAACAAGGAATCGTCAGCACGCCGACCGGACCAGCAGGCGCTTCTGGGGGAGCTGAAAGGCCAGGTGCAGAGTGCCCTGACGCGGCTTTCGCCGGAGTTGCGCGAGGCGGTGATCTTGCGCGACCTGCAGCAATTGGAGTATGCAGAGATTCAGCAGGTGCTGGCGGTGCCCGAGGGCACCGTGAAGTCGCGGATCAACCGCGGAAGAATTGAGCTGGCACGGATCTTGCAGCAGATGGGAGTACGGCCGGCATGAAGCGGAAATTCACACAAGGAGTTGCAGTGGTTGTAACGGTGGAGACAACTCCGCTGCTGGGGGTCAAGCTATGACCTGGACATGTGAACAGATTGAAGCGCGATTGAGCGATTATCTCGAAGGGCTGCTGGCGGGCCCGGAACGCGCTGCCTTTGACGCGCACGCAGCGACATGCCCGGAGTGCGCGCCGCTGCTGGCGAGCGTGCGCGGCCTGGTCGGCGAAATGCATGCGATGGAAGAAGTGGAAGTGCCGCCGCGGCTGGTGTACGAGATTCTAGACAAGACACTGGGTCCGCGCGAAACAGTTTCCATGTGGCAGGCATTACGCAACTTCCTGCGCGGGTTG
The DNA here is from genome assembly GCA_049522075.1 of Candidatus Acidiferrum sp. GTDB lineage: Bacteria > Acidobacteriota > Terriglobia > Acidiferrales > UBA7541 > Acidiferrum. Next base: position 13,767 of record JBEKOE010000007.1, read on the forward strand.
GCGTCGCCGAAGTTTGCCTATGGAGTCGCGAGCGTATTCGCTACTTGCCTTGTGATTGTGGGCGCATCGGGGTTTTCGCTGCGCAAGCCGAAGCTGGCGGATCTCCGTCCGGCGACGCTGTATCACAGCGCGGATCGGCAGGTTCATCTGGTGTACGCGCGGAGCGTGAAATATGTGAGCGACTTGCGCGTGGTGTACGAGATACAGTCCCGCCTCCGCGAGGGGCAAAACGACTTGCAGGTCTCGCCGGATGAGTCCTTGCCGAAGTCGAACCCGGAGAAAGAACCCGGGCAGACAGACGATCAGAAACCGGCGCAGCCGCGGCAGCAGAATCGCGCGAATGAGTTGGCCCGCCAGGTGGAACTCCTGGCGGCAGAGTGCCCCGTGCTGTTTGAGAGGAGCTTTCGATGAAATGTGCCGTGCATCCGGAAGTGGATGCTGCAGGCTATTGCCGGAATTGCGGCAAGCCCATGTGCCCTGCATGCGTGCGGCCCGTGCGTGATGTGCTGTATTGCGAGGAGTGCCTGGCGCAAGTGATGGGTATCCCGGGGCCACAGGCTGCGGATCCGGGTGTGGTCCAAGGAGCGCCGGATGCTCAGGGGGCAGTCCCACCGGCTCCCATTGCGGGGAGGCCCGGGTCTGCGAGTCCCGTGCTGGCGTTCATACTCGGCTTTATTCCGGGTCTCGGCGCAGTTTACAACGGCGAGTACAACAAGGCGATTGTTCACATCGTGGTCTTCGGCGCCTTGATTCTTGGCATCACGGGAGCATTTGGCGAAGGAATGGCGGGTTTCTGGGTATTCGGGCTGGTGGCGTTCATCTTCTACATGGCCATCGATGCTCTGCGAACGGCAAAGGTCCGCCAGACGGGAGAGGCCCTAAAGGATCCAATCGAGGCGTGGAGCGCGCGCCAACCCATGGGCCCGATCATTCTGATCGGCGTCGGTGTCCTAATCCTGCTGCGGAATTTTGGATTTTTTGAGCGCTTCCGAATTGGCGAGATCTTTTGGCCGCTGGTACTGATTGGGATAGGTTTCCTGTTGCTGCGAAAGCGCATGAGTGGGCAGCAGTGAGTACCAGGAACGGAGAGGAGTAAGACGATGGGCAATCAGGTCCGATGCCGTTGCCAAAGCTGCGAGATCCGCAGCCTGACGGGTCCTGCGGTCCTGATAACGCTTGGTGTGCTCTTCCTGCTGCACCAGTTGCGCGGCGGTTACTTCGACTTTGGCAATACGTGGCCGGTGATCCTGGTAGTGATCGGACTGTTGCACCTGGCTTCGGCATTCGCAGCGCGGGATAGCCACATCGAAGCGCAAACGAGCGCAGCGGTGCCCGGGGTACCACCATCGCCGCCGGCAGGCGCTCCCCCGCCGGTGTCACCTTCGGAGAGGCAATAATCACTTATGGCACGCACCCAGACGCGTAGCAGCGGTTTATTTTCGGGGCTGGTTCTGATCTTCGCGGGAGTGATTCTGCTGCTGCACACCTACGGACATCTGGAACTGCGGCATTTCTTTGGGCACTGGTGGCCGCTGATCATAATTTTCTGGGGAGCGGTGAAGCTGTACGAGCGCACGATTGGGCCCCGGATGGGCGGCACAGTGGGGGGCGCGGGAATCACGGCCGGCGAAGTGCTGCTGGTGGTGGGAATGCTGGCGCTGCTGGGGATCGTAGCGGGCGTGGAGTATGGAAAGCAGAAGATTGGCGAAGGGATAATGGGCGACGTTGGAGACAACTTCAGCTACGACGTGGAGGTTGCGCCGAAGACGATTCCCGCGAATACGCGCGTCTTCGTGCACAACGGCCGGGGTGATATCAGCGTGCGGCCGTCGGATGATGCGCAGATTCGCGTGTCGGCAAAGAAGGGTGTCAAAACGTGGAGCGAGCAAGAAGCCGACCAGATTGCCAAACCGGTGTCCGTTGAGATCGTGAAGAATGGCGATACCTACGAAGTGCGGCCCAGCGGGTATGACTTGTCCGATTCGCGAATCGGTGTGGATTTAGAAGTGTCGGTGCCGAAGAAATCGCCGCTGACGGTGAAGACGGAGAAGGGCGACGTCCAGGTTTCGGATATGACCGCGGATATGGGGGTGACGGACCAGAATGGCGATGTGGAGATCCGCAATATTGGGGGCGACGTCCTGATCGAGATGCACAAGGGCGACGTCAAGGTAGACGACGCCAAAGGTAACGTGAAAGTGTCCGGCAAGGGCGGCGAAATTGACGTGACCAATGCGGCAGGGAGCCTGACGGTTGACGGTGATTTCTACGGGCCGGTGCGCGCAGACAAAGTGACCAAGGGCGTGCGAATGATTTCCGCGAAGACGGACTTGACGCTGTCCGCGTTGGCCGGACATCTGGAGACGGGATCGGGCAATCTGGATGTGGTGGACACGCCGGGTAACCTCAGCCTGCGCACGCGTGACACTGAGATCAGTGTGGAAAACCCCGGCGGCAAGGTGAACATCGACAACCGCAATGCGGCGATCAGCGTGCGATTCACGTCGGTCCCCAAGGAGGACGTGAGCATTACCAATTCGTCTGGAGAAATCTCGCTGTCGCTGCCGGGCAGCTCGAGCTTTGAAGTCGTGGCAGATTGCCGGAACTGCGACATCAGCGCAGAGTTTGCAGGGTTGACACCGACGAAATCGGAGTCGGGCGACTCGCATCTCGCCGGAAAGTACGGCAACGGCCGCGGGCCGAAAATTACGTTGAAGACGAGCTACGGAAATATCGCCTTGCGGCGGACGGCTGTGGCCATTGCTCCACCAGCGAGGCCCGCGCTGCCGGCTCCGCCGACGACGCCCATACCGCCATCCACTGAACAATAGGTGGCATAGAGTAACAGGCGATCAGCGACCGGCGATCAGCGATCAGGAACCGGATTCCCTCAAGCACAAATTTCCTAGACATTTCTTCTGGGATGGGAGTGCGCAGCCTGCTCCGAGCGATCTATGTTTTCCATCACGCGCAGGCGCATCCTGTACAGCATCTTTGCCAGGTCGTCGATCGCCATAAGGGTTGAATCTGCTGATCCACTGGAGAGATAACCCAAGCGACCCGCGATGATTAGGTGCGTCTCCAACTCTCGCAGAGAACCGCTCGCGATGGCCAGAAACCGCGCAAAGTCACGGGCATTCCATCTTCCGAATCCCTCCGCAATGTTCGCCGGGACGGAAGTTGCTGCGCGTCTGATTTGGGAAACGGGCCCGAATCTTTCTGCCGCAGGAAAAGCGGCCGACAGTTTATAGCAGGCCACAACGAGGTCCATGGAATTCCGCCATACCTTGAATCGCTGAACTGACTGAGGCGCGATCTGCATATATTTATGTTCAGTAATATTACATGAACTTAAACAAACGTGAAAGGATATCGTGAGCCCGGTCTGCTTTGGACGATTCCTGGTTGCTGATCGCTGATATCTGATCGCTGATAACCGCACTTGAACAGCAGGGATGGAAGTTAAGCCCCGGCCAGGCGGCGCAACTCATCGAAAAAACGGGGATACGAGACTGCGGCGCAACCGGCATCGCGGATTAGCGTTTCGCCCTCGGCGGCGAGGGCGGCAACGGCAAAAGCCATGGCGATGCGATGATCGCCGTGCGGCTCAATTTCCGCGCCGTGCACTTTGCCGGAGTGGCGGCCTTCCACGCGCAAACCATCGGGGAGTTCTTCCACTTTCGCGCCCATTTTGCGAAGATTTTCGGCGAGAGCGGCGATGCGGTCGCTTTCTTTCACGCGCAACTCGCCGGCATCGCGAATCTCGATGCCTTCCTCGGTGAAAGGCCCGAGAGCGGCGAGCATAGGCAGCTCGTCAATCAGCAAAGGCACGAGTTCACCGGAAATGTGGCCACCTTTGAGGGGCGCGCCTTTGACGCTCAAATCGCCGACTAGTTCACCTTGAGCGCTTTGCAGATTGAGGATGGTGAGCGAAGCGCCCATGGAATGGAAGAAATCGAGAATCGCGGCGCGCGTAGGATTCAAGCCCACATTGGCGATGAACAGATTCGATTCAGGCAGCAGCGATGCAGCGGCGATGAAGAATACGGCCGAGGAGATATCTCCCGGCACATCGAGGGACTTGGGTTGCAACGCGCCTTTGCCGGGGCCGTCTGCCATGCCATGGACTGCAACGGTGCGGCCGCGTTTTTGGACACGCGCGCCGAAGAGTTCGAGGGCGAGTTCGGTGTGATCGCGCGTCTTCGCAGGCTCCGTGACCAGCGTTTCGCCGCTGGCGTAGAGGCCGGCGAGCAGCACGGCGGATTTCACCTGGGCGCTGGCCATGGGCATGTTGTAGTGAATGCCGTGCAGATGGCCGCCGCGAACTTCGAGCGGGGGAAAATTGCCTTCGCGCGCTTGAATTTCCGCGCCCATCTGGAGGAGCGGGATAACGACCCGCTTCATGGGGCGCTTTTGGAGCGAGGCATCGCCGGTAATCCTGGTGGTGAAGTCCTGGCCGCTGAGGATTCCGGAGAGAAGGCGGATGGTGGTGCCGGAATTTTCCGCGTCGAGGGTGCGCCAACTGCTTTTCAAACCACGCAAGCCGCGCCCGGTTATCTTGACGGTGCTGCCATCCACTTTCACATCCGCGCCGAGCGACTTCATGCAGCCGAGCGTGCTGTGGCAATCGCGTGCGGCGGCAAAGTGGCGGAGTTCGCTGGCGCCTTCGGCAAGAGCGGCGAGCATGGCGTAGCGATGGGAGATGGATTTGTCGCCGGGAAGTTCGAGGGTGCCGGTGAGGGCCTTGGCGGGATGAATGGTGACGTTTTTCACGATGGAATGTCCTGGATTGAGTTTAGCACGGGGAGATTTGGGGCCGTGGGGCGCGAGGATTGTGTGGCGGGGCGGAAAGGCGTATGCGCCCGCTTCGGAAGGTCGGCCGCTGTGGAGAAAGTTAGTTTCGCGGGGCTGATTACGGCGTAAAAGCGGCGGCAAGCCGGCGCACTCCAAAAGGGGCGAGATTGGCTGTACTGGGGGACAGTTTTCATGGGGAACGCGGGTGGAAACGAGACGAAACATCTTGCGGGAGGCATCCGTATCATGGGAGAGAACAAATTGCGCATCGCGCTTTATCTTGGAGAGGCTATGTTTGCCCGCCGTACCTTGATGCAATTGGCCACCAAACTCGCCATTGGCCTGGGCGCGCTGTTTCTTGTGGGGGTATTGCTGGCCGCGATTCCGAATCACCGCGCACCTGCTGTGGCCGGCGTTTCCGCCGAGCCAGCGCAGGAAGCGCAAGGGATGGATCATTCGTCCAAGCCAGGCATGGACGTGGACAAGGCGAACTCGAACGAAAAGGATGCCGGGCGGGACATGACGCACAAGCACCATGGGGATTCCGTGCATATGCACGTGACGGCGGCGAAGGCGGGCGATTCCGCCCGGTAATTTTCGGTCGGATGGTGGATGTAGATCCGTATGGGGGATCGAGCGAAAAGATTTTCGCGATGAACCGCTGCGACTAAACGGGATGCGTAAGAATGCGGGAAAAAGCTTTCTTCAGGGGCTGAAGCCCGATCGTTTAGGGGCTCTACGCCGGGGCTGAAGCCCCGGCCTCCTAAGGAGCGCGGACGTTCCCCGCAGCTTGCAGCGCCACTCAAGCCAGCTATTTCCTACTATTCCTTGAGCTTGAGGCGGTGCTTGTTCTCCTCGAGGAAAGCGCGCAGGTCCTTGGAGGCATCGAGGAGGCGCACCCACTGTTCGTAGTAGAGCGTGACCGGAAAGCGGCCGAGGCCGTAGACGCTCACGCCGCCCTTTTCGCCGACGCGAAATTCGAGTACGCCCCTCTTGCGGCCCTGGGTCTGTTTCTCAAGTTCGGCGATGCGCGCCAGCAATTCTTCCTTGGTGGGTTCTGCCATAGTTCCTCCTCAGGTTGGTCTGTTCACAATATCGCGTTGGGGTGAGGGACCGCAAGAAGAGCAAAGGCGAGTCCTAGGACGCCTAAGGCTTTGCGGCTAGCCCGCCCACTCTGGCGGTTCAATTGCGTACTGCCCTCCCCAGCCAGTATCATGCATCTTTCACGTCGGGGGTCACGTCTATCTTCACTATGGGTCGCTTTTTCCAGCGGTTAGCAAAGTTGGCGGTGTCGGCGCTCGTCCTTGGCGCGCTTGCGGTATGCGCTGCTCCCCCCGATTCCACGGAAATCATGCCGTTATCCCAAGTGCGCGCGGGGATGCAGGGTTATGCTTACACGATTTTCGCGGGCGATCAAATCGAGAAGTTTGACCTGGAAGTGCTTGGCGTGCTGCCGAATTTTCTGGGGCCGAAACAGTCCATCATCCTGGTGCAGTTGAAAGGGCCGAAGGTGGAGCATACCGGGGTGGTGGCCGGGATGAGCGGGAGCCCGGTGTATCTGGAGGGGAAGCTGGCGGGGGCGCTCTCGCTAAAGCTGGGAATATTCACCAAGGAAGCGATTGCGGGTGTGACGCCGATTGAAGATGTGCTGCGGCCACCGACGGAAAGCGCCACAGCGCAAGCCAACCCGCAGCAATTTTCGTTGCCAAACAATGCACTGGCCCGCAACACGCTGCCGAGCGGATCGTCGCTGGAGCCCATCGAGACGCCGCTGGTGTTTTCTGGATTTCAGCCGGCGGCGCTGCAGCAGTTTGCGCTGCAACTGCAGAGTTATGGATTTGTGGCCGCGCAGGGCGGCACGGCGGAAGCGCGGCCGGAGGATGGTCATCTGACTCCGGGAGACATGGCGGGAATGGTGCTGGTGCAGGGCGATGCGTCCATCAATGCGGCATGCACGGTGACCGCGGTGCAGGGCGACCGGGTGTTTCTGTGCGGGCACCCGTTCATGAACCTGGGCGACATTCAGATGCCCATGGCGCGGAGCCGCGTGGTGACAACGCTGTCGTCGGAACTCGCGTCCACGAAGATTGTGAATGTGGGCGGGCCGATCGGGACGATTACGGGCGATCACCTGACGGCGGTGACGGGAAGACTGGGCGCACCGCCGGCGATGATTCCGCTGGAATTGACGTTTGTGACGGGAAGCGCGGAGAAGAAACTGCACTTTGAGCTGGTGAATCATCCGAAGCTGACGCCGCTGCTGGTGGCGCTGACGACGTTCAACGGGATCAGCCAGAATTCGCTATATGGCGAGGGAACGACGCTGCGGCTGACGGGAGAAATCCGGCTGCAGGGGCACGTGCCGGTGCAGGTGGAAAACACGTTTGCGCCGGGCGATGCGCTGATGCCGGACAGCATGCCGATCGCGCTGGTGGTGCAGAACATGTTCGGACGGCTCTTCAACAATAATTACGAGATTCCTTCGGTGGAGCACATTGCGCTGCGCGTGGAAAGCCAGCCGGGGCGGAAGTCGTACACGATTGACAGCGCGTGGCTGGAAAAAGGCGAAGCGGCGCCGGGGGACAACCTGAAAGTTCGCGTGCTCTTGCAGCCGTATCGCGGCCCGGCACGCATCGAAGAAGCGACGGTGCATGTGCCGGACCAGATTGCGCGGGGCGCGACGTTGCGCGTGCTGGTGAGCGATGCGGACTGGATGAATCGGGCGTCGCGCGGGTTCAATTTTCCCGGCATGCCCGGCGCGGCGGGGCCGGAAGGGCTCGATCAACTCATCACGCTGATGAATCGCGAACGGCGCAATGACCGGCTGTATGTGGGGCTGTTTGTGCCGGCGCCAACGCTGGTGTGGGACGACAAGGAATTGCCGAATGTGCCTCTGTCGCAGATCAACATGATTGACGGGCGTCCTGCGCCGGGCACGGTGCAAGTGCTCCGCGAGTCCTTGTCCAGCGAGTCTTCGATTGCGCTTGGCGGCCCTGTTTCCGGGCTGATCTCCTTGAATCTGCAAATCCGGTGAAACTGTCAATGTCGAAACTTACGCAACGCTTGATCTTGCTGTCCTCGCTGTTTTGCCTGGTGGCCGCGTCCGCCGTGGCGGACCACACGCGCCGTTGGCACCAATCCACGTATGAAGAATTCCAGAAAGGCACGGCGAATGGCGTGGCCGTGCGGAGCGATGGGCACCTTGAGCTGGCGCCGAAATTCACGCTGATTTCCGATGCGGACGCTTCCTATCTGTGGTCGCTGCGGACAGATCCCGCGGGTGTGTTGTACGCAGGCGGGGGATCTCCCGCGAAGGTATTCCGATTTGAAGGAAACGGGAAGCCGAAGACGGCGTTCGAGTCCACGGACCTGCTGGTGCAAGCGATTACGTTCGACGCGAAGGGCAACTTGTATGTGGCGACATCGCCGGACGGCAAGGTCTATCGGGTCACGCCGAGTGGGGAGAAGTCGGTCTTCTTCGACCCGAAGACGAAATACATTTGGGACCTGGCGTTCGGAGGTGATGGAACGCTGTACGTAGCGACAGGCGATAAAGGGCAGATTTTCGCGGTTACGGCGGAGGGCAAGGGAGAACTTTTCTACGCGAGCGACGAGGCGCACATCAAGGTGCTGACGTTTGACGCGAAGAATAATCTGCTAGCCGGGACGGAGCCAAACGGGCGAGTGTTGCGGATTTCGCGAAGCGCGGAGAAAAGCGGGAAGAAAAAACCGGCGGATGAAGCGGTGGCAGAAGGGTTCGTGATTTACGAGACCTCGAAGCGCGAGGTGACTTCGCTGACGGTGGCGCCCGACGGAATTGTCTACGTGGCGGCGATTGGGGAGAAACAGAAATCGGGCACTCAAGCTCCCTCGGCAGTGATTACGATGCCTCAAGGAACGACGACCATCACCACTTCGGTTGCGCCGATGGGCGGCCAGGCCGGAGCTCCCTTTGTGGCCTTTCCGCAGGCCATTTCGAGCAGCATTTACAAGATCGCGGCCGACGGGGCGCCGGAAGAGATCTGGAGTTCGCGGGACGACGTGGTTTACGCGCTGGGACTGAATTCGGACGGGCGATTGCTTGCGGGAACGGGCAACACCGGTTCGCTGCTGGTGATTGACGGGCGTGGGGTGTATGCGCAACTGGCGAAATCGGGGTCTGCGCAGATCACAGGGATTTCGCGCTCGGCTGGCGGGAAGGTGTTTCTGTGCACAGCGAATCCCGGCAAGGTGTATTCGCTTGGCCCCGAGTACGAGCCGGAAGGCACGTTTGAGTCGCAGTCGTTCGATGCGAAACTCTTTTCGCAGTGGGGCCGGATTGAGTGGTGGGGGCCACCGGCTAGCACCGGCACGGCAACAAGCAAGGGTGGGAAGAATGCGGGCGAGGCGCGGCTGGAATTTTTCGTGCGCAGCGGAAACACGGAGGACCCGGGGAAAGAATGGTCGCGTTGGTTTGGGCCGTACACGGCGTCCGCAACGCCCGTGGAAGCGCCCGCGGCGCGATTCCTGCAGTGGAAGGCAGTGATTCACGATGGCCGCCCCGGCGACGGGATCGATTGGGTGAGCGTGGCGTACCAGCCGAAAAACGTTGCGCCAGTGATTGATGGCATTGCGCTGCAGGACCCGGGCGCACGCGTGCAAGCGCAGCAGATTATTACGGGGCAACCCGGCAGCCTTGTTCTGAAGCAGCCGCCAGCGCCCAACCCCAGCGGCGTGGTGATGACAACAGCGAGCGTGGCCAAGTTTGACCAGCCGCCCCAAGGGACGCAGCAGAAGGGCTACCAGTCCGTACTGTGGAGCGCGCACGACGACAACGACGACGACCTGCGCTATGCCGTTTATTTCCGGGGCGAGAGTGAGCACGACTGGAAGCTTCTGAAAGACAATTTGGACCAGAAATTCTATTCCTGGGATACGACGACGATGCCGGATGGGGCGTATTACCTGAAGATTATGGCGAGTGATGCGCCGTCCAATCCGCCCGCCGCGGCACTGAGGACGGAGCGGGAGAGCGAACGATTTGAAGTGGACAACACGCCGCCCAGCATTGAGAAGCTGCAGGCGAGTGCCGCTGGAATGAATGCGGACCGTACGCACGGCGTTGCGTATGATTTCCGGTTCACGGCCAGCGATGCGACGAGCAGCGTCGAAAAAGCACAATACAGTGTGGACGGCGGCGATTGGGTGTTGCTAGCGCCGGCAGGGGGCATCAGCGACAGCAAGACGGAATCGTACGAATTCGCCGTGCGGGGGCTCTCGCCGGGTGAACACACGATCGCGGTGCGCGCTTACGACAAATTTGAAAACGTGGGAGCAGCGAAAACGACGATCACGGTCGCGAAGTAAAAATCAGCGCTGGCTCTTCGGTTTGGGGAGATCCGGGGTCGCGGGCCGCGGCTTATCGGAATCCAGAAACATTTCAATTTCCGCGCCAAAACCCATGCGGCCATCGCTATAGGCATCGGGACGCGCGTGCACCAGGCGAGCCCGGCAGTGGGTCTCATCGGGCTGGTTGCCCGTGACTTCAGCAGGCATTTTCAGAGTCGCTTCAATCGGCATGCCCACTTGCAGTGGTGCGGAAGTGACGAAGAAAAAACCTCCCCGCGAAAGATTGATGGCCTCGGTAAAATGTTCGGTCTTGTCCGCAGCCAGGCCCAGGGAGCGGAAACGCAAGGGGACACGAAGAGAGAAGCGCTCGAGTTGGCGGCGTTCCGAAGGGGCCATGATCACTCCGCGCCGGGCGAGGATGGGCGTTTCGCGGCGGCGCACCTAATTGAACTCTAAGGTTAACAGAGAGGTATGGCAGGTCAAGGGGAAGAGGGGTCCATTCGTGGGAAACTCTCGCGCTAGGAGTACCAGCTAGACTAGTGCCGTTCCAACTTGTTCCAGCAAATCCCTCAGAGGATGGTCTCTCCGCGTAAGCGTCAGATCCCTGGACAATCATTTGGCCAGAGTAGTTGGAACGGTACTAGACTGAGAGTATGGTTCCTCCCAACATCAGTGCGCAGAATGAAGTGCCCGCCATCACATGGGAGACCATTGTCGAGGCCCACGAGCGCATCCGGCCGTTGGTCCATCGCACACCGGTCTTGACGAGCACCTCGCTGAACGAGCTAGCGGGAGCATCGCTCTTTTTCAAGTGCGAGAATCTGCAAAAGACGGGGTCGTTTAAGATTCGCGGCGCCAGCAACGCCATCTTTTCGCTAAGTGAGGGTGAAGCAAAGCGGGGAGTGGTAACGCATTCCAGCGGCAACCACGCGGCGGCAGTGGCGCGGGCAGCGGGCTGGCGTGGCGTGCCTGCGTGGATCGTCATGCCAAAGAATGCACCGGCGGTGAAATGCCGCGCCGTGGAATCGTACGGAGGGAAAATCACCTATTGCGAGCCAAAGGTTTCGGCGCGAGCGGAAACGGCGGCGAAGATTCAGGCAGAAACGGGAGCGGCGCTGATCCATCCCTACGATGACGACCGGATCATCGCCGGGCAGGCGACGGCCGCAAAGGAATTGTTGGAAGAGGTGCCGGAGTTGGACGCCGTGCTGGCGCCGGTTAGCGGCGGCGGGCTGTTGAGCGGAACATGCTTGGGAGCGAAAGGAATGTGCGGCACGGTGCGGGTATTTGGGTGCGAGCCGGAACGCGCGGATGATGCGTACCGTTCGCTGAAGACCGGCGTGCTGCAGACGCAGGAAACAAGCGATACGATTGCGGACGGTTTGCGAGCTTCGCTGGCGCCACGCACGTTTGCGATTCTGCGGAAGTATGTGGATGGAATTCTGTTGGTGAGCGAAGAGGAGATTCGCGCAACAATGCGGCTGGTATGGCAACGCATGAAGATTGTGATCGAACCATCCAGCGCGGTGGCGCTTGCGCCGTTGCTGCGCGAAGGCGGGGTGGCGGCGCTGGGCTTGCCTACTGGCGCGCCTGGAAGGTCGCCGCGAATCGGGGTGATTCTTTCCGGCGGGAACGTGGAGATGGGCTGAGGGTGCGGCAAGGGCGCGGGCAGAGAAAATCAAACGCAGAGGACACAGAGTGCGCAGAGTTCGCAGAGAAGAGAGAGGCTGAAGAGAGATCCCTCGGCCCCGGCGAAGCGCACGGGGCGCACAAATCGCGCTGCGCGACCCAACGCGCCAAACTGCGGGGCGAAGGAGAAAATCGGGTCGCTCCACCTCGGGATGACGGACCGCCGAAACGCGCGGGGAGGCTGAGGATTGTCAGGCTGGGGCGCGCTGTGTAGACTTGTGGGGTAAATTTCTCTCAGAGGAACAATTCTCGGGATTGCGGCGCGATGACACCTCACGGGTCGCCCTCGCCGCCCCGGTGAAAGCGCGCTAGACAGGTCCGTTAGGGTGGGTCAAATTGTCCTCTCTCAGGCAGGGTCTTGCTTTCTCCGTTCTGATCATCGGGATCAACCTATTGGGCTCGCCGGCGAATGCACAGATTCGCGAACAGCTATCACAAGCCATTAATGACGCGGGCTACCTGCGAATCGCGCACACCAAGCCGCTGCTGGCGACGCCGGCAAACGATGCGGGGCGGGTGGAGTCCAGCAGAGCGATGCAGCGAATACTGCTGGTATTGTCGCCGTCGCCGGAGCAGGAAAACCAACTGAAGCAGTTGCTGGACGAGCAGCAGAATCGCAAGTCGCCGCAATATCACCACTGGCTGAACGCTGACGAGTTCGCCGCGAAGTTTGGCGTGGCCGACGCGGACGTGGAGAAGGCAAAGCAATGGTTGCAGGGACGCGGGTTCACGGTTGCGCAAACCGCGAAGAGCAAAAGATGGGTGGAGTTCAGCGGCACATCGCAGCAGGTGGAACAAGCGTTTCACACGGAGCTTCACTATTACAAACTGGGGGAGAAGCAATATGTGGCGAATGCCACGGACATTGCGATTCCCAATGCGCTGGCGGAGATTTCCGGCGGAGTGGTTTCCCTGAATAGTCTTGGGAAGCGGCCGCCGCGGCGGATTGTTGCCGGTACGACGGGCAGCAGTCTGGCCACTCTGCATGGAGGGCTGCGGCCGCAACTGACCTACACCGGGGCGACAAATGCGTATTATGTTGCCCCGGGAGATTTTGCGGCGATTTACAACACCAAGCCGCTGCTGAGCAGCGGGATTGACGGCACGGGCGTGGCGATTGCGGTAATCGCACAGTCGCAGTTTGAATTGACGGATGTGCAGACGTTCCGCCAGATCTTCAAGTTGAGCGCAAACGATCCAAACATCGTGGTTGTGGGACCGAGCCCGGGTTTCAGCAATCCGACGGACGCGGAAGAGGCGCTGTTAGACACAGAATGGGCCGGCGCCGTTGCCCCGGGCGCGATGATCAGTGTGGTGATTGCAGGGAGTACGGACACAACGAGCGGCGTGGATCTGGCTGCGGCCTACGCGATTGACAATGAAGTTGCGCCGATCCTGACGTACACGTATGGAGGGTGCGAAGCGGCGCTGGGCCCGGCCGGAAATGCGTTTTACAACGCGCTTTGGCAGCAAGCCGCCGCGGAAGGAATCACCGTGCTGGTGGCCGCAGGCGATAATGGCGCGGCGGGCTGCGACCATCCGAACTTTGGGTTGCCAGCGAGCCGGGGGTTCGCGGTGAATGGAGCGGCGGCAACGCCGTACAACGTCGCGGTGGGCGGCACGCAATTCGCGGATCAGGGCAACGAAGCGAACTATTGGAATGCGACTGACGCCGGCGATTTTTCCTCCGCGATTGGTTACATCCCGGAAGTGGCGTGGAACGACAGTTGCGATCCCGGGCAGGCGGCCAGCGCGACGAACTGCTTGTATGGAAACGGCAATTTCAGCCTGTTGGCGGGAGGCGGCGGGGCGAGCTCGGTCTATGCAAAACCGCCGTGGCAAACAGGCACGGGCGTTCCCGCGGATGGCGCGCGCGATGTGCCCGATGTGGCGCTGGCAGCGGGGGCTGGGCATGACAACATTGTGTATTGCACCAGCCACGTTGGGGCGGGGCCCGCGTGCCAAATCGATGCGCAAAATAATCTGGTGGGATTGACGTTGGTGGGAGGCACATCGGCCGCGACTCCGGCGATGGCGGGGATCCTAGCGCTGGTGGAACAGCAGAATGGAGTTTTGCAGGGGCAGGTGAACTACGTTCTGTACCAGTTGGCGCAGAACCAGAGTTGCGACTCTTCCCAGCAAACCAGTCCTACGGCGCAGAATTCCTGCGTATTTTATGACGTGACGACTGGAAACAACGCCGTGCCTTGCGCGGGCGGTTCGCCGGAATGTTCATCGACACAAAATGGAGTGAATGGTTTCCTGAACGGGCAAGCAGCCGGAGCGGGCTATGACCTGGCGACGGGGCTGGGTTCAGTCAATGCAGCGAATCTGGTGAGCAATTGGAAGAATGCGTCGTTTGCGGGATCGCAAACGAGCATGCAGGCGTCCAGCGCGAGCTTCGTGCACGGCACAGGCGTGAATGTTAGCGGAACGGTCGCGCCTGCGAACGGAAACGGCACGCCGACAGGAACGGTCTCGCTGAAGACGGACCTGTACGGCGACGCGGACAACTTGCCGCTGACGAATGGCGCATTCACGGCTGCGGTTAGCGATCTGCCGGGAGGCCAGTACAAGCTCTTCGCGCATTACGCCGGTGATGCGACGTATGCGGCAAGCGATTCGCCGGTGCTGCTGTTGAATGTGCAGCCGGAACCGAGTTCGACGACGATCAGCTTGAACGGTCTGCAGGCAGGAAGTGCGGATTACGGTGCGGCGGTTGCGGTGCGCGTGACGGTGGCGGGCGCCTCGGGCTTTGGCAAGGCGACGGGCACGGTCACTTTGCAGGATGGAGCGACGCTGATTGGCACGTATGCGCTTGCAGCAGATGGCAGCGCCTACATTCCCACGGGAAATGGCGGCGGATATTCGTTTGGGGTGGGAGCGCACACGTTGACGGCAACGTATGCGGGAGACAACAGCTTTGCGGGAAGCGCGGCGGCTCCAGCGAACTTCTCGATCGGGAAAGGGACGCCGTATGTCGTGCTGGGCGCCAATTCCGCGAACGTGTCCGTGGGGCAGTCCGTGGGAGTCCACGCGGTTGTGGCGGGATCGGGAACGCAGGCGGCCACGGGGACAATTCATTTCACGGACAATGGCGTGCCAATTGGCACTACCGTGCCGCTGCGAACGGGCGGCTTTTTTGGGACGCAGGCGCAAGCTTCGATGATCGCGGCGAACCTGACGGTGGGAACACACGTTTTTGGCGCCAGCTACGATGGCAGCGGCGACGCCAACTATTCCAGCGTGCCGAGCGGCGACCAGAACGAAGCGCAGTTTGCCGTCAATGTGAGCGCGAATGAGGGAACGAAGACGAGTACGACGACGCTGACGCCTAACACCTTGCCCACAACTCTGGGAAGCACGGGTGTTTTCCAGGTGGCGGTTGCGCCTGCGGGAGCGAGTGGAGTGACGGGTTCCGTAACGCTTTGGGATGCGGTGGGGCCGCGAAGCACATCAGTGGGGCTGGGGACGGATGGTACAGCAAGGATCACGATCCCCTGGACGCAGGCGGGCAATGCGACACTCTACGCGCAGTATTCGGGGGACGCAAACTATGGTGCCTCGGCGAGCGCGTCAGTGGCGTTTAGTGTGAGCAAAGGCACGCCAACGGTGACCTTGAGCGCGCCAAGTGCGGCGAGTGCCAATCACGAAGTCAGCGTCAACGTCAGTGTGGCGGGGATTCCGAGCAACGGTTTGCTAGCTTATCCCACGGGAGTGGTGGAGTTTTGGGATTCGGTGAATGGCGGGGCGGCGCAGCTTATCGCCGCGCAAAACCTGACGGTGGGGCCGGGGAATATCAGCGTGTTCGCGACACGCAAGGCGTTTGCGCCCGGGGTGCACAGCCTGAAAGTGCACTATCGCGGGGACAACAACTGGCTGGCGGCGAACTCCGCGAGCCAACCGATGACGACGGGAGACTTCAGCTTGAGTGTATCGCCGAACCCAGTGGCGTTTGTGGCGGGCAGCGCGGGGATGGCCACGGTAACGATCACGGCGTCTGGCGGCTTTACGGGCACGATCAATTTGACGTGCCCCACGGGGACGACAGTTTTGCCCGCGGGATATGCCTGCTCGTTTTCTTCGTCGAGCGTCACGATTGCTGCGGGGCAAAGCACGGCGACAACGCAACTGCAACTGACTCCCACCACGACGACGGCTGGAGCGGCTGTGCGGACCGTGGCGGGTGCAGGAACGGCGAACGGGAACGGGTGGATGGCGTTTGGGCTGCTGGTGGGGATGGGCATGCTAGGGCTGGCGGTGTGGGGCACGGATGGAAGAAGAGGTGCCCGGCGGCTGGCCTTCGCCAGCGGCTGGACGGTTTGCCTGGTGAGCTTGGCGCTGGGCTGCGGAGGTGGGAGTGGCGGCGGGGGCGGCGCGAAGGCAGCGACCACAACCACGCTTTCGAGTTCGAACTTGCGGGTCGTGTATCAGCAGCCGTTGACGCTGATCGTTCACGTCACCGACGGCGCAGCAAACCCCTCGGGCCAAGTGCAGATCTACGATAACGGCCAGCCTTATAGCGGCCTGGTGGGCGTGATTGGGGGGAACGCGACGTTCACTTCGGATACACTGCCGGTTGGGTCTCATCCCATGGTGGCACACTATTTCGGCGACGCCAACACGCTGCCGTCGGTTTCGCCGACAATCAACCAGGAAGTGCTGGGACTGGTCAATCTGGAGATTACGGCGGCCTCGACCAGCGGAATTTCGCACCCGGCCGATTTTCAGGTGCAACTAAATTAGCCCGCAAGTGTTACAAAAAAGGGACGTTCGGCGCATGGGAGGGAGCAAACCGTTTCCTGCCCTGGGGCATCTTAAACGGACAGCATGAAGAGTGTCTGCGTAAGGGGCGGAGGCACGCCATTCCTGCCAAAAGAGCCCGGGAAGACTGCGATAAAGACGCTGGGGAGCTTAAGAAAATCATGAAGATTCTAAAGACGCAGAGCTGGATGGTTTTGTGCGCCGTGACCCTTCTGCTGGCAGGGCAGGCAGCGCGGGCGCAGCAAGTGACAGTGCCGGCGCGTGTGGTCGAAGCCGTGGATGACACGCGGACGGTGCAACTGAAGGGGAATGTGCACCCGCTGGCGCGAGCCGCGAACGACCAGGGAGCGCTGCCGGATTCGCAGCCTTTGACGCGCATGTTGCTTTTGCTGCAGCGCAGCGACGCGCAGGAAGCCTCGCTGCGCCAGTTGATGGACGCGCAGCAGACCAAGGGGTCGAGCAGTTATCACGCGTGGCTGACGCCGGAACAATTTGGGAAGCAATATGGTCCGGCGGACGCCGATGTGCAGGCGGTGACAGACTGGCTGACGGGGCAAGGGTTTCAGGTGGCAAAAGTGGCCGCGGGGCGCACGGTGATTGAGTTCAGCGGAAACGTGGCGCAGGTGCGGAACGCGTTTCACACGGAGATTCACAAGTATGCGGCAAAGGGCGAAGAGCACTTCGCGAACACGCGCGATCCGGCGATCCCGGAAGCGTTGGCTCCGGTGGTCAAGGGAGTGGTGGCGCTGCACAATTTCAGGAGCAAGGCCGCCATCCACCGCGTGGGGACTTTTCGCCGAAACGCCGCGACGGGGCAAGTTTCACCGCTTTTTACCTTTAACGATGTGAACGGAACGTTTTATGCAGTGGGTCCGGGGGACTTCGCCACGATCTACAACGTTCCTGCAACAGCCACGGGGAGTGGACAGTCGATTGCGATCGTCGGGCGGTCTAACATCAACATTCAGGATGTCCGTGATTTCCGCAGCATCTTCGGTTTGCCCGCAAATGATCCGCAGATTATCTTGAATGGCCCGGACCCTGGACTTGTCTCCGGCGACGAGGGCGAATCGGATCTGGATGTGGAATGGGCCGGCGCGGTTGCGCCTGCAGCGCAGATTATTTTCGTGACCACGCAAGGCACGCAGACGGACTTCGTGGACGGAATCGACGCGTCCGCAATCTACATTGTGGATAACAATGTTGCGCCCGTCTTGAGCGAGAGCTACGGCTCTTGTGAATCGAACCTGGGAGCAAACGGCAATGCGTTTTACAGCGCGCTGTGGCAGCAAGCAGCGGCCGAGGGTATTACGGTCGTCGTCGCCGCGGGTGACAACGGTTCGGCAGGATGTGATGACGCGTCCACACAGACGTCAGCAACCAGCGGACTCGCGGTGAGCGGTATAGCGTCAACCCCATACAACATCGCTATGGGCGGCACGGACTTTAACTACGCGGCCGGCGTAGGAACCTACTGGGACACCACGGCTGGCACGGTGAATTCCGCGAAGAGTTACATCCCGGAAACGACGTGGAATGACTCCTGCGCGGCAGCCGGGTTGAGCGGATGCTCTTTGGTGACGAGCGGCTCGTCAGCCCTCAACATCGCGGCTGGGAGCGGCGGACCGAGCAACTGTGGAGTGTGGAACCCAGCTGGGACGGCGTGCACTGGTTATCCGAAGCCAAAGTGGCAGACCGGTTTCGGGGACGCCAACCGGGACCTTCCCGATGTCTCTTTATTTTCCGGCGATGGACTGAACGGATCGTTTTTCATTGTCTGTGAATCCGATCAAGACATTGCGGGCGATACGGGATGCAATCTCACGAAATTCACCAGCACCTCGCCATACCACGATTTTCAGGCGGTCGGCGGGACCTCCGCCGCAACGCCGACGTTCGCGGCGATTATCGCGCTGATCAATGCAAAGACCGGACAGCGTCAGGGGATAGCCAACTACGAGCTGTATAGCCTGGCGAACACGAGCGGGGTGTTCCACGACATCACCACGGGGAACAATTCCGTGCCCTGTCCAGGCGCCTCAACCGATTGCAGCAAGACATCTTCCGGCGGGTT
This sequence comes from Candidatus Acidiferrum sp., assembly GCA_049522075.1. Classification (GTDB taxonomy): domain Bacteria; phylum Acidobacteriota; class Terriglobia; order Acidiferrales; family UBA7541; genus Acidiferrum. The sequence goes on from JBEKOE010000007.1 coordinate 32,416, forward strand.
CGGTGTGATAACTACGACACCGGGGGGGAACACCATCGCCTATGCGGCTGGCACGGGCTACGACCTGGCGACGGGGTTGGGTAGCGTAAATGTCACCAACCTGCTGGCCCACTGGGCGAGCGCGATCTTTACCGGGACCACAACTAGCTTGAATCCCATATCTTCCCCGCCCACGCTGGATGTCAGCGTGAGCGTTAGTGGGTCAGTGACGAAGAGCGCAGGGTCGGGCACTCCCACGGGGGTGGTGACCTTGGAAAATGCCGCGACAAACGCGCCAATTGACAGCTTCACTTTGGATGGGAGCGGAAACTTTAGCGGTTCGACAACGTTTCTTCCGGCAGGAAATTACAGTGTGAAGGCCCACTATGGGGGCGATGGGACGTTTGGGCCTAGTGACTCAGGTGCCGTGGCTGTGACGGTGGCCAAGCAAGCCGGTAAGCCGATCGTAAGCTGGGTAACCTTCAATGGGACGACGCCCGTTCTATCGACTTCTGCGCAAACAGTAGCGTACGGATCACCCTATATTTTGCGTGTAGACGTGGCAAACGGAAGTGGGACAACCTGCCAGAATGTCTCAACGGGCGCGGTCAATTTCGTTTGCCCGACAGGGACAGTTCAACTGTTTAACCATAATGCACCTTTACCCGATTTCGCGAATGTGAATGGCACGCCAAATCCGACAAGCGTCGCCGCGCTGAATGATCGCGGCTTCGCCGAAGATCAGGCAATCCAACTTGCACCTGGGACGTATGCGATCACGGCTACGTATGCTGCTGCCGCGAACAGCAGCTATAACTCGAGCAATTCGAGCAACACACTCTCGGTGACAATCAGCAAGGCGACTCCGACGGGCGTTGCGGTGACCAGCAATTTATCCTCGATCACCTCCGGGGCGAGCGTAGTGTTGACGGCGCAGGTGCAGACTAATAGCAACGGCGCCGGACCATCGGGCTCGGTTTCCTTCACGAACGGGAGCACCAGCCTGGGCTCCGCAACGTGCGTGCAGACAAGCGGCGCACAGAACACTACGAACGGCACGGCGTATTGCACGGCCACGCTATCCACGGCCATTTCGGGGCTGTACCCGCCGCCAGCGGGTGGGCCTAGGGGTCCAGGTCTGCCGGTGATACCGATGATTCTGGCGCTGGCGAGCCTGCTGCTGTTTGCCTTGGGTCTGCGCTGGGTGCCAGCGCGGAGGCGAAGGGCCTTTGCTGTGGCCTCGCTGGTGGCGTTCGTGGTACTGGCTGGGGTAATCGCTGGCTGCGGCGGGGGGAGCAGTGGAGGAGGCGGAGGTGGCGGGGGTGGAGGCACAAGGACGATCAACGCGACCTATCCGGGCGACTCGAACTATTCATCGTCGAGCGGAAGCGTATCGATTACAGTGAATTAGATCAGTTTTCAGGGACGAATCGGACATATCATCGAACAGAAGAAGGGCGCGCCGGGCAGACGGCGCGCCTTTTTTTGCGTGGGGGGCGTGGTCGGGTGACCCTAGGGGCGTGACGCGCGAGATGGTGGAGGGGTGACGCCGGGCCTACGTCATTATCTCGACAGAGGCAAGACGAGGTGCTAAGCTCCGCACCAGATTGGTACGGTCGGCTGGCCGAAGAAAATTCCAGGCACGTGGAGACGGAGTATGAGCCCTCGTCTGCGTTTCCTCTCGAGTGGTCTTCTGTTTGTTAGTTCCCTTTTGGTACTGAATCCAGCGCGTGCGCAGGGGCAGGCACAGCCGCGCGTGGTGGAGGCCGTGGACAACGCGAGGCGCGTGACCTTGGCAGGAAACGTCCACCCCCTGGCGCGCGCGGAGTTTGATCGCGGGGCGGCATCGGAAAGCCTGCCGATGACGAGAATGTTGATGCTGCTGAAGCGCAGCGATGAGCAGGAATCGGCGCTGCAGGATTATCTGGAAAAGCAGCAGGACAAAGGCTCGCCGAACTACCATCAATGGCTGACACCGCAGGAATTTGGGGCGCAGTACGGGCCAGCGGATGCGGACATCCAGTCGGTGACGCAATGGTTGTCTGGCCAGGGCTTCACGGTCGAAAAGGTGTACAGCGGGAAAACGGTGATTGAGTTTTCGGGGAGCGCGGCGCAGGTGCGCGCGGCGTTCGGGACGGAGATCCGCCAGTACCAGGTGGAAGGGAAAACGTACACGGCAAACGCGAGTGATCCGCAGATTCCCGCGGCGCTGGCGCCAGTGGTGGCGGGGGTTGTGTCACTGAATAGTTTTCCGCGGCAGACCATGTATCGCGCTGTCGGGGTATTCACGAGATCGAAGGAAACGGGCAAGGCCAAGTTAACCCAGCCTGAAAACCCCGAATTCACGTATCAGTGCGGCATTAACTCGAACACCGGCCAGGCGATCTACTGCAACGCGGTCGTGCCATATGATTTTGCGACCATTTACAACGTGCTGCCACTGTGGAACGCTACGCCAGCGATTGATGGCACGGGACAAACGATCGCGATTGTCGCGGAGTCAAACATAAGCCTGGATGACGTTCACAATTTTCGTTCATCTTTCGGGTTGCCTGCCAATGACCCGGTCATCGTTCTGAATGGTCTGGATCCGGGTTTGGTACCGGGCCCCGAAACCGAAGCTGACCTTGACGTGGAATGGTCCGGAGCAGTGGCCAAGGGTGCAACCATCAAGCTGGTGGTTTCACAATCCACAGAGACAAGCTCAGGCGTGGATCTTTCGGCCGTATACACTGTTGACAACAATCTGGCCCCTGTCATGAGCATGAGCTTTGGAAACTGCGAGCTCTATCTCGGAACAGCGGGCAATCAATTCTTCAATAATCTCTGGGAGCAAGCTGCCGCGCAGGGCATCTCGGTGTTTGTCGCATCGGGAGATAATGGCTCGGCGGGCTGTGATTTCAATCGGGGGACTGAACCTCAGCCGGCAAATAACGGTTTGCAGGTGAGCGGGATTGCCTCCACGCCCTTCAACATCGCAGTTGGAGGGACGGATTTCAATGACATTTTCAGCGAGTCGCCCTACTGGAGCATCACCAACGATCCGGCAACGCAGAAATCTGCACTCAGGTACATCCCCGAAACCACCTGGAACGATTCATGTACCAACGCGGTCTTTGGCGATCCTCGCATCGGCTTCAGCACAAACCCCGAGACGAACTGCAATAATTCTCAATTGGTGAACTGGGTCTTCACCATCGGAGGGAGCGGCGGCCAGAGCAATTGCACGACTCCATCAGGCCAAACTCCGGCGAGCTGTGCAGGTGGCTACGCCAAGCCGTCATGGCAAACGGGAGTGGGCGTTCCTCTCAATGGGGGTCGTGCTGTCCCCGACGTGTCTCTATTTTCCGGAGATGGATTTACCGGAACTGCTTATGCCGTATGCGAGGCCGACAGAGCATTTGGTACATGCACTTCGAGTTTTCTAACAGTCGGCGGGACATCGGCATCGTCCCCGGCGTTCGCCGGTATCATGGCGCTGGTTAACCAAAAGACGCAATCCCGACAAGGCAGCGCGAACGTAGTCTTTTATAAACTTGCGGCGAAACAAACTCCCGCAAATTGCAACTCCAGCACAGGTCCGGCGAGCACCTGCGTATTCAACGATGTGACCTCGGGAACCATTGCGATGCCCTGCACCAAGGGCAGCCTGAATTGCACAACATCGAGCTCCAAGGATCAATATGGCATCCTTTCCGGCTATAGCGCAGGTGCCGGATATGACTTGGCTACTGGCCTGGGCTCGGTGAACGCACAGAACCTGGTGAACAATTGGTCCTCGATCACTTTTCTGCCTTCCACGACCACATTGAGCGCTACTGTTAACGGGAGCCCCGTTAGCTCGATCAGCGTCGCGCACGGTGCCACGGTTGGTGTGACCAGTGATGTGAGCGCGGGCAGCGGGGCAACAGGAACTCCCACGGGGCAGGTGGCTCTAATGGCCACGCCGAATCCGACTCCCGCGAACCCGAGCGGACCTCTGAGCGCATCACTCGGTATTCAGGCTCTTGCTCTGTCGAGCGGTGCCGCCAGCAGCACGAGTGTCATTCTTCCGGGAGGGTCCTATAACCTCACAGCGCATTATCAAGGCGACGCAGCATTCGGAAGCAGCGATTCAAGTCCGATTGCAGTCTCGATTACGGCGGAAACTAGCAAGACCTTGATGAGTATTCCGACCTTTGATCCCACCTCGGGTCGAGAGACGGGAAACAATCCAACCTCGATCGTGTACGGCTCTCCCTACATCGCCAGGATTGACGTGGGCAATGCACAGGCGACTTTGTCCTACCCCCCTAAGCCGGTATGCACGCCGCCCAGCTGCCCCACAGGAACGGTAGCGTGGACCGATGCTATTAACGGTGGGGCTGCCACGCCTCTCGATAGCGGGACATTCGCGCTTAACAGCGAGGGCTTTACCGAGGACCAAACGATTCAGTTGTCTGGTGGCAGCCACGTGCTCACTGCCACCTACAGCGGCGATAATAGCTTTAAGTCCAGCGTCGGCAGTTATTCGCTTACGGTTGCACCCGCTCCTACATCGATCACCGAGCAAGTACTGGTCGCCAATCCGACCGAGGGCGTCACATTTGGAGTTAGTATTACTGGAGGCACGCAAACCCAGTCCGGCGTGGCGCCGACAGGCACAATTACCTTCTCTGATGGAGCGACGCAGCTTGGTAGCCCAGTTCCCGTGACCGGCGGAGCAGGGCAGAACGGCTCGGCACCCTGGTTCTCGGTCAATCAGACGGATGTGACGATCGCTACCGCGGGTTCACATACCCTCTCCGCTCAATATAGCGGTGATTCGAATTACGCCGCCTCAACCACTTCGGCTCCGGTCAACGTGCTCCACGGTGCAGCAGCCAGCATCAGCTTTAGCCCGTCAACGGTAAATTACGGTAGCACTGTGACGATAACGGGCATCATAGACACATCCGTTCCAATGTCGAACACGGCCCTAAAACCGACGGGAACGGTTTCTTTGTATGGCAGCGCAGACGGCCAAATCACGAGCGGCGTGTCAACAACAATTGCGGATGCGAGCGGAAATTGGGAAATCCACTTGACCGCCACCATCACGCCGTCAGACAGCGAAGGCTTCAACATCATCTATAGCGGCGACAGCAATTACGGCGTTGTTTCGGCGACCAGTGCTTTCCTGACAGTCGTTCTCCCGGATTTCTCGCTGACGCCGAACCCCGGGGCTTTGACCATCACAGCCGGTCAAACCGGTTCCATGACGGTTACCATCGCACCTACGACCAGCTTAAGCAGCACCGTCACTTTGTCCTGTGCTGCTCCTGTCATGATTGGGATCACGTGTTCGGTAAGCCCTGCTTCTGTAAATCTGTCAAATAACAATTCCGCGACGACGACGGTAAGTTTTGCCACGATCGGTCCATCCAACGCCACGACGGCCGCCGTGCGCCAGAAGCACTCTGCGCTGATATGGCCCTTCTGGATGAGCGGCGGGCGGTTGTGTCTTGGCTGTATTGGGATTGCCACCTTGTTGATGTTGCTCATACCGAGTCGTAGACGCCATCACCGTGTTGCCTTTGGTGCGGCAGCTACGTGTCTCGTGGTTTGGGCTCTTGGCTGTGGCGGGGGAAGTGGTGGCGGAGGTGGTGGCCTTGTGCCAACCTCGGTGGCGATCACTGCCTCGGCCACCAAGGTGCCTGCGGGCATCTCGTCCATTGCCCTTACAGCAAAGGTGAGTTCTTCGAAAACCGTAACTGGCACGATCACTTTCTGGGAGAACGGGAGCGACGGCGCCCTCACTCCGCCACTCAATATCGTAGGCGGTGCAGTAACAGCGCAGGTTGCCTTGCCACTTGTGGGAACGCATCAAATTTATGCGCAGTACAGTGGAGACTCTCAGAACCAGGGCTCGCAGTCTTCGACGGTCAACGTCGTGGCGACGGGGACCAGTTATGCTCAGGTGTCAGGCGAAACGGGTCCTGTGTCTCACTATTCGACTGTCTGGCTCACGATTCAGTAGTCGCGCCCGAGCGTCATCCTGCAACCGGCGGGGTTCGCTTCTCTGCCACAGCCGATCACCAAATCCTGATAAGGCACGATCAGTGTGGGTGGGTGTGTCGGCCACGGACACTCTTCAGGGAATGTCAGTGGCGAACGGACCCGGGAGGGTTCCGCGTGGCAAGTTCAGTTGGCGGCGGGCGGGAAGAAGATATTCCAGAACTGCGGGGAGGGCGCGGTGAACTCGATGGGGACGAGTGAGCCTTCGGCGCTCATCACGGGCGGGCGCACGACGTGGGCCTCGACGGTTTTCTGAGTCTTGGGATTCTCAACGGAAACCTTTGTGCCTGTGGGCAAGCCCTGGGGCAGAATGAGCATCGCGCCGCTGGCGCTGACGGTGTGCGTGGTGCCGTGAATGGGATTGGGTTTGCCCTCGAGGTGCACGGTGACGGGCATCCTGAGGAACACACGTTGAGCGCGGCGGCGCTCTTCATTGGTTTGCGGGCGAACCGTGTTGGCGCTGCGCTTCACGTTTGGAGCAGCCGCACCGGGCGTCGGCGGCGTCGCTTTATGCATAGGCGTCACAGTTCCAACCCCCAGAAGTCCATATCCGGCGCAACGAGCTCAATGCCGTACTCCCAGCCTTCGGGTTGTTGATTCCCTTTCCAGACAATCACAGCGGCGTTGCTGGCACCGGTCGCGAGATTGGTCAGGGCCAGGCGATGGTCCAGCTCCAGCGACTCCGAAATCATGACCATGCAGCCGTAAGGATTCACAACCCGCGTAAAGGCCTCGACGCGTTGGCGATTGCTGGTGGATGCATCCCATTCCAGGCGGATGGGGACGCGGGAGTTCATGCGGCGTCCGCGGCGCTTTTCGCGGTAGCGTATTCCTACCTGCTTCAATTCCTGCAACTTGACATGCATCATGGCCTCGAGAGCCAGCGGAGAAACAGAGCGTGCTGGCCGGCTGCAGAGAAAGCCGCATAGAACGCGCGCAGGTCGCGGCCGAACAAGAGCCGCGGCGCGACCGAGAGCAGCGCTGTTCCACAAACTGTCTTGTTGATCATGCTAGAGTTACAACAAAGAAGGGTCAATGGTACGGAAGCCTAAGAGTAGCTGTCCGAAAGGACAGGGGTTTTGACGCTTAGGACAGGCCCTTTGAGGCTCCCCTCGCGACTCCCCTCGAAGCTCCCTTCGAGGGTGAACGCAAGCATGGCAGGCCCTTCGAGGCTCCCCTCGCTGCTCGGGGTAAGCAGGGTAAATGAAAGGCAAAAGTGCGGAATCTGATCGTCAATGCGGATGACCTTGGATGGACGGAAGGGGTGAACCGGGGGATCGTGGAGACCCACCGCAAGGGCCTGGTGACCAGCGCAACGCTGCTGGCCAACGGGCGGGCGTTCGATTCGGGGATTGACGCGGCCCGGAAGAATCCGGAGCTGGGAACTGGCGTGCACCTGAACCTGAGCGACGGCCCGCCGGCTGCTCCCGCCGATCAGGTACCGGGTCTTTTGAATGCGGCAGGCGAATTGCACGGTGGGCCGGAGAGCCTGCTGCTGCGTATTGCCAGCCGCAGCTTGTCACTAGATGAAGTGGAGCGGGAGTGGGACGCGCAGATTCGGAAGATTCGCGAGGCCGGGATTTCGCCCACGCACCTGGACGGGCACAAGCACGTGCATATGCTGCCGGGGCTATTTGAACTGGCGTTGCGGCTGGCAAAGAAGCATGGGATCAGGGCAATTCGTGTGGCGCATGAGGAACCGAAGCTGCGCTCGGCGTTATCGGCAGGGGCGTCGCACCACGCGAGCGTGGTTATGAAACAGGGGGTGCAGGCGCGCGGGCTGAAGATGCTGGCGCGGGATGCCCAGGGATTAGCAGAGCGCGAGGGGGTTGCCACGAGCGACTACTTCTGCGGGATCGCACAGACCGGCCAATTGACCCGCGAAGGGATCGAGGAGTTATTGGAGAATTTGCCGGAGGGCACAACCGAACTGATGTGCCACCCGGGCTATGTGGACGAGGAGCTGCGGCAAACCGCCACCCGGCTGCAGGATTCAAGGAAGACCGAGATGGACATTCTGACCGACCCAGGGGTCAGAAAAATTGTCGCCAAGCGAGGGATACGCCTGATAAACTACGGTTTTAGCGGCGCGTTGGGATAAAGTTGCGCGTGACAGCAGGCAGGGTTCCAGCCAGTCGGCGTGAGGGGCGCCGGGCAAGTCATTCGAAAGAGGTTCAAGAGCAGCCTTATGGGAATTGAGTCGCCGATCCGCTACTCGATTGTGGTTCCGTTCTACAACGAACAGGAAAACATTCCGGATTTGTACATGAAGCTGACGGAAGTGATGGATTCGCTCGGCGAGCCGTACGAGATGGTGTTCGTGGATGATGGAAGCAAAGACAGCTCGTACAAGGTGCTATCGGAGATTTACGAGCACGACCGGCGCGTGAACGTGGTCCGGCTGCGGCGCAACTTTGGACAAACGCCGGCGCTGAAGGCGGGGTTCGACTTTGCGCGGGGCGACATCGTGATCTCCATGGACGGAGACCAGCAACACGATCCCGCGGAGATTCCGCGATTCCTGGAAAAAATCGAGGAAGGCTACGACCTGGTCAGCGGCTGGAGGCGCTCCCGCAACGACCACTGGCTGATGCGCCAAGTGCCGAGCCGCATCGCGAACTGGTTGATGGCCAAGCTTTCCGGAATCGAACTGCACGATTTCGGCACGACATTCAAGGCCTACCGCCGCGAGATTTTGCAGGAAATCCAGCTCTATGGAGAACTCCACCGGTTCATACCTGCGCTGGCAAGTTCCTTGGGTGCGCGCATCACGGAAGTGCCGATTTCCAATCCGCAGCGCACTAGCGGGCGTTCGAACTACGGGATCGGGCGGAGTATCCGCGTCTTTTTTGACTTGATCATGGTGAAATTCCTGCTGGATTATTCGACGCGGCCGCTGCAGTTTTTTGGGCTGCTGGGGTTGGCGGGGACGGGATCGGGATTCATCCTCGGATCCGTCCTAGTCGTGAAGAAAATCTTCCTCAACGAAAACATCATGACGCAGCACGGGCCGCTGCTGCTGCTGGCGATTGCCCTGTTTGTCAGCGGGATTCAGTTTATCTCCATGGGCCTGCTGGGAGAGATCGGTTCCCGCACCTATTACGAATCACAGAACAAAGCGATCTACGCGCTGCGGGAAGTGAAGAGTCACCGGAAAGAGCAGGGCGATTCGGCGGAATCCGCGCAGCCGTTTGGAAGCTCGGAACGCTAAGCGCACTCTCCCTCAGATAGACAAGCTGTCAAAGGTCGTTTGTACATCACCAACATTAACCTGACAACCGAGGTTGAGGAGCGATTTCTCCGCTCTGGGACGGCCAAAACCGCCGTCCCTCCGGTCGGAATGACAAATCTTGAGTGGTGGATGATGCCTCAGGGCTGAAGAGCGCGGTAGTGGCCGCGGTAGTAAAGCAGCGGCTGGCCCTCGCCCAAATCCACGGTTTCGACTTCACCCAGGAAGATGGTGTGGTCTCCCGCCGAATATTCCGCAACGACATTGCAGGCGAGATGCGCCAAAGCATCCGCGAGGACGGGGATGCGCGATTCGGTCCAACGATAGCGGATGCCGAGTCGCGTGTCGGCGTCCGGCCCTTGTTTGCCGGTCGCAAAATGCTTGGAGAGCGCCTGCTGGGTATCGCTCAGAATGCTTACGCCGAAGCGCCGCTGGGACTTGAGGAAAGAGAGCAGGCGGCTTTCCTCGTCTACACAAATGGAAACCAGCGGTGGCTGCAGGGAAACGGAAGTAAAGGAGTTGGCGGTCATGCCATGGACTTTGCCGGGCTCGCGTTCGACGGTGACCACGGTGATCCCGGTCGCAAAGTGCCCCATGACACGGCGGAAGAGTTGGGATGTAACCGAAGCGGAAGGCATAGCGGGCTATTTTGAAGATACCACAGGGGAGGAGAGAATCGGCAAGTGCGGAGAGAGGGGCGGGCGCTGTCGTGCAAGGAAACGGATATCAGATATCAGCGATCAGAGATCAGGAAACGGGAAGACGATCATGGCGAAAGGCTCTGGTATCACGATAAGAAGAAAAGAGGAATTCATCGAAGAAAAGGAGTGCGATGGAAAAAAGTACGTGACTCCGCAGACTCCGTTCGGAATGACGGAGCTAGGTCAAGCGCGAAAGAAAAACGCTTCGCTCCGTTCGGAATGAATATGAGTTCTACCGCTTGCCGAGATGGGGTCCAGCGGTGCTGGACCCCTACACGGACCGTAGAACTAGAGGAATGGCGAAGATGAACATCATTTATGCGGCTTATCATCGTTTTTGGGCTTCGCTGACGACGCTGCCTTGGCATGCTCGGCCTTCTGCTGCTGATTCAGCTGTTGCTTCTCCTGATTGTGCTTCTGTGCTTGTTGCTCAAGCTGCTGCTGGTGCTGCTGGTTTAGCTCCTGCTGTTTGCTGGCGTCGAGCTTCTGTTGCTGGAGCTTCTGCTGCGCCTGGTACTGCTGCTGCTCGAGTTGCTGGCGTTCCTGGTCCTGCTTCTGATGAAGCTGCTCGAGTTGCTGCTGATGCTTTTGCTCGAGTTGATCATTGTCGATGACAACAGGCCGAGCAGAGGGTGGGCGATCGTTGAGGGTGCGGGCATTGGCTGGCTTCCCACCCTGGTTGTTTTGAATTCCGCCTTGATTGGTCTGTGCTCCCGCGGCATTGGACGGGCGATTGGGATTGTTCTGGCCGGGTTGCTGCGTAGTTTGTAACGGCCGATTTCCCTGCCCCTGAATCGCGTTTACGCGAGGTGTGGCCGGAGTGGACGGGGGAGCGATCTTGACGGGCGCCACGGTTGCGGTGGTACGCGCGGGCTGAATCTGTCGCGTTTGGGCAAGAGAGATTGGCTGTCCGTGATTCGCTTGGATGGCAGCCTGCTGCTTTTCAAAGGAAGGCGGAGGCGGAGGAGGAGTGGTTTTAGCCACAACTGAGCGGTTCGTGATAGCCACGGGTGGATGCACATTGGTCGCTGCGCCCGAACCCATCACGGCCTGCTTGGGCGGCGCGATAGAGGGGGCGGAGACGCCCACAGGAGCGGAAGCCACTTCCCTTTGGTTAACGGCGACGAGATTGCGTGAAACGGGCTGGGCGGAGGTGAACGCGTGCGGCGATGTAGCGGTAACCGCACCCGGAACGCCCTGGTTCACGTATCTAACATTGTTGACATTCACGTTTCTGTTAACGATGGTCGTGTTGTAGTAGTTGTTGACCACGGTCTCATTCACGGTGGTGTTTGAAATGTTCACCCTATTCACGTACCCACGGCTGACGGGATAGGAAGGCACGAAGACTTCACGCGGTCCCAGCGGAAACCAGCCTACGTTCACGCCGGCGGCAAAGCCGCCGACACCGATACCAACGCCATCGCCGACACCAAAGTGGGGTCCCCCGACCCAGGCAACAAGAGCAGGGGCGTACATCGGACGGACATAAGCAATACCGACAACACGGGGTGGCGCGGGTACCCAACCCCAGGCACCAGCCACAAAGATCCATCGGCCATAGTGGAACGGAGCAAAGCCCCAGGACGCATCATCAATCCAAGTCCAGCCCCAGGGAGCTATGAAGGCCCAGTGGCCATAGCGGTAGGGGGCCCAGCCGACTATGGTCACGTGGGGAAACCAAACCGTGCCGTAGTCGGGAACCGGGCGCCAGCCGCCGTTCTCGTCCAAATCTTCGTAGCCGATGACATCGTCGGAGACGTAGCGGCGGGCAACGGCGTGATCTTCGTGGAGATCGCGCTCATCGCACCAGTTATCGAAATCATCTGCATCGGCAAGACCCTCGATGTCTGCATCGAGAGTGTCCGTGCCGGAAAAATAGCCTTGCTCCCCCGGGTGGACAGTGTAAGCGGAGCCGCCGCCGGTAACTTCGCCTTCCCCATCGCGAACGCTGACGATAGTGGTGTCGCCAGCTTCGTTGACGTTGATGCGGTAGCGGCCAGGACGAAGAATGGAGAAGGCAAGATTGGGCGTGTCGACTTCGATGTTTTCGCCGTCCCCCAAACGCCGTACACGGATGCTGACGGTGCCCTCGGTAATGCTAAGTTGAATCATTTGGTCATTCAGATTGAGGAAAGAGAGGCCGGTTTCGCCGGCTAGGCGAAAGGCAGCGGAATCAACATGCAACTCGGCGCGAGAGTCCTTATCGGTCCAGAGCTTGTCACCGGTGGTGATGGGACGATTCGGGACGGCGGAAACCCAGTCATCGGTGCCGGCTGGATTAAAAGAGACCTGACCGTTCGTGACGCTAAGACGAGCGACGCGGCCCGGCGGATCGTCATCGTCGGCCGCCGCACGCATTGGAAAAGCTAAGGCTACTGCGAGAACGAAAGTGAACAGTGCGAGCGAATAGAATGAACGTGTTTTCATGGTGCTTTCTTCTCTCCTGGAGCGCTTGCCACCCTCATTAACCATGTGCCAAAGCCCTCCGCGTGAGGATGGACCGCGGATGAGCGACGGGCTGGCGCCGGTTTGTGATCAAAAGCTGCGCGGCGTTAATAGCCGCGAGCGGTGTCACGCCCCGGACTTCCTGACGCTACTATGTGTAACACGGTCAGCCAGCAGAGAGTTGCAGCAACACGCGGTGCGGATGCGAAAAGCACAAGTGGGCGAGAGAGCGAAAAAATGAAAGGCCCATCCGGCATCGTGGGACGGGCCTTCAGTTGAGAACAGCTAAAGCAGCTTCGACAGAAAAAGCAAGTCTACTCAGCGATGGCTGCCACCGTGGGATCCGCCGCCGCCACCATGTGAGCTGCCGCCACTGCTATGAGAGCTACCGCCACTGCTATGAGAGCTACCGCCACCGCCATGAGAGCTACCGCCACCGCCATGAGAGCTACCGCCACCGGAAGAGTGTGGAGCAGAGTAGCTTCGCGGCGCCGATGAGCCGTGGGGCGGCGCGTAACTGCGCGGAGCGGAATTGCTGCGTGGCGCAGAGTAGCCACGGTTTCCGTTGTAAGACGGTGGCCTGTAGGAGCGGTTGCCGTTCATATTGCTAGGCGGACGATTCGTGGAGTTGCGAGACGCCGAATTGGGGGCCGCGCCAGAGCCAGCCCAGGGCGGACGGTTGTTGGCATTCGAGCGAGCCGCCGACGCGGAATTCGAGGGCCGATTCGTGCTGCCGAAACCTTGCGGGGCCCGGCCCGAGTCGGTCGAGTTGCCCTGCGCACTCCAAGTGCGCGAGGAAGTGTTTGGGCGGGCCGATGAATTCATCGAACCCGACGGCCTGGAACCCTGCTGCATGGCAGAGGGCGGACGATTGGAGGAGAGCTGCGACTGGCGGTTGGCGCTCATTCCTGACGGAGTGCCTGCAGACCGCGCCGTGCCGGCAGCCGGGGAGTTGCCCGGCCTAAGAGTCGAATTGTTCATGGTGCGCACCGGCAGATGAGAAGCCGATACTGCGGGAGCAGTACGCGCCATCACGCTGCGATTCTGAACACTGGCAGAAGGTGTGGCGACGCGGCCATGGGAATTGGAAGCACCGAGGTAACTTGCGCGCGTCGGGGACGCATTGATGTTGTTGGTTACTCTAGCGCCACGCAGAGCGGATTCCGAGAGATGTGTTGCGCCACGATTGATGGCCTGGCCATTCACAAAGGCGCTATGAGAGGCGGCGGTAACCGCGTTGGCGTTGTGCGCATAGCGGTAATTGAAGTTGCCCCTCCCGCTGATGACGTTGGTGTTGCGGATGAACGTGTTGTGAACGTTCACGTTGCGCCAGTAGGCGCCGCCGGCGTGATACCACGGATGGAACGGCTCACCCCAGCCCAGCGGGAACCACGCATGGCCAAATCCAAAGCCAAATCCGAACCCGCCGCCGAGGAATCCGACGAACGCCGGACCATAAAAGGGCCGCCCATACATCGGGCCGGGGCACCAACCCCAGTAGGAACCGAACCAGTTCCAGCGGCCATAGTGGAACGGAGCAAAACCCCATGGTTCGTAACCGACCCAAGTCCAGCCCCAGGGGCCGACCCAGTTCCAGTAGCCGTAGCTGTAAGGTGCCCAGCCGGGTTCGACTGTGTTGGGTGTCCAGACCGGACCGTAGTCAGGCTGTTCGCTCCAAGTGCCGTAATCATCCAGGTCGCTATATCCGACCGTATCGCGCGAAACATATTTGGCCGATGGGGAGTTGTCTTCCTTCAGGTCACGATCCTGCGCCCAGCGATCCAAATCATCGGGCGCCGGGGCAGCGGCGGTCGAGAATTTCACGTTGTTGTCTGTACCGGTGACGTCGGCACGCTCACCGGCGTGAAGGGGATAAGTCTGCCCGCCGGCAGCGATTTCACCTTGACCACGGATCGCGGTAACGCTGGTGTAGTCGCCGTTCTCGTTGACGTCGATGCGGAAGGCACCCGCCTCGCGAACGGTAAAAGCAAGATTGGGCGTGTCCACTTCGTAGTTGTCACCCTGAACGATTTCGCGCACCCGGAAGTTGAGCTTGCCTTCGGCGAGCCGTACTTGGGTGATGTTCTCATCGAGATTCAGGAAGGAGATCGCAGTCATGCTGCCCAGATGGAGGGCGGCTTGTCCCGCCTGCAATTCCGCGCGGGAGTTCTGATCCACCCAGAGCTTATCGCCGATGGTCATGGGGCGATTCTTGGTGGCAGTACCCCAATCGCCGGTCCCGCCGGGCTGCAGAGATACGGATCCATCGGTGAAACTGATACGGGCTACGCGCGACGGAGGATCTTGGGTGTCGTCGGCACTTGGACCGACATCGCCTGAGGCGACGGTGGCGTCGTTCTCCGGGCCTTGCGCCTTGACGACGGACGACAACAAAAACAATGAAGCGGCCAGACACAGCAGCAATGCAATCGTGCTCCTGGTGGTAAGGTTGGCCATCATAACTTTCTCCCCTGATGAGGAACCCGGAGCTAGCAGATGGGTCCCGGGAACCCCTACCTATTGATACGCTCATTGGGTTCCTATTGGGTACAACCCCAGCGGTGGAAATAAGTTGCCACTCGGGAAGGGGGGGAGGCAAGAGTACGGGCAGTCGGTCTGCTTGGTTCTAGTACTATAAACATCTTGCCCGGAATCTGTACCTTAGGCCAGCGTGCCTTTCCGCACTGCTTACCTACACTAAGTTCTTGTGGGCGCACCGGCGCTCTGGGAGAATCGCATGCAAATGAAACGTGTGCTTTTGGGGTTAGCCACGCTTTTGGTGATTTTCGCCGTTTCTGCGAAGGCGCAGACCTGGAGGCAAGTGGGGCCTCCCGGCGGAACGGTCATTTCTCTGGCTGCAGATCCGAATAACATCGAAAGTCTTTATCTGGGAACGGCGGATGGTCACGTTTTCGCGTCGAGCGACGAAGGCGCACACTGGCAACTGCTGAGCCGCATCGGCACCGGGCAAGATGACGTAATTACGCACGTCATCGTGGACCCGCGGGATGCGCAGCGACTCTACGCGAGCACCTGGACGCTGTATTCGGGCGGCGGCGGGGTCTACCGCAGCGACGACGGCGGGCACACCTGGAACATTATTGGACTGGCGCACGAGACCGTGAGAGCGCTGGCGCAAGCGCCGACGGATCCGAAACTGTTGCTGGCCGGCGCGCTCAGCGGCGTGTACCGCTCCAGCGACGAAGGCGCCACCTGGGAGCGCATTACGCCTGCCAATCATTCGGACCTGCGGAATTTTGACTCGGTGGCCTTCGACCCGAAGGATACCAACGTCATCTATGCCGGAACCTATCACCTGCCCTGGAAGACCACGAATGGCGGCAAAGACTGGTTCCCGGTGGTGAAAGGCATGATTGATGACTCCGATGTGATGAGCATCATTGTCGATCCCGCGAATGTGGAAAGCGTGCACGCCACGGCGTGCTCCGGGATCTATCACAGCATGAATGGCGGGCAGCAGTGGGTAAAGTATCAAGGCATCCCATCGGTGTTCCGCCGTACGCAGTTGATCCGCATGGACCCCACGAATGCAAGCATTCTGTACGCGGGGACGACCAGCGGCCTTTGGAAGACGGTGAACGAGAAGGATTTCAAACGTGTGACACCGGGCGATTGGATCATCAACGCGCTGATCATTGACCAGAAGAACCCGCAGAAAATAATCATTGGAACGGAGCGCGAGGGAGTCCAGATCAGCACGGATGGCGGCGCGTCATTCACCTCGGCGAACAACGGCTTCCAACACCAGCACATTTCGGATGTGGCGTTGGACCGCGAGCATCCGGAACGCGCCCTGGTAGTGCTGACGTTTGACAATAATGCTTTCCTGGCGACCAAGGACGGCGGCAACTCCTGGACAACGCTCGGACCGGGGCTGAAGCGCACGGAACTGCGCCACGTCTATGCCGCGCCGACCGGTTGGTGGGCGGCGTTGACCAACGGCGGATGGATGATGTATGACGACGCGGCTCACAAGTGGCTGCGCGCGGGGCTGTACGTGCTGGATACTACTTCTGCTCCGGCCGCGAAAACGGCCAAGGGCAAGAAGGGCGTGGCTCCCAAGGCAGCGGCACCGAAGAAGGCTGTCCCTCAACTGACAGCTTTTCTAGTGAATGGCATGGCGTTCGGCAGCGATGCCTGGTACGCGGCGACGGCCGGCGGCGTACTCGTCTCCAAGGACGCTGGTGCGACGTGGAAGCCAGCCAGCAAGGATCCGCTGACACGCCAACCGGCGCAATCGGTGGAAGTTGCTGCCGACGGCAATCAGGTTTGGGCAATCGTTGAACGAAACCTGCTGTACTCGAGCGACAAGGGCGCGACTTGGGATGCCAAGGAACTCGCGTTTGCCGCGGCGGGGAACCTGAGACTTCACCGCGTGGATGACAGCACGCTCTTCATCACGTCGAATATGGGCTTGTACGGCTCGCACGATGCCGGGCGCACTTGGAACCGCTCGGACGTCCGAGAATTGTCCTTCCAGTCGGTGGCGGGGACGGAGAAAGCGTTGGTGGTGTCACTGCAGAAGCAGGGCCTGCTGGCGTCGTTCGACGGCGGAAAATCCTGGCGACACATGGACGATCCGCTGTCGCAAGGTTTCTTCCCCGTGATTCGGACGCGGCGTGACGGCTCGTTGGTGGCGGTTTCGGCCACCGAGGGTATGCTGAGTCTGAATCCGAATGCACAGTCCGCGAGCGCAGGGAACGGCCCGGGGATGCGCTAAGAAAACCGCGTTCCCTTCTGCTTCATTGGGCGTCCCGGCCAAGCTGGGGCGCTCATTTTCTTTGGGTGAGGCTGCTGGAGGACGCGACTATTTGGGCAGGTGATTTCCACCAATCTGATAGCCAACACCGCGAATGGTACGAATGAGCGGGCGATCGCAGCCCGCGTCAATCTTCTTGCGCAGGTAATTGATATAGACATCGACGACGTTCGTAATGGAACCGGAGTGCAAGCACCAGACTTCTTCGATGATGGAAGTGCGCGAGACGGGGCGGCCGGAATGGCGGAGAAGATATTCCAAGAGTGCATATTCCTTGGGACTCAGCTCAATGGCACGTCCGCTGCGGCTGACTTTGTGCGAGATACGATTCACCTCGAGATCCTCGAAACGGAAAGTGTCCGTGGCCGGACGATTGCGGCGCCGGAGCACTGCGCGCACGCGGGCGACAAGTTCCGCAACGGCGAACGGCTTAACGACGAAGTCGTCGGCCCCGGCATTGAGGCCGCGAACGCGCTCTTCCACG
Organism: Candidatus Acidiferrum sp.; assembly: GCA_049522075.1. Taxonomy (GTDB): domain Bacteria; phylum Acidobacteriota; class Terriglobia; order Acidiferrales; family UBA7541; genus Acidiferrum. Next base: position 50,073 of record JBEKOE010000007.1, read on the forward strand.
GCGGTGGCCTGGGAAACGAGAATCACGGGCGTTTCCGGCCAGCGGCGGCGAATGGTGTGAAGAAACTCCAGCCCTGGAATTCCCGGAAGATTGAGGTCCAGGATCACGAGATCAAGGGGAGTTTTCTCCGGTAATTCGGAAATCTGGTTGCCGGCGGACGCGACTTGCACGGTGAACTGTTCCTGCTGAAACCGAGCTTGAAGAAACTCCGCAAGAGACGAATCGGCCTCAGCGACAAGAAGGCGCATGATGGTTCACACAACTAACTTTCTGGAAGGGGATACATCGAGTCTGGGCGCTGGAAGCAAGACTGTCAAGAAAGGCTCCGCGGCCAGCGCTCGAAAGATTACGGGCCCGGCGGCTGCTGAGCCGAACCGGACGAGGGTGAGACCACGGGGGAGTTCGCAGAGGGGCTGAAAACCGGCCCGGGCGTAATGAAAGCCATTCTCTCTCCAAACGATGGGTTGAGAATGACGACATCAATGCGCCGGTTGCGCGCGCGCCCGTCAACTCCCTAATCAACGCCACGCTCCACGAATCGCCCAAGCTGGAAAGCTAGATTAGCCAGCAGCTTGGGTTGACGCGGGATTTTTTGAACTAGTGCCGTTCCAACTTGTTCCAGCAAATCTCTTCGAGAATACTCTCTCCGTGTTCGCGTAAGATGCTCGGACGGTCATTTGGCCCAAATAGTTGGAACGGCACTAGCGGGAGCGAAACAGAAAGCAAAGCCTTGGTTCCAATCTTGGCAACGCTTCAAAGGCGATCGACGCGCGAAATAGGCTGCTTGGCGCCGCAGCGAAGGACATCGAGGGACCAAACCACAAAAAGCATTAAACAGGTAATACCAAATCCTTGGCACGGTCTGAGGACCGGCTCCAGTCATTCTCAGGGTATGGAGGAAAGAAATGAAATCGTCCCAGACGCGAGCGCAAGTGACGCAATGCCACCGCGTGAATTTGCGACACGCGTGATTCGTCAATTCCCAGAATCTCCCCGATTCTCTTCATCGTAAGTTCTTCGAGATAGTACATGCCCAAGACGGTTCCTTCCCTTCCGTCCAGTTCCGATAGGGCCTCCCGTAGAAGACGGCGGAGCTCCAGGCGAAAGGTCATCTGAAAGGGATCCTCCTCCGGCCGAATCGCTACTGGCACATGTTGCGCTCCATTCTCTCCCTCAACCCAAAGATGCAAACTTTCGAGTCGGAGACCGTCCAGATCGCCAAGTAGCCGCTGGAAGTCTTCAATGGGTAAACCCAGCTTGGAGGCTATCTCCGACCCCGAAGGAACATGGCCGAGCTCGCCAGTGAGTTCGCGGTTCGCTTGTTCAAGTCTGCGTGCCTTCTGCCTCAGGTTTCGTGGACCCCAATCCAGTTGGCGCAGATTATCCAGAATGGCACCGCGAATGCGATATCGCGCATAGGAAAGAAACTCCACGTTTTTCTGCGGATCAAATTTATCGACAGCATCGATCAACCCGAGCATCCCAGCTTGGATCAGGTCGTCAAATGACACGTGCGGCGGTAAACGCTCATGGATCCGCCGGGCGATGTACCGTACTTCAGCCAGGTTTTCAAGCACCAACCGCTGGCGTTCAATCGAATTCACGTTGTTCCCTTGCGGCGCAGGCTTTGACGAGAGGTTCAGCATTTCTCGAATCCCATTACGATTGTTTCGCTGCAGTTGTTTGCAAGGCGTGACCCAATACCAGGTCCTGTGCAATGCTAGAAACACTGAGATTCAACACCATTCGCCTCATCCCTCGTCATGGGGGACGAGCAATTCGAGCACCGAAGTGTAAAATGTGCCGTCGTTGGCAGGATCGACCGCGGACTTATGGCCACTGTGCCAGACCGCTTACGATTTAAAGAATTTCGTGGGAGCATTTTAATCTCCGCGGAACTTATATTCACTGGATATACTTAGCAGCCACCACGGCGGTAATACTTGTGGTTTTGTTTGGCCCAATAGGCTCCCAGGCATGTCTTCAGGAATCTCCACAGTTGTCAACTGGCCTGGATACAGCTTGTAGCGACACCTCTGACTGTTTGCACGGTTTTGAAACACTCGCAATCACCGGAGCGGTGGAATTCTATGGACGGGTAACCACTCGTTCTACTTCCCCCAGAATGACGATGCCCCCAGCCGACAGCTTCCTGAACATCACAAATCGGGTCCTCCTCTTGGCTCAAATGCGCGTTCTCTGGCGGTGAAATCGATATTCCCCGCTGTCGATGGTCTGTGACTCCGCACCGAGTTTGCGCTTACAAATGCGTCCGTCCGAACAGTCCCCTAATTGGACGAGCCGCCCTCGGGGAACTACAGAAACTTGGAGACGGGTTCCTCTTGCGGCCTGTTCCGAAATACCAGTACCGCTTCACGCTGGCACAGGACCGTTCTGGTCCCCAGTGGCCGCATCATTTGCGAAGACGCTTTCATCTGATATTTCAATACGTTGCGCCGAATCGGCAGAGCCGGAATGCAGGCGGCCTTGGCATGCCTAGTGCAGGAACAGATGGGAAGGATAGGCGATCCGCGGAGAGCTGCAGGCTTTGTCTCAAAGGCATGGTGGCCTGCGCAAAAATGTGCACGCTCATGGAGAATTAGTGCGAACGCATCGAACAAAAAGTGCGGCCGGGCCCGACGTCGCAGAGACGATCATTCTGCGCGCGAATTTCCGACACATCGAACGGCGGGAATGGTGGCTGTGGGCAGCAGCTTTTGTCATCACCTTACTCCTGACAGTCGGGCTTGCCTCCTTCCTCCTTCCTATCTCAAGCGTTAATCAGGATTTCAATTCGCTATATGTATTGCCGCAAGCCATTCGAGGGCTCGTGGCCCTGGTTTTCCTCTTCGATCTTTACACGATCTATCAGCATCTTCTGATCTATCGAATCCGCAGGGAGTTGGTGAAACGGGAAGAGCTATTTCATCTGATCAGTGAGAACGCCGCAGACATGATCGCAGTCGTGGATATGGAAGGGAAGCGGCTTTTCAACAGTCTTTCCTACAAAAAAGTGCTGGGATATTCGCCAGAGGAATTGCAGGCCTCCTCAGCATTCGAGCAGATTCATCCCGATGATCGTGAGCGTGTCAAGAAAGCCGCGGAGGAGGCACGGCGCTCGGGAATAGGGAAGACGCTGGAGTACCGTATACGCCACAAGAACGGGACGTGGTTGGTGTTGGAATCAACTTCGAGCGTCATACGCAATGCCGAGGGGGAGCCGGAAAAGCTTGTGATTGTGAACCGCGACATCACGGAGCGCGAAACAGCGGAGGAGGCTCTGCGGCGCTCGGAGGCAGATTTTCGCTCGGTGGTAGAAGGCGCACCCTACGGGATTTTTCGCGCAAGCATGACCGGCCTGCTTCTACAAGTGAATCCGGCGCTCCAGAAAATGTTGGGCTACGAGTTGGCGGAGGAGCTTCTCCGGAAAGATCTGGCAACGGACATCTTCCGGCACAGCGGCGAATATCGGCGCTTGACGGAGTTCCTCACACGCACGGAGGAAATCAAGGACCTCGAGTTGGAGTGGAAGCGGCAAGAAGGCACTCCAATCATCGTGCGGTGTTCGGGACGCCGGATCAACGATGAAAACGGCGTGCCAGCGTACTTTGAAGTGTTTGCGGAGGATGTGACGGAAAAACGGGTGCTCGAACGGCAACTGAGGATGGCGCAAAAGATGGAAGCCATTGGGCGCATCACGGGAGGGATCGCTCACGACTTCAACAATCTTCTGGGCGTCATCATCGGGTACAGCAGAGTGCTGATCAGGGCGTTGGGCGTGAACAATGCTCTGTGCGAGCATGCCCTGGAAATCGAGAAGGCGGGGCAGCGGGCCGCCTCTTTGACCAAGCAACTGCTGGCCTTCAGCCGGCAGCAGGTCTTGACGCCTGCGGTTCTCAACATCAACACGCTCGCGTCCGATATGCAAAAAATGCTTCTGCGGCTGTTGGGTGAGGACATTGAAGTTTCGCTGGAGCTGGATCCTGCTCTTGGCAACGTGATGGCGGACCAGAGCCAGATCGAGCAGGTCATCATGAACCTGGCGGTCAACGCGCGCGATGCCATGCCCACGGGCGGCAAACTAAAGATCCAGACCGCCAACGTGCAGCTTGACGAAATCTACACGTGGAACCATCCGGGTTCCAAGCCCGGGAATTACGTGCTTTTGGCCGTGACCGACACGGGAACAGGAATGGACGCCGGAACGCTCGCACATGTCTTCGAGCCATTCTTCACCACCAAGGAACGCGGCAAGGGCACGGGACTTGGACTTGCTACTGTGTACGGCATCGTAAAACAGAGCAATGGCTATATTTGGGTGGATAGCGCGCCGGGAAAAGGCGCCTCCTTTCAAATCTATCTCCCGCGCCATACGGGTGAGCCGGCGCTAGCGGAACAAAAAGTCGATTCGGGAGAAAAACTTTGTGGTTCGGAAAGCATCCTTCTGGTCGAAGACGCCGAGCCGTTGAGAAAGCTGGAGCAAACTATTCTTGAAGCAGGCGGATTCCACGTCTTGCCGGCGGGGAGCGGCGAAGAAGCTTTGGAAGTCGCGGCGCGCTTCGGCAGTACTTTTGATCTCCTGGTGACTGACGTCGTAATGCCTGGCATGAACGGCCGCACTTTGGCGGAACAACTGTCGCCGCGCCAGCCAGGAATGAAAGTGCTCTTCATTTCGGGTTATACCGACAGCTTCATTGCCGGATACAGAATCCTGGATCCTGCAATGCATCTCCTGCACAAGCCATTCACGGAAGAGGTTCTTATCCGGAAGGTCCGCGAGGTGCTGGATGGCGGAAAAAAGCCGGCGCCGGCCATGAGCCAAATGGCCGAACTTGCGGGCAGCAATATCCGGTCCGACCGATAGGAGGAACAAGGCCATGGGAAAGGTGCTGGTTGTTGATGACGATGAAGCATTGCGGCGCCTGGTACGCCTTGAGCTGAGCGATACCTATGAAGTAATTGATTCAGGGGAGCCGGAACAGGGTTTGGCACTCGCCCTTGAAAACGAGCCCGACGCCATCCTGCTGGATCTGCGCATGCCAAACTATTCCGGCTATGAGCTGCTGGAGATGTTTACGTCCTTCAGCCGCACGCAAAAGATTCCGGTCATTATCGTGAGCGGCGAATCAGGGGGGCAAACCAAAGAACATTGCAAGCAGCTCGGCGCTGCCGGCTATTACGAGAAGCCGATTGACTTCGAGGCACTGCGCGCGGGCCTTGGCCAAATCGCAAAGACGCGCCGGTTGGTGCCTCGAACCGAGGTGCGCGTGCGATTGCGTGTTCCGTTGAAGCTGCGCGGTTCCGACAGTCATGGGAAGAAGGTTGAAGAGGTCGCGACGACCGAGAACGTGAGTCTGAGCGGGTTTCGGTGTGTCTGCGCGGCCGAACTCGCGACCAATTCCATTGTGGAAGTCTACATGACGAGCTACGGAGAGGAATACGTGGGGAAGGCGAGGATCGTTTATTCGGACTCGAAGTCTGCGCCCCTTCGACACTACGGATGCCGGTTCATCGAGAAGACCGGTCCCTGGGTGCTGCAATAAGGAATCAGTGGAATGCTCTTTATGACCAATGCTGACCAAGTCCTTCCCGCAGAAGCTGAAGGCAGTCTCGCCGAGGTTTCATCGGAGCATCAACCTGCGGCACGCGTTCTTGCCGTCGACGACGAATCTTCTGCTTGCAAGCTTCTCTCCCTCATGCTAGCCCCGCCTGCTTTCCACTGCGCCACCGCCTGCAATGGTGAAGAAGCCCTTGTGACTTTACAACGCGAGCGATTCGACGCGGTCATTTCCGACCTGAACATGCCCGGCATCAGCGGTATGGAACTTCTCACTCAAGTTCGCCGCCGCTATTCGCATATGGCGTTTTTGGTGACCACTGGTGTTGATGACGTGGACGTGGGTGTGCAGGCGATGCGTTGCGGCGCGGACGACTATCTTGTGAAACCGCTTCGGGAAAATGCCGTTTTGGCGAGCCTCAAGCGCGCGCTGCAGAAGCGGCAGCTCGAACAACAGGTTGAACACTACCGCCGACATCTCGAAGAAATGGTCGCGGAACGCACCGTGGAACTGCAATCCGCTCTCCAGCAGATCGAGCGCAGCTATGAAGACACGCTGCAAGCACTGGGGGCGGCGATTGATCTCCGCGACCACGAAACCGCGGGCCACTCACAGCGTGTCTGCCGTTACTCGCTCGAGATTGCCCGAGCGATGGGCTGGTCGGACAAACAGTTGGACAGTCTTACCAGAGGAGCCTATCTGCACGATATCGGGAAACTCGGGGTCCGCGACGGCATTCTACTTAAGCCGGGGCCCCTCACCGAGGAAGAACGGAAACTTATGCAGCAGCACGTGCAGATCGGATTCGACCTCGTGAAGGAGATCCCCTTTCTTGCTGACGCAGCCGAAATCATTCTTTCGCACCACGAGCGCTACGACGGCGGGGGATATCCGCGCGGCCTCAAGGGAGAGGAGATTCTTCTGAGTGCGCGGATCTTCGCCGTGGTGGATACCCTCGATGCCATCACATCCGACAGGCCCTACCGGCGTGCCGCTTCGTTCGAGGTGGCGAGCGAGACGATCCACCGCCTTTCAGGGAGTCAGTTCGATCCCAGAGTGGTAAGCGTGTTCCTGGACATTCCCAAAGAAACCTGGCTGGCAATCGCAAGGAATCAGCCGTAGGGTGATGCGCAACTCGAGGAGTTCCAAATAGCGTGAGGTTTCGTTCAACTCGGCTGCAACTCTCCAATTCGGCACAGCTCACTTCTCCCCTTTCATTAAGACGTCCTCAAACAGAGTTTTTGTTCTTGGGAGCTTGCATCGTGTCTTTCCTCCCCCCGGTGCGCTTGGCGCAAATCCCTTCGGCTGTTCTTCTTCGCGTAATCTTCCTCCGCAAAACCACTGCTCTCTCCCCACCCTTCATCATGCAAGCCAATCGCACTGGCCCGGCGTTGCTTCATCCTCCTCCTCCCTGCTCCTCTTATGTATAATCGCCTTAAATGAAAGCGCTGTATCGCCTCACAAGTCACTCTTTAGGTTTGCCCCTCATCTTCGGTTTACTTGCCCTCGCTCTCCTCTCTGGCTTTGGGCGTGCCGACGAATCCAGTCCTCCGCCGCTCGCCATCGGCGCGGCCGCGCCGGATTTTTGCCTTCCGGGCATTGACGGGCAAACGCACTGCTTGGCCGAATACGCTTCCAGCAAAGTTCTTATCATCGCCTTCACCTGCAACCATTGCCCCACGGCGCAGCTCTACGAAACCCGCCTCAAACAACTTGCGGCCGACTACCGCGACCGCGGCGTCGCACTCGTCGCCATTCAGCCCAATAGTCCGAATGCCGTCCGCCTCGATGAAATGGGCTACACGGATGTTGGCGATTCTTTCGATGACATGAAGGTCCGCGCGGCGTACCGTCATTTCAATTTTCCTTATCTTTATGATGGTGAAACGCAGAAGGTTGCGCGTGCTTATGGCCCCGCGGCGACTCCCCACCTTTTTATTTTTGATGCCCAGCGCAAGCTTCGCTACGAGGGCCGTGTGGACAACAACCCGCGTGAAGCGCTCGTCACCCGCCGTGATGCCCGTCTTGCCATCGACGCTATCCTTGTGGACAAACCCGTGGAGGTCGAGAAAACTCCTTCGGTTGGTTGTTCCACCAAATGGCTCTATAAGGAGGAAGGGCGCAAAAAGGAGCTAGCGGAGATCGAAAGCCAGCCGGTGCAGATTTCCCCCGCCGGCGCCGAAAACCTGAAAGCCCTGCGCAAAAATCCCACAGGGAAGCTTCTGCTCGTGAATTTCTGGGCCACCTGGTGCGCGCCCTGCGTTCAGGAAATGCCCGAGATCCAGACGATGTACCGCATGTATGGTCATCGCGCGTTCGATGTGGTTACCGTCAGCATCAACTACCCGGACGAACAGAAAGGCGCGCTTGCCTCTCTGGTTACGCTCCATGCCACAACGCGCAATCTCATTCTCGGCTCGACCGACTTGTATGCTCTTCTCGCCGCTTTTGATCCGGACTGGAACGCGGCCGTGCCCTATTCCATGCTCATCCGCCCCAACGGGGATGTAGTCTACAAGTTGCAGGCTGCCATTGACCCGCTGGAGATGAGGCGCATGATCATCGCCAACTTGCCCGACGATGATTACCTCGGCCACCAGGCTTATTGGCAGACTCGCACCGAACCGTAATTACTACGCGTTTCTCCGTTTTGATTCGCGCCAAAATTCGTGTTTCCTGAGGGTAAGACTAGAATAGCCCTGGCGTATCGAACGGCAAGCCCACGTAGTTTTCGGCCAGTGCGGTGGAAGCAGCCCGCGAAGTCGTCACGTAATCAAGTTCGGCGAGGTGAATGTTATGTGAAAAGGCGTCCTCATTCTCAAACCGGTGCAGCATTGCCGTCATCCACCCCGAGAATCGCTGCGCTCTCCAGACGCGCCTGAGGCACCTCTCCGTGTAGTTCGCCAATCCGTCCCACTTTCCATTTTTGTAGATATCCACCAGCCCGCGTGTCATCACACGCACATCCGCCACGGCTAAATTGAGTCCCTTGGCTCCCGTTGGCGGAACAATGTGCGCGGCATCGCCCAGTAGGAAAAGTTTCCCGTACTGCATTGGTTCCGCCACGAAGCCCCGCATCGGTGTAATGCTCTTCTGAAAGATCGGCCCGTCTTTCAGCGCAAAACCATCGCGCGTGGCCATGCGGGTGCGCAATTCTTCCCAAATTCGATCATCCGGCCAGTCCTGGATGTCCTCTTCCGGTGCGCACTGCAAGTACAACCGCGAAACTTCGGGCGAACGCATGCTCATCAGCGCAAAGCCGCGCTTGTGATACGTATAAATCAATTCGTCGGAGGCCGGCGGCACTTTCGCCAGAATCCCCAACCACGCAAAAGGATAGTGCCGCTCTTGAATCTGCAAACAGTCCGCGGGGATCGCCGGCCGGCAGATTCCGTGGAAGCCATCGCACCCCGCGATGAAATCGCATGCTACCTCGTGTTCGACGCCGTCCTGCCGGTAAAAGATCCTCGGTTGCGCTTCGATGTCCGCAACGCGCAGCGCTTCCGCCTCAAAAAAAATCGGCGCGCCATAGCCCAGCCGCGCGGCGATCAGGTCCTTGATCACTTCCTGTTGCGCATAAATGGTGATGGATTTCCCGGTGAGTTCTTTGAAATCGATGCGATGTCCCGCGCCGCCAAAGCGCAGCTCAATCCCGTTGTGCTGCAACCCCTCGCGGTCCAACCGCTCGCCCACGCCGGATTCGCGCAATATCTCCACGGTCCCTTGTTCGAGCACGCCAGCCCGCACACGGTTTTCAACGTACTCGCGCGTGTGGCTTTCCAGAACAACGGACTCGATTCCTTGCAGGTGCAGCAGATGTGCCAGCGTCAAACCCGCCGGGCCCGCGCCGATGATCCCGACTTGCGTGCGAATTGTGGCCATGAACGGAACAGCCTCTCGTCAATCTACGAGAATTTCGCGATGACTTCCGGGGGAATGGCTTGGCTCACTGCCTTGGATGGATCGCTCCCCGGCCGCACCGTCCACACGCGCTTTTCAAATCCTTCTACCGCCAGGGTCTGTCCGCGCATCAGCCGGTGCTGCACGGTAAAACTGCTCTTCCCCCACTGCGTCACGCAGGATTCCACGCTGACGACATCTCCGAACGAGGACGGCGCGAAAAAATTCGCGCTCGCCTGCACCAGTGGAATCCCTGCAATCTGGAACCGCTGCAACATCTCTGCCTTCGGGAAACCCAGCGCCCGATGGAACAACGCATTGGTGCAAGCGTCGAAATATTCAAAGTAGCGAGGGAAAAACACAATTCCAAAAGGGTCGCAATCGCCCCATTCGATCTGGATCTCTTTGCGATTTATGAGCATGGTGTGCTTCCACCCTCAGCGGCGGATGTGGTCCAAGCGAGTCTAACGCACGCCCCGGGAAGAAGCACCGGATTTGGTCAACCGGTGTGTGTTTACGGTAGACTGTGGGCGAGGAAAGATCGCAAAAACCATGAGCTTCGCTTACATTTGTGACGCCATTCGCACGCCCGTTGGAAGATACGGTGGCGTGCTCGCAACCGTTAGAACCGATGACCTTGCCGCCATTCCCATCAAATCCCTGCTCGAACGCAACCCCAAGGTCGACTGGAGCGCGCTGGATGACGTCGTCTATGGCTGCGCCAATCAGGCAGGGGAAGACAATCGCAACGTCGCGCGCATGGCTCTTCTTCTCGCCGGCCTTCCCAAGGAGATTTCCGGAAGCACCGTGAATCGGCTTTGCGGCTCCAGCATGGACGCCGTCGCCGTTGCTTCGCGCGGCATCAAGAGCGGTGAAGTTGATCTTATTCTTGCGGGCGGCGTGGAGAGCATGTCTCGCGCCCCGTTTGTGATGGGCAAGGCTGATGCCGCCTTTTCCCGCAACATGAGAATCGAAGACACCACCATCGGCTGGCGCTTCGTGAATCCCGCCATGAAAGCCAAGTTTGGCACCGACGCTATGCCGGAAACCGCCGAAATTGTCGCCGAGGAATATCACATTGCACGTGCGGATCAGGATGCTTTCGCGTTTCGCAGCCAGCAGCGCACCAGCGCGGCGATGAAAGCTGGCCGCCTCGCGGAAGAAATCGTCGCCGTCCCCATTCCGCAGAAAAAGGGTGACCCGGTGCTCGTCAGCGTGGACGAGCATCCCCGCCCAGACACAACGCTCGAGGCCCTTGCGAAACTGAAAGGAATAGTGAAGCCCGACGGCACCGTCACCGCTGGAAACGCTTCCGGCGTGAACGATGGCGCCTGCGCTCTTCTCTTGGCCTCCGAGGACGGTATCAAGCGCCACGGCCTGACGCCCAGAGCCCGCGTGATTACCGCGGCGGCCTCCGGTGTCGCCCCACGCATCATGGGTATGGGGCCCGTTCCTGCGACGCGCAAGGTCCTTGCCAAGGCGGGTCTCAATCTTTCACAGATGGACGTGATCGAACTGAACGAAGCCTTCGCCGCTCAAGCGCTCGCGGTGCTTCGCGAACTCGGCCTCTCTGACGATGCCGCGAACGTCAACCCCAATGGCGGAGCCATCGCCATCGGTCATCCGCTCGGCGCCAGCGGTGGGCGCCTCGTGACGACTGCACTCTACCAATTGCTGCGGACCAAGGGCCGCTACGCCCTCTGTACCATGTGCATCGGCGTTGGCCAGGGCATCGCCGTGATTCTGGAACGCGTCTGAAGAAATTGGAGCGTGATGCCGATGCTGCGATATCGCAGGTCCTCCCCCGGCACTCAGCCGGAGCTTTTGCATCCGCCCTACGTTTCCTCCATCAAGCGCGCGCCCACGCAACCCTTGATCCAGCTCCCTCACACACTTTCCGAAACTACCGGGCCATCCTTTTCCAAGGAAGTCGTTCCGCCCAAGGGCTTCGATCTCACCCGCCAGCACAAGGGTGAGCCTCTCGGCGAGCGCATTGTCGTCAGCGGCCGCCTCATGGATGAAGATGGCCGCCCGGTCGCTCATTCCCTGGTGGAAATCTGGCAAGCCAATGCCGCCGGACGTTATCTGCACAAAGTGGATCAGCACGATGCTCCGCTCGATCCCAATTTTACCGGCATGGGGCAAGCACTCACCGACGCGGAAGGCCGCTACCGATTCGTCACCATTCGCCCCGGCGCTTATCCCTGGCGCAATCATTACAACGCCTGGCGCCCTAGGCACATTCACTTCTCCGTTTTTGGTCCCGCGTTCGCCACACGCCTCGTCACGCAAATGTACTTTCCCGGTGATCCCCTTCTCGAATTCGACCCGATTTACAACAGTGTTCCCGTGGAATCCGCGCGCAAGCGCCTCATCTCGAACTTCGACTGGGCGACAACTGCACCGGAGATCGCCCTCGGCTTCCGTTTTGACATTGTGCTGCGTGGCCGCAACGCCACTCCCATGGAGCGATGAGATGAGCGGAGAGTCCACACCTTCGCAAACTGTCGGCCCGTATTTCAGTATCGGCCTCGCCTGGCTGAATCGCTGCGATCTCGCGCCTGGCGCATCAAGCGGCGAACGCGTCACCATTCGCGGACGCATCCTCGATGGCGAAGGTCAATCCGTTCCCGACGCTTGCCTGGAAATTTGGCAAGCCGATGCTCACGGCAGATATGTTCAGCCGGTCAATTCTGAGGAAAAATCACCCGCTCATGGATTTTTCGGTTTCGGCCGCGTTCCCACCAACGATCGAGGCGAATTCTCCTTCACCACCATCAAGCCCGGCAGCGTTCCCGGCCTCGATGGCCGTCCTCAGGCACCACATCTCGAAATCTCAGTGTTCATGCGTGGTTTGCTCCGCCGCCTGGTTACGCGGCTCTATTTTCCGAATGATCCAGAGAACCCGGAAGATCAGGTCTTGAATCTCGTTCCCGCCGGCCGCCGCGCTACTCTGATCGCACGGCCGCTCGCGGAAGACCCGCGCACTCTTGAGTGGGATATTCGCTTGCAAGGCGAACACGAAACCGTATTCTTTGAGTGCTGACCTGGGGAGACAGTGCCGCCGATGAGCCTTCTCGACCCTCTATTTCGCTACGACGCGCTGGATAAACTGTTCTCCGACGAAGCCCGCATTCAGGGCATGCTCGATTTTGAAGCCGCTCTTGCCCGCGCCGAAGCCACATCCGGAATTGTTCCGGCATCCCAAGCACAAATCATTGCCGGCAAGTGCCGCGCGGAACACTTTAACTTTTCTGTCATTGCCAAGGACGCCGCCCTCTCCGGCAATTTGGCCATCCCCCTTGTCAAGAAACTTACCGAAATTGTCGCTCACGTGGACAAGGATGCGGCGCGCTTCGTTCATTGGGGCGCCACCAGCCAGGACGTCATCGACACCGGCTGTATTTTGCAAATGCGCGGCGCGTTCAATCTCATCGATCAGGACCTAGCTCGTCTTAGCGGCAGTCTCGTCACGCTCGCCGAAACACACCGTGCCACTCCCATTGTCGCTCGTACGTGGATGCAGCAAGCCCTGCCCACCACCTTCGACTTCATCGTCGCCGGCTGGCTCGACGCAGTCTCTCGCCACCGCAACCGCCTCGCCGAGATCAAGCCGCGCGTGTTGACGCTGCAATTCGGCGGCGCCGTTGGCACTCTTGCTGCTCTCGGCGGCCGCGGCCCGGAAGTCGCCAAAGCCCTGGCCGATGACCTGCGCCTCTCCCTGCCATCCATTCCCTGGCACGCGCATCGCGATCGCATCGGTGAAATCGCCACTACTTTGGGCTTGTGCACCGGCACTCTGGGCAAAATTGCGCGTGACATCTCTCTCCACGCGCAAACCGAAATTGCCGAACTCGCCGAACCCATTTTCGAGGGACGTGGCGGCTCCTCGACCATGCCGCAGAAGCGCAACCCCGTCACGTGCGCCGTGGTTCTCGCGGCTGCGACGCGGATTCCCGGCCTCGTCGCCACGCTTCTCTCCGCCATGCCTCAAGAAGAACAGCGCGGACTCGGCGGCTGGCACGCCGAATGGGAAACGCTTCCGGACATCGTCCGCCTCTCCGGCGGCGCGCTTCACCATCTGGTGGAGATGTTGCCGGGCCTGGAAGTCGACACTCAGCGCATGCGCCACAATCTCGAACTCACCAATGGCCTTATTTTCGCCGAAGCCGTCGCCATGGCTCTCGGAGACCGTATGGGCAAAATGCCCGCTCACCTTGTTGTCGAAGCCGCCTGCAAAAAAGCTCGCGAGCAGAATCGCCACTTGAAAGATATGCTCCGCGAGGAATCTGGGCTGCGCGGGCATCTGACGCCTGCCGACCTCGAAAGTCTTTTCGATGTGCGAAACTATCTCGGCAGCGCCGATGAATTCATCCGTCGCGTTGTCGCGGAGGCTCGCGAGTTTCCTGCACCACGCTGACCAAGGAGCACCGCCCTATGCCCTTCGCCAAACTTCCCGATGCTCAGATCTTTTACGAGTGGTCCGGCCCTGAGCGCGCTCCCGTCCTTGTCCTTTCCAATTCTCTCGGCACCAACCATCGCATGTGGGACTCGCAAGTCGCCGCCTTTACCAGGCATTTCCGCTTGCTGCGCTACGACACGCGGGGCCACGGCCAATCCAGCGTTACTCCTGGCCCCTACACCATCGAGAAATTAAGCTGGGACGTCGTGTGCCTCCTCGATTTCCTCCATCTGGATCGCGTCCATTTCTGCGGGCTTTCCATGGGCGGGATGACTGGCATGTTTCTGGGCGCCAATGCCGCGAACCGGTTGCACAAAATCGTCCTCTGCAATACCGCGGCAAAAATCGGCACACCTGAAACCTGGAATGCGCGCATCGACGCCATCCGGAAGGGCGGAATGCATGCGGTGGCCGCGGGAGTCGTGGAGCGCTGGCTGACCCCGGCCTACCGCGTTTCGCACCCCGCGGAAACCGCGGCGGTCTTGCGCATGCTTGAAGAAGCGAATCCCGAAGGTTACGTCGCGTGTTGCGCCGCGGTCCGCGATATGGACCAGCGCCAGAATCTGCAAAATGTCAAAGTCCCCGCACTCGTCCTTTCCGGAACCCATGACCCCGCGACACTTCCAGCCGATGGCCAGTTCCTGGCAAAACACATTCCCGGCGCCAGCTACGTCGAACTAAACGCCGCACATTTGTCCAACATCGAAGCCCAGGAAGACTTCAACACTCGAGTGCTCAATTTTCTTCAAAAATAGGGGAGCTCCGCATGGATGAGCGCGATCGCCACAAAGAGGGCCTGAAAGTCCGCCGCGCGGTGCTGGGCGAAGCCCACCTCGAGCGCGCCCAGGCAGCCGAGAATGAATTCAACTCCGCTTTTCAAGATTTGATCACCCGCTATGCCTGGGGTGAGATTTGGACGCGCCCCGGCCTCCCGCGAAGAACGCGCAGCCTGATTACCATCGCCATGCTGGTCGCCCTGAACCGTGGAGATGAACTGAAGATGCACATCCGCGCCGCACTGCAAAACGGCGTGACGCGCGAGGAGCTACGCGAAGTCCTGCTGCAGACCGCGATTTATTGCGGTGTGCCCGCCGCGAACGCTGCTTTCCACTTCGCCGAGGAACTCCTCTCCGAAGCTGGAGAATAGCAAAGCGCCCGAGGCCCAACGCAACTGGGCTTCAAATGAAGGGCTTCTTCCTACCACGCCCAATTCTATTCTTCTGCCGGTGAATACTGCGTAAGCGGGCTGGGTATGGGCCAAGGTGTTTGCTGAAAGGAATTTCCCCGCCTTGCCCGTGGGCCTTCCCTCACCCGGAACGTCCTCTAATCGTTGAATACGTTGGCCCGCAGCGTGTACGAACTCAGCACCTTCATATAGTTCCCGCGCTCAAACGCCGTCGGATCCGGCACGGAGCCATGGCTCATGCTCCCGCACATCTGTTGAATCGAGCTGTACTCGTGCTCATCGAGCCACCGGTTCGCTTCCGACAGCACGTGCGCGGCATGCTGCACGCCGTTCCGCAGTAGCGCGGACGTCATGAACACCACCTTGGCTCCCGCCAAAATGCACTTCAGCAGGTCGCGCGAACTGTGCACCCCGCCGGTGATACCCAAGTCTGCCCGCACATGCCCAAACAGAATTGCCGTCCAATGCAAACGCAACAGCAATTCCTCCGGCCGGCTGAGGTTCAGCGAGGGTGTCACTTCCAGTTGATCGATGTCGAAGTCGGGCTGATAGAAGCGGTTGAACAGGACGATCCCATCCGCGCGCGATTCATCCAGCCGGACTCCCATATTTGCGGGCGCGCTGAAAAACGGCGATAGCTTCACCGCCAGCGGAATGCGCAGAGTGCGCTTCAGTTGCCGCACCAGGTCAATATAGCCCTGCTCCACCTCAGCCCCGCTCACCGCCGGGTCCGTTGCAATCGAATAGATGTTCAGCTCGATCGCATCGGCGCCCGCTTCCTCCATCAATCGCGCGTACTCCAGCCATCCTCCGCTCGATACGCCATTGAGGCTGGCGATCACCGGGATTTTCACAGCCTCCCTGGCATGCCGGATCAACTCCAAATACCCATCCGGGCCGAGGTTGTAGGTCTGCAAATCCGGAAAGAAACTCGCGGATTCCGGAAAACTCTCCGTCCCCCGCGACAGATCGGAATCCACCGCCAGGCTCTCCAGTGCCAACTGTTCCTCAAATAACGACGGCAAGACCACGCCCGCCAAGCCGTGGTCCTCCAGCCGCTTGATGTTATCCACCGATTCCGATAGCGGCGAAGCCGAAGCCAGCAACGGTGATTTCAGGTTGAGTCCAAGATACTTAGTGGAGAGATCGCTCATTCCTCTTCCCCTCCCTTCTTCACGGTTTCGGGCGTGGATTCAGGTTCTTCCGGTGCAATATGCGGCGATTCCGAGCGTCCCGCCATAGCTGCGCGGTTCGCATACACCCGCCACTGGCGTTCCACGTCGTCCTGGGCGAGCTTCAGCAATTCCCGCGCCGCTTCCGGATCGCTCCGCACCAGCATGGTGTACCGCGCCTCCTGGTACGCATACTGCTTCAATGGAATGCTTGGCGCCTTGGAATCCAGCAGGAAAGGATTCTTGCCTTCCAAACGCAGCGCGGGATTGTAGCGCATCAGCGGCCAGTAACCCGAGAGCACCGCCTTCTTCTGCTGGTCCAATCCCATGGACATGTCGTAACCGTGCGCAATGCAGTGGCTGTACGCGATGATGAGCGAGGGTCCGTCGTGAGCTTCCGCCTCCATGAACGCTTTCACTGTGTGCGTGTCGCTCGAGCCCAGCGCCACGCGCGCGACGTAAACGTAACCGTAGCTGACCGCTTCCATCGCCAGGTCTTTCTTCCCAGTGCGCTTTCCGCCCATTGCGAATTTCGCCACCGCTCCGCGCGGCGTTGCCTTGGACATCTGTCCTCCGGTGTTGGAATACACCTCCGTGTCCAGGACCAGCACATTGACGTTGCGCCCCGATCCCAGAACGTGATCCAGCCCGCCAAATCCGATGTCGTAGGCCCAACCGTCTCCGCCCAGCAGCCACACGCTCTTCCGCACCAGAGAATCGGCCACCGGCAGAAGCGCCTGCGCCTCCGGCGTATTCAGCGCCTGCAGTTTTTTCTTCAGTTCCACCACGCGTCTGCGCTGCTCCTGGATTCCCAGTTCCTTCGATTGGTCGGCCTCTAGCAGGCCTTTGACGAGTACATCACCAACCGGGCCGTTCAACCGCTTCAGCAATTCGCGCGCGTACGCGTTCTGCTGGTCCACCGCCAGGCGCATCCCCAAACCGAACTCCGCGTTATCTTCAAACAGTGAGTTCGACCACGTCGGTCCGCGTCCCTCCTTGTTCAACGTGTACGGCGTCGTCGGCAGGTTTCCGCCATAAATCGAGGAGCAGCCGGTGGCATTCGCGATCAGTAGCCGGTCTCCGAAGAGCTGGGTCAGCAACTTGATGTACGGCGTCTCTCCGCAGCCCGCGCAAGCCCCCGAAAATTCGAACAGCGGCTCGAGCAACTGCGAATCCTTTACCTGCGTGTGCGCCAGCTTGTTGCGGTCGAATTCCGGCAGCGACAGGAAAAACTCCCAGTTCACGCTTTCCGGCTTCCGCAAGGGGGCCTGGTCTTCCATGTTGATCGCTTTGTGTTTCACCTCGCTCTTGCTCTTGGCGGGGCAGACCTCCACGCACAGTTTGCAGCCCGTGCAATCCTCCGGAGCTACTTGCAGCGTGTACTTTAGCGTCTCAAATTCCCGCCAGCGCGGCTTCGAGGATTTGAAGGTCTCCGGCGCATTCTTCAACAGCGAGGAGTCATACACCTTCGCGCGAATCACCGCGTGCGGGCATACCAGAACGCACTTGCCGCACTGAATGCACAAGGGCTCGTCCCAAACGGGAATTTCCTTGGCGATGTTGCGCTTCTCCCACATGGCCGTGCCGGTGGGGAAGGTTCCGTCGATGGGCATCGCGCTGACCGGCAGCGAATCGCCATTCCCGGTGACGATTGTTCCCAAAACGTCGCGCACGAACTTTGGCGCTTGCGGCGATACTGCCGGCAGCATGTCGAATAGCGCGGTCACCTTGGCCGGCACCTTCACCTCGTGCATGTGCGCCAGTGCCGCGTCCACCGCCGCGTAGTTTTTCTGCACCACCGCTTCGCCGCGCTTGCCATACGTATCCAAAATTGCTTTCTTGATCGCGGCAATGGCTTCTTCCCTCGGCAACACGCCACTGATCGCAAAGAAGCAGGTCTGCATGATCGTGTTGATCCGGCTGCCCATCCCGGCGGCCCGCGCCACGGTGTAGCCGTCAATCACGAAGAACCGCAACTTCTTCTTGATGATCGTTTCCTGCACCTGCCGCGGGATGTGATCCCAGATTTCGTCCGGTCCAAACGGCGCATTCAGCAGGAACACCGCGCCGGGTTCCGCTGCCGCCAGCACGTCAATGCGGTCTAGAAACTGGAACTGGTGGCAGGCCACAAAATTCGCTTTTGTGATCTGGTACGTTGACCGGATCGGATCCGGCCCGAACCGCACGTGCGACACCGTCACCGTGCCTGCTTTCTTCGAGTCATACACGAAGTAGCCCTGCGCGTAATTGTTGGTGCCCTTCCCGATGATCTTGATGGAGTTTTTGTTGGCCCCCACCGTTCCATCCGATCCCAACCCATAAAAGAGTCCGCGCACCGCCCGCGGGTCTTCCGCCGAATAATCCGGGTCATAATCTAAGCTGGTGTGCGTCACATCATCCTGAATCCCCACGGTGAAGTGATTCTTCGGCTCGGCCTTCTTCAATTCGTCAAACACCGCCTTCACCATCGAGGGTGTGAACTCCTTCGACGACAATCCGTACCGCCCGCCGATGATTCGCGGGATTCCTGCTCCTGGCTTCGTCGCGTATCTCTCCGCATACGTCGTCAGCACATCCTGGTAGAGCGGCTCGCCAAGGCCGCCCGGCTCCTTCGTGCGATCCAGCACCGCGATTGCCTTCGTGCTGGCGGGAATTGTGCTGAGGAACGCCGCCGCCGCAAATGGACGATACAGTCGTACCTTCAACAGCCCAACCTTTTCTCCCGACTTCCGCAGCGCGTCCACAGTCTCTTCCGCCGCGCCTGCGCCAGAGCCCATCAGAATCACCACGCGCTCAGCGTCTGCCGGTCCGTAATAGTCAAACAGGTTATACTTCCGCCCGGTACGCTTTCCGAAGCGCTCCATCACATCCTGCACAATCGTCGGACACGCCCGGTAGTATGGGTTGCACGCTTCCCGCGCCTGGAAGAACACGTCCGGGTTCTGCGCCGTCCCGCGCAGTACCGGATGATCCGGCGACATGGCCCGTTCGCGATGCTGCCGCACGAACTTGTCATCGATCAGCGCCCGAAGATCGTCATCGCTCAAGGGTTCGATCATGTTCACTTCGTGCGAGGTCCGGAATCCGTCGAAGAAGTGAACGAAGGGAACGCGCGACTCCAGCGCAGCAGCCTGCGCAATACACGCAAAATCACTTGCCTCCTGCACCGAATTTGACGCCAGCAAAGCGAAACCTGTGGTGCGCGTGGCCATCACGTCGCTGTGGTCTCCAAAAATGGACAGGGCATGCGTCGCCACCGTCCTCGCCGCCACGTGGATCACAGCCGCGGTCAACTCCCCTGCAATCTTGAACATATTGGGGATCATCAGCAGCAAGCCCTGCGACGCTGTAAACGTGGTCCCTAATGAGCCAGCCTGCACTGCGCCGTGTAACGCACCCGCAGCGCCTCCTTCGCTTTGCATTTCAATCACATCCGGGATGGCTCCCCAAATGTTGGGCTTCTTTTCAGAGCTCCACTCGTCGGACCACTCCCCCATGGGGGACGACGGCGTGATCGGGTAGATCGCGATCACCTCATTGATGCGGTAGGCGACGGCGGCGGCGGCCTCGTTGCCGTCGACGATAGACATTTTGCGGGTCATTGGTTTCTCCGGAGCAATCAAAAAAGGTCTCTAGAAAATGGTAGGCTGCGCGGCATTTGAAATCAATGGAAACTACGATGAAATAAGGGCAATGACGACTTGGGCAGTCTTACATGGCGTTTTGTGACGCACGTCACTGCAGACCGTTCAGTTTCTCAGGCCGGTTCTTCCCATTCCGCGTCACTCAGTGGCAGCATGTCTGTGTCTCGCGCCACCCAAACGTACCTCGTCGGCAACAAGTAGATGCTGATGAACAATGCAGCAAACAATCCACCCACGATCACAATCGCAAACGGCCTCTGCGAATCCGAGCCATTCCCGCGCAACCGTACAACACCCCACTCGTTTTGACGCTCACGGCCTCGCACTTGGATCGAACTGTTGCATTTTCCAGCTTGATTCGCGACCCTCCAAACGGAGCGCTACGACGCACTCTCATCAACCTCCATCTCTGCTTCGGGGAGCTTGTCGCCATCTCTCGAGACCCAGACATACAGCGTCGGCAAGAGGAAGATGCTCATCACCAGATCGGAGATGAGACCGCCGACGATAACAATGGCGAAGGGCCGCTGCGAGTCGGAACCGATGGCGTGCGAAAGTGCGGCGGGCAACAGCCCAAACGTGGCGACCAGCATGGTCATCATAATGGGCCGCAGCCGGAGAACGGCGCCCTCGATTGCCGATTCCTCTATCGAGTACCCCTTCACGCGCAGTTGATTGATGTACTCCAGCATGATCACGCCGGTCTGGACCGAAACGCCGAAAAGCGCCAAGAAGCCTACGCCGGAGGACACGCTGAAGTGCGTACCAGAAATCAACAGGGCGAGCGTGCCGCCGATGGGCGCCAGCGCCACGTTGGCGAGAATGAGCAAAGCCCATTTGAACGAGCGAAACATCGAGTAGAGAATGATAAAAATCAGGAGAATTGTGAGTGGCACGATGATAAGCATCCCGCGCCCTAGGAATTTCTTGGACACCGAATTGTGATGAAAATGAATCAGAGATCACGAGGAGGTGTGTATGAGCAAGGAGAGAGAACCAGGTTCGGGAGGCACGGAAGGAGCCCG
>JBEKOE010000008.1:0-67986 GCA_049522075.1 Candidatus Acidiferrum sp.
GGGCTTGTAGCATGCCTTTGCAAATGTGTAAAGCGTCCTCACCCATTTTGTTGACGTGGCCTGAGGCGCTTGCTAGCTTCAAAGGTGCAAGTCCCCGCACGGCCCTTTCTGGCGTGAGTTGAAGGAGTACGATGATGATGCGCGCAAACGCAACAACGATGTGTCTCGGAATTCTCCTGGCAGCCGTCGGCGCTTCGGCGCAGGGCAACCCGCCCAGCCAGGTCGTATCTTCCACGCAAGCTGTCGGCGCCCAGACCTCCCCTGATTTCTCGGCGGTTTACTGTGCCGGCTTTGTCTCCGATGAGAAAACGCAGGATGACATTCGCTTGATTTCCGGAGAGCAGTCCAACATCAAGATCCTTTTCGCCCGCGGTGATTACGTTTACATCAACAAGGGCTCCAATCAGGGCGTGCGTGTCGGCGACCGCTTCTTCGCGATTCGGCCGGAATCCGACCCCGTAGAGGTCAAGTGGTTCAAGTGGCAGGACAAACTTTTGAAGGCCATGGGCACAGTGTACAAGGATACCGGACAGCTTGTTGTCACCGGCGTGCAGCCCAACGTTTCCACTGCGCAGGTTACCTTCACCTGCAATTACATACAGCGCGGCGACATCCTCAGGCCCATGCAGGAACGTCCCTCGCCGGCATACAAGCCCGCCGGCCCGTTCGATCATTTTGCGCCTGTCAGCGGCAAGTCCGTCGGCATGCTTGTCGTAGGTCAGAATCATTCGCAGACCTACGGGCAGAATTCCATCGTTTATGTCAACCTCGGCACCAATCAGGGCGTGAGGGTCGGCGACTATTTCCGCATCTTCCGCTATCAGGGCTCGCACGCGGAAACGGCTCCGAGTACGCCGGACTCTCAATACAAGCTGTTTGGCTTCGGCAGTACACCGCAAAAATACGAGTGGAACGATTTGCCCCGGGAAGTGCTCGGCGAGGGCATCGTGATCAGAGTGGACCACAACTCGTCCACCATGTTCGTTACTCACACCAGCATCGATACCTACGCCGGCGATTACGTCGAAATCGAGTAATCCGTCTACCCCGGCTACGTTATCGGGAAGCCCGCGCCACCTCTGCGCCGCGGGCTTCTTTTTTTAAACCTGAAATCCCAAGTTGGACGCCCCGGCATAATCCACCGCTCAAAACCTGTAATTTCGACCGGAGGGACGGCGTTTTTTGCCGTCCCAGAGCGGAGATACGGTTCTCCATCGCACGTTTTTTGTGCGATGAAAACCCCCTTCGATTTAGGACTTCATGTTCAGAATGGCTTACTTGCTTTCCGAAACAATCTCACAACGAAATCCATAGATCTTCGTGTCCGGGTTCTTCCAGGCCTCCCGCGCCAGTCCGGCCTTCCAGCAGGTTTCTTCCAAAAAACGCTCGCGGTCCAGATGGTGCTCCAGAGCCACTTGCGGCAGCAGTAAACCGCGGCGCCCGCCCTGCTCCACCATCAGGCCGTGAGTTCCGATCTCAATTTCTTCGGGCCGGATCAACTCCAAGGGAGTCATCAGCGATACCTCGATCTCAACATCTCCAACTTCCTCTGGCTTCATCCGCGTGAAGCGCGGATCTTCCAGGGCCGCTCCCGCCGCACAGCGCACAATGCTTTCGCCGAGTGGCTCCCGGCCGTCAATTACCCCGATGCAACCCCTCAGCTTTCCCTTCACATGGAGAGAAACGAACACACCGCACCGGCGTTCCAACACTTCGGCATTGGGGATGGGATGAACTAAGCACCCGTGGCAGACAGCTTCCGTGATGGCCTGGCGCGCCAGATCCAGGATGGTTCTTCTGTCGGCATCAGAGAGGCACGGCATCCTGCGAATTCTTCCGTGTTTCCGTCAGGCTGAGCTTCCGCCGCAGCTTGATGCGGTCGTCCAGTTGGCTCCAGAACTTCAAGAAATACTGTCCCGCGGAAACCAGCGCGCTGATCACCACCAGCCACAGCAGCACCAGCCCCAGCGGCTTTAACGAGGGATGGCGGACTCCCGCTATCAAAACCGCAGCCGCACACACCTGCAATACCATCTTGGTCTTGCCCAGGGTCGATGCCGCGATATCGAATCCTTCCGCCGTGGCGATATTCCGCAAACCCATGATGGTGAATTCCCGCCCGATGATGATTACCACCATCCATGCTTTCGCGAGGTGCATATCCACCAGAGCGATGAACGCCGCGGTGATCAGCAACTTGTCCGCGATGGGATCCAGCAGAATCCCGAGTGTCGTCACTTGTGAACGGCGCCGCGCAAAAAATCCGTCCGCCCAGTCGGTGGCCGCCGCAAACAGCAGGATCAGAACCCCCCAGAACTCGAAACGCATCGGGAATCCCCACAGCTCCACGTTCGGAGTTCGCGTCAGCAGCACCACAATCAGCAGCGGCACGAAAAATATCCGCAGGACGGTCAAGGAGTTCGGAAGGTTCATAGGGCCATGATAACAAGCGCTGCCTATGCGGCAACGCGCCACCACTCGGCCACTATAGACTCCGCTCTGGAAGGCGTCAACGCTGGAGGGTTGCTGCTGTGACCCCGCCGGGGCTGTACTTTGGGGTTACTACGCGGTGAGCGCGGCTCACGGGCAGCCGGATACTCTTTCGTAACACCTCTGCTGCAAACCTGTGCAAAAGTCTGCTGGCACTCTGTGCCGGAAAAACATCCGCACAGTTCCCGCTGACCGCCACAAAATGATATAAAGCATTACAAATCAATAATTTACATGGCCTAGCGGAACAGCCTCTTGCCTTGACGAAGTTCTGTGCTCCGGCTGCTTGGTTGGACCGCCTGCAAGTTTCCACAAGCTTTTCCACAATGGGGCACGGCCCCTGGTGACCTTGTTCCGCTCCCGCTAATTGTCACATTTTGTTCATATTTCACTGAATTTGAGGTAGTTACCCGGAAGTAACGCATCCCCGTTTTCCACTCTCCTCAGATCGCTCGCGGTCCGCGCAGCACACGCGCAGGCAGGAAGAGAATGGCGCGCAATAGTTCAAACACTCCGCCCACCGCAATTCCCACAATCCGGAATGGCAGCAACAATAGCCAAATCAACGGATACAACACGAGTGCCAACAGCGCGAGCGGCCAGCATACCACCAGCAGGAGACACCACAATATGAAAGTGCCCATGATTCTCACCTTCCATTTAAAGATACGCGGGGAAACTTCGCGAAGTTCCCTTCACCACAAAATCGTTGAGTTTCAGCCGCCGCGCAATCGCCTCGGGAATCTCCGCTTCCAGATCCATGTGCGATTCGCTGACCTGAGAATGAAGCACGCGCCCCAGCGCGTGAATCAGCGCCAGCGACCGACCTTCGCTCAGCGGCATGTGCAGGGAGAGCTTCACGACGGGATCCACGGGCAACACCACATCCATCCGCCTCAGCAGTTCCTCCAGCCCTTCTCCCGTGAGCGCCGAAACGAACACCGGCGGCGCTCCCCCGCCATTGCCTTGCCAAGCTGCTTCGAGCTCTTGGCGTTGTGCCCCCGTCAGCCGGTCTACCTTATTGAACACGCGCAGTCGCGGCCTTCCCATCACGCCCAGCTCATCAAGAATTTTCTCGACCTCCACGTCCAATTCCTCATGCCGAGGATTCGATAGATCGCTCACCTGCAACAGCAGCGCCGCCTCCTGCACTTCTTCGAGCGTGGCGCGAAACGCCGTGATCAGTCCTTTCGGCAAGTCGCGGATAAACCCAACCGTGTCCGATACCAGGATGCGCCGGTTCGACGGCAGGCGGATCGCCCTCACCGTCGGGTCCAGCGTCGCGAACATCCTCGTGGACACCAGCACCTCCGCGCGGCTCAGGGCATTGAACAGTGTCGATTTCCCCGCATTGGTGTAACCCACCAGCACGACTGTTCCCAACGGCACGGCATTGCGCGCTTCCCGCCGCAACGCCCGCTGTTTGCGCACTTCGTTTATGCTGCCCTGAATCTTTCCCACCCGGTCGCGAATGCGACGCCGGTCCGTTTCCAGTTTCTTTTCGCCTGGCCCGCGCACGCCGATGCGCCCGGCGCCTCCGCCCGTGCCTCCGGATCCTCCGCCGCCGCTCTTGCCGCCCAGCCTCGACATCTGCGTGCCGCGTCCCGTCAGCCGCGGCAACATGTAGTTCAACTGCGCCAGCTCCACTTGCAATTGCCCTTCGCGGCTCCGCGCATGCTTCGCAAAAATATCCAGGATGAGTTGCGTGCGATCGATCACCCGATGCTCGGTGGCCTCCTCGATGTTGCGTTGTTGCATCGGGGTGAGTTCGCTGTCGAAAATGATCAGTGGCGCCCCTCGGGCGTTGGCTTCCGCGCGAATCTCATCCAATTTCCCGCGGCCAACCAGCGTCGCGGGGTCCGCCGCCTCGCGCAACTGAAACACCGTGCCTGCTATCTCCGCCCCGGCGCTACGCGCCAGTTCCTCCAACTCCAGCAGCGATTCGCGGCCCTGCTCTCCCGTCGGCATGCCAGGAAACCGTGGCGCCCGCTTCCATCCCACGCCCACCAGGAGGACACGTTCAGCCGCGGAAGTAGCGTGTTGTGTTTTCACAGGTGAATACAATCAGGAGTCATCGTGCCTTCACTGCACCGTGTCGCGCCAACCTGCCTCATCGCCTCAATTATACGTCCATTCATCCGGAATCGCGCCGCGCAACTCCTCGCGCACGATGCCCAACGCCTGCTGCGGGATTTCTGGATCATCTCCGAACCCGCTTAGCCAATGCACGCCAGCTTCTCGCCGGAACCACGTAATTTGTCGCTTGGCATAGCGCCGCGTGGCCTGCAGTATCGCCGCCCGCGCCTCCTCCAATTTTATCTCCCCGCACAAGACCGCCCGCAATTCACGGTAGCCGATGAAATCAAATGGCTTCGCGTCCTCCGGCAAGCCGCCCGCGACGAGTCCCCGCACTTCCTCCATCCACCCGCTGGCCAGCATCGCTTCCGTCCTCGCTTGTACGCGCTTGTACAGCTCCTCGCGTTCTGGCTGCAGCCCAATTCTCACAGCTCGCCACCCTGGCAATGGCATCCTTCCGTTCCGTTGCACTTCCGACATCGGCTTCTTCGCCAGCAGGCACACTTCGATTGCGCGTATCAGCTTCTGCTCGTCCGCAGCCGCAATCTTTCCCGCGGAAATGGGATCGAGCCGCCGCAAGATCCGGTGCAAATGCCCCGCCGCGTGTTCCGCCGCACTCGTTCGCAATCGCTCCCTCAGGCTTTCCGAGCGCTGCGGCACATCCGCCAATCCCTCGAGTAGGGCGCGCAGGTACAGCCCCGTCCCCGCAGTGAATATTGGCAGGCGTTGCCGGACGCGAAGGTCTTCCAGCACGCCGATCGCTCGCTCGCGGTACCTTCCTGCCGTAGCCTCTTCGCTGGGATCCAGCAAATCCATCATGTGATGCGGAACGCCCTGGCGCTCTTCCGCGCTGGGCTTCGCGGTGCCGATGTCAAAGCCGCGGTACATCTGCGTGGAATCGCATGCAATCACTTCGCCGCGCAGTTGCAGGGCCAGCCACACAGCCAATTTCGATTTTCCGGAAGCGGTGGGTCCTACGATGACTACGAGAGGCAACTCGCGGGGTTCGCTCATTTGCGGAACAGCAGCGGCCAGGCTCGGATTAGAAGCACCACCAGCACGATCAGCGCTATCAACACGCTCCCCAACACCTGTTGCCGCGCCAGTTTCATGCCTCTGCCTCAGCAGAATGGTAACAGATCAGCAGGATCAGGTCGGGGCTGCAGTTCGTAGGAATAACGCCGCCAGATCATCCGGCTCCAGCACCCGAAAAGATACCTTATGTGCCAGCCGGAATGGGGAAAAGCCCCCGAGCAGTCATTTCATAAATGGCTGCTGGGAGGGCACAGCTTCAGCCGTGTCGAAAAAGTCCGCGAGTTCAGGGGTTTTAACCCCTGAGGTGCGCGGGCTGGTACCTCGAGGCATTTATGAGACAGCCTTTAATTGTTTGGCGGCTGCAGGTTGTAGTAGTAAGTGAAACGCAGCACGATGTATTCCGCCTTGAATCCGGACGGAAGCGGCTCGAACGGATTGGAACCGCGAATAGAGGAGTACGCGGCACGATCCAGCGGCTCTTTCCCCGAACTGAACACCTGCACAGGCTCCCCGCCCGGCACCGCCCCATTCTTCAGGATTCGGAATTGCAGCGACACAACTCCCTGGTCGCCCAACGATACAGATGCAGGCATCACAGCAAACCAGTTCTGCTTCACCTTAATGTACACGCGGTGCAGGTAGTCGTTGAAATCGATGCCCTCATTGTCCGTGAGCATCTGGATTCCTGCGTAGGCGCTTCCGTGTCCACCGCCGCCCCCTTGGCCCCCGCCCGGGAGTCGCCCCCCGCCGCCAATCGGCGCCGGCGCATTCAGTTTTGCGGACTGCCGCGCAGCATCGCGAATGGTGTCGCCAGGAGATAACTGTTTCGGCAGGTTCAAACCCCTCTGCGGCACCGGCATATCCGGAGTTTCCAGTTTCAGCGGCGTCTTGGGGAGATCGCCTCTGGCTCCTTGTGGCGGCTGCACCGTCGGCGCAACTGCGTTGGGCTGCGGTACTGGCGCGCTGGGCAGCTCTTTCTTCGGCGGCTCAGGTTGCGGCGGAGGAGCAGGCGGCTCGATAGGCGGCGCGACCCTCCGCAAAATGTTGGGATCGACCCTCATGGATTCATGGGGCACGGGCGCTGTCCTTGGCGTGGGCCTCAACGATTCCAACGCACCGGGCGGCAAAAGAACCGTGATTTGTCGCCGCGCGATATCCTCTTCTTCTTTCGTGCGCACGTGTGGCCCGAAGATCTTCGGCTCGAAAACCAAGAACAGCGTCAGCAAGATGTGAAACACGATGGAAACGACGCGCGTTATCGCATCGCCAAACGACCCTTGGCTTGGCCGCGACGGCGTCAGGAACGCCACTTCGCCCGTTTGCAGGATGTCCGGCTCGATCAGTTCTTCCGAAACGACCGGCAGTGGCGAAAACTCCTCCGGCGGCACGGCGCCCTGCGGCACGGTTATGCGCTCGTCCATGTCCGTCGGCTGAAGCGGCAGGTGGGACTCCTCCGGCCGCTGCACCGCTTCCACATTGACGTCCCGTGGCACCACCACGCGGGTGGCGATGGATTCAAGTGGCAGGTTCGTCGGAATCGCCGATTGACCGTCCAGCTTCACAAGCGGCAAGTTCGACGGCACCAAAGTCCGTTCGTCCAGCGTGGACGGCCGTCGCCGCGTTGTCGCTACATTGGTGGCTGGCAGGCGGGCACCAATCGGTACCAGAATTCGCGGAATCATCGTTTTGTTTTGTCCACCCCGGATGGCGCTACAGGTTGGACGCGCGCAGCGTGCTCCCGGATGCTCGTCATCACCGCGTTCGCTAAGTCCAACGCGGCTCGCCCCGAACTCCCATCCGTCTTCGGCGCGACTCGTGTTCGCACCGCTTCCACAAACGCTTCGAGTTCCCCGCGCAGTGGCTCGACCGATGGCGCCGCCAGCTTTTCAAACGCAAATTCCGGTTGCGGCCCGGGCCGCTTCACGCCAATCCGCAGCGCATCGCGCCGCGCGTAATCCAGGGAAATGTACTCGCGCCGCTGGAAGAACCGCATTTTCCGCACGCGCTCCGTGGACACGCGGCTCGCGGTCACGTTGGCCACCGCGCCGCCCGCAAACTCTAGCCGGGCATGCGCAATATCCACTTTGTCCGTCAGCACGGGAATTCCCACCGCTTTCACTTCCGCCACCCGCTCCTTCACCAGCGCCAGCAGAATATCCAGGTCGTGGATCATTAAATCGTAGATCACGTCCACATCCAGACTTCGCGGTGTGAATACCCCCAGCCGGTGCACTTCGAAAAACAATGGCCGGCTCACGACGGGTTCTACCGCCAGCACCGCAGGATTGAAGCGCTCCACATGCCCTACCTGCAGAATTCGAGCATGGCGGCTCGCTGCGTCCAGTAGGGCATCCGCTTCCGCCAACGTGCTGGCCATGGGCTTTTCGACCAACACATCAACGCTCATCTCCATCAGCCGGCAGCCTACTTCTGCGTGCGCCACCGTTGGCACGGAAACGGTGGCCGCGTCCACAGCTCCTCGCAAATCCTCCAAACGGTTGAACGCGTGGGTCGCAAATTCTTGCGCTATCGCCGTCGCGCGCGCCGCATCCCGGTCGAAAACCCCGGCCAGCTCCACGCCCGCCATTTCGCGATACACCCGCACGTGGTTCCGGCCGAATTCTCCCGTTCCCACTACCGCTACCCGAATTTTCCGCGGGTCTCCCGCCTGGCCGCTGTTCCCACTCATTCTTTATTCATTCCCCCGGAACCTCGCTTAGGTTCCGCAACCTGGTCGGGAGAAAAGGCTTGTATGGCAATTCCCGCGGCATCCGCCAGTTCAATCAGCTTGGACCGGTCAAAGAGCAGCGTGCGCGTAGCCTCAATGGCCAGCGCTGTCGCCCCTGTGCGCTTCATGGTTTCGACGGTCGGGAGTCCCACGACGGGTACATCGAAGCGCATATCCTGCCCGGGTTTGCTCACTTTCACAACCACCAGCGGCCGTCCATCCGCAAACCGCGCCGCGCGCTCCATTGTCTCATCCGTTCCTTCCATCGCTTCCACCGCCACACATGCGCGGTCCGCAATCACCACGGTCTGCCCGATATCCATCGCGGCGATCTGCCGCGCCACGCCCAGCCCGTAGGCGAGGTCGCCGGCTTCGTGCTCATTGGGCGCGCGGCGCGTCAGCACACCCGCGTCGGGCAACAGCGGCTTCAGAAACAGCGTGGAATCCACCAGTTCGATCCCCTCTTCTTCAAGCACTTTGGCCACCGCGCCGATCAACGAATCCGTGTTTTTCCTGGGCAACGATAGCAGCAGTTTCGCCAGTTTCCAGTCCGGCCGGATCGCGCTGAAAATTTTGTTGTGCTTCACCTGACCGGCCATCACCGCGCGCGTCACACCTTCGCTCTGCAACAGCTCGATAGCCTTGCTCAGCTCTCCCAGGCTGACCCAGTGGACGCGCTTCGCGGCTTGCGCCAATTCCGGCGAAGCCTCTTCCTTCAGCGCGAGCACTGCCATCTCAATTCCCTGGCTCCGCGCGCCCTCCAGCACGAGAAACGGAAATCGCCCGTTCCCCGCGATCAGTCCCCACCCTTCCCGGTTCGCATTCATTTCAAGATTCCAGCCCGCGCTCCAGCCCTTGCCACCCCTGCACCTATTTCACGATCCCGCGCTCCGCCTTCTCCACGAAATCCATCAGCTCTCTTACGTCCGCGCAATCTCCCCATGTTTTCCGCAGCTCTTCCAGGGCCTGCGAAGTATTCTTCTTGGATCGCAGCAGCACCCGGAACGCCCGCTGGAGCGTCTTGATCCGCTCCGCCGAAAATCCCTTGCGTTCCAGCCCGATTGTGTTGGGGCCGAAGCATTTCGTCTCTCGCTCAGTCACCACCAAGGAAAACGGCAAAACATCCTGTGTGATTACGGTAGACGCGCCGATATAGGCGTAGCGACCCAGCCGGCAGAATTGGTGCACCGGGCAAAACGCACCGATCGTCACGTAATCCTGCACTGTCACGTGACCCGCGAGCGTCGCGCCATTTACGAACAGCGTGTTGTTTCCTATCTGGCAATCGTGTGCCACATGCGAATACGCCAGGAAGAAATTCTCATTCCCAATGCGGGTAGTGCCGCCGCCCTTAATTGTTCCCCGGCTAATGGTCACATACTCGCGAAAAATGTTCTCATCCCCTGCGACCAATTCAACGCGCTCCCCGCGATACGTATAATCCTGCGGATCGCCCCCAATCACCGTGAACGAATGAAACACGTTTCGCGCCCCGAATTTCGCTGGGCCTCGCACCACCGCGTGTTCGTGCAGCACGCACCCTTCACCCAACTCAACGCCGCAACCCACCACCGCGAATGCGCCGACGTGCACACCTTTCCCCAGCTTCGCTTCCGGCGAAACAACCGCTTGCGCGTGGATTTGAACCTCACCCATGTCAGGATTTAATTGGCTCTTCGCGGTCGGCCATCACGCACAACATCGTCGCTTCCGTCGTCAGCTTTCCCTCAACGAACGCCTTGGCCTTGATCTTGCACAGATCGCCCTTCCACGTAACGATGTCCACTTCAATCCGCAATTGATCGCCGGGCACCACCGGCCGGCGGAACTTCACGTCCGTCATCGAAGCCAAATACAGCAATTTGCGGTCGCGGTCTGGGATCTCCAGTAGCAGTAGCAATCCGCCGGCCTGTGCCATCGACTCCAGTATCAGCACGCCCGGCATCACCGGCTTCCCGGGAAAATGGCCTTGGAAGTAGGCCTCGTTTATCGTGACGCTCTTCACCGCCACGATCCGTTTGAACTGCACCATTTCCACCACCTTGTCGATCATCAGAAACGGGTACCGGTGTGGAAGGTATTTTTGTATTTCGTTGATGTCGAGTTCCATGCGTGCTCCGGCGCCGCCACTCCCTTGCTCTACGGCGCATCTCCTGATTCCTGCAAACTTACCATTATAAGCAATCTGGACAGCCAGCAAGGATTATCTTCTATTCACCGCCTCGTCTGCCTTTTCCACCCTCTCTCCGGTGTTGCCCTGCGTTGCTTGCATTGCTACCATGACTCCTTCATGGCTACCAATTCACTTCCACGGGCTCTTCTGGCCCTGCTCCGCCGCCGGCTGCCTAACATGTTGGAGGTTCTCCAGCAACTTACGCTTCTGGAGTCTCCCAGCCTGGATAAAGAACGCGCCGACCGCTGCTGCGGCTTTCTCGCGGACGAATGGCTGCTGCGCGGCACGCTCGTCCAGGTTCTTCGCCAGAAGCATCGCGGCGATCATCTTCGCATCGTCTGGTCCCCTACCATTGCACCGCCCAGAGCACAGCTCCTCGTCCTGGGCCACTACGATACGGTCTACCCCACCGGCACCATCACCAAAATGCCCTATCGCCTCTCGGGTGGCAAAGCTTATGGCCCCGGCACTTTTGACATGAAGGCTGGCATTGTCCAGGCGCTTTTTGCTCTCCAAGCCTTGCAGGAAGTGCAAGCCACGGTTTCCAAGCGCATCGTGTTCATGTGGACTTCCGACGAGGAGATCGGCAGCGAATCCTCCCGCGTCCTCATCGAATCGGAAGCCCGCCGCAGTGACGCCGTCTTTGTCCTCGAGCCGTCGCTCGGTCCGCGTGGCCTCGTCAAAACTTCCCGCAAGGGCGTCGGTGAGGCCGAAATCATTGTTCATGGCCGCTCCTCGCATGCCGGCCTCGCCCCGGAAGAGGGTGTCAACGCCGTTCATGAGCTCGCCGCGCAAATCGCCCGCATCGAAAAGTGGAACGATCACCGCCGTGGTATCACCATAAATGCGGACGTCGTCGAGGGCGGATCAGGCGTCAACGTCATCCCCGAACTGGCCAAAGCCCAATTCGATCTGCGCGCCTGGCGTACGACCGATATGCGCGCCCTCGAAAAGCGCTTTCATGGATTGAAACCCATCCATCGCGGTGCCAAGCTCGAAATCCATGGCGGCTTTGATCGCCCGCCGCTCGAACGCAAGCAAAGCGCCGTTCTCTTCGCACGCGCCGCTTCCCTCGCCAAGCAACTGGGCCTCTCCCTGGGCGAAGCCGCAGCCGGTGGCAGCTCCGACGGGAACTTCACCGCGGCGCTTGGTATCCCGACGCTCGATGGCTTCGGCGCCGTCGGCGATGGCGCGCACTCCGCCCACGAACACGTGCTTACCAAGACCATGCCCGTCCGCGCCGCACTCCTCGGCGCTCTCCTCGCCAATTCGTAAGCCTGAAATCCGAAGTTACGCAATCCCAGGCGAGCGCATGTTGTCTTGTCTCACGCGATTGTCGTGGAAGAATCCGACTCCCAAAAATTGTCATTCCGACCGGAGGGACGGAGCTTTTTGCCGGCCCGAAGCGGAGGTACGGTTCTCCATCGCACGTTTTTTGTGCGATGAATCCCTCTTCAACTTCGAATTTGAGGGTAAGTCACCATCCGCGTTGGTTTAGGCGCGCAATGGGCGTTTTACCGCCCGTAGCTTTTCTTCAAATACTCCACCGTCCCCTGCATCAAATCCCCGTAATCGCTGTGCAGCACCTCGCGTAGTGCCTCCTCGCTCGACCGCCCCGCCGCGACTCGATCGAGGATCTTCTCGATGTCTCCCATCCCATCTGCCTGCACTATGAATTCCACGTTTGCCAGCGCCCAGGCATACGAATACCGCACCACATCTTCCGATAGCCCCAGCCACGATCCTTCCAGCTTCGACAGCGCCGCCGCATGTCCTTGTTCGTAAATCTGCACCAGCACGGCCGCGCTTTCATCGCTGCGTTTTCCTTCCATCCATTGCGCTATGCCCTCCTGCAGCCATGTTGGCGCCCGCCCGTGAGTTTTCTGTTGAATGAAGCTGTGCGTTAACTCATGCCGCAAAACGCGCGACAACTCCGGGGTCATTCCCGTCAATCCCTGCACCGGCACGCGGATCCGTCCGTCATTCAGCGCCCCTACCCACTCCGGCGCTCTGGTGATGTCCGCGAATCCTTGTTCCGTGTACAGCACGATTCCAATGGGCTCGGGTGGCGTGTAGTTCAGCGCCGATTCCATCTGCTGGTAATGTCCCTCCAGCGTGTGCAGAACGTCGCGGGCCAGTCCAGGCTCCGCTGCGCCGTTGTATCGCAACTGAAAGTGCGCACTCTCGTTTTCCCGGTAATTCTCCTCTTCCCGAATGTCGCGCTCCGCCTTTTCCAGCGCTATTTGTACGTCTGCATCATGATGAATGGACTGCGCCTTCTTCCAATCCTTCACCGCCAGATCCGGCCGGTTCACCCCGTAATAGGCCCATCCGGACAGCTTGTACACGTCGGCATTTTCTGGCGCCAGCCGCCTGGCATGCTCGAGATACTCCAGCGACTGCCGGAATTCGCTCCGCTGTAGCTGGATGTACGCGACATTCATGAGCAGTACCGCTTGCTCTGGCTTGTAGGAAACTGCTGCCCGCGCATCGCTCAACGCGTGGTCGAGGTCCCCATGCGAGAGTTCAAACTGAGATGCCGCGTGATGCGCCAGCGCGGCTCGTTCATTGGCGTTCGCGCTGCCTCCGTGTGCCTCTGCCTCCAACTGCGCGATGTAATTCCGGTCAATCGCCCCGTCGTGAACCGCGCCCTGATCTATCTCCGCTCCGTTCGCCGTAGTCTCCATCGCGGGTGGTGCGATGTTCAGATTTGCTGCGGCGGCCGCGGGTGACTCCGTCACCGGCAGCAACCCCCCTTTTTCGATGTGATCCACGATGGATTTCGGCAACGCCAATTGCCCCGCGGAAGTCTCGTAGCGGACTTTGTCCCCCTCCTCCACCACGTTGTACGCCAGGATTTTCTGGCCGTTTTTCAGGACGATCTTGTCCGCGCACGCGGCTGTCGCCGTCAGCAGTATGCCGGCGATCAGGCATGTGATTCTTGCTGCGCTCCACCTTCGCTGCATCTTTTTATTCTAGACCGCTGGGGTACCCCGCTCGCCGCAGTCTTGTTCCTCCATGCCGAATATGACTACACTCTTTCCATGAAGCTCCTCTCCGCCTGTCTGCTTCTTCTCGTGCCGTGGTCAGCAGCTTGCCACGCCGCCGATCTCTCGCCCCGCGACCTTCTCGCTTCGCTCAACGCCCTCTCCCTTGACGCACAAAACGTCTACACCGTTTCTGCCCCAAACCACATTGAAATTCATCATGGCGATGCCGTCCTCACCTTTCAGGTGGGACGCTTCGCCTTCTACGCCCCATTTGAAGGCCGCATCACCGGCTTTGTCTTCTCCGGTCTGGGTCACGCCCTTTCTCTTCCGCGCGATCCCGCGGAAAAGCAGCAGATGGCGCGGTTCCTGGGGGCTCCCGTGCTGGACCAGCAATTCGTCTCCGCCTTCGTGCGCTTCACCGATGACACCGCCAAGGACCTCCTGGCTCAATTCCAGCGTGTCGGCCTCCAGCCCTCTCCCGATGCTTCATTTGCGGCCCTCTGGGAACCCAATGTCGCGCGTCTTAACTCTTCCCACTCCCTGCGAATTCTGTTCGAGGAATTTTCCTCCTCGCCCCGGCATTTTTTCCATGCGGGAATTGATGGCGTTGTCACCGGCCCGTTCGACATCTTGGCCGATGAAACGCGCACGGAGAATTTCATGATCGGGCAACCCCGCTTCGTCGGCATTCTCACACATTACGACGTCTGGACTTCCTATTCTTCGCCCGGATATTCTTCTCCGCAGGTTCCCTTCGCTGCTCTGCGATACCACGTCAACACCACCATCCACCCGGACAACTCCCTCGAAGGTAATACCTCCGTCGATTTCCGTTCTGTCACCGGCGGAGAACAACTCATCTTCATCCAACTCGCGCGCTCCCTGAAGGTCGAATCCATTTCCTTCGAGTCCGGCGCGCCTCTTACCTTTTTCCAGAATGAGGGCCTCACCGGGCAGGAGTTGCGTTACCGCGGTGAAGATTCGCTCTGTGTCTTCCTCCCCAAGCCTCTTCCCGCGGGCGAAACCTTCACCCTGAATTTTCGCTATCGCGGCAACGTTATCGAAAACGCCGGTAACGCCGTCCTCTTCGTCGGCGAGCGTGAAAGCTGGTTCCCCCACCACGGTGACACCGCCGAATTCTCCCTCTACGACATGACCCTCCGCTGGCCCAAGCGTCTTCGCCTTGTCGCCACCGGCGAAAAATCCGACGAGCGCGAAGAGGGCGACTTCCGCGTCGCCCACTGGAAGACGGAACAGCCGGTCACCCAAGCCGGTTTCAACCTCGGCGAATACGCCCTGGCTTCCGTGGCCTCGGAAAACCATGTCATTGATCTTTACGCAAACAAACAACTCGAAGAGGCCATCCAGGCCCGCTTGAGCCGTGTCGTCGTAGACCTCAGTCCGGCCATCAAGGTTCCCGGGGGTGATTTCCCTAACGCCCGCATAGCGGTCGAGCCCTCGCCTCCGAGTCCTGCGGATACCCTGAAGCAGCTTGCCCGTGAAGTCGATTCCTCCATCCATTTCTGCGAACAGTATTCCGGCCCCTTTCCGTTTCATCATCTGGGCGTCTCGCAAATTCCCGGTGCCTTCGGGCAGGGCTGGCCGGGACTTCTCTACATCTCCACTTACTCCTTCCTGTCTCCCGAAACCCAGCAGCGTGCCGGCCTCAACGCGACCGCCCAGGAACTCTTCACGCAAATTGTTCCTTTTCACGAAGTCGCTCACCAGTGGTGGGGGAATGTCGTTGGCTGGTCCAGCTACCGCGATCAGTGGATCAACGAAGCCATCGCCAATTATCTCGCGCTGCTTTTTGCAGACTCACAGAAAAACCCGGATCAGACTCTCCACGCCTGGCTCGTTCGCTACCGCAAGAGTCTTCTCACCAAAGGCCCCAACGATGACCGCCCGCCTGCGGAGACCGGCGCGCTCATCATGGGCATGCGCCTGTCTTCCTCCAAGTCGGATTCCGCGTACGATCAAGTGATTTACGGCAAAGGTGCTTGGATCATGCATATGCTTCGGGAAATGCTGCGCCAGCCCAATACCCCGAATCCCGATGCGCGCTTCATCGCCTTGCTGAAGTCGCTGATCTCCAAATACGCCCAGAAAAGCCTCACCACAAATCAATTCCAGCGCGAGGTGGAAGCCGCCATGACCCCGAAAATGGATCTGGAGGGCGGCCACTCCATGGAGTGGTTCTTCGCCGAATATGTCCGGGGAACCTCCATTCCTCACTACAAGGTGAGTTTCTCCTCGCACCGCACCGACAAGGGCTTTCAAGTGCGCGGCAAGCTGTTGGCCTCAGGCGTGCCCCACTCGTTCATTGCGCCTGTTCCTCTTTTCGTCAGCAGCGGTTCCGGCCGCGGTGTTTTCCTCGGCACGGTAATCGCCGACGGCGAAGAGACACCTTTTTCCTTCATCACGCAGACCGATCCCCGCAAACTCCTCATCGATCCTCGCATGACCCTGCTTTGTGTTCAGGAATAATCAGGCGTGATTTGCTAATCCTTTCGGCAGGGGCTGACTTCGCTTGGCCTGGTCTTTTCCCGGATGACGACGTGCGCCTGCAGTCCGCGCTATTTATTCATCAACTTCTCTTCCAACATCGGGCTATTCAAATTCAATTCGGCCTTGCCGCCTTCTCCCAATACATACGGATACCCGTCCGGATCGCCGGGCAATTGTGACAATAATCCCGCCTGCACCAGTTCGCTCATCTTCGTCGCCCGTCGTCCGGTCCGACGCTCATACTCATCCGCGAGCCGGTTTAACTCTCGCAAGTCCAAATCCACCTTGACCAGCCGCAAGTGCAACTCCGCGTTCTTCTTGATCTGCGGCTCTTTGGCCGTCTGGTAGATGTCTCGCCATAGGAAATAAGAGGTTTCCAGCGACTCGCCATCGGCAGCGATCTTTGCGGCCATCACCTTCATCCAGATGGCCGCTTGCGGGTTCTTCGCGCCTTCCGCGAAGGCCTCGGCTGCCCTGGCGTAGTCCTTCTTGTCGAAGTAATAGACGTTGCCCATATCCTGGTAGAAGCGCCAGTAATCAGGGTTGGCCTGCAATCCTCGCCGCAGCAGTTCCACCGCGTGCTCCGGATCGCCCGCTCCGCGTGGCGGGGCATCGCTTAAGAACGTCGAGCCGAACCGATACGCGACGATCAGATTCGGGTCCAGCGTCGTTGTGATGTCCAACAGCGGCCAGAGCAGCTCCAGATTCCTCTGCTGTAGCCGGTGTTTTTCTCCGTAGTACTGCACCGCCCGCGTCCAGTACATCGCTCCCACCAGTGGTGCGAATTCCAGACTCATCCGCTTGATCAGTTTTGGCGAGCGCAGCACCAGCTCATCGCGTTCTTCTTGCAGCGCCTGCCGCTGACCATCAATCTTCTTCTGTAGTTGCCATACGCCCGCGAGACCCAACGCCAGCAGGACGCCCAACGTCGCTTCAATGATTCCGCTTCGCTTCATTTCAGGTTCCGGCGCGAGAAAATCGCCGCCGCCGCGGCCAGCACCACCGCGCCATAAACCACCGCGTACAGCGTCGCCTGCTCCACCAGCGCACCCGACACCGCCCGGCCGTGCGCCACCGCTCCCATTACGTTGAAATTCTCAAAATTCGGCAGCAGGTAGGAAATCCCCTTCAGCAAGTTCATTGTCGCTGGGCTCAAATCCACTGCCCGCATCGTGCGCAGATCTCCCGCAAACAGCCCGGCCACATAGATGCCCGCCGTGAACAGAATCGCCAGAAACGGCGTGGTGAAACACGAAAACAGCAGCGCCAGCGCCACGATCAGCGCCAGCTTCAGCAGGATCAAGTACACCGCCACCAGGATCCAGACGTCGCTCTTTTCCAGTGTGTGTTTCACCGTCCATAGCGCCAGGTACAACCCCGCGGCCATCGCCGCCGTATTCACCGTCAGCGTCATCACCAGCCCGCAGTACTTTCCCAGCAGGAATTCCCACCGCTGGACCGGTTTCGCCAGCAACGCATAGAGCGTGCGCTTGTCCATCTCCTTGGACACCAGCCCGACGCCGATAAACACCGCAATGAACAATCCAATCACCGAGATCGCCGTCAATCCCAGGCTGACGATCACGCTTTCTTCGATCCCGATGGAAATCTGCCCCACCAGGATCGCCGCACCCATCATCAGCAACGCGAAAAACACTAGGTTGTAGAGCACGCGGTCCCGCACCGCTTCCCGGAACGTATTCGCGGCCACTGTCCATACGTTCTTCATGTTCCGCTCACCTCAACTGCATTGGCCTGCGCCCGGTCCGCTTCCACAAGGTTCATGAAGAACTCTTCCAATGTCGGTTTGATCTGCGTCACCGACAGAATCCGCGCCCCCGCCGCCCGCAATTGCTCGATCGCCCCGTACAGCTCTTCTTCGGGCATTTGTAGACGATAACAATCGCCTGTCCGCGTCGCTCTGGCCAGCAGCGGCGGGTTCTTCCCCTCCGCCACCTCGAACAGAATTTCCATTCCTTGCGTTTTGATTCCCACCATTTCTCCCGGCGTACCCACACCGCGCAGTATCCCGCCTACAATCACACCTACCCGGTCGCACAGCATCTCGGCGTCGGAAAGAATGTGCGTGGAGAAAAGCACCGTCCGCCCATCTTTCTTCAGTTCGAGGATGATGTCCCGCACTTCCCGGCGTCCCAAAGGGTCGAGTCCCGACATCGGTTCGTCCAGGATCACCACCTGCGGGCCGTGCAGGATCGCTTGCGCCAGTCCCACTCGTTGCAGCATGCCCTTCGAGTATTTCCGCAACTGAATTTTCTTCGCGGTTTCCAGCCCCACCTTCTTCAGCATGTTTTGCACGCGCGTCTGGCGGTCCGTTGCTGTCAATCCGTGAAATCGCGCGAAGTAATCCAGCAATTCCGCTGCGGTCAGGTAATCATAGAAATAGGGCTGCTCCGGCAAGTACCCGGTCTCCCGGTGCATGGAAACATCGTCGATCGATTTCCCCAGGATTCGCGCGGTTCCCCTGTCCGGGAAAATCAAGCGCATCAGCAACTTGATGGTCGTGGATTTTCCGGCCCCGTTCGGTCCCAGGAAACCAAACACTTCGCCGGTATCGACCCGCATGCTCAGGTCTTCTAAGGATGTTTTCTTTTTCAGGTTCAGAAACCCGTAAGGGTATTCCTTCGAGAGATGTTCGATCTCAATTGCTGGGGTGGACATGCCTCTATCTTTTTAAACCCCGCACCGAACGTCAACGCCAGGCTCTTTTCAATGTGCGAGGATTGCAACGCTGGCACTTCTCCTCCCCAACCCCAAAATCCGTCATTCCGACCGGAGGGACGGCGCCTTTTGCCGTCCCGGAGTGGGGGTACGGTTTTCCATCGCACGCTTTTTGTGCGATGAATCCCTCTTCGACTTCAAATTTCAGGTTGATTGGATTTTTCTTGCCTCTGTGCGCGACGCTCTGCGAAAACTCTTCACTTCGCAATCTGTACCAGGTCCGCGCTGCCCGCCGGTTCCGGATGCAGCGTCTGCTGTCCCCGCCAATTATCCAGGATTCCCACCTGCTGCACACAGCTCACCGTACACCTCGGCGCGCATCCCTTATGCGTGTAGTATTCCCGGTGCCGCCGTTCGTCCGTATATTCCCGGAGCGGAATTCCCGGATAACCCCGCTGCTGCGAACACCAGTGCACCAGCCCATTCTCGCAAATGTACAGGTAGCGCGATCCCGCCCGGCACTTCCAATCG
Organism: Candidatus Acidiferrum sp.; assembly: GCA_049522075.1. Lineage (GTDB taxonomy): Bacteria > Acidobacteriota > Terriglobia > Acidiferrales > UBA7541 > Acidiferrum. Next base: position 19,211 of record JBEKOE010000008.1, read on the forward strand.
TGCTCTTTCGCCCTGGCCACGTTGTGCTGAAACTCGTTGAACCGCGAAAATGAGCGTTTCCCCAGCTCCATGATCTCTTCAAAAATTTCCTGTTCGCGTTTCCCCAGCGGCTTCAATTGCCCGTCGTGATCGTGGATAATCCCTACCGTGCTGGTGAACCCCAACTCCACCGCTCGGTGCGCGATCGCCAGCGCATCCTCCGGGTTCTTCACGCCGCCGCCAAGCACGGAATTGATGTTCACCTGAAACACGGCAAACTCCGAAAGCATCTCCAGCCGCCCATCCAGCGATTTCAGGCTCTTCTTGGACACTTCGTCCGGCACTGCATTGTCAATGCTGATTTGCAGGTGCTCCAGCCCGGCCTCGTTCAGCCGCTCGATTCGCTCCTTGTTCAGAAAAAACCCGTTCGTAATCAGCCCCGCCATCATCCCGCGCTTGCGGGTATGCCGGATGATTTCATCCAGCTCCGGATGCATCAGGGGCTCGCCGCCGCTGATGGTGATGATTGTCGTGCCCATGTCCGCCAGGATATCCAGCCGCTCTTTCATCTCCTCCAGCGGCACGGGATTGGACACATCGTCGTATTCATTGCAATACGTGCAATCCAGGTTGCAGCGCCGCATCGGGATGATGTGCACGAGGATCGGGTGCTTAGTGTCCGTCAGCGCCTTCGTGATCATCCACAGCTCGTGCAGACGCGTCTTCACGAAACGCAAACGCTTCCGCATGCGCGTCCTCGCCGGCGCTTTCCCCTTATTCCTGTTTTGCGTCATCTTCGGCTACAACTTCCCCGAGCGCTCATTATACCTTAACCCCGCTTTCCGTCTTCCCTTGTGCCGTTCCGTCGGCGAGTTTCGTGTCTTGTTCGGCGAACCGCATGGGAGCCAACTGCCTTCTGAAACAATCCTATTGCTTTCCCATAGGAGCCATGGTATCTTCTCTATTGCTTTCCCATAGGAGCGTGATGAGCGACAAGCCCGACGTCTGGCAAGGCACTCTGGCCTTGATGGTCCTGAAGACTCTGGAGACGCTCGGCCCGCTCCACGGCTACGGCATCGCCCGCCGTATCGAGCAGACCAGCGGCGATCTCCTCTCCGTCAATTACGGCACCCTCTATCCCGCTCTCCTCAAACTCGAACAGGAAGGCTACATCGCTTCCGAGTGGGGCGTCTCCGACAACAATCGCAAAGCCAAGTATTACAAACTCACCCGCGCAGGTCGCAAACAACTGGAAAAGGAAGCCCGCGAGTGGGAGCAGGCCACGACGATCCTCGCCCGCTTTCTCTCCACCAAGGAGCAACCCTCATGAAGCGCGTGGCTCTGGAATTCTGTGCTACAGACACTCTTCTTTACCCTGAACCGCGAAGGGTCTGTGCTCTTGGGTTTTTCCGTTTGCGCCACCATTCCCCTGAACTTGAGGGTGCCCCACCCTTGGTGCGTAAGGGTGGGCTCTTACGTTCCAACGCCACAGTTTCTCTTCTCTTCGCTCCTATGGCGGCGTAGCGATGAGACCTCTACAGATGTGGTTCCGCCGCCTCCGCAACCTCTTCCGCAGAACCCAACTCGATCGTGATCTGCAGGACGAGCTAGCCAGCCACCTCGCCCTCCACATCGAAAACAACCTTCGTTCCGGCATGACTCCCGAAGCAGCCCGTCGCGACGCCCTTCTAAAACTCGGTGGCATCGAACAAACCAAAGAATCCGTCCGCGAGCAACGGGGTCTTCCGTGGTTCGAGACGCTTTTGCAGGACCTGCGTTACGGCGCCCGTATGCTTCGTAAATGTCCGGGCTTCACGGCGATCTCCCTCCTTACGCTGGCCCTTGGTATTGGCGCAAACACTGCCATTTTCAGTCTGGTCGATGGCATTCTCCTGAGACCGCTCCCCTTCTCCAAGCCACAAGATCTGGTAAGCGTAACCGGCACGTATCCGAAAGGCGCTTTTGTCGCCCTACGCGATCAAGTCCAATCGCTCGACGTCGCCAGCTACATGGAAGGCCACGAATTCAACCTGCAACGCTCTGGTGAGCCGGTTCGTCTCTCTGGCACTCTTGTTTCCGCGGAATTTTTCTACGTCTTGGGTGCACCTCCCGAGCTAGGTCGGCCATTTAGCGCCGGGGACGACAAACCGGGCCAGGACAACTACGTCATCTTGAGTCACGCTCTCTGGCAACAGCGCTTTGCCGCCGATCCCGGCATCATCGGCCGGGCCATCGTACTGGAAGGCGTCAGCCGCCAAGTCGTCGGTGTCATGCCTGCGGATTTCCGCTTTCCTTCCGCAAAAACGCAGGTCTGGATTCCTCTCCACAACGATCCTCGCGACGCCGTGGCCTACTGGCCGGCGATTTCATGCCAGTCATCGGCCGTTTGCGTCCTGGCACTACTATCAATCAAGCCCGCGCCGAAATTCGCCTGCTCCAGACGCGTGTATCCGGCTTGTTTCCCTGGCCCATGCCCGTTTCCTGGAACGCGGACGTCAGCGTGCTTGAATTGAAGCATGGCATGGTTGCAGACGTGCGCACCCGCCTCTTCCTCCTTTTCGGCGCTGTCGGCCTGATTCTTCTCATCGCCTGCGTCAATGTCGCCAATCTCGCACTTTCCCGTGCCGCCACCCGGGAGAAGGAAATTGCCGTACGCACTGCCATGGGTGCGGACCGCCGCCGCGTGGTCCGCCAACTTCTCACCGAAAGTGTTTTGCTTGCTCTGTTCGGCGGACTCTTTGGGGTTCTGCTTGCCACGCAGGGCTTGCGTTTGCTCAGATTCGCGCTGCCGGCGGACACGCCGCGCCTCGCCGATGCGCACATCGACTGGCGCGTGCTCGCCTTCACCGGCGGCCTCGCTATCCTTACCGGTTTGCTCTTCGGACTCGCTCCCGCCCTTCATTCGTCACGCTATTAGCCTGTTACGTTCCAGCCCGGCGCGCCATGCGGGTCGACCCGATGACGGCGCTGCGCTACGAGTAGCCAATCCATGTCCATCTCTAGCTCCATAACCTCATCCGGTCTCGCAGCCACTCACGCCTGTCCTCTCAACTCCTCATCCTCCTTTTTGGCTGGCAGCGCCGGCATCCTACCGGCCCTTGCGTCTTTCTTTCACAGGTCACGATTCGCGAATCACGAGTCACGTCTTTTTCCTGTGGCATTCCCACAGAAGACGTGCTACCCTCATGTGGTCATCACACAGGAGGCCTCATGAGTGACTCCAAGCTTGACCTTCTCCAGGGCACTCTCGACCTCATGGTCATGCAAACCCTCAACGCCATGGGGCCCCTCCACGGCTACGGCATCGCCCGCCGCATCGAGCAGGTCAGCGGCAATGAAGTCCTCCTCAATCAGGGCACCATCTACGCCTCGCTCGTCCGCCTGCAGCAGCGCGGCTGGATCTCCGCGGAATGGGGCACGTCCGACAACAATCGCAAAGCCAAGTTCTATTCCATTACCAAGCGCGGCCGCAAGCAGCTCTCCGAAGACGCCGCGTATTGGCAGAGACTCTCCAGCGTGATGACACGTGTCCTGGCGATGCCCGAAGAGGAGGCCAAATAATGCTCGACCGCCTCCCCCAATTCTTTCAGCCGGGTGCCCCACCCTTGGTTTGGAAGGGTGGGTCTTGGGTTTCTCTTCTCCGAAACTCAAAACTGAAAACTGAAAACTTATTACTCCTTCCGGAGAGCGAATCATGATCGCCTGGCTCCGTCAATCCCTGCAGCGCTTCGCTTCTTTCTTCCGCCGTGCGCAACTCGATCAAGACCTCGAAGCCGAAATGGCTTCCCACCTGGAATTAGCCATCGAAGAAAACCTTCGCTCCGGCATGTCTCCCGCCGAAGCCCGCCGCCAGGCCCTAATCCATTTCGGCGGCACTCAACAAGCTAAGGAAAACCATCGCGACTCCCGCGGAATCCCCTGGCTCGCAAATTTTCTTCAAGACCTCCGCTTCGCCTTGCGCCTGCTCCGCAAATCTCCTGGCTTCACATTCGTTGCCGTCCTCACTTTGGGCCTTTGCATTGGGGCCAACACCGCTATTCTTAGCGTCGTTGACGCGCTCCTCATTCGCCCTCTCACCTACACTGACGCCGGCCGCTTGGTCGCCGTGCACGAGATCGTTCCCAAGTTCAGCAGCTTCGCCCCGCTGATACCCGTCAATGCGATGCACTTCCGGGAGTGGCAGAAGAATGCTCGCTCGTTTGATCAACTCATTCTCCTGAGCGGCAGGAGTTTCACTCTCACCGGCTCCGGAGACGCGCAACGCATTCCGGGCGCGCGCGTTTCATCTAACGTTTTTTCGACACTGGGAGTACAGCCTCTGCTCGGCCGTTCCTTCCGCGCCGATGAGGACGCGCCCGGCCACGATCAGGTTGTCGTGATCAGTCACCCCTTGTGGGTCAGCCGCTTCAATGCAAATCCAGAAGTGATCGGCAAGCGCATCGTCCTCGACGGCAACAGTTACGAGATCATCGGTGTGCTTCCCGAGGATTTTCACTTCCCCAGACTCAGTCAGTTGTACGCCATGACCGTTTCGGAAGAACACCCCGAGATTTGGAAGCCCTTCGCGACACCGAAATGGCTGAGGCCGGAGACTTTAACTATGCTTGCATTGCCTGTCTGAGGCCGGGGGTTTCCATTCCGCAGGCTGTCTCGGAGTTGAACCTGCTCCAGGCCAACATCGTCCGGAAGTTGGGGGCGAATGTCGAGCTACGTGCCACACTGGTGCCTCTGCAGGACCAGCTCACGGGCCGCTCGCGCGCGAGTCTTCAGCTCCTGCTTGCTGCTGCCGCGGCTGTCCTGCTCATCGGGTGCGCCAACATTGCTAACCTTCTTCTTACCCAGGCCGTCACACGCCGGAATGAAATGGCCATCCGAAGCGCCGTTGGGGCCGACGCGGCCAGGCTCACTCGACAAGTGTTTGTGGAAAGCCTTTTGCTTTCCACTCTTGGTGGTCTCTGCGGCATTGTGGTTGCCTACTCTGCAATGCGCGTGATTCTGACCAATGTGCCCATTGATTTGCCGCGTATGGATGAGGTTCACCTGAACGGCTGGATGCTGTTATTCACCCTGGGCGTATCCACGGCCACCGGCCTTTTGTTCGCCACTCTGCCTGCCTGGTACATCGCAAGAATTGATCCTTTGGCGACGATGAGGTCCAGCACGAGGAGCGCCACCTCCGGGAGCAAGGTGAGCCGCCTTCGCTCGCTTCTGGTCAGCCTGGAAACCGCGTTGAGCGTGACGTGCCTGATTGCCGGTGGCTTGCTCCTCCACAGTTTCATAAACCTACTGCGTGTCGACACAGGTTTTGAAGCCCGGCAGCTTGTTACGGTTGACCCGAACCTCCCCGATACTCGCTACTCCGACCTCACAGCCAAGAACACTTTTCTCAGTGCTCTCCTCGAACGAACCCGAGCCCTGCCGGGCGTGAGCGCCTCCGGATTTCCAGCAAGCTTCCTCTCAGTGGAGAAGGCGGAAACAACCTGGTGCTCGCCGAAGGCGTGGACATGCCTTTCGAGGAGCGCCCCTTGGCGGATATTCCCAACGTGAGTCCTGATTATCTGTCGGCCATCGGCATTCCATTGAGGAAAGGCCGCGTCTTTGGCGATAGTGACCGCTCCCGGCAGGTTACCTTGGTCTCTGCCCTGGCCGCCGAACGTATCTGGCCGGGCCAGGACGTCATCGGCAAGCGCTTTCGCCTCGGTGACATTAGTAACCCTCTGAACGAAATCGTGGGCGTTGTCGGAGACGTCCGCGCTGTCAGCCTCAACAAGAGCCCCTCTCTTACCATCTACGTGCCCTACTGGCAGCGCTTCCGTAACGATGTTTCCCTCGTCGTCAAGACCGCTGGCGACCCGGCGGCCGTTTCCTCGGAGATTCGTGGCCTGATTCGCGAGAGCGATCCGGAGATCCCGGTGTCGGCCTTCCAAACCATGCAGGGCATCGTGATGTCATCGGTGGCGCCACGCCGGTTCCAAACCATGCTGGTCCTGTTGTTTGCCGGAGCTGCAGCGCTATTGGCTGGCTTAGGCATCTATGGGATCGTCTCTTATTCCACGTCGCAACGAACCAATGAGATCGGCATCAGAATGGCTCTCGGAGCGCAGCGTCCTGCCATCGCTCGTTTGGTGTTTGGTCAGGCACTGTTCCCGGTCGGTGCGGGTTTGCTCGGAGGGGTGGTTCTGTCCTTGGCATTGCGCCGCGTCTTGTCCAGCTTCCTATTCGGAATCGATCCTGCCGACCCAGCCACGATCCTGGGCGTGATTTGTTTCCTGGGCCTCGTCGCCGCTGCGGCTATCTACTTCCCGCTCCGGCGGGCCATCGAGATTAGCCCCATGAGTGCTTTGCGCTACGAATAAGCGGAGCAATGACTATGGATATCCAACGCCCATCCAACGCCCACGCCAAAAAAGTCCGCCGCATTCTCTACGTCGGCATCGCGGTAATCTCCGTCGCGGGAGTCACCTACGGCGTTTCGCGCCTCCGTCCCGCCGCGCCTTCCGTCGATAAGGCCACTACTTGGACCGACGAAGTGAAGCGCGGACCGCTGCTTATCGAGGTCCACGGCGTCGGAACTCTAGTTCCAGAGGACATCCGCTGGCTTCCTGCTCAGACCGATTCGCGCGTGGACCGCGTCCTCTTGCATCCCGGCGCTCTCGTTCAGCCTGGCAGCGTGATCCTGGAACTCACCAATCCGGAATTGCAGCGAGAAGTGTTGGATGCCGAATATCAGTTGAAAGCCGCCCAAGCGGACTTCGAGAACCTGAAAGTCCAACTCAACAGTGAACTTCTCAATCAGAAGGCCGCCACCGCCGCGGTCCGCAGCGATTACGAGCAAGCCAAAATCCAGCACGAAGTGGACGAGAAGCTTCGTGCCGAAGGGATCGGCGCGGAGGTCACCGCACAGCTCTCCAAAGTGCGGGCGGAACAGTTGGGCATTCGCCTGCAACTCGAGGAAGACCGCACCACAAACGCCGCCGACTCCGCAAAAGCGCGCATGATGGCGCAGCAGTCGCACGTGGATCAGCAACGCGCGCTCTACGACCTGAAACGCAGCCAAGCCGAAGCTCTCCATGTCCGTGCCGGCATCCAAGGAGTCCTGCAGGTCGTCCCCGTCGAGGTTGGCCAGCACGTCACACCCGGCACCAATCTTGCCCGCGTTGCCGATCCCAAACGTCTCAAAGCCGAAATTAAAATCGCCGAAACGCAAGCCAAGGATGTGCTCATTGGCCAGAAGGCCTCCATCGATACCAGAAATGGGCTGGTAAAGGGTCAGGTCTCACGCATCGACCCCTCCGTGCAAAACGGCACCGTCACCGTCGATGTGCAAATCAGCGACTTGCTCCCGCAGGGCGCGCGCCCAGACCTCAGCGTTGATGGCACCATCGAAATCGAAAATCTCAAAGACGTTCTCTACGTTGGCCGGCCCGTTCACGGCCAATCTGACAGCACCATTGGCTTATTCAAACTCGTGGATGACGGCTCGGAAGCGGTGCGCGTCAACGTCAAGCTTGGCAAAACTTCCGTCAACACCGTCGAAATCCTCCAAGGCCTCAAAGCCGGAGACAAGGTGATTCTCTCCGACATGTCCGCCTGGGATGTTGTGGACCGAATTCGTCTGCGCTAAGGAATTCTACTCGGAGGCTGTTCGCATGACTTCATCAAACGGTACGCTCATCAAGATGCAGGGCGTCAGCAAGATTTTTTTCACCGACGAGCTTGAGACCCACGCCTTGTCCGAAATCGATCTCGAAATCAAGAAGGGCGAATACCTCGCCATTGCCGGCCCTTCGGGATGCGGCAAATCCACTTTGCTCGCCATCCTCGGCCTCCTCGATTCGCCCACGGAGGGAAACTATTCCCTCAACGGCCAGCCCGTTTCCAGTCTCAAGCTCAGCGACCGCTCGCGCATTCGCAACCGCGAAATCGGCTTCATCTTTCAGGCCTTCAACCTGATCGGCGATTTAACCGTTTACGAAAACGTAGAGCTTCCGCTGACCTATCGCGGCATGGCCTCCGCGGAACGCAAGGAAAAAGTACAAGCCGCATTGCAGCGCGTCGAAATGGCGCATCGCTCCAAGCACTACCCCGCGCAGCTCTCCGGCGGCCAACAACAGCGCGTCGCCGTGGCGCGGGCCCTGGTTGGTGATCCCTTGATTCTCCTGGCCGATGAGCCGACTGGTAATCTAGATTCCAAGAACGGCGACGCGGTGATGGATCTGCTGAAGGAGCTCCACGCCAATGGCGCGACCATCTGTATGGTCACGCACGACCCGCGCTACGCCCATCACGCGGAACGTACCTTGCATCTCTTCGATGGCCGTATCGTTGAACAGACTCTGGCGCCCGTCTAACCCCTCACGGGTTTTCCCTTCTGCGCCACCCTTCCCCTGAACTTGAGGGTGCCCCACCCTTGGTGTGTAAGGGTGGGCTCTTACGACCTGACGCCGCAACCTCTCTTCTCTTTCTCTTAGTCGTCACCGCGGCATAGCTTCAGCGGCGCAGCACCAGGCACCCTGCGATCATGTCGTGCAGCGCCTGCTTCCTCTCCGTGAATCCGGCCATGATGTAGCCGATGCCCAGGGGAATGAGCCCGGAAATGATCTTCGCGAAAAATCGTCCGGAAGCCCGCCCGAACGAAACGCGGTTCGCCGCTCCGTCCGTCACGTATAATCCCAGCGCCTGTTTGCCCCACGTCGCCTGCTTCTCCCCGCTCTCGAAATACGCATAGTAAAGCCACTGCAGCAGGACACCGACCGCCACAAACATAAAGACGAGCAAAAGGATTGCGCCAATGACCGCCGGATTCGGCTGTCCCTCCATCCCCTCCATACGGCGCGGCAAACTCTCAAGCGTCGCCGCCAACCCCGTCAGGAATACCAGCGGAATGACCAGCGCAAATACACCGACGCCCAAGATCAAGCCATCAATCAGATGGGCCACGAAGCGTAACCAGAATCCCGCATAAGTCACGCTGTGCGTTGTGCTGAACCCCGCAACTCCTACGTTGGCGGGTACGGGAACCCCCGCCGCGCTCGCAACCGCCCCACGCACCACTGGATTTCCGCAGGACACGCAGAACGCGGCGTCCGCAGCGAGAACCGCACCACATTTGGAACAGTACACTGTGATCCTCCTCGACCTCGTCTACTCCAATTGCTAGCGGCCCCTTCGAGGGCGCGCCAAAATTCGCTCACTCCAAAATTACTCGCATCCTTCCCGCACAAGCTCCTCCAGATGCTTCCGCGCTTCAGCGCTTCCCTTCCGCGCAGCAGCGGACAGCAGAACACGCGCCTGGTCGCAGTTCCTCGCGACGCCTTTGCCTTGCCGGTAGAGTTCCGCGAGGGCCACTTCGGCGTCTGCATTTCCTTTTTCCACGGCCACCCAGAGCAGTCGTACGGCCACTGCCAGTTCCGCTTCACTCCCCCTGTCGCGCAGGTTCTGCTCCGCCTGCCGGTATTCCTGCTGGCCGTCATCGGTGGCCGTTCCTGAGGGATTGCTCGGCGCGGACCCGCGATTCTGTTGTGATGTCGGCTGAAGCACAGGCGCGCTCCGTGTCTTCGTCGAAGAAGTACGTGCGGCGGGCATGACCGGCGGCACTTCCATGACTCTGCTCGCAGCCGCAGACTGTGTTTCTGAAGGAGCGGCGCGATCCCCCTCCGGTGAGGAGCCCGTCGAACTGTCAGAAACACCCGGCGAACCGACAGGCCCTGTGGTTTCCGGTGCGACAGTGGCTTGCGCGGGAGGCTCGGCAACTGAAGATTGTGGAACGCGCCCTCCATCATCACCGGCAATAATTTGGCCCAGCCAAATGAGCGCGTGGCCAACTTCACGGTGGAAAACCGCTGCGCCGGCGATCAGCGTCAGAACAAGCATCATGCCGATTACGCGCATCAACAGCGAACGGCTCGCCCGGTGCTCGTCAAGCGTTTCACTGAACTCGGTTTCCAGTTGCAGCGCGAGCAGGGGGTCAATTGCCGCTTCCGTCGCAAGCGGTTCGAGCGAGACGACCGGGGACCTCTCCGGCGAGACGTCATGCAACTTGGTTTGCACTTCCGGACTCGGCGCAGTGGCGCTCTCCATCGGAGCTTCTGCGAGGTCGACCAGCTCCTCGGGCTGAGGCAGGGGGTTCAGCGCAATCTCCGGTTCAGGCAATGGCGCAGTTTTGGCGCTCTCAACAGAGGGAAGCACGACGCGCGGAAGTGCGCGACGCCCTTCCTCGCGCGGCTCTTCAAGCCTGGGTGGCGCGGGAATGACCATGGCTGCGATTTCCGGCTCAGGGGAAGGCGCGGCCTTAACGGCTTCAACGGATGGCTGCGCACCGCGCGAAAGAGTGGAACGTTCTTCCTCGCGTGGCTGTTCAAGCCTGGGCTGCTCGGGAAGAGCCACCGGTGCAATCTCCGGCTCAGGGGCGCGCGCGGTCTTAGCGGCCTCAACGGATGGCTGCGCGGCGCGCGAAAGAGTGGAACGCGCTTCCTCGCGCAGTTCTTCCCGTGTAGGCGGCTCGGCAACCGCAATGGCCGGGACTTTAGGCCCACGTCCAGCAGGCTGATCGGCCCGGTCGAGCCATCTGCGAATCTGTTCGCGAGCGCTATGGGATATTCCGCAGAATTCGACGCCCGCGACGCGGCCATCTTCTTTGATCCAGACGATCCGCCCTTCCCCGCTTATGCGCGTGCCTTCATCGAGCGAAAACGCAAACTGCGTCTTCCCCCCGGCGCGCAAAGGCATCATCGCCCGCAGCGCAAATCCTTCTTCTGAAAGATCGCGCATCATCCCGCCGTTGGCGGATTCAAGCTCGACGTAGACGAGGCTGCGGGGGCGGTTGCGGTGTTTCTTGCGGCGCTCGGTGTCCACGGTCATAGAGGGGCAAATGCCTGCATTCTAACCTTTCCTCGGGGTCACGTATCAGAAGTTTTTTGAAGTGTGCAACTATGCCCGCGCGGATATCCCCATTTTGAACGAAGCGAACAAAGAAGCAGCGAGATTCCACTCAAGTCTCCCCCAAGAATTCCTGGATTATCCACACGGATCAGGACCAAGGATGGCTAGTGCCGTTCCAACTTGTTCCAACAAATCCCTTCGAGAATACTCTCTCTGTGTTCGCGTCAGATGCTTGGACCGTCATTTGGCCCAAATAGTTGGAACGGCACTAGGCGGTGGCCGGAAGTATCTGCGCGCAGCGGCACGCACCAGGCCGGCAGCATCAGGAGAAAAGCAGGACGACATCGCTTCGAGCAGCCGTTGTTCTCACTCCAGGAGACCCGGTCATTCTAACTGGCGAGCGCGCCCGGCTGAAGCCCGGGCGCTGACGGAAGAGCCTACGTGCTCGTGATGCTGGCGGAGAAGGAATTGATCGGTCATGCCGGCAATGTAGTCGCACACCACGATATGCCGGGCCGTTGTGCGCGACATTTCCTCGTACAGTTCGGGCATCGAACCCGCCTGCTGCTCGTAGAACGCGAAGAGTTCTTCGAGGCACTGAACGGAGCGTTTGCAATCTTCGGTGATCAGCGGGTGATTGTAGATATGCGAGAAGAGGAATCCCTTCAATTGGGCGTTTTGCCCTCGGGCGGGTTCGCTGAAACGCGCCAGCCGCACCGGCGCGTGGCGTATGTCCTCCATCGACTGCGCGCGCGAATCACGTACCATCCGTTCGGTATTGGCGATCAGGTCGCTGGCCAGGTGGTCTAATACATGCCGCAACGCTTCGTTGAACTTCAACTTGGGACGCGCTTCGCCATGTTCGGACTCGACCTGGCCATAGAACTCGCCGAAAAATGGCACTTCCTGGCAAAGTGCCTCGACATCCAGAAGTGTCGCTTCGAGCGCGTCGTCCAGGTCCGCCGTGTTGTACGCAATTTCATCCACCCAGTCGATCAGCTGGGATTCCAGCGGCGGGCGAAGTTCCAGCAGGTATTCCGATAGCTCGGGAAACTCCGCCGCGCTGTAATCACGGGAGTGTTTCACGATGCCCTCACGCACCTCGAAGGTCAGGTTCAGGCCCTCGAAGCCGATATAGCGCTGCTCGAAATGCTCCACGATGCGCAACGCGTGCAGGTTGTGATTGAACCGCCCGCCGTGGGCCCCCATCAGCTCATTCAGCTTGCGCTCCCCGGCGTGTCCAAACGGTGGGTGGCCGATGTCATGAACCAGGGCGAGGGATTCCACAAGATCGGCGTTGAGACCAAGCGCGGACGCCACCGTGCGCGCGATTTGTGACACCTCCAGCGTGTGTGTTAAGCGGTTGCGGAAATGGTCGGAGAACCGCATCGTGAAAACCTGTGTTTTCGCTTCCAGGCGGCGGAAGGCACGCGAGTGCACGATGCGGTCGCGGTCGCGCGCGTATTCGTTCCGGTAGGGATGCGGGGGCTCCGGAAAACGGCGGCCGCGCGAAGAAGCCGGCTGCATGGCCCAGGGCGCGGTTGCACGGGGTGTTTCGATGGCTGAGACCTCCCGGAAAAATTGCGGGTTGCCTAACCTCAGGACTTCGGTAGGATTGTTCCGAGGCCGCGGTCCGCCTGGTCCGCCATTGGGGTGTTCGGGTAATCCTTTTTGATCTGTTCGTAGATGGCTGTCGCTTGCTTCGGGTCACTCTGACGAAGAACGCCCGCGAGCTCCAGCAGGACGAGAGGTTTCGGTACCAGGACGGAGCCGACATTGGAGAGCGCTTGCAATTCCTTCACCGCCTCCTCGTTCTTCCCCGTGCGCTTCGCGATCAGCGCTTTTTGGTATTGCGCCAGTGCCGCAAGTTCCTTGTCCGAACCGGCATTTAGTTTTTTCAGTTCCTCGGACGCTTGATTCAGGTGATCCAGATCCATCAGGGACAGAGCGGAGTAGTAGCGAGCAAGCTTACCGGCATTCGTGTGCGGGTATTTCTCGGCAACCACCGCGAGCTTGACTTCCGCATCCTGGGCACGCCGCGCCTCATCCGCATAAGTCACTTCGCCCGGAAGCGTAGGCTGGCCGGGAATGGAGAGCGGCGCGTTGTATATCTTCATGGCATCGTCGAACGCGGCTTGCGCCTGGGCGTTCTGGCGATCGGAGTAGAACCTCCAAACCAGATAGCCGGAGGCAATCACGATCACGGCCAGAAGGGCGATCGAGGCCAGGCGAGTATGGGAGAGGACGGCTTCCGCGCCATGCTCGAAAGTTTCCCGGACTTTGTCCTGCTTCAGCTCTTTACGCGAAATGTGTTCGGGCATGTACGCTCTCCTGCATGATCTCAAAACGTATATCCTAGCACAACTAAACCGGCGCTCGGCGGCAGCCCGCGGAGTAACGCTTGCCGCATGAGAGCGCGTCGCGGACGAATCGTCGCCTGCCGGTCATGGTAGGTTGGTAGTATGCAGACGGGTTGCGTTCATTGTGGACAGCAGCACTTGCTGAAAGACGAGGTTGTGGCCAGTCACGATAAGGTGCAGTTCCGCTGCACCCGCTGCGGTCAGATCACCATCGTGGAAGTCAAGCGCCGCGCCGACGAAACCGTGGTCATCTCACCGATGCCTTCCTTCGCCCGGGCCGACGCTTCCACCGCAAAACTTCGTTTGCCTCCCGCCGACGACGCGTTACTTCTGCCGCCGGACGCGGACATCCTTTTGACCATCTCCACCGGCCCCTCTAAGGGCAAGTCTTTCAAACTGAGAAACCCGCGCACCGTGATCGGCCGCAAAGGCGCCGACCTGCCACTCGATGATCCGGAAATTTCCCGCCACCATTGTGTCCTCGAGGTTCGGGAACATTCGGTGAACCTCAAGGATCTCGACTCCACTAACGGCACCTTTTTCGAGGACCAGCGCGTGCGTGCAGCGTTCTTGCAGGACGGCGCGGAGTTCCGTGTCGGCAGCAGCATTATCCGGGTGACCTTTCAATACAAGTAATGTGCAAAACCTGCGCGCCCGCCTGTGAGATACTGGCGCAGGTGTGACACCGTGGCGCAGAGATGAACCCCCTGACTGTCTGTCTCGTCGTACAAAATGAGCAGGAAAATTTGCCCCGGGTGTTGCAATCCGTGCAGGGGATTGCCGACGAAATCATCGTCGTGGACGGCGGCAGCACGGATCGCACGCAGGAAATCGCCCGGGAATTTGGCGCCAGGGTGTTCTTCCGCGCTTTCACAGACCATGCGGACCAGAAAAACTATGCCGCCTCTCTGGCTTCTCACGACTGGATCTTCCTTCTCGATGCCGACGAAGAGTTGAGCGAAGAACTGAAAGCGTCAGTGCGCAGATGGAAGGAGCGGACGCCCCAATTTGATGTTTACGAGATGCCGCGTTTGACCCGCTATTTGGGCGCATGGATCCATCACTCGCGCTGGTATCCAGACTGGCAGCGCCGCATCTACCGCCGCGACAAAGCCGGCTTCTCCGGCGTCATTCATTCCGCCCTCCGCTATGAAGGCAAGATTGGCCGGTTGCGTGGCAACCTCCTGCACTATACGATCCGCACTTTTTCGGAACACGAGGCAAAGCTCGAGAAATACACCACGGCCATCGCCAAGGAGATGTTCGATCAAGGGAGGCGCAATTGGCGCGCCGCCATGTGGCTGGCCACGCCTTGGAGCTGGATCCGCCATTTTTTCCTGGGGGCCGGGTTCCTGGACGGTTATCGCGGCGCCGTAATCTCCCAGATGGCCGCGCGCGGCGTGCGCTTGAAATTCGCGAAATTGGGAGCTTTGGTGCGGGCCGAGAAGAAAAAAACTTCGCACGGTGCCGGATGATTCCCCTGATTGTGGACCTAGAGACCGAGTGGCGCGGAGGGCAGAGCCAGGCTCTGCTGCTCCTGAAGGGATTGTACGAACGCGGCCATGCGGCGGAGCTTCTCACCGCAAGGGGATCTCCTCTTGGCCTTCGCGCCAAAAGAGCGGGAATCTATGTGCACGAAGCGTCTCACACGATGCTGCGCTTGGCGGCGGCACGCAAGATTCGCTGGCTTTTGCGCGATGGTAGATTCGATTTGCTCCATGCCAACGAAGCCCATGCCTTGACCGCGGCCTGGTTGGCGGGGGCGCACAGGCAGTTGCCGTTTCTGTCCTCCCGGCGAATCGGTTTCCCGTTGCAGCGCAACTGGGTATCAAGCGCAAGATTCCGGGCACTGGATCGCTTTGTGGCCAACAGCAGAGACGTTGCCCGCAGTCTTGTCGAGAGCGGATTTCCTGCGGACCGCATCGCCATTGTCAATGAAGGCGTGGAAATCCCGGAGCGCGTTTCCACGCAAGAACGAAACGCTGCGCGAAAACGGTGGGACGTCGCGCAGGGCGAGTTCCTCTTCGGTTGCGCCAGTGCATTTGTGCCGGAGAAGGGCCAGCGCCACATCGTTGAAGCCCTCCGTATCCTAAGGGAAAAATTCCCGAACTCACGCGCCTTGCTCGCCGGTGAAGGTAGTTGCCTCGCAGAAGTCAGACATCTTGCGGCACGCCTGGATTTACAGCAAGCTGTCCTCCTGCCGGGATTTGTCACGGACATGCCAGCCTTCTATGCAGCCCTGGACGCTTTCGTATTTCCATCAGAATTCGAGGGCTTGGGAACGGCGCTGCAAGCAGCAATGGCCTATGGTTTGCCCGTGATTTCTACGACCAGAGGTGCCCTCGGTGAAGTGGTGGAGGACGGTCGGACGGCGATCGTAGCGCAGCCAAACGCATCGAGCTTTGCCGCGGCTATGGCAGGCCTCATGGCTGACTCCGGCCTGCAAAAACGCCTTGGCGAGGCGGGACGCATCGAGGTCATTGAGCGTTTTTCGGCCGACCGCATGGTTGCGAACACGCTTGCTGTCTACTCAGAGCTCTCCGGCGCGGCCACCAGCGCGCCGCCTCAAACTTAACCTCATATCCGAAGTTGCCCCACTACACGCAGACGCCTCGTCCACCACCTGAGATTTGTCATTCCGACCGGAGGGACGGCGGCTTTTTCCTGCGTAGGGGCGCAGGACTCCTGCGCCCCATGTCCGCACGATCCCCTGATCTTGACTCTCACCCCCCTCTTTTGCCTTTCCCTAAAACCGTCCCGGAGCGGAGATACACTCCTCCATCACACGCTTGTCATGCGATGAATCCCTCTTCAACTTCGGATTTCAGGGTTATTCCGGATACCCTTTGGGAAACTTCCGCCGCCAGTCCCACGCCGATTGCACGATTTCTTCCAGCGAAGAGTGCTTGGCCTCCCAGCCCAGCGCCCGCTTCAGCTTTTCATTGCTCGCAACAAGCACTGCCGGATCGCCCGGGCGTCGTGGAGACATCTTGTGCGGAATCTTGCGCCCAGTGATGCGCTCCGCGGTTTTCACCACTTCCAGGTTGGAGAACCCTCTGCTATTCCCAACATTGAAAGCTTCTCCGGGAACTCGCTCGATCTCCTCCAGCGCGCGCAAATGTGAATCCGCAATGTCGATCACGTGGACGTAATCGCGCACGCAGCTTCCATCCGGCGTGGGGTAGTCGAAGCCGAAAATATCGAGCTGCGCGATGGCTCCCAAGGCCGTGTCCAGAACCCTTGGAATCAGGTGCGATTCTACGCGATGGGCTTCGCCGCGCTCAACGCTGGCGCCCGCGGCATTGAAATAGCGCAATGTCACATATTTCAGCCCGGTATACGCGCGGTAATCGCCCAGAATTTGCTCGAAGGTCAGTTTCGATTTGCCGTAGGGATTGATGGGCGCTTGGCGGTGATCTTCGGGGATGGGGACGACTTCAGGCTCGCCATAGGTCGCGGCGGACGAGGAAAAAATAAACTTATTGACACCATGGCGCACCATGGCGTCCAGCAGGTTCACCCCGCAGCCAACATTGGCCGCATAAAATGTGCTCGGTTCGCGCACCGACTTGGCCACCAGCGCTTCCCCGGCAAAATGCATCACCGCATCAATTTTGTGCGAGGAAAAAACCGTTTCGATTTGGGATCGAATCGCAAGATCGCTTTGGCAGAAGGTCGCGGCGGGCGGAACGGCGCCGCGGTAGCCCTCCTGGAGATTGTCGAGCGCGATCACTTGATGGCCGCGCAATAACAGCACTTCCGAGCAGATACTCCCGATATAGCCGGCCGCGCCGGTCACAAGTATGTTCAACGGAAACGCCTCCCTGAAGTGATTAAATACACGCGGACTACTCAAGAATTCTCCATCGAGTATACAACCATTCCAGTACTGGCAAATGGCACGCCTCGAGACTCGCGTATATCGCAGCAGCGTGCGCAACCATTCTGGGCAATACCGGACCGGTGTGGTATAAGGTCGTGCCTGGGTTGTGCTGAATACCCAGCAGGTGGCATTTCCCGGGTACTGAGGGTCCCCAATCTTCTGATGGAGGTTCAACGATGCGCTCAATCGTGAACGGCCTTGTATTGTTTTTCGTCTGTATCATCCCCGCGGCAGGCCAAGAAAAAACGGCGTCGGCGAAACCCGCGGATCTTTCGCTGACCGCTGTTGGCCGGCAGCACCATCCAATTGCCACAAAAAACGAAGAGGCACAGCTCTATTTCGACCAGGGAATCACCTTGATCTACGCATTCAATCATGAAGAGGCTGCGCGCGCCTTCCAGCGGGCCTCTGAACTCGACTCGTCTTCCCCGATGCCTTTGTGGGGAATCGCTTTGGCGGTTGGCCCCAATTACAACATGGACGTGGACGCGGAACGCGAAAAGCTCGGCTATGAAACCGCGCAAAAGGCTCAAAAACTCGCCGCAAATGCGCCGCAAGTCGAAAAGGACTATGTTGCCGCGTTGGTGACACGCTATTCCGGCGATGCCAACCCGGATTACAAGAAACTCTCCCGTGACTTTGCCGCGGCCATGAAGGCCCTTTCGGAAAAGTACCCGGATGACCTGGACGCTGCGACGCTCTATGCGGAAAGCCTCATGAACCTCAATCCCTGGAAGCTGTGGTCTCACGACGGCAAGCCCGGCGAGAACACCGAAGAGATCGTGCGTGTGCTGGAATCGGTTTTGGCACGCGACCCCAATCACGCGGGGGCCAATCATTACTACATCCACGCGGTCGAAGCCTCGCCAAACCCGGAGCGGGCGCTGCCCAGCGCGCACCGCCTGGATAACCTGGTGCCGCAGGCAGGGCATCTGGTCCACATGCCCGCGCACATTTACGAGCGCACGGGCTTTTACGAACTTGCCGCTCGCAACAATGAAGAAGCGGCCAAGGTGGACCGCGCCTACGCACTAAAGGCCGAGCGCGAAGGCACCCTGTACGACCTGATGTATCACAGCCACAACGAGCACTTCCTGGCGATGGCCGCGTCTATGGCGGGAAACTATGCACAAGCAAAGCAGGCAGCGGACGCCCTGGCTGCGCGTCTCATGCCGCACGCAAAGATGATGCCCATGCTGGACGCGTTCATCATGACACCCATCTGGGTCGACACGCGTTTCGGCAAATGGGATGCGATTCTGGCGCGGCCCGAGCCATTCAAAGAATTGCAGGACACCCACGCGATGTGGCGCTATTCCCGCGCGATCTCTTATGCCGTCGGTGGGAAAATAGATGCCGCTGAAAAAGAGCGGGCCTTGTTTGCGCAGGAAGCAGCGGCATTCCCTCCGGATGCCATGCTCGGCGAACAAAACAAAGCCAACGCCGTGCTTGGGGTTGCTTCCCATGTGATCGAGGCCCGCATCGCCGCGGCCCAGGGCCAGCGCGACGTCGCCATCAGCCACTGGAAGAAAGCAGTGGAGATCCAGGACACGTTGAACTACGACGAACCGGCTGACTGGTATTACCCGGTGCGCGAATCGCTGGGGGCCGCACTGCTCACCGCCGGGAAAGCCGCGGACGCCGAATCGGTTTTCCGCGAGGATTTACACCAGAATCCCAGAAACCCTCGATCGTTGTTTGGATTGCGGGAGGCCTTGCGCGCGCAAGGCAAGGAAGCGGACGCAACTTGGGTGGACAGGCAATTCAAGGAAACATGGAAAGATGCGGATACAACACTGACCCTGGCGGCTTTGTAACAGTTCGTTTCCTATAACGCTTTTGAAAAGGGAAAGCGCCGAACGGCTCCTTCTCGACCCGTCCGGCGCTCTCTTGCGCTAGTAACTTTCTTCCTTCAAGAATTTTCCAGCAGTTCCCTCCCATCCGCTCGCCAAAATTCGTCAAGCTAATTTGCAGATTCAACTACCCATCGCCCGTGCGGTTCGAGGAACTCCACACCAATCGCATAGCCTTCGCCATGGATTGGCTGGCAGTAGGCCACCCGAGCAGCGGAGCGAAACTCGCCTGTGCGCGAGGCAAACACCAGCCGCGCGTTCTTGTCCCAGCGCCGGATGCTGACCACACGTGCACCCTTCGCGCTGACATTTTCCGTAAACGTCGCTTCCGCGCCGGGAAGCTGGCGATTACCTTCCAGAACCACGGGGATTTCCATCTGGATCCGGGTTTCCCGGCGTGGATGGGTATGTATGTGTCCGTGTGCCATAGGTCATCCATCTCACAGGCACGCGGCAATGCGTGCAAAGGAATTCATGGCGCTGCCGCGGTGTTTCATGCGATATAGTGCGCGATCCGCTGCGCCCAACAGCTTTTCCGGGGTGTCCCCGTCCTCGGGATACGCGGCGATGCCGGCACTGACCGACAGAGTAGGGTTTTCGGCTTCCGTCGCCAGCCGCTCGCGAATACGGGAAGACACACGGGAAGCAATGTCGCGCGGAGCTTCCGGAAGAACCAGCGCGAATTCGTCGCCGCCGTACCGTGCTGCTGTGTCAATCGCTCGTGAGTGATTCCGCAAAATCTTGCCTAGCCGGACCAGGGAACGGCTGCCCACCAGATGCCCGTAACGGTCGTTGATGCTTTTCAGCCCGTCCATATCCATCAGGACAATGCTGAACGGGCGCTGCGTCCGCCGCGAGCGGTCCAATTCCGATTCAATCACCGCGATCAGACGACGGTAATTCGCCAGCCCGGTCAGCGGGTCGCTTACCGCCAGCGTGCGCACCTGATCGAAGAGCCGCGCCTGATCAATCAACGCGCCGCACAGCATGATCGAGTAGCTGGCCACCTTGCTGAGTTCCGCGAGGAAGAACGGCCCGTCAAAAAGGCGTCGGGAGAACAGCGCGGCGATATGGCAGCAGACGTTCAGCAGTGCCACCAGAAACAGCGAATAATCGTACAAGGACGCATCGCTGTCGCTCTTTTTGGCCTGTTGAAACCTGCGATAGAAGAAAATCGCGGCTAGAACAAACAGGACGCCAGGCAGCGTTTCCCACGGCCGCGAAAAGAGCGCCCCCGCCTGCGCAACCGGTGTCGCCGGCGCGGCGATGAACGCGGCACTCGTCACGTAAGCCGCTGCCGCCACCACGAACAAGGCACCGGCGGTTTCCCGGCTCGGTTGCCGCGCTGTCGGAATGAATCGTTCGACGGCCAGTGCCGCCAGCAGCAGCACGGCCAACAATGTGCGCCCAACCATCCAGCCCATGGGTACGTGCGACAGCGCCACCGGACCCAGGCGCAAGAGATCATTCAATCCAAAATAGCCAAGCGTCTCGATCATCCCGGACAGCACAAACCCGAAAGCCAGAATCAACGCGCTGCGATCGTGGGTTCCGCGGAAACGCACCAGCGCATTCGCGGCGTAGCAAAAGCACAACAGTGAGCCGCCCACTTCGAGATAGAGGTAGACGTTGGGCGAACCGGAGACATGGGAGTGCCGCGCGTACAGCACCACACCAACGAAAAAGGCTGCCAGGAGGCTGTACGCAATCGCAGGCAGATGCCCGCGGTCCTTGCGGAAAAACCCCGTGATTTTGGCCCAATCTCCCAAAACATCCCCCAAATGCCGAAGAAAACCGGCAATACCGTGGAATGCACGTCCAGGCCCTTTTGGAGTCATCAGGGAAGGTTTGTAACCAATTCAAAATAGATGAGTTACTGGGAGCTACAGAAGAGACCGTCCCGCTTGAGACAGAGCCCGAGACAGCCAATTGCCCCCTGCGGCGCAGATTCGGCTCACTATCGTGAATGTATCCAGAGAGTTAGCAGAGTTTTAGACAAGATAGGTCCAAAAGTGTGCAAAGTCTCATCCTGAGACTGTCTCATCTTGGGATGAGGCACCTTTTTACGGCTTTGCCGGCGCAGGCAGGTCTCTTGCGGTGACTACGCTCGTAAAGTTCTGGCGCTTGTGCGTGCCGTCGCAAAAGGGCGAATTGCTGGAGTGGCCGCAGCGGCAGATGGCAACAGCCGTTCGCCCGCCCAGCCCGAAGGCCTTTCCTTCCTGATCCACAAGCTCAAAATCCCCTTCGATGCGTAGTGGGCCGTTATTGAAGATAGTGACTTTCGTTCCTGCCAAGGAGCCCTCCCGTTTGACAAACTGCGAATAACGACCTGGAACCGCTCTCACGATATCCACCAGCCATTTGGAATACAAGCTGCCCCAAGGACGCGGCACTGTCAGTCTGTTGCACAGAGATCGAAATCGTCAGTAGCGTGCCACGCTGGGGTCCACTTCCGTGGACCAGGACAATATCCCCCCGCGCAGATTCTGCACCTTGCGGAATCCCGCTTTGCGCAGAAAATCCACTGCTTCGGCGGAGCGCTTCCCGCTCCGGCAATGCGCCACGATCTCATGCGAAGAGTCCAGCTCGTGAACCCGCTGCGGCAATTCGCCCAGCGGAATCAGATGCCCCTTCAGGTTGCAGATCTGGTATTCGTGGGGTTCGCGCACATCCAGAATGAAGATCTCGTCACCCCGATCGATTCGCTCTTTCAGCTCGCGCGCCGTAATCTCGGGAACGTGCAAATCCAGTTCCGGCTCTTCTTCCCCGCGTATCCCGCAAAACTCGTTGTAGTCAATCAGCTTGTGTATCTTGCGATGCGTTCCGCACATCGGGCAACTCGAGTTCTTGCGCAACTTCAGTTCGCGGAACTTCAGCGTCAGCGCATCGAAGAGCAGCAATCGCCCCACGAGCGAATCGCCGCGCCCCAGGATCAGCTTGATCGTCTCCAGCGCCTGCAAAGAGCCGATGATCCCAGGCAGCACGCCCAGCACACCGCCTTCGGCGCACGAGGGCACCAGCCCGGGAGGAGGCGGCTCAGGATAGAGGCACCGGTAACACGGGCCGTCGGGCATGCCGAACACGGTAGCTTGGCCTTCAAATCGGAAAATCGAGCCGTACACGTTCGGCTTGCCAAGAAGAATACACGCGTCGTTCACCAGATAGCGCGTGGGAAAATTGTCGGTGCCGTCGACGATCACATCGTAGTCTTTGAACAGCTCCAGGGCATTCTCGCTCGTCAGCTTCATCTCGTAAGACGTGATTTCCACGTCGGGATTCAAGTTGCTCAAGCGCGCCTTGGCCGCTTCGGTTTTGGGCTTGCCCACGTCGCTGGTGCCAAAGGTCACTTGCCTCTGCAGGTTGGTGAAATCCACCACATCAAAATCCACCAGCCCGATATTGCCCACGCCCGCAGCCGTAAGGTAAAGCCCCAGTGGCGCGCCTAGGCCACCCGTGCCGATCAACAGAACCCTGGCGCCTTTCAGCTTGAGCTGACCCTCCATGCCAACTTCCGGCATGATCAAATGTCGGCTGTACCGCAAAATTTCTTCGTTGGTCAGTCCCGCTGCCGGCGGGTGCCCGATCAACGGCTGTGCTTTGGTGGACATCGTACTCCTCACATAACCATTCTACCTGCGCCGCGCGATTCGGAGAAGCCAATCGTCGCGCAACTCAGTGGCCCACGAGCAGCACACCCACCATTCGTTTTGCAACGCGCATCCATTTGGCTTAACGATAGATAGGCAAGTGGTGGCTCGGAGCAGCCGCATCCCCGCCATCGAATGTCTCTGAGTCTGGTACATGGTGCCGCGTGTCGCCCTTTACACCCAACTCCAGGAATCGTACTCTGGAATCACCATGTGGAATGTCGACGAACGCTTTGAAAAGAAAACCATGGATAGCCTTGCGGCACTTGGCTTTTCCGTCGGAAGCACGCGCGGCGTCGTGCGCGTGGAAAAATACGGCTCCGGCGCGGAATTCCGTCAAGTTCCCGACGGCCACTTCCAGATGACCATTATGCCCACCATCATGTTGCACGGGCAATTCACCAGGCTCTGGGACGCCGGCTACCAGAAATTCCTGCTCACCACGGATGGTGTCAAAGTTCCAGCGCTGGCGGAGCACTTGGCCAATTTGCGCAAGTTCAACGAAGAAATGCGCACCGCTCTGGGTGTGCCGACGTTTTATAACGAAGCGCTGGGTTCGGTCAGCCAAGTCAGCGTGTACGACCGCCTGAAGGGCCGCCCCGGAGATGACCCGGACAAAACCGTTGGCGTGCACTCCCCGGGAAGCGCACACTAACAGATTCGACGGAACGATCCACCTTCGTCTGCACCTTCACCCTTTTCCAGTCGCCGGCTGATTCCATTCTGGTGGCGCAAGCACGAAAAGCCGGCGAGAACTGCCAGGCACGGAGGACACGCGGATGGGACGTGCGGTCGCCTTGATGGACGATCTCTTCTTCCAAATGAAAGTCGCGGAGACCGCCAAACAATTTGGCGTGGAATTCAAGGTGGCAACCACCGGTGAAGCGCTGCTGACCATGCTCGATCCGCCCACCAAACTCGTCATCATTGATCTCAATGCGCGCGGCAGCCCCGTGGCAACCATCGAGCATCTTCGCGCAACTCAAAAAGAGTTGCGCGTGGTGGCCTTCCTGTCCCATGTGCAGACGGAACTCGCGGCGTTGGCCCGGGCCGCTGGCTGTACCGACATTCTGCCGCGTTCGGTGTTCACCCGGAATCTTGCTGCCATCCTGGAAACCGCCAAGGATTGAGAGGAACGTTTTGCGCGATCGGAAGGCTCGCCGTTGCTGCGTTTATTTCTCCCTCATTGTCTTCTTTTGCTGTGCGACTCCTTTGCAGGGCCTCGCCCAGTCGGCTTCCCCGGCCGATCCTGCTTCCACTTTGCGCGACATCCTCTTTGCCGCCTGTTCGCAAAACTCCACTGATTTTGCCCGCGCCCTGACCGTGCGTAACGCTCAGGCGTTCTCCCGCATGACGTCCGCAACGCGCACGACCCTTTTGAAGCGCTTCGTCCTGCTGGACAAACCCGGCCAGCCTCGCGCTGAAATCGATTCCTCAGGGAATCTGAGCGTCTATTGCGCCACTTCCGATGTCACCACCCAAATGCAAATCGGCAAACCCGAACTCCGCGACAATCTCGCCTACATCTCCCTCACCCTCAAGAAAGCCGCCGCTTCCGATGAAGACGACTCTCATCGCGTGCTCATGGGCCTCGTTCGCGAAGACGGGCAGTGGAAGCTTCTCTCCCTTGGTCTGCTCCTGCTGGACCTGCCTTCGCTCGCCGAGGAATGGGACCGCGCGGAGATCAACAACAACGAACAATCGGCCATCGACTCCATGAAGAACCTGGCCGAAGCCATCGAAGCCTACCGCAAATCCTACACGCGTCTTCCGGATAGCTTGGCGGTTCTCGGCCCGCCCCCGCACGGTACCGCCAAAAGCGAAAAGGCTGATTTGATCGGCGCGGAACTCGCCGAAGGACGCAAGGATGGCTATTCCTTCCGCTACGTCATCGTGGGTGCGAATGCCTTGGGCGCCCCCGCCAAATATGAGCTCGCGGCGATTCCCATCGAATACGGGCGCACCGGTTCACGCTCGTTCTTTCGGGACACTTTGGGAGTCCTCCACGGCGCGGACCGTCGCGGCGCGGTGGGCAGTGCCACTGATCCGAAAATCGACTGAATCACCGCCCCACATTGAAACAACACCGTTGACCGATACGCCTAGCTTCCTTCCCTACACTTGCGGGCCTACCTCCTCGGCGGGAAAATGAACTGGGATCATCCGGCTTCCGGCGAAACACTTCCACGTGTGCCTCGCCACTCTCCAGGCAGACAAACCAGCACCGGCTGGTTTGACAGGAGAAGCGAGATGCCGGATGTAACGGTAGAGCGGCGAAGTGCGCCGCGAAGCCAACTCGTGCTGGCGGCGGATGTTGTGGAGCTCCCGCGCGGCGCGAGGCTGAGCGCGCGCACGGCCGACATTAGCCGCACCGGCTGCTACATCGATACGCTCAATCCTTTGCCGCAAGGTTTCCGGGTCCGCCTGCGGATTACTCATCATGACGAAGTCTTTGAAGCCATCGGCCGCGTGGTGTACGTCAGCTCCGGCCTGGGCATGGGTGTAGTGTTCGTCGAGGTGGCCCCGGAACACCAGGCCCGGCTCGACCGCTGGCTGTCGGAAAAGGATCAGGAATTCTGAGGCCAATTTCTTTCTTCGCCAGCCAGAAGTACGCTAACATTTCGGTTTCGCCTATGCCTCTGGCCTCTTTTCGCGTTGCACTTCTTCTGAGCCTCGGCCTGCTCTCTGCCGCTGCTGCTCCCCGGACCCTCGGACAACAGGTCGAAGATTCTTTTTATGGCCCCCTGCCGGTCTTTGAGTTTCACAGCGGCTTCTGGGTGAACCTCCATCATTTTCTCTACCACGAAGCCAGGGCGCGCGCCGCCGCCAAAGATTCGCGGGAAGCCGCCACTAGGCCCGCCAGCCCAGCGTTGAGACAATCGCCCGGTTCTCAGCCCTCTCTCACACTCGCGGAACAGCGCGTCTGGGAGCAAGCCCTCACCTACTATCTCTCCAGCTACACTGGCAAAGATCTGCTCGTCAACATCGACCTAATTCTCTTGAAGAACCAGCTCGGCGATTTTGAGGATTGCAACGAACTCACAGGTAGAAAGAAACCCGCTTGCGACGCCGGCCTCCCTGGCAATGTCGGAATCATCCTGGAGGCCGCCGCTCCCATCTATCGCGCGCACTGGTGGGCAGATCACGACCGCGCCAACCGCCGCTGGGTCACGCGCGTTGCTCCACTCGTCCGCGAACAGGGCGTCGGCCTCTCCGAGCGCCTCGCGGACATCTACCAATCAAAGTGGCCGAAAGAGAAAATTCGCGTTGAAGTCTGCGCCTTTGCGAACTCCGCCGGGGCTTACACCACGCTCGATCCCCTGCGCGTCACCATTGCCAGCACCGATCCCCGCAACCAGGGCCCCGAAGCCCTCGAGGTCCTCTTCCACGAGGCCTCCCACGATATCGCACGGCCCGTCGAAGCCGCCATCACCCGCGAGTGCCGCCAGCGCGACAAGCCCATCCCCCGCGACCTCTGGCATGCCTTGATCTTCTTCACCACCGGCGAAGTGCTCCGCCCCATCATGCTGGAAGCTGAGCAGCAAAATACGCCGGACAATGATGTCCCCCCGCAGCGGCACACCACCGCTACCGTGCCCCCGGGCCTTCGCGAAAAACTCTCCCAGCGCGGCTGGGAAGAGTATTCACGCCTGCTCTCCGTCTACTGGCAGCCCTACCTGGACGGCAAAGTCACTTTCGAGGATGCCATCGCGCATCTCGTTTCCGCCGTTTAGTGTCTTGCTCGAGGGTGTTTGTCCCAGGGACACGTCTTATGTTAGTCTCTCTTCGGCAACAGTAAGCCCGGCCGAAAGCCACGCACGTCCCAACGTCGCTCGACCCCCCTTTCTTCCTCACTGGAGCGCCGAACGGGTGTCGAGCCAACTCCGCGGGCCTTCTTCCGGGGCACAGGAAACTTTACCCCTATGACTGGAAGACAAGCGGCATCGAAAACCGAAAAAGAACCCCGCGAGATCAAGCTGGCCCACTCTCCGGATTCGGACGACGCCTTTATGTTTTATGCCCTGGCCACCCACAAACTGACCACGCCCGGGTACAAGTACATTCACGTTCTTTCCGATATCCAGGCGCTGAATGAAGCCGCGCTCACGGAAACCTACGACGTCACCGCCCTAAGCTTCGCCGCCTATCCTTCTCTGCGCGACACCTACATCCTCCTCGACACGGGCGCCAGCTTCGGCGAAGGCTACGGCCCCATCGTTGTCTCCACAAAAGCTCTGAAGCCGCAGGAACTCAAGGGCCTGCGCATTGCCGTGCCCGGTCTGAAAACTTCCGCTTATCTCACGCTTAAACTCTTTGAGCCGGATTTTGAAGCCGTAGTCATGCCCTTCGACAAAATTATCGAAGCGGTGAAAAGCGACGTTGTCGAAGCCGGCCTGCTCATTCATGAAGGACAGCTTTTCTTCCCGCAACTTGGCCTGCATCGCGTCGTTGACTTGGGTATCTGGTGGCAGGAACTCACCGGCCTTCCGCTTCCTCTTGGCGGCAACGCCGTGCGCCGGGCGCTTGGCCCCGAATTGGGACGCTTGATCGCCAAGACCATCCGCGACAGCGTGACCTATGGCCTCGAGCATCGCGAGGAAGCGCTCAACTACGCCATGCAATTTGCTCGCGACATGGATACTGAACTCGCCGACAAGTTTGTCGGCATGTATGTCAACAAGTGGACCCTCGGCTACGGCGAAAAAGGCAAGAAAGCCGTGCGCGCCTTGATCGAGCGCGGCACTGCCGCTGGCCTCCTCCCGGGGCCTCCCCAAATCGAATTCCTCGCAGAGTAGTTAGGCGGGGGAGCTGCTTCAATATTGGGACCTACCCAACTTGTGCAATAGAATTCATTTCATAAGTACTTCTTGAAGGACACGACTTCGCAGCTTGCAGAAAAAGCCTTTTCTTTAGGAGGCCGGGGCTTCAGCCCCGGCGCAAAGCCTCCAAAACAAATGGGCTTTAGCCCCTGAAGAAAGGCTTTTTCGCGTTTTTCAACATTCTCTTCAGCCGTGCCGAAAATCCTCGAATACCGCGGGCTTCAGCCCAGCGGCGCCTTGACGCTTTCCCTTAAATCTCTTAGTGTTTCCTTTTCATCATGAGACATCTCCTCTTTTTGCTGGCGGGCGCGCTTCTTTCGATCACTTTCGTCCCAACGCGTTCCGCCGCGCAATCTCCCGCTGAATTTCGCGATCAATTCGATATCCCCACAGACTGGCCGCGCGAAGCCGTCCGCAGTTCGCACGGCATGGTAGCCACAGACGAGCCGCTCGCTTCGCAAGCCGGTGTGGAAATCTTGAAACGCGGCGGCAACGCCGTGGATGCCGCCGTCGCTACGGCCTTTGTTCTCGCCGTGGTCGAGCCCGCTGCTGGAAACATCGGGGGCGGCGGATTCATGCTCGTGCGCCTGGCCAATGGCAAAACCTCCTTCTTCGATTACCGCGAAACGGCTCCCGCTAAAGCCACCCGCGATATGTATCTCAAGCCCGATGGCAAGTTGGACGAGGAGGCCTCCACCATTGGCTACCGCTCTGTCGCCGTACCCGGCACGGTCGCGGGGCTCGCGCTCGCGCTGAAAACACATGGCACCATGAAACTCGCCGACGTGATGCAGCCCGCCATCCGTTTGGCCGAACAAGGCTTTCCCGTCAGCGAGAAACTTGCCCGGGAATTGAACGAGGTGCGCCCCAGCCTGCAGCGCTTTTCCATGAGCAGCCGCATTTTCCTGAATAATGGCAAACTCCTTCACGCCGGAGATACGCTGCGCCAGCTGGAACTCGCGGCCACCCTCAAGCGCATCGCCAGGAACGGCCCCGCCGAGTTCTATCAAGGCGAGACCGCGCAGATGTTGGCTCGCGACATGGCCGCGCTTGGCGGGCTCATCACCCTCGATGACCTCGCCCATTACCAGCCCAAAATCCGCGAAGTCCTCCACGCCAATTACACCATCGATGCCCATCGCTGGGACGTCTTCTCCGCCCCGCCGCCCAGTTCTGGTGGCGTCGCTGTCATCGAAGCCCTCAACATGCTTCAGGATGTTCCGTTGAAAGGCTGGGACGATACGCAAAGTGTTCATCTCGTTGTCGAAGTGATGCGCCGCATTTTCGCCGATCGCGCCGCCTACCTCGCCGATCCCGATTTCTCGAGTATTCCGGTCGCGGGCCTCACCGATCCCTGCTATGCGAAGGAGCTTCTCGCCACCATCGACCCGCGCCGCGCCTCCTCCAGCAAATCCGTCCACGCGGGCAATCCGCACGTCTGCAATCAGGGCCTCAACGCCAGCGCAGCGTCCCAAACCATCGTCAGCCTCGGCGAAGGCCCGCACACCACGCATTTTTCCGTGGTGGATGCCGCGGGAAACGCCGTCGCCAGCACCACCACGCTCAACGACAGCTACGGTTCGCATGTCACCTCATCAGCCGGTTTCCTGCTAAACGACGAGATGGATGACTTCACCACGCAGCCCGGCGTGCCCAACGCCCTCTTTGGCTTGATTCAGTCGGAAGCGAATGCGATTGGCCCCGGCAAGCGCCCCCTCAGTTCCATGACGCCGACTATTCTTGTGCGCGATGGCCAGCTGAGTCTTGTAACCGGTTCACCAGGCGGCCCCACGATCATTTCCGTAACCCTGCTCAGCATCCTCAACTGGATGCGCCTCGGCATGGACGCCCAGTCCGCCATCAACGCGCCCCGCTTCCACCACCAATGGCTCCCCGACGAAATCCAGATGGAAGTGCTCTTTTCGCCGGAGATGGAAGATCAGATGAAGTCCCGTGGCCACACTGTTCGGCGTCGCGGCCATATCGGCCTTGTCAACGCCATCGGCATCGACGCCAAAACCGGCGACCGCTGCGGCGCCGCCGACCCTCGCGACGCCGGCTCGGCAATCGGCTACTAACGGCTCACACGATTTGTGGCACAGTCATTCCTGACTGTGCTCTGGGGTTTTCCTGCCCGCTGTAGGGGCGCAGGACTCTTTACCCTGAGTTGCGAAGGTCTGCGCCCCATGTCCGCACGATCACTGCGTCTTGCGATGTTTGGAGTACGGCGGCTTGCCGCCGCTTTTACGGCCGAATCTGCGCCAACAAACTCTACTCCTGAGATTCGGAGTTGAAAGGGGATCCCGCGGGCAGTCAAATGCCGTCCACAAGGGAACGTACGGTTTTTCATCGCGCGCCTCTCGTGCGAGGAATCTCTCTTCGATTTCGCATTTCACGCTAAAATGTTCCCGAACACCTATGCTCCGAATCCTCTCCACCTACCTCTTCGTCTCCAAGAAACTCACGCCCGAAATCCTCAAGCAAATCGCCGCTGCCGGATTTCAGGCCGTCGAAATCTTCGCCGCCCGCAGCCACTTCGACTACGCCACCCGGCAGGAAGTTCGCAACATCGCCCAGGCCTTGGCCGATCATCGCCTGCAACTCGTTTCGCTGCATGCCCCCACAAGCCGCGACCTCAGCCTCAATCGCGAAGGCGGCATCCCTCTCTCCATTTGTGAAGTGGAACGCGTTCGCCGCATTGAAGCCATGGATGAGTTGAAGCGCGTTGTGGACACCGCCGACGATCTGCCCTTCCCCCGCATGGTGCTGCACATGGGCGGCTCTCGCGAAACCGCCGACCCGCACAAACGCGACGCCGCTTTCAGCTCGCTCGAGCATCTCACGCTCCATGCCCACCACGCCGGCGTCACCATCTGCGTCGAAAACACCACCAACGAAATGGGCGATCCCGCCTATCTTCGCGCCTTCGTGGACGAAACCCGCCTCACCACTTTGCGCTTCAATTTCGATATTGGCCACGCCCATCTGGCCGAAGGCCCGGGAGACGCCCGCATCGCCAAAGGTATCGAGCCCCTGCGCGATCTCGTCGCCAGCGCCCACATCCACGACAACCACGGCGAAAAGGACGAGCATCTCCCGCCCTACGACGGCACCATCTCCTGGCCCGCCGCCATCGCCCTACTCAAATCCACCCCCGTCGGCCCTGATCTCCCCTTAACCCTCGAACTCAAGGAAAAAACCGGCCCCGACTCCCCCTCACTCTCCGATCAACTCGCCGCCGCCGCGAGATCCCTCGCCCGCCTCGAAGAAGACTGGAACGATGTCGCCGCTCCCGCTATCTAGGAAGTAGTCTCTTCTCTGCTAAACTGTTCGTTTGAACCAACAGTAGAGCACCTCACCATGACCATCATCAGCATCGAACACGCAGGCCAATACGACGCCCAGGAAGTCACCATCCGCGGCTGGCTCTACAACCTCCGCGAATCCGGCAAGCTTCTCTTCCCCATCTTTCGCGATGGCACCGGCATCATTCAGGGCGTTTGCTCCCTGAAGGAAAATCCCGAAGCCTTCGAGGCCCTCAAAGGCCTCACCCAGGAATCCAGCGTCATCGTCACCGGAAAGATCCGAGCCGAACAACGCGCCCCCGGTGGCTACGAAATTGGCGTCAGCAAAATCCACATCGTCCAGAAAGTTCCCGAGTCCACGCCCTTCCCCATTCAGTTAAAAGAACACGGCGTAGATTTCCTTCTCGACCAGCGCCATCTCTGGATCCGCACCCCGCGCCAGGCCGCCATTCTCCGCATCCGCGCCGAAGCCGTCCGCGCCGCCCGCGAGTTCATGGATTCGCAGGGCTATACCCTCACCGATGCCCCCATGTTCACCCCCGCAGCTTGTGAAGGCACCAGCACGCTCTTTGAAGTCAACTACATTGATGACCAGAAAGCCTACCTCACGCAAAGCGGCCAGCTCTATATCGAAGCCACCGCCATGGCTCTCGGCAAGGTTTACACTTTTGGTCCCACCTTCCGCGCCGAAAAATCCAAAACCCGCCGCCACCTCACCGAATTCTGGATGCTCGAGCCCGAAGCCGCCTACACCGAACTCCCCGATATGATGGACCTCGGTGAAGGCCTCGTCAGCGCCATCGTCCAAGGCGTGGTGAAGAACAAATCCCGCGAACTCGAAACCCTCAAGCGCGACATCAAGAAACTCGAGGACATCAAGCCCCCCTTCCCTCGCATCACCTACGAAGAAGCCGTCGGCGTACTCCAAAAGCACGGCAACCCCGCCAAATTCGGCGATGACTTCGGCGGCGACGAGGAAACCATCATCTCCAGTGAGTTCGACCGCCCGGTCATGGTCCACCACTACCCCGCGGCCATCAAAGCCTTCTACATGCAGCCGGACGCCCAGCGCCCCGATCTGGCTCTCTCCTTTGACATGCTCGCTCCCGAAGGCTACGGCGAGATCATCGGTGGCAGCCAGCGCATCCACGACTACGACCTTCTCCTTAAGAGATTGAAAGAAAACAACTTACCAGAAGACTCCTTCCAGTGGTATCTGGATCTCCGCCGCTACGGCAGCGTACCCCACGCCGGCTTTGGCCTGGGTCTCGAGCGCACCGTCGCCTGGATCACCGGCACAGAGCATATCCGCGAGGTCATCCCCTTCCCCCGGATGATTTACCGGGTATATCCTTAATCCCGGGTAGTTGCTTGGCCACTTCGGTTTTTCGGTACCTCGGTCGTCTAACAGCTTGCGGAAAACTCCGCGCGTTAGGGGGTCGGAGCTTTAGCTCCGACAAAAGAGCTCTTTTCTTTAGGAGGCCGGGGCTTCAGCCCCGGCGTAAAGTTCCCACTACCAATGGGCTTTAGCCCCTGAAGAAAGGTTTTCTGGCATTTTGGCGCCCGGGGCCACGGAACTTGGATCACGGGACACACTCATATGTCTCAAAAAATTCGCATCATCGGTGTTCCCATGGACCTCGGCGCCAGCCGTCGCGGCGTGGATATGGGCCCCTCCGCCCTGCGCGTTGCCGGCCTGCAAGCTCGCATCAAGCATCTCGGCCACCACGTCGAAGACATCGGCAACATCACCGTGAAACAACCCGAAGAGATGCCCGTCGGCGAAAAACGCTCCAAATACGTTGATGAAATCGCCGATGCCTGCAAGACCTTGGGCCATGCCGTGCAAAAATCCCTCGAAGAAGGCTACTTGCCCCTGGTCCTCGGCGGAGACCACTCCATCGCCGCGGGCTCCACCAGCGGCGTCGCCGCGCATTTCCGCAAGGAAAAAAAGCAGATCGGCTGCATCTGGCTGGATGCTCACAGCGACATGAACACGCCGGAAAGTTCGCCCTCCGGCAACGTCCACGGCATGCCTCTGGCCGCCATCCTCGGCTACGGCGTTCCCGAACTCCATGACCTCTATGGTTACAAGCCCAAGATTGAGCCGCAAAATGTAGTGCTGGTTGGCGTGCGCGATCTGGATTCCCACGAAAAGAAACTCATCAAGAAGCTGGGCGTGAAAACCTTCACCATGCGCGACATCGACGAACGCGGCATGCGCGAAGTGATGGCCGACGCCCTCAAATATGCCATGGAC
This sequence comes from Candidatus Acidiferrum sp., assembly GCA_049522075.1. Classification (GTDB taxonomy): domain Bacteria; phylum Acidobacteriota; class Terriglobia; order Acidiferrales; family UBA7541; genus Acidiferrum. Next base: position 52,199 of record JBEKOE010000008.1, read on the forward strand.
GATACCGAAGGCGTCAGCGTCAGCCTGGACATGGACTTCCTCGATCCCAGCGATGCGCCCGGCGTCGGCACGCCCGTGCGCGGCGGCGTCACCTACCGCGAAGCGCACCTCGCCATGGAAATGATCGCGGACAGTGAAGCCATGGTCTCCATGGAAATCGTCGAGATCAATCCCATCATCGACGAGCACAACCGCACCGCGCTCCTCGGCGTCGAACTCGCCCTTTCCGCCCTCGGTAAAAAGATCCTCTAGCCCTCGCGAAAAGAATCCGATCCCGGGAACGCCAACTCTGCTCCATCCCGCGGGTTCAGCGGGATGAATCTCCCGATTGGCGCCCAGCAAAATGTCATCCAGGAGAATGGCGTCCCCAGCGGAAAAGCATAAACGATGCGCCTGCCCCACCCGGGCAAATGGACACCGCGCGATCGGCGGCCGGCTTCGGCGCGGAATCCTCACAACTCTGCTCCTCCCCCATCGGGCCGAGATGGCAACTGCGGCTCTTCCGAGATCAAGAAAGAAATTTTCGGTTGCTTTTCTGAGCACGAAGTACGGAGGTTCCATTGCCGCAGGCAGTCGGCCAGAGCATTTTCCGAGTAACAGCTCTTTTCACTACGGGGGAAATACCATGCGGCGTTTCATTCCTATTGCACTGTTGTTTGGACTCTTTGTGGCAGTTACCAGCCTTCCGGCCAGGGATAGCGAACAGAAATTCAAAACCGCGGAAGTAAAGCACCTCACCAAGCTTGATGACGTGGACCTCTCGCAGGACTTCCTGAATCATGCCTATGATTACCTGCGGGAAGACCTGCAAAAGACCAAGCTCTTTGGCGCGGTGGTCGGGGATGGTGACACGGTTCCCGATGCCGATGCGGCAGACTCGGTTATCGTGGAGTGCAAGATCGTCGAATACAGCAAAGGTCATATCACCGTATCCACGGGACACATGGAGATCACCATCTACCGCCGCAGCGACCACATCGTCATTCAGCATTTCGACGTGAAGGTCGGATGGCCGGCTCATGCCAAAGACGACTTCAAGGGAAAGTACACTGGCGCGCAGGTCGCCCACGAGATCAAGAACGCGTTCAAGTAGCGCGCATCTTTCAACCAACGAGCCAAAAGAGTTAGCGAGCTTGCCCGCGTCAGGACGTGCCGAGCTGCTAGCTCCTGACAGCGCTTCCATAATCGACCGTAACTGCGTCTAACGATGAACGCTGCGGGCTTGACGAACCGAGCCAACTTCGGGTGGCCTGCGTTCAACGCCCTAACCTAACGGTTTGGGTGCCCCAGGTGACGCTTTTTCACCTGGGGATTTTGCTTCTTCCGGTTTAAAGCAACGAATTACTCCCCCAATCGCCTCTTCCCCAATTCCCACCGCCTTTTCCTGTGCTACACTCTCCCCTGCCAATCGCACGATTCTACTTCCGACTGCCGAATTATCTGGCCACCCGATGCGCGGTGATCGACGAGCGCTACAACGGCGGCGGCTGGATTGCCGATTACATCGTGGATTGGCTGAAGCGGCCGCTGCTGGCCGCTGCCATGTCTCGCGAGGGCAAGGACAACCTCATCCCGCAAACGGTCTATGGCCCCAAGGTCATGCTCATCAATGAGTACGCGGGCTCCGGCGGCGATGCTTTGCCCTGGATGTTCAAGCGCCTCGGCACCGGCCCGCTCATCGGCACGCGCACCTGGGGCGGCCTGATCGGCATTGGCGGTTATCCTTCGCTGATCGATGGCGGCGGAATCACTGCGCCCCGCTGGGGTCTTTTCAATCCCGATACCGGTGAGTTCGACGTGGAAAATCGCGGCATCTCGCCGGACATCGAAGTCGAGTTCAACCCCGCCGCCTGGCGTCAGGGCCACGATTCGCAACTCGAAAGGGCCGTCGCCGTCGCGCTGCAGGATCTGAAGGATCATCCGGCGCCGCCCATCAAGCGGCCGAAGTATCCTGTTTACAATTGGCCGGCCGTGCGTTCCACGGCCAGCGCGCCAAACAAAGCCACCGGGCAAAACTAACTTGGCCTCTGTGCATCAAGCCTGTGTAGTAGTCGATCTTTAGATCGGTTCTCTTTACCCTGAGTTGCGAAGGGCTGCGCCCCATGTCCGCACAATCCCCTGATCTTGCCACCCTCTTGCCTTCTTTTGCTCACGTAAGGACCGCCTTCATACCTTGAGCATTGCGAAAGGTTGAGGCGCGTTGTTTGCGTCCCGGAGCGGAGATATCCCTCTTCAATTTCGAATTGCACATCTACGGAACAATCGCGCTGGCTGGGCTGGAGTAGGTGCTCTCCGCCCCGGTGGTGTCCACCTCGGTCGCGACGTAGTAGTAGGTTCCTGCCGAGCTACAGTTGGTGTCGGTGTAGGAGGGCGTGGCAATCAAGCCGGAGTTTATCTTGCTGTACGGCCCGCCGGACTGCGCTCCGCGGTAAACATTGAAGCCCGAGTACGACGAAGAACTCGGTGTCCAGGTCAGATTCACCGAGTAGCTCGCGGCGGCGGTGCCTGTTCCTGCAAGCGCTATGGCTTGGGGAGAATTGGCGGCGTTGCTGGTGACCGTGACGCTGCCCGAAAGGTTTCCGGCGCTGGCCGGATCAAACGTCACGTTGAAAGAGGTGGACTGTCCGGCAGCAAGTGTGAGTGGTACCGTAATTCCCGCCACGCTAAATCCCGCTCCGTTCTCACTGATCTGCGAGAGGGTCACGCCGCCGTTACCGCTGTTGGTCACCGTCACACTCTGCGTTGTGCTTGTTCCCGTGGTGATGCTCCCGAAGCTGAGCGAGGCCGGAGTCACCGTGAGTTGGAGAACCGGCGCAGTGCCCGCGCCGGCCAGCGCAACAACCAGCGGCGAATTGGGCGTGTTATTCACCAAAGTGAGGCTGCCGGTAAAACTGCTCGCGGAGGCAGGCGTGAACCCGATGGTGAAGACTGAAGATCCTCCGGGCGCAACAGAAAGCGGCACTGTCAGGCCGCTCAACGTGAAGCCGGTCCCAGCCAGCACCGCCTGGGTGACGCTGAGGTTCGCCGTCCCTGCATTTCGTATCGTGAGCGACTGCGTGTTGCTCACGCCCACGGCGACGTTTCCAAAGCTCACGCTGGTGGGGACCACGGAGATTTGCGCCTGGACGCCAGTACCGCTCAGCGCAATCGTTGCCGGCGAATTCGTCGCCGTGCTGGTAATGGTGACGCTGCCCGAAAGGCTGGCCGCACTGGCTGGTGCAAACGTTACGCTGAACGTGGTGGACTTCCCGGCAGCCAGAGTGAGCGGTACCGTAATTCCCGCCACACTGAATCCCGTCCCGCTTTCGCCGATCTGCGAAACCGTCACGCTTGAGTTGCCCGTGTTTGTCAACGTCACGTTTTGCGTCGTGCTGCTCCCCGTGACGACGCTTCCGAAACTCAGCGACGCCGGGCTCGCCGTCAATTGCAGCGCCGACGCTACTCCCGTGCCCGCCAGTGCCACAACCAGCGGTGAACTGGGTGCGTTGCTCACCAGCGTGACGCTTCCCGTGAAGCTGCTCGCGCTGGCTGGCGCGAATCCAACGGTGAAGCTCGAAGTGACTCCGGGGGCAACCGTCAGCGGCAATGTCAGTCCGCTCAAGCTGAAGCCGCTCCCGGCCAGCGCGGCCTGCGTGACGCTGAGATTCGCCGTCCCGGTATTCTTGATCGTGAGCGCCTGGCTGCCGCTCGCGCCCACGACGACGTTCCCAAAGCTGGCGCTGGCTGGGCTCACGGAGATTTGCGGCTGAATGCCGGTGCCGCTCAACGCAATCGTCGCCGGCGAATTCGTCGCGCTGCTGACCACGCTGATACTTCCCGCCGCGCTTCCTGCCGTGGCCGGCGCAAAACCCACAGTAAGGGTTAAGCTCTGCCCCGCCGCAAGGGTCACCGCTCCGGTGAAACCGCTAACGCTGAATCCCGCGCCGCTGATTGCCGCCTGCGAAATGGTGACGCTGCCTGTCCCGCTATTCGTTAACGTCATCGTTTGCGCTGCGCTGCTTCCGACTAAAGTATTGCCAAAGCCCAGGCTGCTCGTGCTGGCCGAGAGCAGATACGTTTGCGCTGGAGCAGCGGGCGAAACACCTGTTCCCGTCACAGCCACGGAATGCGTTGAACTCATGTAAGCCTGATGGTTCAAGGTGATCGCGATGTTGCCGCTGAAAGTCTGCGCGGCGTTCGGCAGGAACACCACCTGAAAGGATGCGCTGCCGCCAGCTCTTAGTGTCAAGGGCAGTGCCGGGGTTGCGACAATAAACTCCGGAAGACTGCTTGTCACCTTGGTGATCGCAACGCTGCGCCAGTTACCGTTTGTCACCACAATGGATTTTGCCGCACTGGTCGTGTTTACGGGGAGCGATCCGAAACTCAGCGAACCCGGAGCGTATTTCACCTGCGCCTGCACCGGCTGAGGGAACAACACGAAACCTGTAAGAATCAATCCGACCGATAGGCACACCAATAGCGTTTTGTTCATGGACAGGAATTCCTTCGTGTTTTCTTCTGGAGCGAGGGCTGCGCGAGGGGAGGAGGGAGGGAGCCTGGCGATCGCCGCTCGAGATTCTTATACCCAGCGTAAGAATAGGAGCCGCAGTTGCCTCAAACAACTGGTAGTGAGGTCAGAATTGGAGCAGGTACGCCTGTTTCCCTTATGGCCAAAAATCGACTGTACCGATTATGTGAGAATGCAAACTCGCCTTTTGAGTCCGCCGTCTTCTGGAGGACGCCGGGTGCCCCATCCTCGTTTTGTGAGGCGCGTTGTTTGCGCCCCGGATGGGGTTGCGGGGGTGGGTCTTGGGTTTCTCTTCTCCATGGACTTTGTGGCACAGGCATTCTTGCCTGTGCTCTTGGGTTTTCCCCTCTGTCATACCGCCTGTCCCGGCCTGGTCGGGATGTCCGACATAACCGGCCGCTCCCCAAAAACAAAATCTCTCTAACGCGCTTTTGCCCTGAACCCTGCATAGGTCAGGTAGGCGCCGATGATAATGTCTATCGCGACGTACACGTAAAAAAGCTGTTCGTAGTGCAGCACGCCGAGGAAAAATCTCACGGCCGCGTCTGACGGCAGGAACAAAAAGTGCAGTCCTTTGATCAGCGATAGCCAACCCACGAGGGTGACGACCACCGGCAGTACGCCGCCGTGCCAGACATTGTGGCCCAGCACCATCGCCAGCCCAATGCCCAGCGCGATTACACCGACAACGTACAGCAGCGGCGCGTTGTGCAGCAACGCCTTCACCATCTCCAGCGTCGCCTGTCTGTGCGCGAGCATAGCCAGCCCGACGAGAACGCAGTAGAGCCCAAGCAACCTGCTAAGAAATATCGTACGTGGCAACATGGTGTCCTCCAAACCAACGAAACCCGAATTCCCGTTTAGTCTTCCCGCCCCGCCACCAATGTATCTCTGCCCGCCCCACCATACAATGCTCGGCTTGGGTTTCTCCAATGCCGTCATCCCGAGCGTAGTCGAGGGATCTCTCTTCCTTCCTGCCGGGTGCCCCATCCTCGTTTTGTGAGGCGCGTTGTTTGCGCCCCGGATGGGGTTGCGGGGGTGGGTCTTGGGTTTCTCTTGCCGTTGTGGTGGCACAGGCATTCTTGCCTGTGCTCTTGGGTTTCTCCTGCTCGTGTAGGGCTCGTCCTTCTGAGGCGGACCGCTCTCGCCTTTCTTTGCTGATGTAGCGGCCACCTTCAGGTGGCCACCTAAAGGTGGCCTCTACATACGAGTCCAGAAACGGGAATGTCGGCACACCGACAATGTTAATTGATGTTATAGTAAACGCAGGGGTTAGAGAACCAAGTTTACAGTTCACAGTTGACAGTTCACAGTTCGTGTAGGGGCCGCCTTCTGAGGCGGTCCGCTTTTTCCCCACCCGGTTGGAACCTCCGGGAATTGAATGAAGGACGGGATCTGCTTTCTTCTTGCCTCCTGATCGCTGATATCTGATCGCTGATAACTGTTTTTCTAGAGGCCCCACCCCCCTGTTTTTGCGTAAGTAGGGGAAACAAAGGACTTACGGGCGATTTTCCTGGAAGTGGGGGAAACAAAGGACTTACGGAAGCAGTGGCGCGTGCCGAGCCAGTGAATGCGCGAGCGGGGCTTGCTTTTTTCTTGCCTCCTGATCGCTGGTCGCTGATCGCTGGTCGCTGGTCGCTGGTCGCTGATAACTCTCTTAAGCAGCATCCCCGCAGCATAACAGGCCAAGGATAGCACATTTATTTACCATTTGTAAAGTATTATTTATAGGGTAATACTTTCGAAACTGGTACGAGGAGGGTGGAGAAGGGAGAGGAGCAGACCCACGCTTTCAAAACCCGAAAGCGTAGGCCACCCGGAGTTGGTTCGCCGCGTTGATCCTGGGCCAGCCGCCATTTACCAGATGAGTTCTAGCCAAATGTGATGCAAAGCAGTAGAATCCCCGCCATCGCTGGCCGCCCGCACAAGACTCCATGGGCCCGGCCTCCAGTAAGCCCATCAGCTCTTCCGGGAGACGATCACGCGCTGGCGCAGGTTTGTCCTCTTGAGGCACACCGATGGAGTCCCGCCATCAACTGGCCTTCGCGCTCCTGCTTTTCCTCACTCCCTGTGCCTGCGCCCAGGCGGTCTCCTCCGGCACGGATCCCGGTCAGTACGGAAACATTAATGTGCACGTCATCTACCCCAGCGAGCGCTCCGCGAGCTTCCATCTGCGCGTCCAACTAATGAGCGGTGACGGCACGCCAGTGGCTGAGAGTTTTACAAACGATCAAGGATTGGTTGAGTTCCCTCGGGTTCCCATCGGCGAGTATCACGTCGTCGTAAGAGGCGAAGGCATTGAAGATGCCGACAGTGGTCAGTTCGAAGTCGTCAGTCGCAAAATGAGCCAGGATCTCTTCATCACTGTCCACGGCACCTCATCCAATGCGAATCTGGCTGCCGGGGCCCCTCCCTCGGTGGCCGCCGTGGACTTGAAGGTCCCCCCTAAGGCAAGGAAGGAGTTCGAAAGTGCCACTAAGGCGATGGACAGCCAGGACTGGGCGAAAGCCATACAGCAGCTGAAAAGTGCCATCGCCCTTTATCCACAGTACGCCCCAGCCTACAACAATATGGGCGTCGCCTATGGCCGCCTGAATGATCCTTCTCAGGAGCGCGAGGCGCTGGAGAAAGCCGTCGCCCTGAACGATCACTTCGGGTTGGCGTTGGTTAATCTTGCCAAGCTCTGCTTCCAGGATGGAAACTCCGCGCGCGCGGAAACACTGTTGCAGAGTGCTCTGCGAGCAGAGCCAAACAATGTCCGCACCATGGTACTCCTGGCGCAAGCGCAGCTTTTGAACAAGCATTTCGAAGCCGCCATCGCCACGGCGCATGATGTGCACAGCATTCCGCATCAGGGTTTGGCGCTGATTCACTTCATTGCTGCGCAAGCTTTTGAACGCCTGAACCGCCCGCAGGATGCGCTCATGGAGCTCCAGATGTTTCTCACGGAAGAACCTAAGGGAGTGCGTGCCGATCACGTCCGCGACGAAATCGTCCGCATCAAGAGCCGCCAACCCTAGTTCGGCCATCCTGTTCCAGCCGGACTTTCTCACAATACGTAAATCTTCCCGCCTCACCATACAATGCCGGGTGCCCCATCCTCGTCTTGGGTTCTTCTTCTCTTGGCTTCCTGATCGCTGGTCGCTGGTCGCTGATATCTGTTCCGGGTGGGTCTTGGGTTCCCCGATCAATCCCGGGACCGCCAACTCTGCTCCATCCCGCGGGTTCAGCGGGATGAATCTCCCGATTGGCATTGTCTCTTGGGTTTCTCTTCTCCTGCTTTCCTGATCGCTGGTCGACGGGTGCCCCATCCTCGGTTTGTGAGGGTGGGTCTTGGGCTTCTCTTCTCTTGGGTTTGCCTATGTAGTGGCCGGTCTTTAGACCGGTTCTTGGGTTGTCTTTTGACGTCCGCACGGATGAAAATGTCGGTCCGCCGACAATGTCAATTAATGTTATAGTAAACGCGTGGCTTAGAAAACCGGGTTCACAGTTGCAGAATCAGGAGAAGAGTGATCCTTCGACTCGCCCCGCTCGCTCAGGATGAGCATCCTCGTCGGATGCTCAGTTGACAGGCCACAGTTCGTGTAGGGACCGCCTTCTGAGGCGGTCCGCGCTTCCTCCAGCCGGTTGGAACCTCCGGGAATTGAATGATGTACGGATCTGGTGTGAGAGGCATTTGGTCAAGAAAGGCGCCCTCCCAATCTCTCTTCCTCTCTAGGGGGTCGGAGCTTCAGCTCCGACAAAACAGAATCCCTAAAACTCCCTCTTCATCCGGCTTGCTCCCCTCCCGCCCCTGTCATCCCGAGCGGAGCGACCCGATTTTCTCTTCCGCGCCGGATTTTGGCGCGTCGGGTCGCGCAGTCGAGGGATCTCTCTTCCCCCCTTGCCTCCTGATCGCTGGTCACTGGTCACTGATAACTCTCTCCTCAGCGTCCCCGCAGCATAACAAATGAAGCTTAGCACATTATTTACCATTTGTCATTATTATTTATAGTGTACTAGTGCCGTTCCGACTTGTTCCAGCAAATCCCTTCGAGAATACCTTTTCCGGGTTCGCGTCAGATGCCTGGACCGCCGCTTGGCCTAGATGGTTGGAACGGCACTGGTTTCGAAACTGGTACCAGGGGGTGTGGCGGGATGCTGTAAGGGGGGATTCTTTCAAAGGCTCGAACCGTCGGCCACCCGCCACAAAAAAGAGGCGCCCCACTGGGAGGCGCCTAGGTCGCTTATTCAGCGTTGCCTGCGTGAACGAATGTCCTTACTAAGATAAGTCGGGACAACCGCTCCTGAGATACACTATCGTTAGTTTACCCTAAGACAACCGCCCGTCAAGAGGCGCCCCATGCCCGCTCCCCTTTCATCGCAAGACTACATCCTTGGCATCGATTTGGGTGTCGGCTCCGTCGGTTGGGCCATCGTCGGAACGAAGGATGCCCAACCCTCCGCACTCGTTCGGGCTGGCGTCCGCGTTTTCGCTCCAGCCGTCGAGGGCAATATCGAATCTGGCCGTGAAGAATCGCGCAATGTCGCCCGTCGCAGCGCCCGCCTCCAGCGTCGCCAGACTTGGCGGCGTTCCCGTCGCAATCTCCGTGTTTTCCGGCTTCTCCAAACTTGGGGACTTCTTCCCGTCGGCGCTTCCAAGACTTCGCAAGAGCGTCACGATCTGCTGGATCTGCTGGACCTTCGCATTCTCGGTTCCGACTGGTTTCAGCGCAAACGCATCGACAACTCAATTCCCGAACCGATGCAAGTCCTCCCCTATCTCCTCCGCGCTAGCGCACTTGACGAGCCGCTTGAGCCGCATTTTCTCGGTCGCGCTCTATACCATCTCGCGCAGCGCCGGGGATTCCTGAGCAATCGCAAAGTCTCTTCGCGCTCCAAAGCTGACGATGATTCGGGCTTAGTGAAGCCCGCAATCGCAGACCTTCGCAAACAGATGTTAGAGACTGGCTCTCGGACCCTTGGCGAGTTTTTCTCCCGTACATCTCCCTCGCAAGCACGTATCCGCTCCCGCTGGACTGGACGCGACATGTACGAAGGCGAGTTCACCTTCATTTGGGATTCCCAGACGGTCCACCACCCGACGATCCTGACTCCGGAGAGGAAAAAACTTCTCCACAAAGCCATCTTCTTCCAGCGGCCCCTTAGCTCTGCGCGTCACCTGATCGGTACTTGTGAACTCGAACCCAAGCATCGCCGTGCTCCTCGCTCTCTCCTGGTTTCACAGAGATTTCGGCTTCTTCAACGTGTTAACGACCTCCAGATTGTCCTGCCGGGGCAACCAACACGGGATTTGGCGCCCGAGGAACGCGCGGATGTCCTCAACTCGCTCGAACGTAAGGGTGACTTGACATTCCCTGCGATCCGAAAACTCCTGCATCTTCCCAAGGAGGCAAAATTCAATTTGGAAGCCGCAGGTGAAACCCGCATCCTCGGCAATCGCACCAATGCCTTCTTCCTGAGACTTTTTGGGGACCGCTGGGACAAAATGCCGTCGGAGGAGCGAGATCAAATCGTGGACTATGTCCGGAGTTTCCAGCGTCTCGACAAGTTACCTACTGCCGCGGCGAAAAAATGGGGCCTCAGCGAAGAGTCTGCACAAATCCTGGAATCTGACCCCCTCGAACCCGATTACCTGAACCTCTCAAAGGCGGCCATGTGCAAGCTTCTTCCGCTAATGGAAGAAGGCGTGCCCTACGCGGAAGCTCGGCGTCAAGTCTACCCGCAGCGATTTGTTTCGCAAGCCCCTCAGGAACTTTTGCCTCCCGTGTTCCTCGCCGAAGCTTCGGTGGGAAGAATCCGCAATCCTTCCGTCGTGCGTAGCCTCACGGAACTTCGCAAGGTCGTAAACGCAGTTGTCCGCAAGTTTGGAAAGCCCAAGCAAATTCGCATTGAATTAGCACGCGACCTACGCAACTCTCGCGCGCAACGCGAACGTATGGCCAAGTCCAACCGCGAAAACGAGAAACTCCGCGCCGATGCTGCCAAACGCATACTCAAGGAAATCGGCAATCCCGGCCCTTCCCGGCGCGATCTACAGAAAGCCCAACTCTGGGACGAATGTCACGGAGAGTGCCCCTATACGGGCAAGGTGATCTCATTTGCCTCGCTGTTTGGTCCAGAACCTCAATTCGACATCGAGCACATAATACCGTTTTCTCGCTCACTAGATAATTCCTTCACAAATCTCACTCTTTGCCATGCCGAGCATAATCGCAACGTCAAGCAGAACCGCGCTCCTTCGGAGGCCTATGGCTCCGACCCCGATACTTACCAAGCAATTCTTAACCGAGTCCGCAAATTCTCCTCTCGCTCCGCAACCGAAAAACTTCGCCGCTTCCTAATGACCCCGGAAGAAATCCAGAACTTTGTTTCGGATTTTGCCGAAAGCCAGTTGAACGACACGCGTTACGCTTCCCGTTTGGCCTCCGATTATCTCGGCCTGCTCTACGGTGGGCGTGTGGACGCGGACCACAAGCTGCGGATTCGTGCCACGGTCGGCAGGATTACCGCCATACTTCGGGACGAATGGAAACTCAACGCAATTCTCAACGACGGCTCTACCTCGCAAGGGGGACTAACTCTCAAATCACGCGACGACCACCGTCACCATGCTATTGACGCCATCGTAACTGCTCTGACCGACGAGGGCACCATCCAAACCCTCAGCCGTGCCGCCGAGAACGCCTATCTCGCCAAGCGTCGGCGTTTCGCTCCCATCGAAGAGCCTTGGCAAGGATTTTTTGAGGATGTTCGGAACGAAATCTCTCGCATCGTTGTTTCCCATCGGACTTCGGGACGCGTCCGTGGTCCGCTCCACGAACAAACTCTCTATTCCCATCCAATCCCTGTCGCCGCAGGAGCCTCTGGGCAAAAGAAACCGGGAAAGCCTGGTTTTGAGCACCGAGTAAGAAAACCTTTAGAATCCATGACCACAGAAGAAGCGGCAAACATCGGCGATCCTGTGGTGCGTTCCCTGGTCGCTGAAAAGCTCGCTCAGTTCGGGGGCGCCGTGCCAAAAACGGTCTTCTCTGTTCCCGCAAACCTTCCTGTCTTCCAAGCAAGTGACGGAAGAAGGATCCCCATCAGAAGAGTTAGGGTCCGCAAGCCACTCACCGCTACCGTTCTTGGCTCCGGCCCGTCCACGCGCTATGTCGTTCCCGAATCGAACCATCATGCTGAGATCTTTGCTGAACTAGACCAAAAAGGAAAAGAGATTGAATGGGATATTTTCATCGTTTCCCTCGCGGAAGCTATCCGGCGCAAGCATTCCCGTGAATCAGTCGTAAGCAAAAACCACGGAGCACAAGAAACTTTCAAATTCTCTGTCGCCCCCGGCGATGTGATTGAGATGGATGTGGCTAGCGGTAGACGTCAGTACTTTGTGGTCCGCGGAACTTCTTATCCTTCCGTCTCACTTGCACCAATCGCTGATGCCCGCCAGAAGAAAGAACTCGTGAAAGATCACGCGTACCTACGTATGGTCCCTAATTCGCTCAGGAAAAAGAACGCCCGTAAGATTCATGTCACGCCTCTGGGCGATGTCGAGGAAGCACACGACTGAGATGATCTTCGACCCTTCCGGCAGAAGATCATGCTCGCAGGTAATAAAATAGAACCCCCCGAAATCAAGGGATTCCGAGGGGCGTAGTGTGTCTCAGGAGCGGTTCCCGTCAAACCCTAGCAGCAAGGCGAGCAAAGGGAGGAGAAGGAGTGTATCTCAGGAGCGGTTCCCGCCAAACCCTAGCACCTTGAACTTCGCTCGCTTTGCAATCGCTAGTGTATCTCAGGAGCAGTTCCCGCCAAACCCTAGCCTTAGAAGGAGTACAGCGCGCCTTCGGCTGAGTGTATCTCAGGAGCGGTTCCCGCCAAACCCTAGCCGGTGCGCTGGAGCAGGTCGGCCATTTGCCAGTGTATCTCAGGAGCGGTTCCCGCCAAACCCTAGCTCAGAGGGCTGTATTTGCATCAGCAAGGCCAGTGTATCTCAGGAGCGGTTCCGGCCAAACCCTAGCCGAGCGCGCGCGCCTTCAGCTTTGCCGTAGAGTGTATCTCAGAAGCGGTTGCCACCAAACGCTAGCGCTTGATTGCACACGTGTTCGAACACATTTCCACAGTTCCGGTACCCTAAAGTGCCCTATCGGTATATACTGGTATCTTGACACTGTGGTATTTATTCGCTATACTTTCTCTATGTCTAACGCCAGACCATCCGACCCTTTCAACCTTTGCCAATTCCAATATGCCCGTGGACACTGCTGCGGCCTCCCCGCCCATCCCAAGGGCGACGGCCTCTGCCTGTCCCACTATCGCCAGGCTCACACCAGGCCCGCCACGCGCGAAGACGACCTCTCCGCCGAGCTGGCCAATCCCGCCGGCGATTACATCACGCAGATTGACATCAACCACGTGCTCGGCAAGCTCTTTGACGCGCTGGCCGCAAAGCGCTGCTCGCCACGCCGCGCCAGTTCCCTGGCCTACATCGCCTGCCTGTTGGCGCAGACGCAAAAAGCCGCCAAGGAAGAAGCCCGCCATTGGGCCGACGACAAGCCCGTGTTTCAAACCATGCTGAAGATCAAATATCCGGACTGCCCGGAGTCCGGGGAGAAGACCGCAGAGGCGGAGGTCCTTTCCTTGAGCGAGGAGCCAGTTACTGCTTGCCACGATCCCTCCCGCTCCGCTTGACCCCCATGCCCTCCCTCCACCCTCCTCCGCATTCTTCCTCCTCCGCGCTCGGCGTTTACCCCGACCCGGTCGGGGCGTCCTCTGCGTTGAGTCCCTCTTTTTGCTTTTTCTTCAGCTTCAAACTGGCGGCTGGTGGCTGTGCACTGCCCTTCGCCGCTTCGACCTGTGCGCTGTCGACTGTTGGCTGTGGACTGTCTTTCGCCACTATCTCCTTTGTTTCCCCTACTTACGCGCCATTCTCCCGTAAGTCCAATTATTTCCACACATACGCAAAACCATGGGGGTGGGGGTGCCCTTCCTCATGACGCGTTTGCTTCTAACCCGTTTGTTTTCTGTCCCTATGTTAACTATGTGGATAACTATATGTATAATTATATTGTCGGCGCGCCGACATTTTGCAGTGTGGCCGCTCGCCGCCGCTTTTGCGCACGATTGTCGGCCCGCCGACATTCCCGTTTTTGCATACGAAAAGAAGGAGAGCGGCCCGCCTCGGAAGGACGGGCCCAACACAAGAAGGAGAAACCCAAGAACCGACCTCAAGGTCGGCCACTACAGAAGAGAACCCCGTTGCCGTTTCCGCAACGCTGGCGCTACTCGACTACCCCTTTTGGGGCGTTTGCACTTATAACTGATAGCGAGCCCAATCAACCGCTTCACCAGCCCGGCGGAATAGGAACGACCTGTGACCCCTGAAAAAAAGCGACTGCGCGTTGGCGTGCTCTTTGGAGGGCGCTCCGGCGAACACGAGGTCTCGCTGGCCTCCGCCGCCAGCGTCATCCGCGGACTCGACCTGGACAAATACGAGCCCGTGCCCATCGGCATTACCAAGGACGGCCACTGGCTGGTCGGCGAAGGCGCCGCCAAAATGCTTCCGGACATCCTGAAGAGCGGGCGGCGCGTGATGCTGGCAGCGGATCCCACAGAGGCCGCGCTGGTGCCGCTGGACCGCGGCGCGGGCGCGCAACGCTTCGACGTGATGTTCCCCGTGATGCACGGCACGTTTGGCGAAGACGGCACGATTCAAGGCATGCTGGAGCTGGCCGGGATCCCTTATGTGGGCGCGGGCGTTCTCGGCTCCGCCATCGCCATGGATAAGGACGTGGCCAAGCGCCTTTGCCACAATGCCGGCATCCCCGTGGTGCCTTGGATGGCCGTGCCGCGCTGGCAGTGGGAGCAAGAGCCGGCAGCGGTGAAAGCCGCGATTGAGGAGAAGTTTCCCTACCCCGTATTCGTGAAGCCCGCCGCGCTGGGCTCGTCCGTTGGGATGAATAAGGTGCACACCGCCGAGGAGCTGGCGCCGGCGCTGAATTTTGCCGCCGAATATGGCATGAAAATTATGGTGGAAAAGGCCATCACCGGGCGGGAAATCGAAGTTTCCGTTTTGGGCAATCACGATCCGCAGGCATCGGTGCCGGGCCAAATCGTGCCGCACCGCGAATTTTACGATTACACTGCAAAGTATCTGGAGGATGGCACGCGGCTGCTGATTCCCGCGGACTTGAAGCCCGCGCAAGTGAAGAAGGTCCAGACCTTGGCGGTGGAGGCGTTCCGGACGCTGGAGCTTTGCGGCATGGCCCGCGTGGATTTCTTCCTGGAAAAAACGGGCGGCAAGATCCTTTTCAACGAGGCCAACACGATTCCCGGCTTTACCTCGATAAGCATGTATCCCAAACTCTGGGAAGCCAGCGGGATCGGTTTCCGCGAGCTGATTGATAAGCTGATCGAGCTGGCGCTCGAAATGCACCGCGAAAAGGCCCGCACCAAATACGCCATCGAGCTTCCGGAAGGCTCTGGCGGCGCGCTGACGGCCTGAATTGAACTTGGCGATCCCGCGATTTTGTTCTGGAATGAAAAAGACGCCATCGCAACGTTCTGAAAAACCCGGCGGCAGGCGAGGCGCATCCAACAAAAAGAAGAGATTTGCGGCGCGGCGCCTCTCTTGCTAAAGTTCTTTTGCCGGGACTTGCGTGCACCGCGACCGGCCAGTCTGACGCTCGCAGGCGGGAGACCTCCAGATGTCACTACTTGAACCACCTGCTGAACTACCGAAGAAACACTATGTATTGAAGATCACGATCGCCGCTGTTGTGCTGGTTGTGCTCATCGCATTCTGGTTTACGTTCCGCTACTACCCGGAGAAGAAAGCGGCCGGCCAATTCTTTGACGCGCTGACCGCCGGCGATACCGTCAAAGCCTATGCGCTTTGGAAGCCCTCTTCCACCTACACCATGAATGATTTCCTGGCCGACTGGGGAACGAACGGGTATTACGGGCCGGTGCACAGTTACAGGATCATGGACGCGAAGGCGGTGAGAGAAAGCACGTCCATCGCGGTGAATGTGGCCATCAGTCCGTTTTCACCAATGCCCGTGGCCGGCGACGGCGAGAAAAGCATAAAGACCAAGGTGGTCACGATTTGGGTGACTCCCGCGGATAAATCGTTGAGCTTTCCTGTGCCGTATTGATTTTTCCGGCGGCTAACGGCTATTTCTCACCGCGTGGTCGAAAAGGGTGAGAAATTGGTCAAGCCGAGAGCCACGAGTCTATCTGTGGTGCGGTTTCCGTCGTTGAGGTTGGTTTGTGGTTCTCGGAAGAA
>JBEKOE010000009.1:0-66988 GCA_049522075.1 Candidatus Acidiferrum sp.
TTCGGCGGCGCGGATTTCACCGCGGTTCAGGCCCGCCTTGAAGGCATCAAACAACGCGAAATGCTCCGGCAAGTAGGCGGGCGGAGGCGCATCGAAGAGCGCTTCAATTTGTGGCTGCAGCATGAATTCGCCCGACGAGATTCAGGGATTCCAGAACCGCGCGAATACGCGCGCGATTTTCCAGCTTCGGCGCAACCAGAGGCAAGCGCCACACCGCCTCCAGCAAGCCCATTTCGGCCAGCGCCGCTTTCACGGGAATGGGATTGGACTCGACGAAATTGATATCCATGAGCGGCAGGAAGCGCCGGTGCACCTGGCGGGCGCCCGCGAAATCGCCGGCTAGCGCGAGCCGCGTGAGAGCGGTCATCTCCGCGGGAATTTCGTTGGAAGCCACGGAGACGACGCCGCGCCCGCCAAGCGCAATCAAAGGAAGCGTGATGGCATCA
Source organism: Candidatus Acidiferrum sp. (assembly GCA_049522075.1). Taxonomy (GTDB): domain Bacteria; phylum Acidobacteriota; class Terriglobia; order Acidiferrales; family UBA7541; genus Acidiferrum. Next base: position 447 of record JBEKOE010000009.1, read on the forward strand.
TCGCCGGAAAGCACCAGGAAATCCTCGGGCACGGCATTCAGGATCGTGGACATCTGCGAAATGTTGCCGGAGGCTTCCTTGATGCCGATGATATTTTCGACTTGCGAAAGGCGCCCGACGGTGGCGGGTTCGATGTTGACCCCGGTGCGGCCTTGCACGCTGTACAGTATGATAGGCAGGCTGACGGCTTCAGCGATGGCCTTGAAATGCTGGTAGAGGCCTTCCTGCGTGGGCTTGTTGTAGTACGGCGTGACGGAGAGGATGCCGTTTGCGCCGAGGTCCACGAGTTCGCGCGAGAGAGTGATCACTTCCGCGGTGTTGTAGCCACCGGCACCGGCGAGCACGGGCACCTTGCCCTTCGCGAGTTCCACAGCGATCTCGACGACGCGCAAATGTTCCTGATGGGTAAGCGTCGGGCTTTCCCCCGTGGTGCCGCAGGGCACAAGAAAATTGATGCCCGCGGCAATCTGGCGCTTGACCAGCGCGCGCAGCGTGGATTCGTCCAGCGAACCATCGCGGCGAAAGGGAGTAACGAGCGCGGTGCCAGTTCCGGTAAACATTGTTTCTTCCTCCACGTCTAAATCAAAAATACGAACTCCGTCAAAAAGCACTTTCACGAAAACGACGGCCGGAATTAACGCCGGTTGATCACTGCGCCGCCGACGCCCCACCCGAACTGCCCAACTCATTCAGAATTTCGCGAAATTCAAAGACGCCCTTCTTCCCGGCAATCCAGCGCGCCGCAAGGAGCGCACCGTGGGCGAATCCTTCGCGGCTGCGCGCGGTGTGCCGCAGCGTGATGGTGTCCGCCGGCGAATCGAAACCGATTTCGTGCGTGCCGGTGTGCGCGCCCGCGCGATTGGCGCTGAGGGTGAGCGAGCCGGTGTATCCCGCAGCGCGGATCTCTTCGGCAAGTTTTTTCAGCGTGCCGGAGGGCGCGTCCTTCTTTGCGGAATGATGAATCTCCCAGCCCCAGGCTTCGTATTCGGGGTGCTGCGCGAAAAGAGCGGCGGCGTGCGCGACAGTCTCGATGAATAGATTTACGCCGATGGAGAAATTCGGGGCGTACACCAGCGCCGTATCCAAAGCGGCGACGGCGTTGCGGACTTGCGGGAGATGGTCGTACCAGCCGGTCGTGCCACAAACGGTCCTCACGCCGAACGCGGCGAGGCGGCGAAGGTTTTCGGGCGCGGCGGCCGGAGCGGTGAATTCGATGGCGATTGCGGCGCCGTTCAGCGACTCGCGGGAAAGCGCGGCGATGTTCTCGACGTCAAAGCGCGCGCGCACCTCGAAGCCGTGTTCAGGGGCGAGTTGCTCGACGAGGCTGCCCATTTTGCCGGTGCCTACGATTGCGAGTTGCGTGCTCATGAGGGTGCGGCCCCCGCAGCGAGAAGTTGGCGAACCATGCGCGCGTAAATCTCCACGGCGGCGGTCAATTCGGTTTTGGAGATGCGCTCCTCGCCAGTGTGCGCCACGTGAATGCTGCCAGGGCCGATGAGAAACGGCTGGCCCCAGGCGCCGTTGAACGAGGGAATGTCCGTGGTGAAGGCCACGACGGTGGTGGGCAAGCCATCAAGCGGGGCCATATGAACCGCGGGGAAATAGAGAATTTCGCGGGCCTCGATGTTGTGCGCTGCCGCCGCGCGTGCCACTTCCGCACGAATGGCGCTGGGCTCGCCCACCAGGCGGAACATGATTTCGGCGCCGGCCTCGTCTGCCAGCACGTTAGGCGCACGCCCGCCGGAGAGAGTGCCGACATTGAGAGTGGCCTGGCCAAGAAGCGGGTCGCTAGGCAAAAAGATCGCACGGATGTCGCGCAGCGCGTCGAGCAGCACATGAATGGCGGAGTGGCCCAGCTCCGGATAAGCGGAATGAGCCAGCTTGCCGCGCGCGGTGAGTTCATAACGAAGAGCGCCTTTGCACCCGAGGGCGAGGCGATTTTCCGTGGGCTCGCCATTGATGAGGAAGCGTGAACCTCGCGGAGCCGCAGCGGCGGTTTTGGCGCCGATACTGTTGCGCTCCTCGCCGACCACAAACAGCAACGCAAAGTTGCGCGTGCCGCCGTCCAGCAGCGATTCGGCAGCGGCGACCATCGCGGCGATGATGCCCTTGGCGTCGCACGAGCCGCGGCCGTGGATATGCGTGGCGTCTTCGCGGGAGGGAAAGAACGGTGGGACCGTGTCCATGTGCGTGGAGAGGGTGACGACGGGCTCGCCGAAGACGACGAAGAGATTGTCCCGATCGGGCGCGGCGGCCAGGCGCTCCACGCGGGTGTTGTAACGCGCGGCCAGCGACGAAAGATGGGTGAAGAGATAATCGGCCACCGCTTTTTCGTGGCCGGTGGTCGAATCGAGATCAACGAGAGCGCGCGTAAATGCGAACAAATCCATGCGTACCTGATTTTATCTGGAAGGAGCGAGAGGAAAGGAAGAAAGCGCGAGGATGTGCTCGGGCTGCCGCCTCTCGATAGCGCTCCATCCGATTTCCGGATGACAGTGACCTGGCCTTAGACCGAGTCCCCAACCGCTGGTGTTTCAGCAACAACAGCGATTTCGGCGGCTACAACTGAAGGCCCCTTTCGCCCGCGTGCCCGAAGCTGATTCGGGGAAACCCACGCGGCTACTCATGGCCGCCGCACCTCTACCAAGTTCTATCAAGGTAGAGGAAATGCCCGTGAGAGTCAATGAATCCCTGCGCGGAACAATCGATGCATGGCATCGGGAATTCGCGGCCACGCTTGCGGGCGGACAATGGCAGGGGCTATAGCTCCAGTGGCCTGAGAGGAACGTGCTGGGAGGCAATCAGGACCTCGCCGGTGAAGGCGGATTCGGCCGGGCGGCGGCGCAAAGCTTCTTCGGCGGAGAGGCGCACGAGATCGGGATTGTTGTTTTCCTGGGAGATGTGCGCGAGGACGAGATAGCGCGCGCGCGAATCGAATCCTTCGGGATCAGCGAGGAACTCACTGACCGCGTGATTGGAAAGATGGCCGGTGCGGGAAAGGACGCGCTGCTTGACGACCCAGGGATAAGGGCCAACCTTAAGCATGTCGAGGTCGTGGTTGGATTCCAGGATCAGGCAGTCGGTTTCGCGCAGATGCACTTTGACGTGATTCGGCATGTAACCAAGATCGGTGCAGATGGCCACCTTGGTGCCGTTGGTGCGAAAGGTGAAGGCGATGGGATCGGCGGCATCGTGCGGAATCGCGAAGGCGTGAATTTCGATGTCGCCAATGGAAAAGCACTGGCCCGCCTGGATGGACTCGACGCGATTGAGCCGCTTGCCGAAGGTGTCCGGAAGAATATGCCGGAGCGCGTCCAAGGTGGGCTCCGTGACGTAAAGCGGGGCTTTCCAGAGGCCGAGGGCTTGCGGGAGGCCACCGCAGTGGTCGGTGTGTTCGTGGGTGATCAGGATGCCATCCAGGCGATCGAGATCTTTTTCGATGGCGGCAAGGCGCGCCAGGGTTTCGCGCTTGCCCAGGCCGGCGTCCACAAGGAGGCAGGTGCGTTCGGTTTCGAGCACCGTGATATTGCCCGAACTGCCGGACGCGAGAATGGAAACGCGCAAGCCGATGGAGATTCTCCCCGAAGAACGAAAGCCGAAAAGCGAAACTCGAAAAACGAAACTCGAAACTTGGAAGATGATGGCAGAGCGGGAGAATCGCGTCAATGCGCAAGAAAAAGATTTCTTGACGGCAACAGCGCCACAAGGCGATAAAATCGGCGGATATGGATGAACTGGACGACAAGCCGGAGAGCCTGGACCGCTTCTGGGACGCAAAGCTGGAGGTCCTCGGGGAATTTCTGGACCAACTCTGGGATGACGGCGCGATGGACCTGGAAGAGTTGGACGGGTTCTTTGCGGCGCTGCATTGCTGCCCGGAGCTCGTGCTGCCGAGCGAATATTTGCCGGTGATTCTTGGTTCCGAGGACGCCCTCGAGAATGAAGAGCTTTTCCCCAACCTTGAAGCGGCCCAACTGTTTTTTAGTTTGATCATGCATCACTGGAACGCGGTAGGAGACGCGTTCCGTTCGGGCGATTTCTTTATGCCCTTGCTGCTGGAAGATGACGAAGGAAAAGCTTACGGGAATAACTGGGCCCTGGGGTTTCTCCGTGGGGCGGATATGCGCAGGGGATTGTGGAAGGAGATCCTCGACAACGAGGACAAGGCGGGGTGGTTTGTTCCCATCTTTGCATTGGTGCACGAAGACGATCCCGACCCTGAACTCCGTACGTATAAAGAGCCGATGACGGATGCGCAGAGGGAGAGACTCCTGGCAGGGCTTTCGGTAATGGTCACGGAGATGTACCGGTATTTCGCGCCGCACCGGGAACGCAACGCCGCCGCCAAAAGAGACCGAGCACTGTTTGGGCTACACGAGCAGAAGCAGGAGAAAATCGGGCGCAATGACCCGTGTTATTGCGGTTCCGGAAAGAAATACAAGAAATGCTGCGGCGCCATCAAAGTGAATTGATCCCTTCGGGCAGGCGCGGAGCTTAGCAGGCGAGACGGGCGCGGTCCACGGAGAAGCCGTTGAGGGGGCCGAGGACGGTGAGGGCGACGCGGTTGGGCTGGAAGAATTCACGGGCGAGGGACTGCACTTCGTCGCGCGTAACCGCTTCGATGGACATGAGAATTTCGTCGAGCGAATAGAAACGTTGGAAATAGAGTTCCTGGCGCGCCAGGTTGGACATCCGCGAACTGGTGGATTCGAGCGAGAGCATCAGGGAACCTTTGAGATGGTTCTTGGCGCGGAGGAGCTCTTCATCGGAGACGGGCGATTCCTTCATCGCGCGAAATTCCGCAACGGTGAGGTCGAGAACCTTGTCGACGGTTTCCTTGGCCGTGCCCGCATAGACGGTCAGCATCCCGGCATCGGAATAAGGCGTGATCTCGCTGAAGACGGCGTAGGCCAGGCCCTGCTTTTCGCGGATGTTCTGGAACAGCCGCGAGGACATGCCGCCACCCAGAAGATTATTCAGCACCGCCACGCCAAAGCGGCGCTCGTGGGCAAGCGGCAGCGAAGGCACTCCTATGCACAGATGGACCTGCTCCAGATCACGCTTGGTTTCCAGATTGATGGGCGCGCTGGTGGAAGGCGCGGGATCTTCCCGCGGCGAACCGATAGGCTGCAAGCGGCCAAATTCCTGCTCGACCAGTTCGAGAACCTGCGGATGGGTGATGTTTCCGGCGGCGGTGATGATGATGTGGTCTGGCGCGAACCAGTTCTGGAAGCGGTGGCACAGGGCTTCGCGGTCAAAATTGCGCACCGTTTCCGGTGTGCCGAGAATGGGCCGGCCAAGAGAATGCTCCGGCCAGAAGCCGCGGGTGAAGATGTCGTGGAGCAGGTACTCGGGATTGTCCAGGTCCATCTTGATCTCTTCGAGAACGACCTGGCGCTCCTTGTTGACGTCATCGGAATCGAGCTTGGGGCGCAGAACCAGGTCGGCGAGAACGTCGAAGGCGATGGGCAGGTGCTCGTCGAGCACCTTGGCGTTGAAGCAGATTTGCTCCTTGGAGGTGAAAGCGTCCAGCATGCCGCCGACGGAATCCATTTCGCGGGCGATATCTTCGGCGGAGCGGCGGTCGGTGCCTTTGAAAACCATGTGCTCCAGGAAATGGGCCAGACCGTTTTCGGCGGGGACTTCGCGGCGAGAGCCGTTGCGGACCCAGATGCCCACGGAGACGGAGCGGACGTGCTGCATGGTCTCGGTAATAACAATGAGGCCGTTGGGAAGAACGTGGCGCTGGATGTCGCGGACGTTGGAGACCATGAAAGTATTGTTGCATACGGGGGAGAGAGAGGCGAGTGGCGAGTAAGACATGCTGGCCAGAAGCGATAAATCCAATATTTGCATGGGGTTACGTTGATTGTGGGCGGGCGACACAGGAGGGCAGGGGCTGCCGATGGATTTGCTTCTGATAGTGAGAGAATAAGAGCGGAAGGGCTGGGTGCGGATGGAACTGCTGGGAAAATCGCTAGAGGAATTGCGGGCGTACTGCAAAAACCTCGGGGAGCCCGAGTATCGTGGCGGGCAGATTTATCACGCGCTGTATGCGGAACGGAAATTCGACGTGGCGAGGATGACGAATTTGCCGGGGCCGCTGCGGGAAAAGCTGGCGCGCGAGGCTACCATCACTTTGCCTGCGGTGCGGCGGAGGTATTTCTCGAAGGATGGGTCGGTGCGATATTTGCTTGGAATCGGAGAAGAGAGGAATTTCACCACAGAGGACACGGAGGACACAGAGAAGAGAAAGGCGAGACAGAAACTGCAGAAGCCGACGGCGGTGGAAGCGGTGTTCATGCCGAGCGAGGGACGGCAGACGATTTGTATTTCGACGCAGGCGGGCTGCGCGGTGGATTGCCAGTTTTGCCTGACGGCGCAGCTTGGATTGATCCGGAATTTGACGGCGAGAGAGATTGTGGGACAAGTGCTGGTGCCGCTGAAAGAAATGGGTGAGGCTCCAGAAAAAAATTCAGGCGCGACGACAGGTGACGGGACGGACGATGCGGAAGAGGGCGGCTTGGCGGGGCGGACGAATGTGGTGCTGATGGGACAGGGCGAGCCGCTGCTGAATTTTGAAAATGTGATGGGGGCGCTGCGGATTCTGCTGGATGAAGACGGCGTGGGGCTTTCGCCGAAGCACGTGACGCTCTCGACGAGCGGCATCGTCCCGGGCATGAAGCGGCTGGCGAAAGAAGCGGTGCGGCCGAAGCTGGCGATCTCGCTAAATGCGTCGAACGATGAGCAGCGTGATGCGCTGATGCCCGTCAACCGCAAGTATCCGTTGAAAGTGCTGATGGAGGCTTGCCGGCGATATCCGCTTCGCAATTGGGAACATTTGACGTTTGAGTACGTGATGCTGGGCGGCGTGAACGATGCGGCGGAAGATGCGCGGCGCGTGGTGAAGCTGCTGGCGCCGCTGAAAAGCGTGAAGGTGAATTTAATCCCGTGGAATCCGGGCGAGTTGCCGTACAGGGAATCGAGCGAAGAGAAGATCGAGGAGTTCCGGCGGATTCTCGTGGAGCGCGGCGTACCGGCCTTTGTGCGCTATTCGCGCGGACGCGATGTGATGGCGGCCTGCGGGCAGTTGGCGTTGATTGAGGTTAAGACTTCTCCGCTGGCCGTTTTGCCTTGAAGAATACCCCCTGCTTATTTGCGAATTCCAATCACCGACATGAGGCGGCCGGAGAGAGCGCCTTCGCGGCGGTGGCTGAAAAAGAAGTCGGTGCGGCAGGCGGTGCAAAGGCCGCAGGGGAAGATGTTTTGCGGGCGCAGGCCGGCGGCGAGGAGCTGCGCGCGGTTGGCTTTGGGAAGATCCAGGTGGACATTGCGCGGCGGGGGCTGGTGGCCCGGGGGCGCCATGCTCAGCCACTGCAGCGGATTGGGCTCATCGCCGGTGCGCGGCTCATCGAAATAGCCGGAGGTGTCAGCGAACTGCGCGGTGAATTTGGTTACGAGGTCGGCGCCGACCTCGTAACAGCGGGGGCCGATGGCGGGGCCGAGAGCGGCGAGGAGATCAGCAGGCTTGCAGCCAAATTCGAGGCGCAGGCGGCCGACGGCCTTTTCGGCAATGCGGGCGAGCGTGCCCTTCCAACCGGCATGAATGGCGGCGACGGCGCGCTTTTTGGGATCAACGAGAAGAATCGGGACGCAATCGGCGGTTTGCACGGCGAGAAGCAGGCCGGGGTGATTCGTGGCCGAGGCGTCGCCCTTGCAGGCGTGGGCGGGCGTGGCGGAGAAGAGGCGAATTACGTCGGAGTGAATTTGCTTGAGCGGCGCTAGCGCGAAACTCTCCGCATCGAGCGCGGCTTGCAGGAGGCGGCGGTTTTCGGCGACGTTTTCGCGGGTATCCCATTCCATGAAGCCGAGATTCAGGAATTGCCGGCCATCGAGAGCGCTAACGCCGCCAGGCCGCGTGCTGAATCCGTGGACGAGCCAGGAGAATTTGCGGAATGGCGCGAGCTGTAGGATTTGCAGGCCGCGGGAACGATGCAAAACCCAGGGCGGTGAAAGAGGCAGGAGCTGCGGAATCGGGCGTTTGCGGATGGAAGGCTTTTTCGCTGATGATTTCCGTCGCGGCATGGTCCTGACAGTATAATCGGGTCGAGGATGGGCAGCGGAATGATCGTTGGACTGGGCATTGATGTGGCGGAAGTAAAGCGCATCCAGGAGGTGATTGAGGCGCAGCGGGAGAGGTTTCTGCGGCGCGTGTATACGCCGGATGAGGTGGCGTACTGCGAGCAGTTCAAGAACAAGTACGAGCGATACGCGGGACGGTTCGCGGTGAAAGAGGCGGCCATGAAGGCGCTGGGGACGGGCTGGAGCCGCGGGGTGCGCTGGGTGGACGTGGAAGTGGTGCGGCAGAAGGGCGGAAGGCCCACGTTGGCTTTGAAGGGCGAGGCAAAAAAGATTGCCGAGGCCCTGGGCGTGAAGAATATCGCGGTGAGCATTACGCACACGGCGGAACAGGCGTTTGCGCAGGTGATCTTCGAGGGATAGTCGGCCACGGAAAGAAACCGCGCCGCCCGGCGCTGGTGAATTCAAGAAAACAATCCAGAGGCTGGCGGCGGGGATTTTGCGCCGCGGTGGGGGAAGAGGTCAGCGGGATTCATCGCACAAAAGGCGTGCGATGGAAAAGCGTACCTCACTTCGCGGACTCCGTTCGGAATGACGGAGGGTGGAGACTCCGGGTTGGCTAATATGGTGGAGAATTTGCCGCGATCCCTCCACTCTGGCCCGCAAACGACGCGGGCCTCCGGTCGGGATGACAACGGGTTACTAGGTACCGAGATGGGGTCCAGCGTGCTGGACCTCTACAAGGAAGACGCACATCCTCGACCGGGGCGGGGTGCGCGGCAGTGAATTACAATGCGCGGTTACTTAACCAGTAGAAAAGGGCCGAGGGCAAGGGCGTCGATGCCGGCGCAATAAAAGCTGCGGACGGCGCCGCGCGGGTCGGTGACCAGCGGCTCGCCGAAGAGGTTGAACGAGGTGTTGACGAGTATGGGCGCGGGCGCCGATTCGCCGAATTTGTGCAGCAGCTTCCAGAAGATGGGATTGGCGTGCTGCTCGACGGTGTGGACGCGCACCAGGTTTCCGTGAAAGGCGAAGCGTTCGAGGCCGCCGATGGGATTGGTGAGCGTGGCCAGCGAAGTCATAAAGCGGCAATTCGGCGAAGCATCGAAATACTCGGAGGCGCGCTCGGCGGGAACGGAAAGTGCGAAAGGATGAAATTCCTCGCGGTGCTTGACGTATTCGTTTACGTTTTCGATGACGTATTCGGAAAAAGGCGATGCGAGCAGGCTGCGATTGCCGAGGGCGCGATGGCCGAATTCGGTGCGGCCTTGGCACCAGGCGACGATTTTGTCGCGCAAAAGCAGCCGTGCTGACTCCTCAACGGTTTGTTCTTCTCCGGGAAGATAGCGATAAACGATTTTGCAGTTGTCGAGAACGGTTTTCATTTCCTGAGCGCTGGCATGCAATCCAACCGCAAGGCTCGAAAGCGGCGCGCGGCCGGAGTGCCCGGTAATTTTCTTGCGGGAGAGATAAGCGGCGCCGAGGGCCGTGCCGGCATTGCCGGAGACGGGTTGCACGTAAACGTGCTCGAAGGGACCCCGGGCTTCGAGGGCGTGTACCAGAAGAACATTCAAGAAAATGCCGCCGGCCAGGCAGAGCGAGTGTGCGTTAGTGCGCTCGGCGAAATTACAGGCAAGCTGCAAGACAACTTCCTCGAGAAAATCCTGGGCGCTGCGGGCGAGATTGGCGCGCACGACGGGGCCCGGCGGATGGCTGCGCGAAGAAAGCCCGAGTTCGCGATAAAACTGCGGCGAAAAAATCCCCCGGTGGTCGGGACCCGTGGCAAAGTAGCGGCGGTTTAGGGCGGGTGCGCCGGTAGGCTTCCAGGTGAAGAGCTTGCGGAAGGCGGGGAGAAATTCCGGCTCGCCATCCTTGCTGAGCCATTGCAGCTTGTGTTCATCGCGGCGCGAGCGGAGACCCGCAAGCTCCGTGACGCGTGAATAGAACCAGCCAAGGGAATCGGGAAATTTCAGGGGATGGAGCGGCTCGATTTGATCGCCGTCGCCGAGGGCCACGAGGCCCGCTTGCGAATTGGCCCCTTGATCGAGAGTGAGGATGAGGGCGCGATCGAAACCCGAGGTGTAGTAGGCGCTTGCCGCGTGGCAAAGATGATGATCGAAGCGCGAGAGCCGCGGGCCGCCGCGGAGAAGCGGTTGGAGAAGGTCCTCAAAGGGGGAGCGCGGGGCGCGCTTGCGGCGGGAGCGCGAATGGCCGAGCGGCGCGTTGCGATCGGCGAGAGCGATGGCGCGGCAGTCCGCCAGCTTCAATTGATTTTCGTGCAGGCAGCGTGCCAGGGCGAGCCGCGGGATTTCGAGCGAGTCCTGCAGGCGATTGAGCTTTTCTTCCTCGATGGCGAAGAGAATAGATTTTTCGTCAAGAAGCGTTACCGCGGAGCCTCGACCGATGGTGGAAATGCCAAGTATGCGCATGAGATTGCGTCAGCCCGCTGCCGAAGCCGCAAGGACCGGCTCGAGCGGCAAAGCACAAAGATTTTTGCCTTCGGTGTGGGTGACGGAAGCCGTCAAGAGTTGATTGGGCGGCAATGTGAGCGGGAGTTGGACAGGCAGATAGTTTTCGGAGAGCGCAGGCGTGAAGGAAGGATCGTCTTCGGGATCGCGGCGCAAAGTAAGAACGCGAAGCGTGCGTCCAATTTGCAAGGCGCGAAACTCGGCGGATTTCTTTTCCGCGAGGGAACGCAATTCGCGCGCGCGGCGTTTGATGACGCTGCCAGGAATCTGATTGGGCAAAGCCGCCGCTTTGGTGCCGGGACGCTGTGAATATGAGAAGACATGCAAGTAGGTGAAGGGGCGCTCTTCAATGAAACGCAGCGTGGCGGCGTGGTCGGCTTCGGTCTCGCCAGGGAACCCGGTGATGACGTCGGCGCCGACGGCAGCATGAGGCAGGCGTTCGTGAATGAGTTCGACGCGGCGGGCGTAGTGTTCGGCGCGGTACCAGCGATGCATGGCCGCGAGGATGCGGTCCGAAGCGGATTGCAGGGGCATGTGGAAGTGGGGCGCGAGGCGATCGCTGGAGGCGACGAGGTCGATGAGAGTGAGAGAAACATCGAGCGGCTCGATGGAGCTGACGCGGAGGCGCTCGATGGGAGTTTCGTCGAGGATGCGGCGAAGGAGGTGGAGGAATGAGACGCGCGGCGAAAGATCGCGGCCGTAGGCGCCGAGATTGATGCCGCTGAGAACGATTTCGCGGTAGCCGGAATCAGCGAGGCGTTGGACCTCCGCGACGACCTTCTTGGGAGGCAGGCTACGGGATTTCCCGCGCACAAAAGGGATCACGCAAAAAGAGCAGCGAGCGTTGCAGCCATCCTGGATTTTCAGCGTGGGGCGCGTGTGATTTCCTTCCCCGCCGAGCACGGGGGCAACGAGAACTTCGGAGAGATCGAAGATGTCGCCGATCAGGATTTTTGCCGGCTCGAAGAAGCCAACCGAATGCGGCAATTGTGGCAAATGGGGCGCAGCATGCTGCGCCCCTGCGGATGGCATAAGAGCGATGGACTGGAGAAGATTGGGGATTTGCGGCTTGTGGGAGTTGCCGACGACGCAGGAAACTCCCGGGAGAATCGCCAGTTCTTCGGGAGCGCGCTGGGCATAGCATCCGGTGACGATGATGCGCGTGGAGGGATTGGCGGCGTAGAGTTTGCGGATGGCGTCGCGCGCCTGGGTATCTGCGGCGGCGGTGACGGTGCAGGTGTTTAAAACGACGACGACGGCCGCATGGGAGTGGGAAGCGAGTTGGCAGCCTTGCTCGCGCAATTGGCGTTCGATGGCGGCACCATCGGCTTGCGTTGCGCGGCAGCCAAATTGTTCGATGTAAAACGTGGGCATGGTCGAGAGACTGGCGAATCCTATTTAACCACAGACAGGAGTCGCGGCGAAGGACGCCCTGCGCCGCTAGAGGGCGCGCGATGGGGCAGAGAAACCTTTACGATGGGAGAAGGCACCCTTACAATAGGGACAAATCCATGGCACACCCCCGACGGAATCCCGCAGCAATGGTGGATGCAAAGCTTTCAGTAGTGATTCCCGTTTACAACGAGAAGAATACGATTTGCGAGATCCTGCGCCGCGTTCTGGAAACCGAGATGCGCAAAGAAATCGTGGTAGTGGACGACTACTCCAAAGACGGCACACGTGAATTCCTGCTGGGCTTGGCGGAGCTGCAAACGAAAGGGGAAAGCCAGGCAACCTCGACAGACGGTGGTGATCCGATTGAGCTGCAAGACATGCGGTTTTTTTTCCAGGGAACGAATCAGGGGAAGGGTGCGGCCTTGCGCCGGGGATTTGCGCTGGCCACGGGGGACATTGTGCTGGTCCAGGATGCCGACCTGGAATATGACCCCCGGGACTATCCGAAGTTGCTGGAGCCGATCCTGGATGGGCGAGCGGACGTGGTGTTTGGTTCGCGCTTCCTGGGCGGGCCGCAGCGCGTGCATTATTTCTGGCACTACCTGGCGAATAAATTCCTGACGCTGCTCTCGGACATCTTCACGAACCTGAAGCTGACGGACATGGAGACGTGCTACAAGGTGTTCCGCCGCGAGGTGCTGAAGGGAATCCAGGTGAAATCCGACCGGTTCGGATTTGAGCCGGAGATCACAGCGAAAGTGGCCAAAGGCAAATGGCGCATTTATGAAGTGCCGATCAGCTATTCGGGGCGCACGTACGAAGAGGGGAAAAAGATTACGTGGAAAGACGGAGTGCAGGCGTTGTGGTGCATCATCCGGTTTAAGGTGGGGGATTGAGGTACGGACAAGCGTTAAGAGCGTTAAGAACGGAAAAGCAGATTAGACCTTGCCAAGATGGGGTCCAGCAGTGCTGGACCCCTGCAAAAACGAAAAAATGAAAGAGGTTCAGGCCTGGGCCATGCGGCGCTGGAAGGTCAGCAGGATCAGGTCCGCGCGGCGGCGCACGCCAAATTTATTCAGAAGATTCGAGACGTGGAACTTGACGGTGCGCTCGGCGATGTTGAGCTTGCTGGCGATTTCCTTGTTGGAAAGATTTTCCAGCAAGGAATCGAGAACTTCCTGCTCGCGACGGCTGAGATTGGTGACGGTGTCGGTCTTCAGGCGGCGCCCCTGGCTGGTGAGGATGGAATCCACGAAACCGGAAAGTACGGAACGCGGCACCCAGAAGCCGCCGTTGGAGACCAACGGAAGAGCGCGGGAAAGCTGGTCGCGGGCTTCGGCGTAGGTGAGAATGCCCTTTACGCCCAGACGGAGCAAGGAATAAGCGTTGGCCTCGTTGACAGAATCTCCAACGACAATCAGGCGGGCATCGGCGTAGCGCTCAAGGATATTGGTGAGAAGCGCACCGGTAGCCTGGCGCGCGGCGTGTGCGTCAATGACGTAGACCTGAGCCTTCGGAGGTTCGAGGTTGCGCAGGTCGGGAGCCAGAGTGGATTCAAGCTGTTTGGCAATCACCTTGAACTGCGAGGCCTTGCCGAGCAGGCGTTCAAATTCGCTGAGCACCAGTGGGTGCGGCGAGAGCAGACAGACTGTAAGTTTCGGGGACATATATTGGCCACTGTACTTGAGGGTAGAGAAAGCCAAGCCAAGGGGCAAGGGCCTTGGGGCCAGATGTTCACGAGTCGTTACTGACAGATTCGGCGTATTTTCAGGGGTTTAGAGCGAGATACCGGGAGAGGGGAGGCGGGCAGAAACGCCAGGTCGCGAAGGGCGGGCGAAAAGGGTTCGGTTCTGGGGCAGGGCCAAGTAAAATAGAGCGATACCCCGAGCAGCCAAACGTCCCAGAAAAGGCGCCGGGAGAGGTATCAGAGGGCACCGATCAAATGAAGAATCTGAAGGAATCCGAGAAGGCTTTGCGGGAGCTGCTGGCGGAACGCATCCTGGTGCTCGATGGCGCGATGGGTACGATGCTGCAGCAACGCAACCTGACGGCGGCGGACTTCGGGGGCGCGGCATTGGAGGGGTGTAACGAGAACCTGGTGCGGACACGGCCGGACGTGGTGCTGGACATCCACCGGAAGTATTTTGAGGCGGGAGCGGACATTGTTGAGACGGACAGCTTCGGCGGGACGCCACTGGTGCTGGCGGAGTATGGACTTCAGGCAGAAGCACACGACTTGAACAAGCGGGCGGCGGGACTGGCGCGGCAAGCGGCGGAAGAATTCTCAACGCCGGGGAAGCCGCGGTTTGTTGCGGGATCGATGGGGCCAACGACCAAGGCGATCACGGTGACAGGCGGCGTGACGTTTGAGGGGCTGCGGGATTCGTATCACGTGCAAGCCAAGGGATTGGTTGAAGGCGGGGCGGATTTGCTGCTGGTGGAGACGTGCCAGGACACGCGGAACATCAAGGCGGCGATTTTGGCGATTCAGAAATTGTCGCGGGAAATTGGGGCGACAATTCCTTTCCTCGTTTCCGTGACCATTGAGCCGATGGGAACGATGCTGGCCGGACAGACCGTGGAGGCAATGTGGGCTTCACTGCGCCACGCGCACCCTCTCGCATTTGGGATGAATTGCGCGACGGGGCCGGAGTTCATGACCGACCACATCCGGACGCTCAGCACGCTGACAAGCGAATTCGTGTCCTGCTATCCGAACGCAGGGCTGCCCGATGAAGAGGGGAAATACGGGGAGACGCCGGCGACGCTGGCGGCGCAACTGGAAAAGTTTGTGGACCATGGCTGGCTGAACCTGTTGGGCGGCTGCTGCGGCACGACGGAGAAGCACATCCGGGCGCTGGCGCAGATGGTCGAGGGGAAGAAGCCGAGGGTGCGGCCGGCCGATTCGCATCGGGCTATCTATTCGGGGATTGAGACGATCGAGGCGGATGAGCAGACGCGGCCGCTGCTGGTGGGCGAGCGGACGAACGTGATCGGGTCAAGACTGTTCAAAAACCTGGTGGCGGAAGAGAAGTGGGAAGAGGCGACGGAGATCGGGCGGCGTCAGGTGAAGGGCGGGGCGCACATCGTGGATGTGTGCCTGCAGAGCACGGAGCGTGATGAGAAGAAGGATATTCCGCCGTTTTACGAAAAGCTGATTCGCAAGATCAAGACCCCGATCATGATTGACACGACGGACCCGACGGCGGTGGAGCTGGCGCTGACATATTGCCAGGGCAAAGCGATCATCAATTCCATTAATCTGGAAGATGGCGAGGAGAAATTCGAGAAGGTGGTGCCGATCGCGCACGATTTTGGCGCGGCGATTGTGGTGGGCTGCATTGACGAAGACCCGAAACAGGCGCAGGCGTTCACGCGGGAACGGAAGCTGGCGATTGCGCAGAGGTCGTACGATTTGCTGACGAAGAAGTTCGGGATGGCGCCAGAGGACATCGTGTTCGACCCGCTGGTGTTTCCGTGCGCGACGGGCGACGAGAACTACATCGGCGGCGCGGTGGAAACGATGGAGGGAATCCGGCTGATC
Organism: Candidatus Acidiferrum sp.; assembly: GCA_049522075.1. GTDB lineage: Bacteria > Acidobacteriota > Terriglobia > Acidiferrales > UBA7541 > Acidiferrum. Next base: position 15,933 of record JBEKOE010000009.1, read on the forward strand.
AAGCAGGCGTTGCCGGATACGCGGACGATTCTGGGGATTTCCAACGTGTCGTTTGGGTTGCCGGCGGGCGCGCGAGAGGTGGTGAATTCGGTGTTTCTGTACTACTGCACGAAAGCCGGGCTGGATCTGGCGATCGTGAATGCAGAGAAACTGGAACGCTTCGCGTCGATTCCGGAGCACGAGCGGCGGCTTGCGGAGAACCTGCTGTTCCAGCACGCGCCGAAGGAAGCGCCAGCGGGGCATCCGCAGAGCGAATTGTTGCGGAACGCACCGGCGGACTGGCGCGTACAAAGCAAGGAACAGAGGGCGGCCCTGAACCAGTTTCACATCGCGGCGATCACGGAGCATTTCCGCACGATGAAGAAGAAAGAGAAGTTGAAGGCGGAGGATGTGCCGCTGGACACCCGGCTGACAAACTACATTATCGAAGGAACGCGCGATGGATTGGTGGGAGACCTGGAGCGGAAACGCGCGGAGGGCACAACACCGCTGGAGATTATCAACGGGCCGCTGATGGAAGGAATGTCCGAGGTGGGGCGGCTGTTCAACGCGAATGAGTTGATTGTGGCGGAGGTGCTGCAGTCCGCGGAAGCGATGAAGGCGGCGGTGAGCCATTTGGAGCAGTTCATGGAAAAGGCGGACACCGCGAAGCGCGGCAAGGTGGTGCTGGCAACGGTGAAGGGAGATGTGCACGACATCGGGAAAAACCTGGTGGAGATTATTTTGAAGAATAACGGGTTCGACGTGGTGAACCTGGGGATTAAGGTGCCGCCGGAGGAGCTGATCAAGGCGTTCCAGACGCACAAGCCGGACGTGATTGGATTGTCGGGGCTGCTGGTGAAGAGCGCGCAGCAGATGGTGATTACCGCGAACGACTTGAAGGACGCGGGGATTGGCGTGCCGCTGCTGGTGGGCGGCGCCGCGCTGAGCGCGAAATTCACGCAGCAGAAGATTGCGCCGAGTTATGGCGGCACGGTGTGCTACGCGAAGGACGCGATGACGGGGTTGCGACTGATGAATGAGCTGATGGACCCGGCGACGCGGGCGCGGGTGTTGAGCGAGCACGCGATTTCCGGAAATGGCGTGAGCGTGACGACGACGGTGAAGATCGCGGAGAAACCAGTGGTGACGCGCTCGCCAAAGGTGCGGACGGATTTGGCGATTCCTAAAGTGGGCTATCTGGAGCGCAAGGTACGGCTGGTACCGGATTTGCGCGAGGTGTGGAGTTACATAAATCCGTACATGCTCTATGGAAGGCACATGGGGTATCGCGGGGATTTCGAGAAACATTTGGCGGCGCGGGAAGCGAAGGCGGTGGAGCTGTTTAACGAGATGGAAGAGGTGAAGCGCGAGGCCGCGACGTTTATGAAGGTGCGCGCGGTGTGGCAATTCTTTGAGGCGGAAGCGGAGGGCGAAGCGCTGCACCTGTTTGCAGCAGGCGGCAAGGAGCCGGTGCAAACGTGGAAGTTCCGGCGGCAGAAGGTTGGCGATCAATTGTGTTTGAGCGACTATGTGCTGCCGGCTCGCGAGGGGCAGCGGGATCACGTGGCCGTGTTTGTGGTGACGGCAGGCGAGGGCGTGCGGGAACGCGCGGATAAGGCCAAGCACGACGGATATTATTTCAAGTCACATGGATTGCAGGCGCTGGCGATTGAGACGGCGGAGGGCTGCGCGGAGTGGCTGCACCGGCGGATTCGCGAGGATTGGGGATTTCCTGATGCGGCGGAGATGACTATGGCGCAGAGGTTCACGTCGCGCTATCGCGGGAAGCGCTATAGCTTTGGCTATCCGGCTTGCCCGGAATTGGAATACCAGGCGGGGATTTGGAGTTTGCTGCGGCCGGAAGAGATTGGCGTGGAGTTGACAGAAGGATTCATGATGGACCCGGAAGCGAGCGTCAGCGCGCTGGTGTTTCAGCATCCGGATTGCACGTATTTCAGCGTGGGGGAGAGCGAGGAGTAGGACGCCGATCCTCGGAAGCAGGAAACCCCAAGACGTAACCCAAGACCCACCCTCACAAACCGAGGATGGGGCACCCTCCGCGTCGCTCTACTTCTCAGTGAATTGCGAAAGCGGTTTCCTAGCCAGGGTTGTGCCGACAAATGACTAACCCAATTTTCACACGGCCACTCGTCAACACCCATTCACTCACTTCAGGAATCCGACGCGTTCCTTTTGTGCGACAGCCCGCCCTAATTTCGAACTCCGGCGCATCGCCCGCCCGATTTTGCGCCATTTCGTTCGAAGAAGCCCGCGCTAACTCTCTGATTCGGCTCGCCATTCCCACTTTGCAACAAAATCCCTCTTATTCGAATACTTATTGGTTATATATATAGTTAATATTGTCTGCGCGCTGACAGTTTTGCACGTCCCGCCGACATAGCCGCTGCCCATCCTCAACCCTATAACTCAGGCCTTTACTGGTCGGGCTGACTTGCGGCGCGCCTACAAGGGTATAGGGGAGGCTGGGAAGGGGCAGGGAGCGGGGCGGGTGTTGAAAAAGGCGCCACCGGGGACGGGAAGGGGGGTGGGTGGATTGGCGCAGGGTGGGGAGGGGGTTGGGTCGCTATTCTCAGGAGGGGCGGTTGGGACGGGCAATTCCTTTCCATTGGTCTCCATAAGTCTTTTATATGCAGACTATTACTGAAACGACATGACAGCTGTAGGTGGCTTTCCGCTTGCAGGCTTCTTGACTGTAATAGACGTACTTCAGCACCCGGGCCTTCCTTACTAAATGGTCCCTTGGGACTCCTCACCGGAGGTAATTTTATGCAGCAGCGAATCGTGATTTTGGGAGCAGCAGGCCGTGATTTTCATAATTTCAACGTGTGCTACCGGGAAGATCCCTTAAGCCACGTGGTGGCCTTCACCGCGACGCAAATACCAGACATAGCGGGAAGGAACTACCCAGCGGAGATGGCCGGACCGATGTATCCCGAGGGAATCCCGATTGTGCCGGAGGAGGAGCTGGAGCGGTTGATCCGGGACGAGAAGGTGAACGTGGCGGTGTTTTCGTATAGCGACGTGTCGCACGTGAAGGTGATGAACCTGGCGTCACGAGCGCTGGCGGCGGGAGCGGATTTTCAGATGTTGAGCGCGGAGCGAACGATGCTGACGGCCACGGTGCCGGTGGTGTCGATTTGCGCGACGCGCACGGGTTGCGGAAAGAGCCCGGTATCGAGGCGCGTGGCGGAACTCTTGAAAGAGGCGGGACTGAAGACGGTGGCGATCCGCCATCCGATGCCGTACGGGAATTTGCGGAAGCAACGAGTGCAACGATTCGCGAAGGTTGCCGACCTAGACCGCGAGCAATGCACGATCGAAGAGAGAGAAGAGTACGAGCCGCACGTGCAGTGCGGCACGGTGGTGTACGCGGGAGTGGATTACGCAGCGATTGTGGCGGAAGCGGAGAAGGAAGCGGACGTGATCATCTGGGACGGCGGGAACAACGATACGCCGTTTGTGTTTCCGGACCTGGAGATCGTGGTGACGGACCCGCACCGCGCGGGGCATGAGGTGCTGTACCACCCGGGCGAGGTGAACCTGCTGCGGGCGAACGTGGTGGTGATCAACAAGGTGGATTCAGCGCGACCGGAGTTGGTTGAGATTGTGCGGCAAAACGTGCGGCAGCGGAATCCGAAAGCGGAGATCATCGAGGCGGAATCTCTGGTGAAGGTGGAAGAGGCGGAGAAACTGTGCGGAAAGCGCGTGCTGGTGATTGAGGATGGGCCATCCTTGACACATGGAGAGATGGCGCTGGGCGCAGGCGTAATTGGCGCACAGAGGGCGGGAGCAACGCTGATGGATCCACGTGCGTACGCGGTGGGAAGCATTCGCGACACATTCGTGAAATTCCCGCATGTGGGCGCGCTGCTGCCGGCAATGGGGTACAGCGAAAAGCAACTGGCGGACCTGCAGGAGACGATCCGGCGGACACCGTGTGACTTTGTGCTGATCGCGACGCCGATCGATTTGCGGCACGTGGTGGCGATTGGGCAGCCGTCGCTGCGAGTGACGTATGAGGTGGTGGAACGCGGAAAGCCGACGCTGGCGGAAGTGATACGGCGATTCGTGCAGAAGGAAGTGGAAGTGAAGGTGGGATAAGAGGAGACGCACATGTACCGCAAACGTCTAGGCGCCATGCCGACAATAACTCCGTGGCATCTGAAGCCCGCTCTGGGAGCGCATAAGCGGGATTTCCTGTCCTTGCACGACATCACGATAACGGAAATGGAAGGGCTGCTGAAGCTGGCGGCGGAAGTGAAAGCGCATCCAAAAACGTTTGTAACGACGCTGCAGGGAAAGATGGCGGCACTGATATTCGAGAAGCCATCGCTGCGGACGCGGGTGACGTTTGAAGTGGGATTTGAACAATTGGGCGGCCACGCGGTGTACCTGGCACCGGGAGACATCGGGCTGGGGAAGCGGGAGAGCGTGGGCGACGTGGCGCGGAACCTTTCACGGTGGGTGGACGTGATGATCGTGCGCACGTTTTCGCATCAGTTGCTGGAGGAGTTGGCCCACGAAGCACGCGTGCCGATCATCAACGCGCTGACGGACCTGCTGCACCCGTGCCAGGCGGTCGCGGATTTGCTGACGATTCGCGAAGCCAAAGGCGAATTGAAGGGGCTGCACCTGGTGTACGTGGGAGACGGAAACAACGTGGCGCTGGCGCTGGCGCACGCGGCGGGGAAAGTGGGCATGAACTTCACGATGGTTTGTCCGCCAGGCTACGAACCGAATCAGGACATACTGATGGAAGCGCGCGCAGACGCCTCGAGCACCGGGGCGGAGATCCGCGTGGTGCAGGACGCGAAGGAAGTGATGGGAACGGCGGACGCGGTGTACACGGATGTGTGGACGAGCATGGGGCAGGAAAAGGAGAGCGAAGAACGGCGGCGAAATTTCGCGGGCTATCAGGTGAACGAAAACCTGATGGACCTAGCGCCGGCGGACGCGCTGTTCATGCATTGCCTGCCGGCACATCGCGGAGAGGAAGTGACGGACGAAGTGGTGGACGGGTTGCAGTCGGTGGTGCTGGAACAGGCGGAGAACCGATTGCACGCGCACAAGGCAATTTTATTGGCGTTGATGGTGGGACAGGAAGAGGAGAACGGGAAGAGAAGATAGGTGGGGGCCTGGGAGGTTGCTGAGGAGACAGAGAAGAGTTTCTTCAGGGGCTAAAGCCCATCATTGGCAGAGATTTTACGCCGGGGCTGAAGCCCCGGCCTCCTAAGGAAGACAGGATGTTGCGGCCTGGGCCAATGGGGCGCAGCAATGCTGCGGCCCTACGAAGAACGGCCTAAAGGATGCGAGACGGGCGATGAAAGCGATTGCGGTGATAGCGATTGGCGGGAACTCGCTGACGCGGGAAGGCGAGCGCGGCACGTTTGAGGAGCAGCAGGCGCACGCGCGGGAAACGTGTGAAGGAATCAGCGCGGTGCTGCAAAAGGGCTACCGCGTCGTGGTGACGCACGGGAACGGCCCGCAGGTGGGCGAAGCGCTGCTGCGATCGGAGAGGGCACAGGCGGTGGGGACGCCGCAGCACCTGGACGTTTGCGGGGCCGAGACCGAAGGGGCGATGGGCTACCTGCTGCAGCAGACGCTGGACAACTCGCTGTATGAAAAAGGGATGCCGCAGAAGGTGGTGAGCCTGATCACGCAGGTGATTGTGGACGCGGATGACCCGGCGTTCTTGCGGCCGGACAAACCGATCGGCCCGTTTTACCAGAGAGAAGAGGCGGAGCAGAGGCGCGACCAGTTTGGCTGGAAAGTGGTGGAAGATGCGGGGCGAGGCTGGCGGAGGGTGGTGGCTTCGCCGCACCCGCGAAGAATTTATGAGATTGAGGCCATCCGGGCGTGCCTGGATGCGGGGTTTGTGGTGATTGCGGCGGGCGGCGGAGGAATTCCGGTGGTGCGGCGGGCGGGGCGGCTGCGCGGGAGCGAGGCGGTGATCGATAAGGACCGCTGCTCGGCGCTGCTGGCGAGGGATATAGAAGCGGATCTGCTGCTGTTTTCGACGGGCGTGAAACATGTGTTCCTGAACTACGGGAAGGATGACGCGCGGCCGCTGTTTCATGTGAGCTGGGCGAAGGCGCATGAGTACTTGATGCGTGGCGAGTTTCCCGCGGGGAGCATGGGGCCGAAAGTAGAAGCGGCATTGGCGTACCTGGAGGCGGGGGGAAAGCGCGCGCTGATCACGGCGCCGGAGTGCATCGGATTGGCGCTCGGCGGTTCAGAGGGGACGGAGATTTTGCCGCCGCTGGGAGTGATGGACGAGACGGTGGCGGCGCGATGAGTTTGTAGAAGCGGCTCTACGGATGGCAGCGAAGTGAAGGGTGCGGGAAAACTTCAAAGGGGAAAAGGCGGGCATGTACAGAATCTTGGAGGCGGAATTCATTGCACCTGGGATCAAGCGGTTTGTGATCGATGTCCCGAGAATCGCGAAGAAGCACCAGGCGGGCCAGTTTGTGATCTTGCGGCTGCACGAGAGGGGCGAACGAATTCCGATCACGATTGAGAGTTCGGACCGCGAAAAAGGAACGATCCGGATTGTGGTGCAGGCCGTGGGGAAGACGACCTACGAGTTGAATGCGCTGGAAAAGGGCCAAGCGATTCTGGACGTAGTGGGGCCACTGGGCAAGCCGTCGGAGATTGACAAGTACGGAACAGTGGCGGTGCTGGGCGGCGGAGTGGGAACGGCGTTGGCGTATCCGACGACAGCGGCGTTGAAGAAAGCGGGCAACCGGATCCTGACGATTCTGGGAGGGCGGAGCCAGGACTTGGTGATCCTGGAAAAAGAGATGAGGGAAGTGAGCGACGCGCTGTACGTTACGACGGATGACGGGAGTTACGGGGAAAAGGGATTGGTGACGGACAAGCTGCGGGAACTGATCGAAAAGGGCGAGGCGATTCAACTGGTGCTGGCGGTGGGGCCGGTGCCGATGATGAAAGCGGTGGCGGACCTGACGCGGGAGCACGGGATACGGACGATCGTGAGCCTGAACCCGATCATGATTGACGGAACGGGGATGTGCGGGGGTTGCCGGGTGCTGGTGGGCGGGAAGAGTCAATTTGCGTGCGTGGATGGACCGGAGTTTGACGCGCACCAGGTGGATTTTGGAGTGTTGACGCAGCGGAACCGGATGTACCGGGATGCGGAGCGGGAATCGCTGGAGAGGTTCCAGCACGCGTGCGAGGGCGACGGACAGAGCGGAACGTGCAGCAACGGAGCGGAGAATGCGGCGCCGATGGTGATTGCAGGAGGCAAGCCGTGAGCCCAGCCAAAGAAGCCTCCGCGAATCCGGTGCCGATGAAGGAACGGATGAAAATACCGCGGCAGGGGATGCCGGAGCAGGCCGCGGGATTGCGGGTGATGAATTTTACGGAAGTAAACCTGGGATATTCGATGGAGCTGGCGCGGCAAGAGGCGTTGCGATGCCTGGAATGCGCGAAGCCGACCTGCGTGACCTATTGCCCGGTAGGCGTAAAGGTGAAGGATTTCGTGAAGCTGATCGTGGCGGGCGATTACCTGGGGGCGGCGGCAAAGATTCGCGAGGACAATGTGCTGCCGGCGATCACGGGGCGCGTCTGTCCGCAGGAAGATCATTGCGAGGGATTTTGCCTGCTGCACAAAAAAGTGGATTCGCTGGGAATCGGGTACCTGGAACGGTTTGTGGCCGACTACGAGCAGAAAGCCGGGGCACCGCCGGCAGCGAATGCGGCGCCGACGGGCAAGAAGGTGGCGATTGTAGGAAGCGGGCCAGCGGGATTGAGCGCGGCGGGCGATTTGATCCAGAGAGGCCACCAGGTACATGTGTTCGAGGCGCTGCACGAGATTGGCGGCGTGCTGGTGTACGGGATACCGGAGTTCCGCTTGCCGAAGCAGGTGATCCGCGAGCAGATCGACACGATGCGGAAAATGGGCGTGGAGTTCGAGACGAACGTGGTGGTGGGGAAGACGGTGTCGATTGACGAACTGTTTGAAGAGGAAGGCTACGACGCTGTTTTTATCGCCACGGGCGCGGGATTGCCGGTGTTCCTGAATATTCCGGGAGAGCACCTGAACGGGGTGTATTCGGCGAATGAGTTTCTGACGCGGATCAACCTGATGCACGCATACGAATTCCCGCGGTACGATGAGCCGATGGTGGGGTTGCGCGGGAAGCACGTAGCGGTGATTGGCGGGGGCAACACGGCGCTGGACGCGATCCGGTCCGCACGGCGGCTGGGGGCGGAAAGGGCGTACGTGCTGTACCGGCGCAGCGAGACGGAGATGCCGGCGCGGGCGGAAGAGGTGAAGCACGCGAAACAAGAGGGTATCGATTTTCAGGTGCTGACAAATCCGGTGGAATTCCTGGACGACGGGCGGGGCTGGCTGAGAGCAGCGCGCTGCGTGCGAATGGAATTGGGCGAACCGGACGCTTCGGGACGGCGGCGGCCGATTCCCATCGCGGGATCGGAGTTTGAGGTGCCACTCTCGGTGGCCGTCATCGCGACGGGAACATCGGCGAACCCGCTGGTACAATCGACGACGCCGGGGTTGAAGACGAACAAGCGGGGCTACATCGAGGCGGACGGCGAATCGCAGCGAACGTCGCGGAAGGGCGTGTTTGCCGGCGGCGACATCGTGACGGGAAGCGCGACGGTAATCCTGGCGATGGGAGCGGGGAGACGCGCGGCGAAAGCGATCCACGAGTATTTGAACACGGGGGCGTGGTAGCGAGAGAAAGCAAGATAGGAGTTTCGGCTGGAAGCGCTGCCGGTGCGAGACGACTTCACGGGTTGCGGAAAAATGCATAGCCACATTTCCTCAGGGGCTAAAGCCCAAGAAAGTCAAGCGCTTAATGTCGGAGCTAAAGCTCCGACCCCCTGACTTGCATAGTTTCTTTGCATGCTGTTTAGTAGTGCGGTGGTTGACAGAATTGGAATCTGGTTGGATGGGTAGAAGTCGGACCGGAAGTTGAACGACGTGCCTTCGAGGTTGAGGAATCCACTCGCCTCCCCACACGCCCGCAGGCTTGGAGTTTGGAGAAAAAACATGACGATACAAAAATCAGACGCGCTGGCGTATCACTTTGGCGCGCGGCCAGGAAAAATAGAAGTATCGCCGACGAAGCCGTGCCGCACACAGTGGGACTTGAGCCTGGCGTACACACCGGGCGTGGCGCAGCCCTGCCTGGCGATTCAGGAGGAACCGCTAGACGCATTCAAGTACACAGCGAAAGGAAACCTGGTAGCGGTGGTGTCCAATGGCACCGCCGTGCTGGGCCTAGGGAATATTGGAGCGCTGGCCGGGAAACCGGTGATGGAAGGAAAGGCGGTGCTGTTCAAGAGGTTTGCGGACGTGGACGTGTTCGATCTGGAAGTGGACTCGATGAATCCCGACGACGTGATCAAGGTGTGCCAACTGCTGGAGCCGACATTTGGCGGAATCAACCTGGAAGATATCAAGGCCCCGGAATGTTTCTACATCGAAGAGACGCTGAAGAAGACGATGAAGATTCCGGTGTTTCACGACGACCAGCACGGGACGGCAATCATTTCGGGAGCGGCGTTACTGAATGCACTGGAAATCGTGGGGAAACCGATCGACAAAGTGCGCGTGGTGTTCAACGGGAGCGGCGCGGCGGGGATTGCGTGCGGGGAACACTATGTCCGGCTGGGAGTAAAACGCGAAAACATCATCCTGGCGGACACGAAAGGCGTGATCTATCAAGGCCGGACCGAGGGGATGAACCCGTACAAGGCGCGGTTCGCGCAGAAGACGGAGTGGCGCACGCTGGCGGAAGCGGTGAAGGGCGCAGACGTGTTCATAGGCTTGTCCGTGAAGGGGGCGTTCACGCCCGAGATGCTGCGCACGATGGCGGCACGGCCGATCGTGTTTGCGATGGCGAACCCCGATCCGGAAATTACGTATGACGAAGCGGTGGCGACACGCAAGGACGTGATCATCGCCACGGGGCGCTCCGATTATCCGAACCAGGTGAACAACGTGCTGGGATTCCCGTTTATTTTCCGAGGGGCGCTGGACGTTCATGCGACCGCGATCAACGAAGAGATGAAACTGGCGGCGACGCGGGCGCTGGCGGCGCTGGCGAAAGAAGACGTGCCGGATTCGGTGTGCCAAGCATACGGAGTGGCGCGCATACGGTTTGGGCCGGAGTACATCATTCCAAAACCGTTCGATCCGCGGGTGCTGGTGTGGACGGCATCGGCGGTGGCACGAGCCGCGATGGAAACGGGCGTAGCGAAGGAGCCGGTGAACCTGGAGGAATACCGGGAGCGGCTGGAACGATTGCTGGGGAAGGCGCATGAGGTGATGCGGCTGATCATTCACAAGGCGCAGAGCAAGCCCCAACGCGTGGTGTTTCCGGAAGGAGAGAACGAGAAGATCCTGCGGGCGGCGCACATCCTGACAGAGGAGAAGATCGCGCGGCCGATGCTGATCGGGAATACGGATGTGATTCGGGCGAAGGCGGCGGATTTGTCCATGGGACTGGAGGAGATCCAAATCGTGGATCCAGCGACATGGCCAAAGCGGGAGGCGTACATCCAGATGCTGTATGAACTTCGGCAGCGGCGCGGGGTGACGCTTTCGGAAGCGCGGGAGCTAATCAACAACCGGAACCTGTTTGGGGCGGTGATGGTGCACCTGGGAGACGCGGACGCGCTGGTGGGCGGCGAGACGCAGCACTTTCCGGACACGATCCGGCCGGCACTGCAAGTGATCAAGCCGCGGCCGGGCCTGCACAAGGTGTCCGGAGTGTATGTGCTGGTGACAAAGCGCGGCGACATGTATTTCCTGGCGGATTGCACGGTGAATATCGAGCCGAGCGCCGAGGATCTGGCGGAGATCGCGCTGTGCGCCGCGGAAGCGGCGCGGCGGTTCAACGTAACGCCGCGGGTGGCGATGCTGTCGTTTTCCAACTTTGGGAGCACGCCGCACCCGCTGACCGAGAAAGTGCGGCAGGCGGTGCAACTGGTTCACAAAGCAGATCCAACACTGATGATTGACGGAGAGATGATGTCGGATACGGCGGTGGTGCCGGAAATCATCGCGGAGACTTACCCGTTCTCCAGCTTGCACGGGGGAGCGAACGTGCTGGTCTTCCCGGACCTGAATTCGGCGAATACCTGCTACAAGCTGCTGGCGCGGATTGGTGGCATAGAAACGATTGGACCGATCCTGATGGGGATGTCCAGGCCAGTACACGTGCTGCAGCGCGGGGCGGAGCCCGAGGAGATCGTCAATATCGCGGCGATTGCGGTGGTGGATGCGCAAGAGACAGAAGTGCGGGTAAATGGCGGGGCGAAAAAGAAGGCAAGCGCCACGGCGGAAGCTGGAGCGAAGTCGCACGTGGAAGCACTGCATCCGGCGTGAGGATTCAAATCCAGCGCGTCTAATGCGGCTGCGGAAGAATGCTTGACAACATTTCTTCAGGGGCTTCCGCCAGGAATCGGCGGACGCAAAAGGCGCGAAAGCCCGCTGCTTATAGGGGCTCTACGCCTAGGCTGAAGGCCCGGCCTCCGAAAGAGAACGGCAACACCATAGAAGGTCGCCCTGAGCAAAATGGGGCATGGGCTGCGGGCAGCCAAATAGGAAGAAAGAAGCACAAGATTCAAGGATCGTGCGGACAAGGGGCGCAGCAGTGCTGCGCCCCTACAAGTGTAGAAACGACGGCTACGCGCAGGGACATGCGCGTGGCTTTGGAATGCCAGCGGAGGATGAAGCGCGATGAGCGAAACGGAGAAGAAATCGCTGCCGAGTAATGCGTACCGGCGCCTGGAGCCGGGCGAAGTCTACCGGCCGGTTGTAGGAGCGGAGGCAAGAGAGCCGGAATTGACGTCGCGCTCGGTGGGGTGGGGCGTGTTGCTCTGCGTGATCTTCACGGTGGCGGCAGCGTATTCGGGACTGAAGGTGGGGCAGGTGATGGAATCGGCGATTCCGATTTCGATCCTGGCGATCGGGTTGGCGCGGCTGTACAGGCGGCGATCGAGCTTGCTGGAAAATGTGATCATCACGGGGATTGGGGGAGTGGCGGGCGGAGTGGTGGCGGGAGCGGTGTTCACGGTGCCGGCGCTGTACATCTTGCACTTGAATCCGCATCCGGTGCAGACGATTTTCATTTGCCTGGCGGGCGGCTGCCTGGGAGTGATGTTCTTGATTCCGTTGCGGCGGTATTTCGTGAGAGAGCAGCACGGGCTACTTCCCTACCCCGAGGCCACGGCAATCACGGAAGTGCTGGTGACAGGGGAGAAGGGCGGATCGCAGGCAAAGCTGCTGCTGCAGGCCACGGCGATCGCGGGCGTTTACGATTTTTTTGTGACCACATTTCAGGTGTGGAAGGAGTATGTGGATTTCCGGTTCGTGCCGGTGATCCGGATGCTGAATGAGCGGGCACGGATGGCGCTTAGCTTCGATGCCGTGGGATTCATCCTGGGGCTGGGGTATGTGATAGGACTGCGCAGCTCGATGATCCTGTGCGCGGGCGGCCTGCTGTCGAATCTGGTGCTGGTGCCGCTGATCTGGTTCGTGGGGAGCCATCTGGACAGCGCGGTGTACCCGGCGGCGATACCGATCGCGAAGATGACGGCGGTACAAATCTACCGGAACTACGTGCGGTTCGTGGGCGTGGGAGCGATTGCCACAGCGGGGATTTTCGGGATCGTGAAGTCGCTGCGGGTGGTGGCGGGTTCGTTCGGGATCGCGCTGCGAGTTTTCCGGAAGGGCGAAGCGACGGCGCCGGAGCGCACGGATCGCGACATTTCGACGACAACGATTCTTGCGGGGGTTGTGATTGGCGCGATTGGCGTGGCGCTGCTGCTGGGAAATTTGCGGGTGTCGTTTGCGGTGCTGGCGGCGGGTTTGCTGCTGACGCTGGTGTTTTCGTTTTTCTTCACTTCGGTGGCGGCGAACGCCATTGCGACAACGGCGCGGAATCCGGTGTCCGGGATGACGATGTTGACGATCATTTTGTCGTCGGCCGTGCTGCTGCGGTTCGGACTGAGCGGTACAACGGGAATGTTCTTTGTGATGGCGATTGCGGGAATGGTGTGCACGGCGCTTTCCATCTCGGGACAAACGATCACGGACTTGAAGACGGGATACTGGCTGGGGTCGACGCCGGCGGCACAGGAGAAAGTGAAATTCCTGGGAGTGATCGGGGCGGCGATTTTTGCCGGGTTGACGATCGTACTGCTGGCGCGGGTGTACCAGTTTGGGGAAGCAGCGGCGGGAGATTTTCGGCCGGTGCTGGCATCGCCGCAGGCGTCCATCATGAAAGCGCTGGTGGAAGGATTCATGAGCCACCAGCCGATTGCGTATTTGTTATTTGGAACGGGAGCGGTGATTGCGGTGATCCTGGAGATGCTGGGGCAACCATCGCTGATTTTCGCGCTGGGGATGTATTTGCCGCTGGAGCTGAATACGCCGGCGCTGGTGGGAGGATTTTTGTCGCACTTGCTGAACAAGCGGGCGGATAAAGCGGGAGGTGAGACAGGGAGAAGGGTGCGAGCGCGCGGCGTGATTATTGCGTCGGGGCTGATGGCGGGCGGAGCATTGGGTGGAGTGCTGGGAGCGGCGTTGCGGACGGTGCCGGGGTTCCGGGAAGAGCTGATCCGCACGCCGTTTTACAACAACGAAGAGATTTCGCAAATTGTGTCGGCGGTGTTTTTCGTGGGGCTGTGCCTGTATGTGTGGTTTGGCTCCCTGCGAAAGGGGAAGGAGATCTGATGGACCAATTGGGGAAGTATGTAGCGGACGCGATCCTGGGGATCGACACGTTGTGGGGCGGCGATGTGATGTGCGCAAGCGGAACGGAGCGATTTATTGCGGACTCCTGGTTTTCGGATGAGGCGCTGCCGGCGGCGTACACGATTCCTGCAGCGGCACGCATACGGGAATCGGGGGGAGTGGCGTCGAAGGATGTGGACCGCAAAGCGATTGAGGAGTACTTGCAGCAGATTGACATTCCCGGTGCGATTGCGGGAATTCGCGCGGAAGGGGAAAAGACGAAGGGCTTGCGTGGATCGTATCTCGCGGGGCTGGCCACATCGCTGGAGGCGATGTGGAAGCTGGCGATGGAGACGCTCGGCAAAGGGGAGCCGGTTAGCTACGAGGATTGCGTAAAGGCTTCCACGGGGCGCGCGCCGGAGCCATCGAAGCCGGAAAGAAAACGGGAACGTGTGGCGGAGTTGCTGCGTCGAGCGGGCTATTTGAAGAATGGAACCGAGGGAGTGCTGAAAGCGGTGGATGAATGGCGGCAGGAGCGCACGGTGCCGATGGCGTCGGTGCGACGGCTGAGCGCGGGGTTCATCGCGCATTACGACAAGCTGTGTGAGACGCATCTGATGCCATATTTGCCGAAGGAACTGGCGGGAGTGCCGCGGGCGAACATCGAGTTTCTGCCGATCAAGGATGCGTGGTTTTCGGGTTCGATGAACTACATCGGGCGGGCGCGGAAGCCGGACGGCAAGCCAAAGTATGAGGCGACGTACGAGATCAATGCTTCGCTGAAAATATCGGTGCCGGAGTTCGAGCAATTGGTGAGCCATGAGGTGGTGCCGGGGCATGTGACAACGTTTGCGTATCTGCAGGATCTGTACGTGCGGCGGCGCGCTGGGTTCGAGGCCACGGTGTTAACGATGAATACGCGGGCGGCGACGCTGTTTGAAGGCATCGCGAACAATGCCATCCTGATTGCCCACGGCGTGACGGAAGTGGAGCAACTGCCGGAGGAGGATTTGCAGATTGGGGTGCTGTTGGCACTGCTACAGGATGACGCGAAGAACCAGTCGTCGTATTTGACATGGGGGGAAGGCGCGGAGCGAGAAGAAGTGGCGAAGATTTTGCGGCGCGACTACCTGGTGACGGAAGAACGCGCGGACAAACTTTCCGATGCGTGGGGGAGACATCCGCTGCTGGGAAGAATGTACCTGCCGGCGTACAGGTCGGGGACAGAGCGGGTTGCGGAATTGCGGAGAAAGCATGAGGCGAGACGCGTGCTGCCGGCGTTGTATGGTTGCTGGGGGTTGGTGGACATCGAGACGGTTGAGAAAGCGATGGCGAGCGGGGCCACGGGTTAGCGGTTATTTACGCGGCTTCCGGGAAGAGCGAGCCGAGACGCGAGGGGCGAAGAGTTCCTGCTCGACAATTTCGGAGAGAATGTGTCCGAGCAGGATGTGGCATTCCTGAATGCGCGGAGTATCGTCAGAAGGCACGCGCAGACAGACATCAACAATGGATTTGAGTTTGCCGCCGGAGCGCCCGGTGAGGGCGGCGGTGTGCATGCGCATTTTCCTGGCGAGGGCGACAGCGTGAAGGACGTTGGGTGAATTGCCGCTGGTGGAAATGGCAATGGCAACATCGCCGGGGCGACCGAAGGCTTCGATCTGCCGGGAGAAGACGCGGCGGAAGCCGTGATCATTGGCGATGGCGGTGACGGCGGAAAGATTGGTGGCCAGGGAAAGCGCGGGAAGAGCGGGGCGATCAAAGGCGAAGCGGCCAACGAGTTCCGCGGCGATGTGCTGGGCGTCCGTGGCGCTGCCGCCATTACCGAAGAGGAGAACCTTGTTGCCGCGCTCGAAGGCATGGATCAGGGAAGCGGCGAGTTGGGAGAGGCCGGAAAGGATTTGGGAGTTATGAAGGAGGGAGCGCTTCACGGCGATCGAGGTTTCGATGGAGTGGCGAGCACGACGTTCGAAATGTGAGGGGGGAGCCATGGAGTCTCCACGGGCGAGCACCGGACGAGGAAGAGCGGTGAACGCAAAGGGGTA
The DNA here is from genome assembly GCA_049522075.1 of Candidatus Acidiferrum sp. Classification (GTDB taxonomy): domain Bacteria; phylum Acidobacteriota; class Terriglobia; order Acidiferrales; family UBA7541; genus Acidiferrum. Next base: position 31,710 of record JBEKOE010000009.1, read on the forward strand.
GTCTAGCACGGAGGTTGGCAAGTTTTAGGTGGGCAGGGAAAGAGAAAAGGCGCTGGGCACCGGCCAGAAAGCGGCGGAAGTGCGAGAGAGCTGGGCTGGTCAGCCCAGGGGGAGGCCGAGGAAGCGCGCGGCGTTGTGATAGCAGATGTTTTCGATCATGGGGCCGACAAGGTCTTCGCGGTCGGGCAATTCACCGCTCTCGATGTCGCGGCCCAAAAGATTGCAGAGAACACGGCGGAAATATTCGTGGCGGGGAAATGACATGAAGGAGCGGGAATCCGTCAACATGCCGACGAAACGAGAGAGCAAGCCAACGTTTGAGAGCGCGTTCAACTGCCACTCAATGCCTTCCTTCTGATCGAGAAACCACCAGCCACTGCCAAACTGAATTTTGCCCGGGATGCTGCCGTCCTGGAAATTGCCGGCCATGGTGGCGAAGACGGAGTTATCGCCAGGATTGACATTGTAGAGGATCATTTTGGGCAAGGCGTTTTCGCGATCGAGTCGATTGAGGTAAGCGCCGAGGGACTCCGCCTGTGGGAAATCGCCGATAGAGTCGTAGCCGGTATCGGGGCCGAGGGATTGCAGGGCGCGGGAGTTGACGCTGCGGAGAGCGCCGAGATGCAATTGCTTGGTCCAGCCGGATTGCGCGTCGAGATGGCCGAAAAAGAGCATCAGGTGGGAGGCAAATTCGGCGTGTTCTTCATGCGTTGCGGCTTGTCCGGAGCGCGCCTTATCGAAAATGGCGCGGGCGCGCGATTCGCTGCAGAAATTTGCATAACAGTGGACCAGGCCGTGATCGGAGAGACGGCAACCCGCTTGATGGAAGAAATCGTGGCGTTTGTGCAAGGCGTCCAAGAAATCCGGGAAGGAGCGGATGTGAACGTTGGCGGCGGCAGCGAGACACTCGAGCCAGGGGTTGAAGACGGCGGGGAGATGAACGTCCAGGGCACGATCGGGGCGAAATGTCGGGTAGACGCGCGTGGGCAGATGTGCTGCGGCGATTTGGGCGTGGGGCTGCAGATCGTCGGTGGGGTCGTTGGTGGTGCAGAGGGCGCGCACCTCGAATTTGGCGAGAATTCCTTGAGCGGATAATTCTGGAGTTTCCAGAAGCCCGTTGGCGTGCTGCCAGATTTCCGGGGCAGATTCTTCATCGAGCAATTCGTCGACGCCGAAATAGCGCTGCAATTCGAGATGGGTCCAGTGGTAGAGAGGATTGCGGAGGCAGTGCGGAACCGTGGAAGCCCAAGCGAGGAACTTGTCGTAAGGCAGAGCATCGCCGGTACAAAAGATTTCGGCGACACCGTTGGCGCGCATGGCGCGCCATTTGTAATGATCGCCTTCAAGCCAAATCTCGAAAAGGTTGCGAAACTGCCGATTGGCGGCGATGTCCGCCGCAGAGAGATGCGAGTGGAAATCAAGAATGGGCTGACCGGCGGCAAATTTATGGTAAAGATGGCGGGCGGTGGGGTTCTGGAGCAGGAAATCCTCGTGGATAAAGGGCATATCGCTTTGCCGCGACGGAATACGTAATGAGAAGAGCGCGCGCGACTCTCGCAAAGCAGGAAAACATCTGGCGCGGGGCAATGTCAAGCGAATCGTTGAGAATTGTATTTCAGGCGTTCGCGGAGGGTGGGCAACAGGTAGTCTTAAGCTACCGGACAGGCTGCGGGGACGGGCCAGAAGAGAGTTTCCTCAAGGGCTTCCGCCAAAAAACGGCGGTCCCGCCTGCGGCGGGCGTGGGGTGAGGGCGCGGTTGAACGCCCGCGTCCTACAGATCCGTCACCAGCTTGTACCGCGGCACGAGCGCTTTCATGATCGCCCAGGCGGAAACGTAGGCCAGCGCACAGAACACGAACATGATGAAGTACGCCGTCTGCGGCGCGTCCTTAAAGCTGTCCCTCAGTGAGCCCACCAAGAGCTGGATGAGGACACCACCCACTCCACCGGCCATCGTTCCAATGCCGGTGATGGACGCCACGGCCTTCTTGGGGAACATGTCGGAGACCGTCGTGAACAAGTTGGCCGACCAGGCCTGGTGCGCCGCGGCTCCGATGCTGATGATTCCCACCGCAAAGTACAAGGCATGTGTGCCGTATCTCTCTGTGCTGGCAAGGTGCTGTGTGAAAAGCAGGGCCAGCGGAAACAGCGCGATCAGAATCATCGCGGTCATGCGCGCCTTATACACCTCCATTCCTCGATTGATAAGGGTCATCGGGATGCTGCCTCCGTAGACGCTGCCGACGATGGCAACGCCGTAAACGATGAAGGTGGGCCAGCGCACGTCCGCCGGCGCCATGTTGAACTGCTTGATTAGATAGTCCGGCAGCCAAAAGAGATAGAACCACCAGATACCGTCGGTGAACAACTTACCGAAGAAGAACGACCAGGTCTGCCGATATCTGAAGAGCCTGGCCCACGGTACGCCTTGTTGGGCGGCGTCGCTCTGTGCGGCGACATCGTCCATGTGGATGTAGTCGTACTCGGCCTTAGACAGCCGCCGCTGGTTCTTCGGGGTTTCATACAACAAGAACCAGAAGATCAGCCAGACGAAACCCGCGGCGCCCGTGAGAACGAAGGCCATCTTCCAGCCTCGCTGATCGCCGAAGAAGACCATGCACCAGGGCACGAACAGGGCGGCGAGCATCGCGCCGAGATTCGTGCCGCTGTTCAAGATGCCGAAGGCCAGAGCGCGCTCCTTCTTCGGAAACCATTCGGCGACGGTGCGGTTCGACGCCGGGAAGGTGCCGGCCTCGCCAGCCGCAAATAAGCTGCGGATCGCGACGTGCACGGCGATCGCCGAGCCGGCCAAGGCATTCAGAATGCCGAAGACAGACCACACGACGAGGGACCACGCGAGGCCGAGCTTTGTGCCGATCTTGTCGATAAGGCGGCCCGCCCCGACCGTCACCAGGGCGTAGACGCCGGTGAAGGCGGAGGTGAGGTACGAGAACTCCTTGTTGGTCCACCCGAAGCCGCCGAGCTCCGTCGACCTGCAGAAGAACTCCTTCAAGTACGAGATCACCTGGCGATCGAGGTAATTGATCGTCATGGCGAAGAGCAGCAGCGCGCAGATCGTCCAGCGATACTTGCCGATGGCCGCTTTCACCGCACTTTTGTCTGCCATCGCTTCTTCCTTCCTTGGAGATCACTTTTGCGGTGCTGCTTACTGCGTAAAAGCGGTGGCAAGCCACCGCACTCCAAAATGCGCCCTTGCTTACGCAAATCCCGTGTCAGCTCAAGGCGCGGTCCAGGTGAACGTAGCCACCATCGACGAACAAAAACTGCGCGGTGATGTGGGAGGCTTGGGGAGAGAGAAGGAAAAGAGCCATAGCGGCAATTTCATCGGCTTGCGTCATTCGTTTGCCGAACGGTATTTTCGAGACAATCTGCTGAAGCTTTTCTTCGGGGTTCGGCAGACTGCTGAGCCACTCCCGATAGAGCGATGTCATGACCTCGGCGGGGACGACGGCGTTCACGCGGATTCCGTAGGGGAGCAATTCCACAGCCCACTCGCGCGTCAAGGCGAGGATGGCGCCCTTGGAAGAGGCATAGCCTGATGTGCCGCCCTGGCCGGTGAAGGCCGTCTTGGAGGCGATGTTGACGATACAGCCGTGCGACTTCTTCAGCGCCGGCAACGCGAAGTGCGCCATGTTGTAGTAGTGCAAAAGATTGCGTTGCAGAGAAGCCAAGTATTTTTCGGGGCTGCCGTGTTCGAGGCCGACACGGTCATTGGTACCGGCGTTGTTGACAAGAACATCGAGCCTGCCAAACTCGCGAAGTGTCTGCCCGACCGCGGAGGAACAATTTTCCGCGGCTTGCAGATCAACGCAGATCTGCCCGCAGGCTTTGCCCGCCGATTGCAGTTCAGACTGCAGTTGTTTCGCGGCCTCGGCATCGCGGTCCACGAAGACCGGGACAGCGCCCTCGCGCGCGCAGGCCCGAGCGATGGCCGCGCCGATGCCCTTGGCGCCGCCGGTGATCAGGACAACTTTTTCTTTGATTTGCAGGTCCATGCGAAGCCGCCTTGAAGCTGGAGAACGTTTGAGCGTCTCTGGAGCCTAATTCATAAAATTTTTGCTGGCCCGCTCTGTCTAGCTTAGGGGTTAAAGCCCCTTATTTTCCGGACAGTTTCGGCACGGCTGAAGAGGCTGCGGAAAAATGCGAAAAAGGCTTTCTTCAGGGGCTAAAGCCCATTGGTTTTAGGGGCTTTACGCCGGGGCTGAAGCCCCGGCCTCCTAAAGAGAAACCTTTTCCGCAAGCTGTGCCCTTCGCACAAACCGCTCAGGGTGAAAAGCCGTGCCCTCCCGAACACCTTTTATGAGATGGATTCTGGTGATTTCTCAGAGAGAAACTCCTCTTTTCCATGGGATAAAGTCGTCTTGGCCGAGCAGTTCGGCCTTGGTACGGATTTCACCGCTGGCGACCTGGATGGTGAGGTCCAGAATTATCTCACCCATCTGCTCGATGGTTTTCTCACCAGAGATGATGCCGCCTGCGTCGATATCAATGATGTCCGCCATGCGCTGTGCGAGACTCGAATTGGTGGATATCTTAATGACCGGAGCAATGGGATTGCCTGTAGGCGTACCAAGGCCAGTTGTGAAAAGGACGACGTTGGCGCCGACAGCGACCTGGCCAGTAACAGATTCCACGTCATTGCCCGGCGTGCAGTGGAGGTTCAAACCGGCCTCGCTGGAATATTCCGGGTAATCGAGCACTGCGGTGACGGGCGATGTCCCGCCCTTTTTGGCGGCCCCGGCGGATTTCATGGCATCCGTGAGCAAGCCATCACGGATATTGCCGGGCGAAGGGTTCATCTCGAAGCTGGAGCGCACGGCTTTGGCCCGCGCCGCATAATCGCTCATGAGCTGCATGAAGCGTTCCGAGACTTCTTCGCTGACGCAACGGTTGATCAGTTCCTGTTCGACGCCGCAGAGTTCAGGGAATTCGGAAAGTATTCCCTTCCCACCAAGCGCGACGACGAGGTCAGAAGTGTGCCCAATAGCGGGGTTCGCGGATAGGCCTGAAAATCCGTCAGAGCCGCCGCATTGGAGGCCAAGGGTGAGATGAGACAACGGCGCTGGCGCGCGGGCGAATTTGTCCGCCTCGGCAAGTCCCAGAAATGTTTCGCGGATGGCTTGAGAAATCATCGCTGCCTCGGAAGGGCTTTTCTGCTGCTCGAAGATCAGAAGCGGTTTGTTGAAATTGGGATCGCGGCGCTTGACCTCCTCAAGGAGAATGGAAACCTGGGCGTGCTGGCAACCGAGGCTGAGGACGGTTGCGCCGGCTACGTTGGGATGGTGAATGTAACCCGCGAGTAGCGCGCAAAGATTGTTGGAATCCTCGCGTGTGCCTCCGCAGCCGCCTTCGTGCGCGAGGAATTTGATGCCGTCGACGTTGCGAAAGATCCTGGGAAAGGCCGGCGCTCGCAGCGTTTCGGCGCAGGAAAATGTTTTTATCTTTTCCACGCCGCCTTCGCGATAGAGCCGGGCGAGTTCCGCAACCTGGCGGCGATAGATTTGAGGCGCGGCGAATCCAAGTTCTTCCTCGAATGCTTGTTTCAAGACATGCAGATTTCTGTTTTCGCAGAAGACCAGGGGAAGAACGAGCCAATAATTCCGGGTGCCGACCTGGCCATTCGCCCTTCGGTATCCAAGGAAGGTTTTCGTCCACCAGGGAGAAGCGTCCGGCGGGGTCCAGCGGGAGGTTCCTTCCTTCTTGTGAAACGTGGCGGCGGCGTGGCGGATGTTGCGCGTGGAAAGCAATTCACCGCGTTGAAGATTCTGGGTTGCCTTGCCGACCAATACGCCATACATGATGATGTCTTGGCCGGCGGAGAGATCTTGGGTGAGGAACTTCTGTTTGGCAGGCACGTCGGACAAGAGAACGTAGTCATTCCCAGAAAAGCGAACGATTTCGCCTTTACGTAGATCGGTCAGGGCGACAAGAACGTTGTCGCGCGGGTCGAGTCTCAGAATTCTTCCTTGTGTCGAATGATTAGCTAACACCTTCGACCTGCCTTTTTGACCCGTAATTGATTTCGAGTCCCACGAACGCCGCACGCGAAAGCCAGGATTGTTTCACGGGTAGCGGTGGACAGGAGAGAGTTTACATCACATGATGGCGGAGTTGATGCCCGGAGAATGGGGACCCGTGCTGGTCTGGGCTTCCTTGAGAAAGGTGAACGCAAAGGAGGGGAAGGATGGGAGAAAACGCGTGTCGCGCCATTGTAAAGTTCGTGCTGGGCTGTTCGATTGTGTTTATTACGGCCGTTGCGGCGCGGGCGCAAAATCCCGCGCACTATGAGGCGACCATCGAGTCGCTGGACCGGCACCCTCTGCCGGATTGGTATGCCGATGCGAAGCTGGGGATTTTCATCCATTGGGGGCTGTATTCCGTGCCCGGCTGGGCGCCGGTGAGCCATCCGGAACACGATTTCGCCAATCAGGACTACATCAAGAACAATCCTTACGCCGAGTGGTATTACAACTCGATGCGCATCGAGGGATCGCCGACGCAGAAATATCATCGCGAAAGATACGGCGCCGATTACGACTACTACAACTTTGCCGCCATCTTTAACCGGGAGATCCAGAAGTGGGATCCCGACGCCTGGGCGAAAGTGATCAAGGAGGCGGGAGCAAAATATGTGGTTCTGACGAGCAAGCACCACGACGGTTTCACGCTGTGGCCAAGCGCGACGCCGAATCCGACGCTTCCCGCGGATCGCCAGCATGCTTCCCGAGATTTGGCAGGAGAACTGACGACGGCGGTCCGCAAGCAGGGCTTGCGCATGGGGCTCTACTATTCCGGTGGCTACGATTGGACGTTTGTGCCTGGGCCGATCCGGGTTTCCGAGGATTACGAGAAAGTGAAACCTGAGAGCGAAGCATACGGAAGGTATGCGGACGCTCACGTGCGCGAGCTGATCACTCGCTACAAGCCCGCGCTGCTCTGGAATGACATCGACTATCCGAAGTCCGGCCATCCTCTGCAATTGATGGCGGAGTACTACGCGGCTGTTCCGGACGGCGTCATCGACAATCGATTTGGAGTGAAGCATTCCGACTTCACGACACCGGAATATGAGACCCTGGGCAAGATCAACCCGAAGAAATGGGAGGAATGCCGCGGGCTAGGACGTTCGTTTGGTTATAACCGCGCCGAGGGAGAAGCCGAGACGATTGCGCCGGCGGAGCTCATCCACCTGCTGGTGGACATTGTCAGCAAGAACGGCAACCTGCTCTTGGACATTGGCCCGGAAGCCGACGGCACGATTCCGGCGGTGCAACTCGAGCGGCTGAAGATACTGGGCAAATGGATGGCGCAAAACGGGGAGGCCATTTACGGGACTCGCCCCTGGAATCGGGCGGAAGGGGAAACAAAGGAAGGGATTCCAGTCCGCTTTACCTCGAAAGGGCCGTATGTGTACGCGCTGCTCCTTGGGATCCCGAAATCGTCATCGGTTACGCTCAAATCCGTTCGACCTAAGAAGGGCTCGGAGATTTACCTGCTCGGCTACAACCGGCCACTTGCCTGGACACAACAAGGCGAGGAAGTGCAGATTGATCTGCCCACTGCTCCAGCAGGTGAGTACGCGTTGGCATTGCGCTTCACGGGTGGGGGAAGCCATAAGGGTGCGTGAAGCAACCTAGGAGTGGAGCGACTTATGAAATGCAGGAACCAGCGGGCTTCCCCACTTGATGGTTTATCGGCTAGTTCGCCGCCGGTGACGTTTCTGGCGCGGCGCTGGCCGGGGCACTGTACTGGTTGATGTGTTCGAGTTCCTTGAGATGGTTGTACCAGGTGAACTTCAGAATGATCGAGGTGATAGCAACAACTGTAAAGGCGATGGCCGCGGTGCGCAGGCGCCACGTCACGATGTAAATGGGCAGAGCGACCAGGGAAACCTGCCAGACGATGCCAACAACGACGTTGAAGATGTCGCGGAAGAAATCCTGGTTCTTTTGAAAGGACGGATCTTCCTGCTGCACTTTCTTCAGGATGGGTCCCCAGAAACCCCAGGGCCGGACGCGACGGTAGAACTCCTTGAGCACCTCTTCATCTTCGGGGGCAGTTAAGTAGGTGCCCAGGAAGCAGCCGATGAGAGAGAGGAGGAAGACAAGGCCAAAGCCCACGGAGACTTCCAGGTTGAGGGAATGGGCATGGGCAAAATTCTGTAGGGGCGCGATCTTTGTGACCAGCGTCGGGATGGTCAACGCGGAAGTCATTCCCGCGACCATGCCCCAGAAATAGCCGTAGCCGTTGAAACGCCACCAATACCACTTGAGGACATTGGAAGCGGTGTAGCCGCCCCACAGGGCGGTGACGATCCAGATGACCACGTTGTTGACGCTGGTCACGTACCAGCCGATCAACACGCCGAGGAGCACCACCATAAAGGAACTCAGATAGCTCAGGCGCACGTAGGTCTTCGGTTGAGCGTGGGGATTGATGAAGCGCTTGTAAATGTCGTTGACGAAGTAGGGAGGCGCGGCGTTCACGGTCGCGGCGAAGTTGGACATATAGGCAGCCAGCAGACCGGCGATGAGCACGCCGAGCAAGCCAGCCGGCACAAACCGCCCTAGCGCGTAGGGAAGAATGCGCTCGAAATCCATGTTGGTGCCCATGCCACGAATCTGGTCGCTGAAGAAGACCAGGGCCAGCACGGTGAGCCCGGTTATCAGGAAATACCGCGGGAAGGTGAGGACGACGTTCACCCACCCGCTCATCATGGAAGCTTCACGCGGATTTTTGCAGGAAAGGACGCGCTGCATGTCGTAGTTTGGCGCGGGGCCTGCGGCACTGATGAGGATGCCTTTAAAGAGGAGCATCATCACGAAAAATCCGAAAAGCCCGTAGCCGTCCTGGGCCACACGCGCATTTGCCGAGGGCACCAGATGGGACCAGTCCATATTGAGGTGCCAGCCGAAGAAGATGTTGTCCCAGCCCGCGGGGATGAAGCGTTGCAACGTGCCCGGGGCGACCTTCATCATGGCGATGATGCCCACCGCGAATGACGCCACGGAAAGGATGCAGAACTGCAGCACTTCCGTGATAACGACGCTGAACATCCCGCCCTTGATGACGTAAAGGGCGGTGATGGCGATGAGCAGGAGAGCGTACTGATTCACGCTGAGGTGCCAGGGGAGGAAGGTGGCGGCGAATTTGCCGATGCCCTTGAAGCCGTAAGTGAAGAATCCGATGATGCTGATGAACGCGTAAATGACCACGATGATGTGGGCAAGCTGCGCGCCGCGGCCCTTGCCGAATCTCGTCTGGATCCATTCCGCACCCGTCATCACATTCGAGCGGCGCAGCCAAGTGGACATATAGACCATGAGGAATACCTGGTTGAACGTCGGCCAGAGCCACGGAATCCAGACGCTCTTGAGGCCGTACACAAACATCCAATAGACCAGGAGCATGGTGCCGCTGATATCGAACATTCCCGAAGCGTTGGAAATTCCGAGGATGTACCAGGGCATGACGTTGCCGCCCAGGAAGTACGCCTTGATGTCGCGGGAGGCGCGATGGGAAACCCAATAGCCGATCAGGACCGATAACACCAGATAGGCAATGATGATGGCAATGTCGATCAAATGCAGATGCACGCTACACCTCAATTCGGGCGGCCTGCCGCGCAATTCGTATCCTTTGCGCGGTCAGATTGTCGTTCATTTTCGTGCGATTCCTGTGCACAAATTACTGCGGCTGCAACTGCTGGAATTCGCGCGGCCAGCTTCCTGCGCCGCGCGGCCATGCGAGCGCTGCGTCATGGAAGCGTGCCTGCCAGCAAAAACACCAGCGGCGCTTGCCAATTGATGGCAATCTCATTGCTCGCGTACGAGGCCTGATCGTCAACGTAAACTTTCGCCGGCGGCAAGCCCTGCGGCAGCTTTTTCAGCGCGTCGTCCTGGCGCCCGGCATTGGGACCGCCGGAGAGCAATCCCGGCCACGGCTGGGCGTTCTTGCCCGCTCCGCTCGGCCGGTGGTGCGGGTGGTGATACGGATTTGCCCCAACCTGCGTCATCCAGGAAATCGAAAAGGTATTACGTCCCAGGAGGTAATGAAGATTATCCTGCGCGGTTTCCACAAAGCTGGGATCGGGCACCAGCAAATTGGCCACGAGCAATTCCATGCCGTAATTGGCGACCACACCGTTCGAGCCCCACACGTAATCCTTCGGCAGCAGGCTCACGCGATACGGATTCTTCCGGGTGCGTTCCACAATCGCCCGCGCCGCTGCCGCCGTGCGCTTGCGAATGTCCGCTACCACCGTAGCGTCCGCGCCCTTTTGCGTACTCATCGCGTACGTCCAAAGCCCCAGGGCCGCAACTTCCCGCCAGCCTTCCGGCGAGGGCGCTTCCAGGCTGGGCCTAAAATCGGGATAGTGCTTCACAAAATAGTCGTCGTAGGCCGCATCGCCGGTCGTGCGCCAGAGTTCCGCGGCCGCCCACAGCCTCTCATCACCGCAATAGTTGTCGCTGTATTCGCCCGTGCTGACTCCCTGCGGGTTCTTGAAGAGCACGTTAGGATACTTCTCCGTCCAGAGCCAGGCCTTGCGCGCCGCTACCAGGTTGCGCGCCGCAAACTTCGCATCGAAGGGCTGATATACGCGCGCGGCGATGGCGGATACCGCCGCCAGGTCGGCCGTGGCACAGGTGCTTTTGTACGGCGGCTGCCCGGTCCCGATGACCTCGCTTGGCAGATGGTCGTCTTCCGGCATCACGAAGGCGGGAAAATGTTCGCTGGCCTGTTTGTGCCACGCGCCGCCATCTTCATCCTGCATGTTGAGCATCCACTCGAGGTTCCAACGGGTTTCGTTCAGGATGTCCGGCGTGCCGTTGCCGCTCTCCGGAATGTTCAGCTTGATGCTCTTCACCTTCGGCCCGTAAATCTCCCACGTCCACAGCAGCGTCCCGGTGGTGATTCCGGAATTGACGACGTAGCGGCCATAATCGCCGGCATCGTGCCACCCTCCGATATTGTCCCGCTCGCCTTGCTTCCCGGAAGAGGGGTGAAACTCTCCCTTCAAGTGGCATGCGGGGTGAGTATAGCCCGGAAACTCCGGCCCAAGGTCCACTGCCGTGCCGCAACGCTGCCCGTAGAACGCGCGCATTGCGAGATAATAGGTGTGCAAGAAGACGTCGCGTTGGATCGAAAACACCCAGCTTCGCCCCACTCCCGGAACGTCGAGATAGTAAGTGCCTGGTAGGTGCAGCTTCGTGAAGTCCGCAATCTGGACAGAATCGCCCGAATCCGCATCCAGGCTGGCTGGTCCAAGCGTGCCTTTATACACCGTCACATTGTCGGAGGCGCGCTTCACTTCGAATGACGTGGCCGCCGCCGTAACCACGGCCAACTTCGGGGCACCCGGCAAGTAGCCTACCTGGTCCACTTTTATCTGGAGGCTCCCGGCCTCAGTTCCGTAAGTCGTTCGCATCGCTCCTGTAAAGGAGATGGCTAGAAGGATGAGCCAGATGGGCAGAGTGGACAGGCGAGTGGTGAGGCGGCAGGTGGGTGTGGTCATGCTGTCCCCTTTCAAACAGGGCGAGGGGTTCAAGGGTGCAAGCCTCTCGTTTCGCCGTGGATTCCGGCAGTGATTGTCCTCACGTGAGGGCGTGATGGTGAGCACACTTCGCGGAGCAGAGCGCCCACCTCTCCTCTTACAGGTAGGCTTCATATCTACACCTCAAAGTTGTTCTAGGCCACTAAAATATCGTTATACTAGACGGACTTGCCAGTCCGGAACGTTCCGCTCAGGGAGCCGCCCTCATGAAATACGGTTATTTCGACGATAAGAACCGCGAATACGTAATCACGCAGCCGGACACGCCCCTGCCGTGGATCAACTACCTCGGTTGCCAAGCTTATTTCGGCATCATCTCCAATACCGCCGGCGGCTATTCTTTCTATCGTGACGCGCGCCTGCGCCGCATCACGCGCTACCGCTACAACAACGCTCCGTACGACGTTGGCGGACGCTACATTTACCTTCGTGATGACAGCTTCGGCGAATTCTGGTCTCCCTCCTGGCAACCCACGCAAAACAAGCTGGAGGAGTATTCCTGCCGCCACGGCATGGGCTACACAACGATCAGCTCGAAATACGGCGGCATCGAAGCGAGCACGCGTTACTTCGTGCCACTCGACGAGAATCTGGAAATCTGGCAACTGAGCGTGACGAACCAACGCGCGCAGGCCGCCGAACTCTCCGTTTTCTCCATCGTCGAGTTCTGCTTGTGGGACGCGCAGGATGATTCCACAAATTTCCAGCGCAACTTCAGCATCGGCCAAGTCGAAATCGAGGATGGCGTTATTTACCACAAGACGGAATACCGCGAGCGCCGCGACCACTTTGCGTTCTTTGCCTGCTCCGAAAAGATCGCCGGCTACGACACGCAGCGCGACGCCTTTCTCGGCCCCTATCGTGGCTGGGACAATCCCGCGGCAGTGGAGCGGGGACACCTAGGCAATTCCGTCGCGCACGGCTGGGCACCGGTTGGATCCCACCACGTTAAGCTCTCGCTGAAGCCCGGCGAATCCCGGCAAATCCTATTTGTTCTGGGCTATCAGGAGAACCCACGGGAACAGAGATTCGATCCGCCCGATTCGCAAATCATAAACAAGAAAGCGGCGAAGGCCGTGATCGCCAAGTATCGCGTTGCGGCGAATGCCTGCGGCGCGTTCGAAAAGCTTCGTCTTTACTGGGATGAATTGCTGGGGCTTTGCCAGGTGGATACGCCGGACGTGCACACGAATCGCATGGTGAACATTTGGAACGCTTATCAATGCATGGCGACGTTCAACATGTCGCGCTCGGCGTCGTTCTACGAATCGGGAATTGGGCGAGGACTGGGATTCCGCGATTCGAACCAGGATTTGCTGGGGTTTGTGCACATGGTCCCGGGCCGCGCGCGGGAACGCATACTCGACCTTGCGGCCACGCAACTTCCCACCGGCGGCGCGTATCACCAGTACCAACCGTTGACGAAGCGCGGCAATAACGACGTGGGCAGCGGTTTCAACGACGATCCCCACTGGCTGATTATCGGCGTCGGCGCATATCTGAAGGAAACTGGCGACTGGAGCGTCCTGGATGAGGCGGTGCCCTACGACAACGAGCCGGGTTCCGAAACACCGCTCTACGAGCATCTCCAGCGCAGCTTCCGGTACACGCTCGAGCGTCTTGGCCCTCACGGCCTGCCGCTCATCGGGCGCGCCGATTGGAACGATTGCCTGAACCTGAACTGCTTTTCCGATTCGCCGGGGCAATCCTTCCAGACCACTACCAACAAAGACGGCAAGGTTGCTGAATCCGTGTTCATCGCGGGGTTGTTTGTGCTGGCGGGGCGCGAGCTTGCGGAGATTGCCAGGCATCGTGGCCTCGGCAGCGAGGCTTGCGCGTACCTGGCGGAAGTCGCCAAGATGGATACCACGATTCGGAAGCACGGCTGGGACGGCGAGTGGTTCCTCCGCGCGTATGATGATTTCAGCCGGAAGATCGGCTCGAAGGAAAATGCCGAAGGCAAAATCTTCATCGAAACGCAGGGATTCTGCACACTGGCAGGCATCGGCCTTGAGGATGGCCTGGCCGCCAGGGCTCTGGAATCCACGCGCAAGCTTCTGGCCACGGAGCATGGCATCGTCCTGCAGCAACCGGCCTATTCGAAGTACTACCTTGAATACGGCGAGATTTCTTCTTACCCTCCGGGCTACAAGGAAAACGCCGGCATCTTCTGCCACAATAACCCCTGGGTCATCATCGGCGAAACGCGCGTCGGAAATGGGGACGCCGCGCACGACTATTACACGCGGATCAATCCTTCCGCGCGCGAGGAAATCAGCGATGTCCACCGCTGCGAGCCTTACGTTTATGCGCAGATGATCGCTGGCCGCGATGCTCCCACGTATGGGGAAGCCAAGAACTCCTGGCTCACCGGAACAGCCGCGTGGAACTACTACGCCATCACGCAATGGATTCTGGGCATCCGCACGTCCTACGAGGGGCTGCTAATTGCGCCGGTCATACCGAAAAGCTGGAGTGGCTTCAAGGCCTGCCGCAAATTCCGCGGCGTGACCTATGAGATCGAAGTGCAGCGCGCCGGAGAAGGCAACAAGGTTTGCCTCGAAGTGAATGGCGCGCCAATCCAGGGAAACCTCGTGCCACTGCCCCCGCCGGGCACCAAGAGTGTCGCGATCAAAGCGACGTTGCATTAAACTCTGCCTGGTGGCGGGCGGTGAGAAACTGCGCGACACTCGGCTTTCTTAATTGCATACAAGAGGGATTTCGTGAGCTACGCGCCCGCTAACTCGCGTTACGACAGCATGCAATACCGGCGTTGCGGCCGCAGCGGATTGCTTCTCCCTGCCATTTCGCTCGGCCTTTGGCACAATTTCGGCGGCGTGGACTCCTTTGAGAATTGCCGGGCCATGCTCTGGCGCGCATTCGACCTGGGCATCACCCACTTCGACCTGGCGAACAATTACGGTCCGCCTCCGGGCTCCGCCGAAGAGAATTTCGGGCGCATCCTGCACAGTGATTTCGCGGCCCATCGCGACGAACTCGTTGTCAGCACCAAGGCTGGTTGGGATATGTGGCCTGGACCGTATGGTGATTGGGGCTCGCGCAAGTATCTGCTTGCCAGCCTGGACCAGAGCCTGAAGCGGATGAAACTCGAGTACGTGGACATTTTCTACTCGCACCGGCCGGACCCGCAAACGCCGATCGAGGAGACCATGTCTGCGCTGGACCAAGCCGTGCGCTCTGGCAAGGCGCTCTATGCAGGGATTTCCAGCTACGATGCGGCGCAAACCGAAGCGGCCGCAAAGGTGCTCCGCCGGCTTGGCACGCCCTGTCTTATACATCAGCCCAAATACTCGATGTTCGAGAGGAATATCGAGAGCGGGCTGCTTGATGTTTTGGAGAAAGAGGGCGTCGGCTGCATCGCGTTTTGCCCGCTTGCGCAGGGCTTGCTGACGAATCGCTATCTCAACGGGATTCCGAGCGATTCGCGCGTCAACAAGCCCCACGGATTTTTGAAGAAAAGCGATGTCAGCGAGCGGCGCCTGGCGCAGATGCGCGCGCTAAACGGACTGGCCGAATCACGCGGGCAATCTGTTGCGCAACTGGCCCTTGCCTGGGTGTTGCGCGATGCGCGCATGACCAGCGCCCTAATCGGCGCAAGCCGCGTCGAGCAGGTGGAGCAAAACGTTGCAGCACTCGGCAATCCGCGCTTTAGTTCCGAGGAACTCGCCAAGATCGAAGCCATCCTCGGCCAGCACGAATAAACGGCAGTTCGTTCCGGACCAGCGGCACTCTATCGCTTGGCGCCATTCCCACTTCTCTTCGCCGGCTCCCGCGGGCGTCCCGGAAGTTTGCCGTACGTTTTGAGTAACGCCAGATTCTTGTGGATCAAGGCGTTCCGCTGTTGCACGCACAAAAAACTACGCAGCGGGTCTGGCGGCGTGTTTAGGGTGTAGTCCAGCAACTTTTCCACCGTGGTGGTTACCACGTTCAGGCGCGTGTCCGATGCGCCGTAGTAGATGTACATGTCCCCGTTTTTCGTGGCGATCCAGCCGTTGCTGAAGGCCACGTTGGAGACGTCTCCGATGCGCTCCTCGCCCTGCGGCGCCAGGAAATATCCCGCCGGCTGATGCGTGATCACGTAGGGCCTCTCCAATTCACTCAGGAATGTGTACAAGACGTAGCGCAGCCCCGCAGCGGTGTTCCGCACGCCGTGCGCCAGGTGCAGCCAACCCTTGGCGGTCTTGATGGGCGCCGGACCCAGACCGTTTTTCACTTCCTTGATGGTGTGATACTCGCGATTGTCCATGATGATTTCATTTTCGACAGTCGCGCCTGCCATGGTCGTGCAGAGTCCCCAGCCAATTCCTCCGCCTTTTCCCGCCTGAATGAATTCATCCTGCGGCCGCGTGTATAGCGCGTACTTGCCATCCACAAATTCCGGATGCAATACAACGTTCCTCTGCTGAGGCGACTTGGTGCGCAAATCGGGCAGGCGTTCCCAATTTTTCAGGTTCTTTGTCCGGGCAATGCCGCATTGCGCGACCGCCGAGGACATATCCCACTGCGGGACTTTCGGATCTTTCCGCTCCGTGCAGAACAAGCCGTAGATCCAGCCATCTTCGTGGCGGACCACGCGAATGTCGTACACGTTGGTGTCCGGGTCACTCGTTTCCGGCATCAGGATGGGGTAGTTCCAGAAGCGGAAGTTGTCCACGCCGTTCGGGCTTTCCGCCACCGCAAGGAACGATTTGCGGTCCGCTCCTTCGACGCGCGCAAACACGAGAAACTTTCGTTCGTATTCCATGGCGCCAGCGTTGAAAGTGGCGTTCACGCCAATGCGCTCCATCAGGTGGGGGTTGCTCTTGTAGTCGAAATCGAAACGCCAGAACAGGGGAGTGTGCTCCGCCGTCAGCACGGGATTGACGTAGCGGTCGTACACGCCGTTCCCACCCTTGGCTTTCACGTTTTTCCGGGCAATCAGCTTCTCGTATTGCCGGAAAAGTTTTTGCACGTTCTTCTTATGCTCGGCTGCGTTCATTGGTCTTCTCCGGTCGTCGGGTATCGGCCCGCACCCGCCGTGCTCAAATTGCGTGTTGCTTGGCCAATTTGTCCAGGCGTTCCATCACTTCAAAGCAGGTCCGGCTGTTGTGATACGGACATTTCCAGGGATCCACTTTGTACTTGTCGTCGCTGGGCGTTCCGTCACGCGACACTTTCCAATACCACTCTCCGTGCTGGTGATCCACGATGAATTTTTCGATGAACTGCCAGCTATTCTGCGACGCCTTGAGGAAATAGTCGCGCCCCGAAAGTTCGTAGGCGTTCAGGAATCCCACCACGGCTTCCGCCTGAGGCCACCAATGCTTGTCGGTGTCGATGAGTTCCTTCCCGCTGCCCTCGTAGAACAAGCCGCCATCGCTGTCCACTGCCTGCTCGTACAGCACCTGCGCCATCCTCACCGCTGCTTTCCGCGCCTCCTCAAGAATCGCGGTGTCGCCCAATACTTCCGCGGCCTCGCAGATCAGCCAGCTCCCTTCAATATCATGGCCAAAGGAAAACCGGTCCGAGCGGTCGCGCCACACCTCGTCGAAAAACATCCGGAAATGGTGGGTCTCCGGATCAATGATGTGATCCAGAAAAATACGAAGCAGCTCCCGCAGGCGCTTCCGCAATTCGTCTTCGTTCCATAGCCGCAGGAGATTGGCATACGCTTCCAGCAAGTGCAGGTGCGTGTTCATGGATTTCTTTTCGTCCATGTCCACTTCGCTCAGGCGCTGCTCTCTCGCGAGTTTCCAGTTGCGCTCATAGGTCTCGAAGTATCCGCCGTTCTGGGCGTCATGGCTTGCGTCTTCAATCATCCGGTGCAGCGCAATGGCTTTTTCGAGCGGTTCCTTTTCCGCGCACGCCGCCACGTACTCCGCCAGCGCGTAGACGGTGAAGGCCTGACCGTAAATCCGCTTCTTCGTCTCCACCGGGTTCCCCAGGTGGTCCACCATCCAGTACACGCCGCCCAATTCCGCATCCCAGAAATACCGGCGCAGATATTCATAGGCCCGCCGCGCTGTCCGCAGGTACACCTCGTCACGGTAAACCTGGTAAGCTTTCGCAAAGGTCCACAGGATGCGCGCGTTCAGGATCAGCCCTTTGTGCGCCAGCGGATCAATCGTCAGGTCATTCGCAATCTGTCCGCGAAAGCCGCCAAATTCGTAGTCCACCGCGTAGGTCAGCCAAAACGGCAGAATGTCGCCAAGCAATTCCCGCTCGACCCGCTCACGCAACCGTTCCACGATCCTCACCCTTTCTCCCTGCAGCACCCCGCGCCAAAGATCGTACCTTTATTCCCTGTGCATGCTTCATGACTTACTTAATGTGCGCCGCCGGCTGCGGCGGGTCCGGCTCGGATGGACCCACGACCGCGTGCATCATTTCGGTGGGAAGACATCGCTTTTTCTGCGTTGAGTCTGGAATATACGCCGCGCCCATGTCAAGAATAGATAAACGTTACTGTTAAGGGAAATCGCACGCACTGGCCGTTATTCCCTTCCCGCGAAGCGGCCCTCCTCTGGCACTTCCCAGGTACTTTCCTTCCCCGGATTGCGCTAGAATGCTGGTCACCGGTGGTGTTTCTGTTGGTTGTTCCGCAGGGCCTTGAGCGAGGTCAGGACCCAATGACGAAAGCTGCTAAGGCGCACGGCGCCGTGAAGGCGCCTGCCGTTACTCTCAAGTTGCTGGCTTCGCATCTCGACCTGACGGCGGGAACCGTTTCCAGTGTTCTGAACAATTCACCCGCCTCACGCTCCATCCCGGAACGCACCCGCAATCGCATCATGGAGGCCGCTCGACGGCTCAACTATCGGCCTAATTTCGTCGCGCGTTCTCTGCGCGTCCGACGCAGCTACACCGTGGGCGTAATCGCCCAGGAGATCGGCGATCCCTACGGCGCAACGATCATCAGCGGTGTTGAGACTTTCCTGCGCAAGAACAATTTCTTTTTTCTCACCGTCGTTCACCGCCATGACGACAAACTCATGCGCTCGTATTCCCAGTTGCTGCTCACCCGCGGCGTGGAAGGCATCATTACTATAGACACTTCCATAGACCAGCAGCCCACTCTTCCGACCGTTGCCATCGCGGGCCATCAGCAAGTCCCGAACGTCACCAACATCATCCTCGATCATGATCGCGCCGCACGGCTTGTCCTGCAGCATTTGCTTGAGCTCGGGCACAGACAGATCGCGTTTTTCCGGGGGCCTTCGTCCAGCTCGGACTCCGCGCCTCGCTGGAACGCCATCCAGGAAATCGCCGCCGAATTGCATCTCCCCATCCACCCGGAACTTGTGTTCCAGCTCGAAAGAATCCCGAACACTTCCGATCTCGGCTATCTCCCCGCGAAAGAGCTGCTGGCGGCCAAAATCCCCTTCACTGCGCTTTTCGCGTATAACGACACTTCCGCGGTCGGCGCGATGTTCGTGTTGCACGAAGCCGGCTTCCGCGTTCCCGAGGACGTTTCCGTCGTCGGATTCGACGACATCTCCGTCGCCTCCTTCGCCCTCCCACCTCTTACGACGGTCCGCCAGCCTCTCCTAGAAATGGGCACCGTCGCCGCACAAACCCTTCTCGACCGCATCGAGGAGCGCGCTGCCTTCATTCCTGAAATCGCCCTCGCGCCGGAACTCATCATCCGTAATTCGACCGGCCCCGCCCGCCGGGGGTGAGGACGCAGCGAAGCCGGGAGGTTTCTTAACACTTCGGAAACATAGGCGGGTTACACTACGAGGCTGTTGTAAAGCCTAGATTTCCGCCCTGATGACACAGCGGATAACTAACACTCTTCTGGTTTGTGGCAGGCCAGGCGGAAAGCGGAATACCCGGCAACGAATTGGCTCACTGTTCGCTTCCCCAGCGACTCACCTCACCAATCGTTGCTGGAACTGAGAGGTTCCCGATGACAACGACGGCTCGGGCAGAGTCCCAGACAATTCAGGCGCTGAGTGCGTTTGGCAAAGCGAGATCCACGGTCCAGGGAACTCCCCTGGGGGCCGAAGAGTTGCGCAAGACCGATGCGTTTTGGAGAGCGTGCACTTACGTAATCCTTGGCATGCTCTATCTGCAGGAAAATCCACTCTTGCGGGAACCCCTGAAGCCGGAACACATCAAGAACCGCCTCCTGGGACACTGGGGTTCGAGTCCCGGCCTGGCATTCATTTACATTCACCTGATGCGCCAGATCAAGAAGTACGATCAGGACATGATCTTTCTGGCCGGGCCGGGGCATGGCGCCCCAGGTGTTCTTGCGCCCGTCTATTTGGAAGGCAGCTACTCGGAGGTGTACCCGGACAAGTGCGAAGACGAAGAAGGCTTGCGGGAGTTTTTCAAGCAATTCTCGTTTCCCGGAGGCATTGGGAGCCACTGCACGCCGGAAACGCCGGGCTCAATTCATGAGGGAGGAGAGCTTGGGTATGTGCTCTCGCACGCTTGCGGAGCGGCGTTCGATAATCCGGAACTGATCGTGGCAGCAGTGGTCGGCGACGGCGAATCGGAAACGGGACCCTTGGCGACTTCCTGGCACATCAATAAGTTTCTGAGCCCCGTTCGCGACGGTGCGGTCCTGCCGATTCTCCATTTGAATGGCTACAAGATCAACAATCCCACGGTGCTGGCGCGCATCAGTCACGAGGAATTAGAGAGTTTGCTGCGAGGATACGGCTGGACGCCCTACTTCGTGGAAGGCTCGGGGCACGAAAGCATGCATCAAGCCATGGCCGCGACGACGGAGTTCTGCGTCATGGAAATCAGAAGGATTCAGCGGGAAGCGCGCGCCAGCGGCGTGGCCGAGCGCCCGCGGTGGCCCATGATTGTTCTGCGCTCGCCGAAGGGGTGGACGGCTCCCGGAATTGTGGACGGCCACAAACTGGAAGGCTTCTGGCGCGCGCACCAGGTTCCGATCATGAATGTTAAGAAGAGCGCGGAGCACCTGCAGCTACTCGAAAACTGGATGCGCGGATACAAGCCGGAGGAACTGTTCGATCAAAATGGCAAGCTGCGCGCCGAATTCAAGGAGATTGCGCCCGCGGGAACACGCCGCATGGGCTCCAATCCTCATGCCAACGGCGGCCGCCTGAAGAGGGCGCTGCGGTTGCCGGACTTCCGCCAGTACGCGTTGAAACTTGAGAAACCCGGGGTTGTGCAGGCAGAGAATACCCGCCCTCTGGGCGCGTTCCTGCGCGACGTCATGAAGTTGAACATGACGAATTTCCGGGTTTTCGGGCCGGATGAAACCACCTCCAATAAGCTGGATGACATTTACGAGGTGAGCAAGAAATTTTGGATTGAGGAGTATTTTCCCGAGGACGCGGACGGCGGAGAGTTGGCGCCTGACGGACGCGTAATCGAGATGCTGAGCGAACACACGATTGAGGGAATGTTGGAAGGCTATCTGCTCACCGGCCGCCACGGGTTCATCAGTTCCTACGAATCCTTTGTCCACGTGATTGATTCGATGTTCAACCAGCATGCCAAGTGGCTATCCATCTGCAATCACCTGTCGTGGCGGGAAAACGTCGCTTCTCTGAATCTGCTGATTACTTCAACCGTGTGGCGGCAAGACCACAACGGATTCACCCATCAAGACCCCGGCTTTCTGGACGTGGTGGTGAACAAGAGCGCCGGGGTAACGCGCATTTATCTGCCGCCCGATGTCAATTGCCTGCTCTCGGTGGCGGACCACTGCCTGCGCAGCGAAAACTACGTCAACGTGATCGTCTGCGACAAACAACTGCATCTCCAGTTCATGGACATGGATGCCGCCATCAAACACTGCACCAAGGGAATCGGCATCTGGGAATGGGCGTGCAACGATCAGGGCTGCGAACCGGACGTGGTGATGGCTTCGGCAGGAGATATTCCGACGCAGGAAGCGCTGGCGGCGATTGTGCTCTTGCGAGAAGAATTTCCCGATATCAAGCTGCGATACGTCAATGTGGTGGATCTTTTCAAATTGCAGCCCAACACGGAACATCCGCACGGACTGCCAGACCGGGACTTTGATTCCCTTTTTACCGTCGATAGGCCGATCATCTTCAATTTCCATGGGTATCCCTGGCTGATTCACCGGCTGGCCTATCGCCGCAAAAACCACGACGGCATGCACGTCCGCGGATACAAGGAGAAGGGCAACATCAATACGCCGATGGAGTTGGCCATTGAAAACGAGATCGATCGTTACAGCCTGGCCATTGACGTGATTGATCGCGTGCCGAGACTGCAAAGGGTCGGCGCCCACGCCAAGGAAAAGTTCCGTAATTTGCAGATTGAGTGCCTGAACTACGCACACCAGCACGGCATAGACGAACCGGCCGTTGCTGCGTGGATCTGGCCCTATTAGACTCGTGATGTTTTGGGGCTGTGAGTGACCGCTCACTCCCGCACGGGTCAGACACTGCTGGATTGGCATTTCTCTCAAAAAGCATAGGGCGGTATCGATATGAACGTTCTCGTACTGAACTCGGGGAGTTCCAGCCTGAAGTTTCAGCTCATCGCGACCGATCGCGAGCACATCCAGAACAACGCCGATGAGCGCATCTGCCGGGGCGAGGTGGAACGCATTGGGGGTGAGGCGATTGTCACCGTCGAGACATACAAATTGCCCAGGCGGAAGTTCACCGCGCCGCTGGCCGACCTTTCCGCGGCGCTGGAGTACCTGATTCGCTGGATGGCGTCAGAAGAATCCGGGATTTCACAAGTCCAGAGCGCCGCAGATATCCATGCTGTGGGACATCGTGTGGTCCATGGCGGTGAAATGTTTTCAGAATCCGCCATCATCACCGACGAGGTGTTGAAGGGGATCGAGGACTGCATCGACCTTGCGCCGCTTCACAATCCCAACAACATCAAGTGCATCCGGGCTGCGCGGCAAATCCTGGGGCCGAAAGTTCCACAGGTCGCAGTATTTGACACGGCATTCCACCATTCCCTGCCGGAGCGGGCCTATTTGTATGCCGTGCCCTACCATTTGTACCGCCGGCACCACATTCGGCGCTACGGATTTCACGGAACGTCGCACCGCTATGTGGCTTATCGTTATCGGGTTTTGCGCAACCTGACGCGAGAACAGACGCATGTCATCACGCTGCACCTCGGCAACGGTTGCTCCGCCGCTGCAATCCGCGGCGGATACCCGGTGGATACTTCCATGGGCATGACGCCGCTCGAGGGACTGGTCATGGGGACGCGTTCCGGGGATATCGATCCTGCGATTGTGAATCTCATTGCGACAAAAGAAGGGCTATCTCCGCATGAAGTGGAAATGCTGCTTAACACGCAGTCGGGACTCCTCGGCATCTCTGGACTGACGAACGACATGCGTGTCCTGCAGCAGGAGTTGAAGGAACACGACGACCGCCGCGTGCGCCTGGCCATCGAGATTTTCTGTTATCGCGCAAGAAAATATGTTGGAGCATTTCTTGCGTGCATGGGCGGGGCTGATGCGGTTGTTTTCACCGGGGGAATCGGAGAGAACTCGGCAGATATTCGTGCGCGCATTTGCACGGGCCTTGAATGGGCGGGGCTGAAGCTCGACAAAAACAGGAACGAGCAGGCCATAGGCAAGGAAGCGCAAATAAGCACCGACGATTCCAGCCTAAAGGCGTTCGTGATCCCGACGGACGAGGAACTCCTGATAGCGCGCGACACCGTGCGCTGCATTGCAGGTGAGCCGCACCCCTCCTAAACTGAGGTGGAGGAGCGCAGTCGAAAGCCCCGCAGGAATGCATTTCGCCCCGACTGCCCTGTTTGAGAAAGGTGAAACGGCAGTGCGGCGACCGTTCCAGCCAAGCTGACGCTGGTCCTCGTGCTACCATTCTTCATTGGCCATCCGTCATTTAGATAAGTATATAGGCCGGCTGCCCCTCTTAAGAGCAGCGGCTCGGGGAGCACCTTGAATGAGACTCACACACATGCTTTCCAGCTTGACCTTCAAGTTTGCCGCAGTTTGCCTTCTCACTTTCTCGCTGCATACCGCTTTTGCGCAGGAAACACAGAAGCAAGAGATTCATGGAATTGCGGTTGCCAACATTGACCGCACGGCAAAGCCTGGCGAGGACTTCTATCTGTACGCGAATGGCGAGTGGATCAAGCGGACCGAAATTCCACCCGACCGCGCCGGCATCGGCGTATTTACAGCCCTCTCTGACTTGAGCAACAAGCGCACTGCTGCCCTGATTGCGGAAGCGGCCAAGGGCGATGCCCCTGGCGGTTCGAACGCGCGCAAGATTGCCGATCTTTACAACTCTTATATGGACGAGGCCGCGATTGAAGCGAGGGGAATTGAACCGCTCCGCGCGCCCCTGGCGGCGATTGCTGCGATCACTGACCAGCGTCAACTCGCGCACGCGTTGGGCGAGAGTCTCCGTGCGGACGTGGATGCGCTGAACAACACGAATTTCCATACGCCCAATCTCTTTGGGCTGTGGGTTGCGCCGGGATTCAATGATTCCGAGCACTATACGGCCTACTTGTTGCAAGGCGGACTGCAACTTCCCGATCGCGAATACTACGTGGCGGACAACGAGCGAATGCGCCAGATTCGCAGCGAATACCAGACGCACGTTGCCGCCATGCTCAAGCTGGCCGGCTTCACGGATAGTGAGGTTCGCGCGAAACGCGTTGTGGATCTGGAGCATGCCATCGCGGAGAAACATATCAGCCTTGCGGAGAACGAAGACATTCACAAGGCTAACAACACATGGAAACAAGCCGACTTTGCCAGTAAGGCGCCGGGGATCGACTGGGCGGAATATTTTCGGGGCGCGGGCCTCAGCGAGCAGCCCAGCTTCATCGTGTGGCAGCCGAGTGCGTTCACGGGCGAAGCCGCCCTCGCGGCGGCAACCCCGCTGGAGGCATGGAAAGACTGGCTGGCCTATCACCTGATCGAAGGGTATGCCGGTGTGCTGCCGAGAGCGTTGGCCGAAGAACGTTTCGCCTTTTTTGGGAAGACGCTTACGGGAACACCACAACAGCGCCCGCGGTGGCAGCGCGGGGTGGCGGTGGTGAATGCACTGCTGGGAGACGCCGTCGGTCAGATCTACGCGCAACGGTATTTCCCACCGGAAGCCAAAGCAGAAGCGCAGGCGTTAGTCGCGAACATTACGGCGGCTTTTCGGAAGCGGATTGAAGCGCTTGACTGGATGAATCCAGCAACGAAAGCCGAAGCCCAGGCAAAGCTCACCACCCTTTATGTGGGGATCGGGTACCCGGAGACATGGCAGGACTACTCCGCTTACGAAGTGAAGGCTGGCGATATCTTCGGCAATCTCTGGCGCGGCAGCTTGTTTGAATATCATCGTGGAATTGCGCGATTGGGCAAACAAGTGGATCGCAAGGAATGGTCCATGACGCCGCAGACGGTAAATGCAGTGAACCTGCCGCTGCAAAACGCACTGAACTTCCCTGCTGCTATCCTGGAGCCACCCTTTTTCGATCCGCAAGCGCCGGCCGCGGTCAATTACGGCGCGATTGGCTCGGTGATCGGGCACGAAATCAGCCACACGTTTGACACGGAGGGCAGCGCGTTTGACTCGAAAGGCCGCGTGCGCAATTGGTGGACGCCCGGGGACCTGGCCCATTTCGAAGCGGCCGCTGAAAAACTCGTCGCGCAATTCGACACTTATAAGCCCTTTCCCGATGTCAACGTGAACGGCAAGCAGACGATTGCGGAAAATATTGCCGACCTCGCGGGGCTTTCCGCCGCGTACGACGGCTACCGCGCCTCGCTGGCGGGCAAAGCCGCGCCCGCACAAGATGGGTTCAACGGGGATCAGCAATTTTTCATCGCGTTCGGCCAGAACTGGGGATCGAAAACACGGGAAGCCGCCCTCCGGCGGCAGGTCCTGACGGATGAGCACGCCCCCGCACAATTTCGAGCGGCTACGGTGCGCAATCTCGATTCCTGGTACGCCGCGTTCCCGATTCAAGCGGGAGAAAAGCTCTATCTGGCCCCAACGGACCGCGTGCGCATCTGGTAGAAAACGAGGGGCAGTTCCAGGCCAGGGGTGAGCCCCAGCGCGATATCTGGTCGCGGCATTGCAAGCTGAAGCGGTGAGAAGTAGAGTATCGGTCTGCCGGGAAATGGATACGGAAGACCCGGTAAGATGCACGGCGTTGCTCTTCCTCCCTCGTCAACCGAGCACGAATTCCGTACGCAGGCGTAGTGCACTTTGATGGCGTAGTGGAACCCCGACGCAGGGGAGCAGGTAAGGTCATCTGGCCGCGTCGTTGGGAACTGGAGGTGAGTTCCATGTTTCTGGATTTTTATGGGTTGCGGGAACAACCGTTTGGCGTCACGCCCGACCCGGCGTATCTCTACCCGAGCCGCACGCACTGCGAGGCGCTCGACTCGCTTACCGAGGCGATCCTGGGCGACCGGGGATTTCTGGCGCTGATAGCGGAGCCGGGCATGGGCAAGACGACGCTGCTGTATCAACTGCTCGAGGGACTGCGCAATACGGCGCGGGCCGCGTTTTTGTTCCAGACGCAATGCAATTCCCGCGAATTCTTTCAATACCTGCTTAGCGAGCTGGGAGTCGATGCGGCGGACATGGGCCTGGTGGCCATGCACAACAAGTTGAATGAGATCTTGTTTGCCGAGATGCTGGCGGGGAGGCGATTTGTCCTGATCGTGGATGAGGCGCAAAACCTGGATGAGACGGTACTGGAAACGATCCGGCTGCTTTCGAACTTCGAGACGCCGCACAGCAAACTGCTGCAAATCGTTTTGGCGGGGCAGGCACAACTTGAGGAGAAACTCGCGCAGAAGCAGATGGCGCAACTGCTGCAGCGCATTACGATGGTCAAGCATCTGGAGGCGTTATCGCCGGAGGAAACGGCGGGATATGTGAGGCACCGGCTGAAAGTGGCGGGGCATTGCGGCGCAGGGCTGTTTGAGCCGGAGGCCTTGGGGCTGGTGGCCGAAAGGAGCGAGGGCGTTCCGAGAAACATCAACAAGATTTGCTTCCGCGCTTTGTTTGAAGGGTATGCCCGGGGGCGGCAGACGGTGTCTGCAGATCTCGTCGAGAAGGCGACGCGAAAGTTGGAAATTGTGGCGGCTGCGCGTCCCGTGACGGCGCCGGCAGCGGCAGCGCTGACGACAAAAGTAGCGGCGCCGATGCCACCGCGAGCATCCACGGGCGACGGTCCCGCGGAGCGTGTCGAGGTGGCGGTGACGCCGAGGATTACGTACAAGCCGATCGCGGGGTGGAACTTGCCACGCTGGGGAGTTTGGGCGGGCGCAGTGGCTGGCGTTCTTCTGTCGGCGAGCCTGGCCATGCCGCGAAACGTGCTGCCGGAAATGATGCAAGCAGTGCGCAAGGAAGTGGCGGCAACGAAGAGTTTGATCCAACGCAAGATGGGGAACGATGGGAGGCAAACAACGGGTGTTCGGGGAACGGCGGAGAGCGGGAAACCCACCCAGCCCCGGGTAAACGAGAGCAGCATGCCTTATGTCACCGCGATCCAAACATCGAGCGCGGAAAGCGATGCGCGGGTAGTGGTGATGCTGGAGGATGCGGTGCAGTACGAGTCGGCGCGCATTGGTTCGCCGGAGCGAATTTATTTTGATCTTTACAAGGCGCAACTGAGCCCATTGGTCAGCCAGAAGACAGTGCCCAGCGAGGGCGGGCTGCTGAAATGGGTGCGGGCGGCGCAGAATAAGGATGAGGTGGTCCGGTTGGTGCTTGATGCGGAGGGAGCGAAAGAGTATTCGGCTCAACTGCTAGCGGACCCATATCGCCTGGTGATCGATGTTCACGGGCAAGCCGGGGCCGGGGCAACGGAAGGCGCGGGATTGGATGTGGGGCTGCACAACGTGGCCGACGCGCCGCCGCTAGGCAGCGGTAGCCAAGTACGTCATGGCTCGCTGACGCGGGAATTGGGGCTGAAGATCAACCGCATCGCGATTGACCCCGGCCATGGAGGGCACGACACGGGAACGAAAGGGCCACGCGGCCTGCTGGAAAAGGACCTATGCCTGGATGTGGCGTTGCGGCTGGGCCAACTGATCGAAAAGAA
Source organism: Candidatus Acidiferrum sp. (assembly GCA_049522075.1). GTDB lineage: Bacteria > Acidobacteriota > Terriglobia > Acidiferrales > UBA7541 > Acidiferrum. The sequence continues at coordinate 59,308 of JBEKOE010000009.1, forward strand.
CCTAGCGGAGACGGAAGTGGTGTACACACGCAAGGACGACAGGCAAGTTCCGCTGGAAGAGCGCACGGCGATCGCCAACGACGCCAACGCGGACCTGTTCATCTCGATTCATGCGAATTCAAGCGAGAGCCGCGAAACGCGCGGAGTCGAAACGTATTATTTGAGCCTGGCAGGTTCGCAGGAATCCAGGGAACTCGCAACGCGCGAAAACGCGCTCGCGGAGTCTTCCCTTCACGATCTTCCGGACCTCGTCAAGAAAATCACACGCAACGAGAAGATCGCGGAATCGAAACTGCTTGCCGCGGACATTCAGAACACGCTCGCGCAGGGGCTGCAGCTTGTGAGCCGACGGGAAACGAATCGCGGCGTGAAGCAGGCACCCTTCATCGTTTTGACCGGCGCCAACATGCCTGCGGTGCTCTCGGAAATTTCCTTCGTGAGCAATGCGAGCGATGAGAGCCTGCTGCTCGAGAGCAGCCAACGCCAGCGGGTTGCCGAGGGGCTGTACCGCGGGATTGCGGCCTATCTCGATAGCTTGCACAGCCTGCAGCACAATCAGCGGAAACTTGTGAGTGACAACCGCCCCAGCACAGCATCGGGGTTCGCACCGTCAACAGCCGCGAGATGAGATGGGCCACGGCTGCGCTTCGAGGCAGGAGCGAAAAGGATTGCGTGAGACACAGTGCGCTGCATAGCAGGTGAGCTGCACCCCTTCTGACCTGACGCCGAGAGGCAAGCTGGGAAGCCCAGCAAAAGCGGATGGCGTGCCTGGAGCCCTTGATGTTTTGGCTCGGGACACAGAATAGCAGCCTGCTCACTCGTCACAGACAGCCAGGGCGGAGAATGCTACTTTTCGTGAATGGGCGGACCCTTCCTATTCGGTGAGGCTTTTCTGCTGGGGCTGGCGTCCGGCCCGGCATGCGTGGCCTCCTGCGGCCCCGTGGTAGTTCCTTCTCTGCTTGCGGAGGGCGCGGGCTGGCGCCTGAACGCGCGCTACCTTACCTCCTTTCTAGGCACACGCTTCCTGGGGTATCTGCTTTTTGCCGCTGTGGCCTGGGAACTCGGCGTACTGGTGTCGCCTCCGCCCGCGGCGCGCACTCTGATTTACGGTGGGATTCATGTCCTGTTGGGGGTGGCGTTGCTCTGGTACGCACGCTCGATAGGACGAGGCTGCGCGCACGCTTGCGCGGGCTCCGGGCTGGTAAGCATCGGCCGGGTAGGAAAACGCAGCGTGCCGGGGGCGGCAGTCTTGGGGCTCTTGACTGGCGTGAGCCTGTGCCCGCCGTTTGTAGCGGCTGGCTTGCGCGCGGCGCAACTGGGCAGCATTGCTGCGGCACTGCTCTTTTTTGCGGTGTTTTTCGTCGCCACAACGCTGTGGTTCGTGCCATTTGTAGGACTGGGCTGCGTGCAGCGAAACGCTTCCGTCATCTTCGTGGCGCGAACGGCGATGGTTTTGGTCGCGTTGTATTACTTTCTTGCCGGGATTGCCATGCTCGCGGGAAGGAGGATCTATGGCTGACGCGGCGTGTACGGCATTCGCCGGAAAGACGCCACCACGTACCTGGAGCAGGGCGCTGCTGCTGACGCTGCCCATTGTGCTCTGGTCGTTGTTCATGTCCATGCAGGGGCTCATGCAGCACGATCGTTCGTTGCAGATCGCCAACGCGCTGACCGCCGCATTCCTGATCGTGCTGTTCTTCATGATGATGAAGACGTCCAGCACGTATCGCTGGCGAAGATGGTTTTTCGTCGCCTTGGGAGTGCTCTTCCCGATCGGATTCATTCACAACGTCATGGTTCTGCGGGGAAGCATGGGCATCCCCCTCGAAGAGATGATTGCCGGGCGCACGCCGTTCTGTTTCTTGCCGATTCCCTTGCTGATTCTTCCGGCGGCGCTCACGAAAACGCTGGTCTTTCCGGGGTCCCTCCTGCCCGGAGGAGGCATGTCTGGCGCCGGCATGGCGGCAATGGCAGGCCTCTGGCTGGCGATTACGCTGGTTGTCGGCAAAGGCTGGTGCAGCTATGCCTGCTTCTTCGGCGGAATCGAAGAAGGAATGGCTGCGCTGCCAAAGAAGGCACAGTGGAAAAAGCTCGATCCCCGCTTGAGGCTGGTCCCTTGGGCCGTGCTGCTGGCGATGGTACTGCTCTCGCTGGCGCTGTTTGAGCCTGCTTATTGTATGTGGCTGTGCCCCTTCAAAGCCGTTTCGGAATACGTGGCCGCACGCAATACCGTGGGAATGGTGCAGAACGGGATTTTCGTGGTGCTGTTTGCCGCGCTTGTTGTGGTGCTGCCTCTGCTCACGAAGAAGCGCACGCAATGTACATTCCTTTGTCCGTTTGGTGCGTTCCAATCCATTTTCAACAAGACCAGCGTTTTCGACATCAAGATTGATCGCACGGTCTGCTCGCCTTGCATGCTCTGCCAGAAAAGCTGCCCCACGATGTCGCTGAGCGACGAGTCCATCAAGAAAGGCGAAACGCTGATGTCCTGCATGAAGTGCGGCGCCTGTGTGGATGCCTGCCCGAAAGGCGCGGCGGTCTGGCACATCCGGGGAACACAGGTGGCGGTGAAGCCGGAACGCGCGCGGCTGATGTTTCTCTACGCGGCCTGGGCCGTAGCGGCCATGTTCGGAGGCAGCATCATCACGCAGGGCCTCGCGACAATCTTGCAGCGCGTGATTTAGGAGGTCCGCATGAAATGGCCAACCTCGAAACTCGGCTACACCGTTGCGGGAATGACGGTGCTGGCGGCGGTGCTGGTGCCTTTCCTGCTCATGGGACTCTTCACAAAAGGGTTCACGAAGCTCGGACTGCATGTGGATGAAATGTACGGCGGAGGGCCGACGGTACGCACCATTCGGGCAGATGGCTACACGGTGACAATCCACAGAGAGGTCTATCCTCACCTGCTGCAGACCGAAAAGCCGTTTGTGCAACTCGACTGGAAACCGGTAAGTGCGTTGCCGCAACACATTTCCGATGCGGTAGACGTGGATGGCGACGGCCAACAGGATGTCCGCGTAAGCTTTGACGTGCCCAAAGATCCCAAGGCGCCCTTGCGCGTGGATGTGGAAGCACTGAACCCGCGTTATCAGGCCATGCGCAACGTGGGCAAAGGGAAATTTTCGGAGTTGATCGTTCGCGTAGATGACGCGATTCTCGTGCGCGTTCCGCTGACGGGACAGTAGCGCTCGGCCGAAGTCACCGGCCGCCCCAATCGCATAAGGATTCGACGAACGCTGCGGACCCGTCGCGCAGCCAACCATCAAGTTGCGCCGGTTCTTTGAGTTGTTGTCCACGCCTGCGGGACACGGCCACAAAGCGGCAGGGAAATTCCGGAAGGCTGGTCATGTCGCCCCACAGCTTTTCAAACTGTGCCACCGGCAGGATGTCTTCCTGACCTTTTCCCCAGCGTTTCTTGACGTCCTTCAGCGTGATGTAAGTGGGCATGCGGGCAGCCAGAGTCCGCACGGCGTTGTTCACCTTTTCGCTGTGGGTAAGATCCTCGCGGGTCAGCCCAAACATGGAGAGGAGTTGGTCGATATCGAGCCAATAGGTCGCACTGTTGTACCAGGAGAGAAGTGATTCGGTCTCTTCGTTGGGAAGTGCGAGACCTTCGATCAGGCGCGGGCGGCCGTCGACCCGGGCCAGGCCGCCGCCGCGGTCTTCCACTTGTCGCGCAATAACCTCGGTGGTAAGCGCGGCCCCCTCCGCGATGTGATAACCGAGCAAGCCCGGGTCGACGTCAGCGCCCGTGGTATCGATGTTATGAATCATCAGGTATTTCAAACGGGGCCTTTCCTGGAACAACCGCACGAACGTGCCGTTGCGAATCATGTTGGGCACTTCGTACCAGTGGCCGACCGGGTGCAGGCATTGCATCGGTACGTTATCGGTATAGCTGGCGCCTTCGCCCATGTGGCGGGCCCAGGCGATAAGCGTGGCGCGCAGGCTGTCGCGAACTTTTTGCGCCTGCTCGTCGAGCATCTGCTGCGGCAACTCTTCCCAGGCAAATCGCAAGTCCCTTTCCATGGGCACAAAGCGCAGCCCGATGGAGCGCCCGGGTGAAAGCAGCAACGAGCCGGGGTAGTCGTAGTTGCGCTCGGAGCGGAGGTGCGCCTGGATCGCATCGTGCGTCAGGTAACTGGTGGTGATGACGTGGGGCAAGGCAGTACCGCAAAGGCGGCCCGTGCGGCGGTTGCGGGCCAGGTGTACTTCGAGGAAGCTGCGGTGTTTGCCGCCCAGACGGCAAAAGGGGTTAAGAGCCTTGACGACGCCCGCGCCTTTCGTCCAACGGCTACCTGTGCCTCCGGCAAACGAAACCACCGCCACCATTCCTCCCGCCAGGGCCTCCTTGCCGATTTCGTGGCATTCCGGCGCGACGCCTTCGGTGGCGTCAAAGAGATCTGCGACGCCAGCGTCGGTGATCAGGCTGGTGGTGGGAAGACGATTCTGCGCCAGCCCCACGCGGCCGTTGCGCAGGTCCGCCTGGATGTGCTCATGCTCCGCGCGGTCAAATCCATGGGCTTCGAGTAGCGCGTCGAGGCTTTGGGAGAGGTCGGCTTTTGGCGGGCTCTGTGGGATGAGGTGCTCGAAGACATGCTGCACCATGCCTTGGAATTCCGGCACGGTGTGGCAGGCGGCGGTGAAGCGTTCGAGTTCAAGGAGGCGCACGGGAGGGAGCAAACGGGATTCCATGCGAAGAAGCGGCGGTACAGCCATTTGGTAGTAACCTACCGGCATCAGCGCAGAGTCGCCTTGGAGAAACGTTGCTTGAGTGCCCTGTTCGTTGACCGCGAAATCGTAGAGCACAGGTTCCATGGCGAAGGGCAACGCATGTTCCATCTCCCGCTTGGTGGCGCTCATGATGGCCTGCAAGCGCTCTTGTGCCACGGCTTTCGCATGGGGAGCAAAAAGAAAACCCATGCCTCCGCCGGACATTCCGCCGAGCATCCAAAAGCCCCAGAAGTCGTCGCGCATCTCGTGGCGCACGCGGCGAATCAGCGTGTCGGTGTACAGATTTCCAGCCCAGGGAATAATAGTTTGAATGGGGCCGGCAAAATTCCGTTCCGTTAAGGCGCCCAAGGCGCGAATGTCGCCGTTCTTCAAGCGTGCAATGAGGTCATCGAGGATGAGCGCGGCTTCGCGGCGGCTGCGCCACTCACTTTCTAAACGAAGCAGGTATTTCTCCGTCACCATCTCCAAGATGGGCCCCACATCCTGAGCCATGCCGCCGTGGGCGAGCACCAGGCTTTGCTGAAGCTGCTGGCGCGTTTCCGGTGACACCTCCTGGGGGCCGAGAATCTGGTGGCTCGGCAACAACCGGCCGCGGCTGATGCCAAATTCCGGATCACCATCCTGGGCTGGGACCCCGTGAATCAACTTGATTCCCGGCCACACCCCGCCGGAATCCTGCCAGCCGCCTCCCGAGCCCCCCAGCCATTCGCCCAGAATTGCGCGACCGGCCACCAAGCGGCGGTCCTCCTCGGAAAGCCCGCCGGTGAGTGTGCGGATTTGGTTTGTGGCGCGCATGCACAAGGAGATGAGGCAAGCCAGGAGGTTGGTGGACACCGCCAGGCGTGAGCCACGGGGGATATCATTCACCTTACTGACGATTTCTATGCCGTGGCCGGGCCGGCCCGTCAAATGGGTAAGAACGTCGGTGAGGGGCTGAGTGGCGCCCTCCATGCCCGGAGGCACGATGCCGGAGCCAATCACGGCGGCCTTGAGCAAGCCCAGGTAGTCGTGGGCGAAATCGAAAACCTCAGCAATCGAGCTGAGTTCAGCACTGCACTGAAGGTCAACGCTGACCAAGCGGAGTACCGGCTGATCGATGACACGGAACCATGCTGCAACGGGAGGCTTCGGAGCGCCCAGGCTGCGCACGCTCAGGTCAATGGAAATGTTGAGCACGCGGGCGCCTTCGGGGAAATCCATCCCCAGAAAGAAAATGTCGCTCCAGCCGCTATGGCTCAAGTCCATGCGTACCGGCGTGGCCTCGCGAAGGATGGGAAAAAGATGATCGGGGGTTTCGCGCTGCAACAGCTCGGTGCGAATCCGCAGCGGCGCGTCTTCAGGATAAGCGGCGCGAAACATCCACTGATTGCCGCGGACCGAGCGGACGCTGCGCCGCACTTGGTCAGCGAGAGTCTGGAAGCCGAGCGAACGGTAGCCGCTGGCGAGCGCACTGGATATGGCAGCGCTGGCTCCGGCGGCGGCCTGCGCAGCCAGGAAGTTATCAAGAGCTTCTTCGAACCTGCGCTTGAGGAGATTGGTGTAACCCGCGAAAGGAATCAGGGCGTGGGAAGCCGCTAGCTTGCGCGTGGAGATGTGAAAGCGATGAATGGCATAAAGGAAGAAAAGGGCTCGCACGCGCTCGTAGAGATTGTCGCTGCTGCGCCGGAAACGGTCGAGTGCCTCGCATTCAAGCAGCAGTTCTTCCAGTGTCGCCGTCCGGCAGAATGTGTCCAGCGGGCGATTGCGAGTCTCCGTGTTGCGGGCGGTTATGACATCGGTAAGCAGGCTCACCGCTCGCCCCCCGCAGACGGAGTGCTCATCTCGCGCTCCGCCAGTAGCTCCAGAAAGTGCGTGAGTACCTCGTCGCGGTCGCGACTGTTCAGCGCCAGGGCTAATTGCGCGGTGAGCAATCCGTAGCGAGCACCGAGATCATAACGGCGTCCCGTGTCTTCCAGCGCGAGGTACTGCTCCTGGCGAGCGAGTTCGGCGAGAGCAGCGGAAAGCGTGATGGCGCCGCTTGGCTCACTCGCCAGCTTCCGTCCCAGGAGCTCCATTACGGTGGGAGTCAAAACGTGAATTCCAAAGAAACAGAGGTAGTGGCCCGCGCGGATTCCCGGCACCATGAGGCGCTGTTCGGCCTCCGTGGGCGTAGGCTTTTCGAGTACCGTCTCCACACGATAAACGCCGGGCCGGCCGGACATCCGGCGTCCCGCCACGGCTCCAAAGCGGGAGAGCAGCCTTTCGTTGGTGGGCTGGACACCGGAGGCGGAGCACGACTCGAGTTCCGCCAATTCCACCAGGCGTTGGACGCCGGGCTTCGTTGCGCTTACATACAGGTGATCTCCCACCATGTGCAGGAAGGGCTCATCGGCCACAAATTCGCGCGCGCAGTAAATGGCGTGGCCGTATCCCCGCGGCTGCTGCTGAGGAATGAATCGCACGGCACCGGCGAGGTTGCCGGCGGCTTGGGCGTAGCGACTCTCGTCGCCGGGCCACACCACGACGCAGATCTCGCCAATATTCGCGGTGAGGGCCTGTTCGATCAGGATGCTTAGAACGGATTTTTCCGCTCCGTCATGGATGAGAGTCTGGAGCGGAAGCGCCCGCTGATTTCCTCCCGCTGCTGTGATGATCGCCTTTCTTATCCGCACGGTTGACACTCCCTTCCAAGGCTTGTGCCGCACTCCTATGGTGATTCATGGCCCGCAGCCAATTTGCCGTTTGCGTTACGAGAATTGGCCCTCTATTTCCGATAGTGCTTCCGGCGGTTGCGGCTTGACGGCCGGGCTGATTCGATTGTGAGCATTATAGCCGACGCCGTGTGGCCCCATGCGCAAGTATCACGGATTTGCCTGCATGGGTGCAGCCTAACCCGCGGAAACCCACAGGTGTAGATATACCCTGCTTAACGCTTACAAAACACCGGTCACCGTGATGCTCTTAA
>JBEKOE010000010.1:0-70391 GCA_049522075.1 Candidatus Acidiferrum sp.
AGTTTCCACGAAGTGCATTTTCAGGCTGGAGAGAATCTCCTGGGGGATATCCGCAAGGTCTTTCTCATTATCCTTCGGAAGCACGATGGTACGCAAGCCCATTCGGTGGGCGGCCAGCAGCTTCTCCTTGACCCCGCCGATGGGAAGAACCTTGCCACGAAGGGTGATTTCGCCGGTCATGGCGACGTCGCAGCGCACCGGGTTCTTGGTCAGGGCGCTAACGATGGAATTGCAGATGGTGATACCGGCGGAAGGGCCATCCTTGGGGATAGCGCCTTCGGGGACGTGCACGTGGATATCGAGAGTGCGGTAGAAATCTTTCTCCAGGCCCAAAGCGGCGGTGCGAGAGCGCACATAGCTCATCGCGGCTTGCGCCGATTCCTGCATGACTTCGCCGAGTTTTCCGGTGGGCGTCAGGCGTCCTTTGCCTTCCATCGTGGTGGCTTCGACAGCGAGCACGGAGCCGCCGACTTCGGTCCAGGCGAGGCCGGTGGTCAAACCAATTTCGTTCTGCTTTTCGAGCCAGAATTCGCGGTATTTGAGGACGCCGAGGAATTCATTTACGTTTTCCGGGGCGATCTGAACAGAAGTTTCGGGGCCGTCCGCGACCACGCGGCGAGCCATCTTGCGGGCGATATTCTGGATTTCGCGTTCGAGGTTGCGCACACCCGCTTCGTGGGTGTAGTGGCGGATCATGTGCAGCAAGCCTTCATCGGTGAAGGTGAGATTCTTTTCGGAGAGGCCGGTGGCTTCCTGGGAGCGCTTGACGAGGAAACGCTTGGCGATCTCCAGCTTTTCCTGCTCGGTGTAGCCGGGGAGGCGCAGGATCTCCATGCGATCCATGAGGGGCTGCGGAATGGTGTGGAGAACATTGGCGGTACACACGAACATGACCTTGGAGAGATCGTATTCGACGTCCAGGTAGTGATCCGTGAAGGAGTGATTAATCTCGGGATCGAGGACTTCCATGAGGGCGGCGGACGGATCGCCACGAAAGTCGGTGGACATTTTGTCCACTTCATCGAGGACGAAGATGGGATTGACGGTGCCAGCCTTCTTCATCATCTGGATGATCTGGCCGGGCAGGGCGCCAATGTAGGTGCGGCGATGGCCGCGAATTTCGGCTTCGTCGCGCACGCCGCCAAGGGAAACGCGGACGAATTTGCGGCCGGTGGCGTGGCCGATGGACATGGCGAGGGAGGTCTTGCCCACGCCGGGAGGTCCGACAAAGCAGAGGATGGAACCCTTGGGATTCTTGACGAGCTGGCGCACGGCGAGGAATTCGAGGATGCGCTCCTTGATCTTCTCCAGGCCGTAATGCTCTTTATTGAGAATTTCCTCGGCGGCCTTGATGTCGCGAATTTCCTTGGAGCGCTTTTTCCAGGGCACGGCGAGCAGCCAATCGATGTAGTTGCGGCTGACGGTGGACTCCGCGGACATGGGGGGCATGAGTTCGAGGCGCTTCAATTCGGTGGTGGCCTTTTCGTGTACGTCCTTGGGCATGCCGGCGGAGTCAATCTTTTTCTTAAGCTCGTCGGTTTCGCTCTTTTCGCCGCGGCCGAGTTCCTTCTGAATGGCCTTCATCTTTTCATTGAGGTAATACTCTTTCTGAGCACGCTCCATCTGGCGCTTGACGCGGGTATTGATATTGCGGTCAACGTTGAGCTTTTCGAGTTCGATTTCGAGGATATCGGCAACGCGGTTGAGGCGCTCGAGAGGGTCGGCGGTTTCGAGGAGGTCCTGCTTTTCGTCGACAGGGAGCTGGAGATTGGCGGCAATGGTGTCCGAGAGGCGGGAAGGATCGTCGACGCGCGCGGCGGCGATCATGGTGTCGTAGTTGAGGCTCTGGGAAAGCTTGATGAACTGCTCGTACAGTGCGGTGACCTTCTGGGCGAGCTGTTCGACCTGCGGGGAAGTTTCGATTTTGGCGGCCATCAGGCGGATGGTGGCGCGGAAGAAACCTTCCTCGGGGCTGATAGAAAGGGCGCGAGCGCGCTCGATGCCTTCGACGAGAACCTTAATGTTGCCATCGGGAAGCTTGACGCTCTGAACGATGTTGGCGAGTGTACCGACGGCGTAGATTTCCTCGGGCTTGGGATCATCCACGGAAGCATCGTGCTGTGTGGAGAGGAAGATTTTCTTGTCACCCGCAAGGGCTTCTTCGAGAGCGCGGACGCTGGCCTCGCGGCCGACGATGAAAGGAGTCATCTGCTGCGGGAAGATGACCATGTCCCGCACCGGCATCATCGGTACGCGCTTCATTTCCTGTTTTTCGCGAGTGAACATGCAGGCCCCGGAAACTCCTTTGCGGCGGCGGCCGAAACAAGCGCCGCGGCAGTCGATCTGAGAGAAGTTAGCGAACCGTTTTTCCCGACCCAAGAAAAAAAAGCAGATTCCTCAGGCAAAACCCGCCCTCGGAATGACAACGAGGTGGGCTTGGCCGTCGTGGAACTTGGCGCCGGGGAATCTGGCCGTTGGGGAAAAAGTCTCCCCAAACTTGATTATCCCGCCTTCTCGAGCAAGCTCCAATTGATCTCATGGCCGCGGACCATATCCGCGGTCACGACAAAGTCCCGAATCTTGCGCTGCATCGGGAGGTGGTACATCAACTCCAGCATGAGGTCTTCGAGGATCATACGCAAGCCGCGCGCGCCGACTTTGCGCTGAAGCGCCAACTCCGCGACGGTATCGAGAGCGTCCTCGGTGAAGCGAAGACGGACGTTCTCAAACTCAAATAGGCGCTGGTACTGCTTCAGGAGCGCGTTCTTGGGCTCCGTAAGAATCTTCATGAGCGCGCCCTTGTCCAGATCACTCATGACGCCGGCAACGGGCAGGCGCCCCACAAACTCGGGGATCAGGCCGTAGCGGATGAGATCGCCGGGCTGCACCTGTTCGAGGAGTTCCGTGTTGCGGCGCTGCGGCGTGGTGGGGGCGGCGTCGGTGTGAAAACCCAGGGAATGCTTGCCGACGCGGCGTTCGATGATCTTCTCCAGGCCGACAAAGGCGCCACCGCATATGAATAAGATGTTCGTGGTGTCCACAGGGGTAAATTCCTGGTGGGGGTGCTTGCGGCCGCCCTGGGGAGGCACGTTGGCGACGGTGCCTTCGAGGATTTTGAGCAGGGCCTGCTGGACGCCCTCACCGCTGACATCGCGGGTAATGGAGGGGTTCTCGTCCTTCTTGGCAATCTTGTCGATTTCGTCGATGTAGATGATGCCCTGCTGGGCCTTCTGCACATCGCCATCAGCGGCCTGAAGGAGCTTCAAGATGATGTTCTCGACGTCTTCACCGACGTAGCCGGCTTCAGTGAGAGTGGTGGCATCCACGATGGCGAAGGGCACTTCGAGCATGCGGGAAAGAGTCTGCGCGAGGAGGGTCTTGCCCGTGCCGGTGGGACCGATGAGGACAATATTGGACTTGCTGAGTTCCACTTCACCGGGCTGCTTGTTGAGGAAGATGCGCTTGTAGTGGTTGTAAACGGCCACGGCGAGTTTTTTCTTGGTGCGATCCTGGCCAATGACGTAGCTATCGAGGAACTGCTTGATTTCCGGGGGCCGGGGCAGGCGGCGCGCAGGAGCGGCGGCCTGTTCGCGCTTCTCGTCTTCCAGGATGGTCTGGCAAACGCCCACACACTCATTGCAGATGTACGCGCGCGGATAGTCCGAGGGGGAACTAATCAGCTTTTCTACCTGCTCCTGAGTCTTGTGGCAAAAGGAGCAGCGCAGGGGTTCGTCTGGGCTGTATTTTTTCACGTGTGTGAAGGCCTCGTCCTCCGGCGGGAACACCGGAGCCTTGATTCCATTCTAGGCCGAATTCTCCCTCGGGCGAAAGAGAAAGTCTCTAGTACTGATAGCAAACAGCAACGCCGCGCAGGGCTACCTGTGCTTATAAATGATCTCATCAATCATGCCGTATTCCTTGGCCTGCTCCGGGTTCATGATGTAATCGCGCTCGACGTCCTTCTCGATGCGCTCAATGGGCTGGCCGGAATGCTTGGCAAGGAGCTGATTGATGGTGGTACGCATGCGCAAAATCTCTTTGGCGTGCAAATCGATGTCGGTGGCCTGTCCGCCGAGGCCGCTCATCCACGGCTGATGGATAAGGATGCGGGCGTTGGGCAGGGCAAAGCGCTTCTTGGGTGTGCCACCGGCAAGGAGCACGGCGGCGATGGAAGCGGCCTGGCCGACGCAGGTGGTGACCACGTCCGGCTTGACGAATTGCATGGTGTCGTAGATGGCGAAGCCGGCGGTGATGGAGCCGCCCGGGGAATTGATGTAGAGCTGAATGTCTTTTTCCGGATCTTCAGCCTGGAGGAACAGCATCTGGGCGGTGGCCAGGTTGGCGACGTGGTCGTCAATGGGCGTGCCGATAAAGATGATGTGTTCCTTGAGCAGGCGGGAATAGATATCGTAGGCGCGCTCGCCACGGCTGGTCTGTTCGACCACCATGGGGACCAGAGTTGTGGCGAAATAATCGGGCTCTTCGTGTTTTCTCATCTGAACGAGTGTGCTCGCAGTAGCGGGGATGAAATCACTTGACGCTGGTGGCACTGGCCGCGGCGACGGTCTTGACCTTGGCAGTTTGGGCCAGCCAGTCGACGGTTTTGTCACTCCGCAGCTTCGCTTTCATCCTATCGTTCGAGCTCCTTGTGGAGATCGTCGTCGCCGACTTCGATCTTTTCCTCGGTGGCGATGCGGTCAACGACGAGCTCGGCCTTGACGTCATCCTTGGCACGGTCTTCCTGACGGTGGCGGAGGGTGACCCAGTCCACGTTCACGGCGCGGGGATCCACGCCCTGCTGGGCCAGGGAGCGCACGACACGTTCGAGGCGCACATCCATCTGATGCTCGACGAGGGATTCGGGTACGGGGAAATCGTGGAGCTTGACGAGCTCGGCGAGGATCTTTTCGCGCGTGAGATCTTTCTGGCGGTGGTCGCGCTCGTGTTCGAGGCCTTCGTGGATTTTCTTCTTCAGTTCGTCGAGGGAGGCGGCGTCGCTGACGTCCTTGGCGAATTCATCATTCAGTTCCGGGAGCTGTTTGGTCTTGATGCCAAGGACATCAACGGAATAGTGAAAAGTTTTGCCGGCAAGCTTGGCGTCAGGGTAGTCGGCGGGGTAGGCGACGTCGAAATTCTTGTGATCGCCGGCGCTGGCGCCACGGAGATTCTCGTTGAAGGGCTCCATGGTTTCTTCGGCGCCGACGTGACACAGAACGCTTTCGGCTTTCAGGGGTTCGCCGCCGCCCCCGGGCGTCCCGTGAAGTTTGACCTGGACGAAATCGCCATCCTGGACGGTGCGGCCTTCCACGGGAACAAAAGTGGCGGCGCGCTGCTGCATTTCGGCGAGGGTGTTGGCGACGCTTTCGTCGGTGAGGGTCATTTCCGGGAGTTCGATTTCGAGATTCTTGTAATCGCTAAGGGAAAAATCGGGGAGGACTTCAAACGAGGCGCGGAATTTTACGGGCTGGCCTTCGTTATATTCGAGCTTGTCCACCTGAGGCTGAGAGACGGGCGTAAGCTTTTCTTCGGCGACGGCTTTTTCGACGCGCTCGGGCACGAGGGTTTGCAGGACTTCTCCCTTGATGTCTTCGGCGAAACGCTTTTTGATGAGTGCGAGAGGGGCTTTGCCGGGACGGAAGCCGGGGATACGAGCGACGCGGGCCAGATCCTTGGCGACCTTTTCGGTTTGTTTCGTGACTTCTTCGGCCGGAATTTCCAGCTCGAGTTCTCTCCGGCAAGTTGCTTCCGCCATTGCGATTCTCCCTGTTGAGTGCGCGCAGAGTCCTGGTGAATTGCGCGTCGAAGCGATTTGCGCTAGCCCGGCCTTGCAGCGGGAAAGACAGATCCCAAGTGTCCCGTCACTAGCATGCTGTGTCTGGGGAACCTTCGGGAAACCACCTGCGGTGAAGGGCGGGCCTTAAAAAAATCCCAGGTAAAAGTATAGGGGAGGGTGGAGCGGGGGTCAACGCGAGGAGGGGATTGGTAGGGAAGTTCGCGTTGGCTGGTAGAATGGTACGTTTTTGGCTAGGCTAGATGGGGAACGTAGGTAAGGTTTTTTGGGTCGTTTGCAGGGATTTTGAATGATTCTAGGAGGATGTCCCCAATGAGACTTGCGATGAAGATGGCGGTGGCGGCTGTGGCGGTGGCGGGATTGATGGCGTTGCCGGTGCGAGCGACGGACGAAGTGGCGTCTGCGATCCACGGCACGATTACGAAACTGGACGCAGCGACCAAGACGGCGGTGGTGAAGACGGCGGATGGAACGGAACACGCGATTCATTTCGTGGATAAGACGGCTGTGCATGGCGCGGAGGCAACCGCGACCAGCTCCAAGGATGCCTTTCACGGGCTGAAGGAAGGATCGGAAGTGGCGGTGCACTACACGGAAAAGGGCCGCGAGAAGACGGCTGTGGAAGTGGACCGGTTGGGCAAGGACGGGATCAACTCCGTGGACGGAACGGTGTCCAAGATCGGTGAGGGTGGAAAGACGGTCACAGTGAAGGCCGCCGACGGCACGGAGCAGACGTTTGACGTGGTGGGGAAGGATACGAAGGAGTTGGCGGAGGCCATCGGCAAAGGCGCAGATAAGACAGCAAAGGTGACGGTGTATTACACGGAAAGTGCGGGGAAGAAGGTGGCGCATTTCTTCAAAAAGCTGTAGGGCGCAAATCGTGGCCCTGCCTAGGTTAAGAGGATGCTGAACAACCCGGGAAAGACTTTCTTCAGGGGCTAAAGCCCGGCCGTTTAAGGTGCTTTACGCCGGGGCTGAAGCCCCGGCCTCCTAAAGAATAAGGGGTAGAAAATCTTTCGGTAGCCTGCCAGGCGGCCCGAACAATACCCGCACATGCAGTCGGGGAGAACAAGAGAGCGGGCAAGACGGGGCGCCTGCGCTTAAGAGGCGTGCAGGCGGGAGCATGGGCAGGTCACGCGTCACTGGGGAGGAGCCCCCACGTCACAGCGAGCTTCGCGTAAGATGGGGGTAGGACGGAGGGAACTTTCGTGAAGAACACTGGCATCCTCCTGGTCCAGTGCCCTGACCGGAAGGGGCTGGACGCGACGATCGCGGAGTTCATCTACCGCTACGATGGGAACATTTTACATTTTGAGCAGCACCAGGCGGGTGAAGAACGCTACTACCTGGCGCGCGTGGAGTGGGACCTGGACGGGTTTCGGCTGGAGCTGAAGGATTTTCCCGGGGCGTTTGGGCCGCTTGCCGCGAAGTTTGGGATGAACTGGCGGATTGCGCTGGGCTGCTACCGCCCGCGCGTGGCGCTTTTCGTTTCCAAATATGATCACTGCCTGGTGGACCTGCTCTACCGGCAACGCAACGGCGAGCTGGAATGCGAATTTCCACTGATGATCAGCAATCACCCCGACGCACAGCGCCATGCGGATTTCTACGGAATCCCCTACTACATTTTTCCAGTGACCCGGGAGACGAAAGCGCTGGTGGAAATGCAAGAACGCGAGCTGCTGGAGTCGCACCAGATCGATCTGCTGGTGCTGGCGCGATACATGCAAGTGCTCTCGCCGGAGTTCATTGCTCATTACCCGCAGCGGATCATCAACATTCACCATTCGTTTCTGCCGGCGTTTGTGGGGGGCAAGCCGCACCACCAGGCGTACGAACGCGGGGTGAAATTGATTGGGGCGACGGCGCACTACGTTACGGAAGTGCTGGACGACGGGCCGATCATCGAGCAGGGCGTGACGCGCATTTCCCACCGTGATGGGCTGGAGGATCTGGTGGAGAAGGGGCGGGACCTGGAGAAGGTGGTGCTGTCGCGCGCAGTTCGTTGGCATATTGAAAACAGGATTCTGCTGTACAACAACAAGACGGTGATTTTTGAATGAGAGTGGAAGTGGGGTGAGACTTTGGAGTGCGGCGGCTTGTTTACCCTGAGCTTCGAAGGGCCGCCGCTTTTACGGTTGAAGATGAGCTGCTGCGTGAAGATTTGAGTAGAAGCGCTATCCGCTGCAAAAGCGGGAGCAAGCTACCGCACTCCAAAGGGTGCGGGTGTTCATGAAAGGCAGCGCCAGATTTTTGAGGGAAAAGATGGTGCGGGAGAGAGGAGTTGAACCTCCACGACCTTTCGGCCACAAGATCCTAAGTCTTGCGCGTCTGCCAATTCCGCCACTCCCGCACCGGTACTACTGATGATACTTGGATTGCGTGGGTGTTGGCCAGACGGGAGGGCGATGCGGGTTGTGCTGGAATCCACTGGTGCGGAGGCGGATAATGTGGGCACCCGAGGCGAGTGAAAGGGGCGAAGGGCAGAGCGATGATTCTGCAGCAGGACGATCCAATGGTGGTGATCCGGCAAACGGATCATGCGTTCCTGAGCGGCTTTTTCGCGCGCGAATGGGGCAACGAAACATTCACGCGGCCGGAGCCGTTCGCATCGTTCTGCCTAGCTGCGGCGGAACACGATAACGGCTGGCAGGAATGGGAGCTGGCGCCCGGGGTCGATCCGAGGACATTCGCGCCTTACAGCTTCATGACGGTACCGACGGAAGAGCACGTTGCGCTGTACCAGCGGGGCATTGAGCGCGCGGTGAAGGCGGATTTGTACGCGGGGCTGCTGGTGGCGGCGCATTGCACGGGCTTGTACGACCGGGCGAAGGCAACCATGCCGGGGTACTCGGCGAAGTACGTGAAAAGCCAGGAGCAACACCACGCCAATGATTTTGTGCAACGCTTGCGGCTGCAGATATTGCGGCTGAAGGTGGACCTGCGGAACAATCCCGTGACGAAGCCGTTCACGGAAGAAAGACTGATCAAAGCGAACTCGCAGCGGCTGGACGCGCTGGACCGGCTGTCTCTCTTCTTCTGCCTGGGTGGCGCGGACGAAACGATCATTGAAGGCGTGCCCGTGAATGACGATGGCGCGGAAGTGGATTGGGAAATACGCAAGACGGGGAAGAATGAGTTCACGCTGGCGCCGTACCCCTTCCGGCGCGCCCCCCTGGAGTTTGCGATACTGGCGCGGCGCATCCCGAAGCGGCGGTACACGGAAGACGTGGAACTCCAGAAGGTAGTGACCGCTGCGTCGTTTTACAACATCCGGTTCACCTTGCGGCCGGGAGTGGCAAAGAACCGTTCGTACGCGGTGAACGCCTCAGCAGGCAGTTGAATCAACCCCGCAAATCAGAGAGCTGACGTAAGGCCAGGATTGTCCTGGCTTTGTGCTTGACTTTCTGCGATGACACGTACATCTTGAAAGGCTTTGCTTCTTCTTGCGGCGGCGACCGTGGAGAGAGGAGACAAGTTCGTTCGCTATGACCAAAGTCCGAGTCTGCTTTCACGATCGTTGCTTTGACGGAACCGCTTCAGCGGCGGTGTTCTACCGCTTTTACAGGGAGCGAATTGACGGCAAGGCGGAATTCCAATTCACGGGAATGACGCATAGGGCCAAGCATCCCTGGGAAGAAGGGTTGTTCGACGGCGATCAGAACGTCATCGTGGATTTCAAGTACTCGAACTCACCGAAGGTGACATGGTGGTTTGACCATCACCAAAGCGCCTTTCTGACGCCGGCGGATGCCGAGCATTTTCGCAGCTACCCCGGCAAGAACATGTACTACGACCCGGAGTACAAGTCGTGCACCAAGCTGATCGCGACGGTCACGAAAGAGAAGTTCGGTTTTAACACCAAGCCGCTGGAGGATTTGATTCACTGGGGAGACATTATTGACGGGGCACAGTTTCCGACAGCGCAATCGGCGACGGAGATGGCGGAGCCGGCGACGCAACTGGCGCTGGTGATTGAGGCGGCTCCGGAAAACGGCATTCCGGCGCAGATCATTTCCGAGTTGGCGTACCGGCCGCTGGCGGAGATGGTGAAGCTGCCCATCGTGTCGAAGTTTCTGGGACCGCTGTTGGAGCGGCACCGCGAGTCCATCGAAGTGCTGCGGGAACGCTGCCAATCGAATGACGGCGTGATTTATTTCGATGTGAGCGACCTGGACCTGGAAGGGTACAACAAGTTTATTCCCTATTTGCTGCATCCGGAGGGCGTGTATTCGGTGAGCGTAAGCGCGTCACCGGTACGCGCGAAGGTGTCGCTGGGGACGAATCCGTGGAACCAGGCGACGGCGGACAAGAATCTGGCATCGCTGGCGGAAAAGTACGGCGGAGGCGGGCACCCGCGAGTGTCGGCGATTTCGTTTGACCCGCAGGATTTGGAGCACGCGCGGCAAGTGGCGCGGGATCTGGCGGCGGTGCTGCGGGCGGAGTGAAGGAAGCGGAGAAGGAGCGGCGAGGCGTTGGCAGTGGGGCGCGCGGGAAGCGCGTGTCGACAAGAAATTTCTGAGCGTGTAAAATAAGGAATTGCCCGTGGACCGGTAGCTCAAGTGGTAGAGCAGCTGACTCTTAATCAGCGGGTTGCAGGTTCGAGTCCTGCCCGGTTCACCACTCCTTTTCAATTCGAGTTACCATCCTGCGCACCTCAGGGGTAAAACCCCTATGTTCGCGGAGCATTCCAGCGCGGCTGAAGCCGCACCCTCCCGTGAGTCATTAATGAGACGGCTGCTGGACGGCGCTGGGGGTCCAGCAGAGTTGGGGAAAAGCCGGCAGGTTCTCGCTAAATTGGAGATTCGGCACTGTCGGGGACAGTGGGGGCAGGAGTGGCAGGGTAAGAAGCAGGATGAGTAAGGGAACGACCGAGTGACATACATCACGCGAGAGGATGTTCCGTGTCACTGCGCACTAGAGGGTGGTGGATTCTGATTGGTGGATAAGTGGACTCAGGAAGTCCAGAACCCTATGCAGGTTACTCGCGCAACGGATTATGCAGTTCGTATCATGGTAGAACTCGCCGGTTTGCCCCCAGGGGACAAGGCCCAATTGAACGAGCTGATTGAGAGCACAGGGGTCCGGGGGAGTTTTCTTTCCAAGGTGGTGCAGCGGCTCGTGCATGCCGGTATGGTGTCCTCGCATCGCGGAACCCGTGGGGGGTTCTCCATGAGAGTGTCTGGCGAGGAAGTCACGCTTTTGGACGTGATTGAAGCGATCGAAGGGCCGACGCAAATGAACCTCTGCTTGGCGAGCGGGCCAAGCTGTGAACGCAAGTCCTGGTGCGGTGCCCACCCCGTCTGGCAGAAGGCGCAGTCTGCATTCGTCCAAGAGCTTTCCAGTGTCACCATTGCGCACCTCGCCATGGTATCCAAGGTCAATCTAGCCAAGCAGCAAGCGTCTGCAAATCAGCCATAGCGGTAGTGGCGAATGCAGGCTTCCAGGGTAGATTTTGCCGTCGCGATAAGTGTCGCGATTGGCGTGAGTCTGTCGATCTGTATTTGAGCGGGCGGCGGCCGACAGATTAGTGCGCGAGCGGTCGGAGGACGTTGCCGGAGAACCGGTAGAGGCTGGCCAAGTGATTGGTGCGAAGAAGTTCCTTGGCGAGGAGGTCGGCGACGGAATCGATCACCCGGAAGAGGACGGGCTGGTCCAAACGCGCTTGGGGCAAGATGACGACCAGGGCATGAGTGGTGGAGCCGGTGGCCACGTGAGAATACCAGAAGCAGACCGAGACGCCACCGGGGGCACGGGATTGGCGTTCCTGCGGGTAGGCCAGGGGGCGGTCGGCGAGCAAAACATGAAAGGTCTTGCCATCGGAGCGAGAAATCATGGGCATGGACTCGCACATGCGGCCGAGGAGACCTTGTTCACCGTGATGAAGGCAGTGCGGGCAAAGGTTGAAATTCCGATGGGCAACGTGCTCTTCGACCAGGGGATCGTACTTCACGGGTCAGCCCTCCGGGTAACGTCAAGATTACGGCGATGCGCCAGGGGCTGGGGAGGCGCACTATTAAAACGATACAATCCTCATATAATATATTAATCAGAAATGCAATAGAAATTCATTATTGCTAGCCCTCTTGCTACTGACCTGTCTGGTTACTTCAAGCTGGCGGGGCCCGCAGAGGACAACGCGCCCGCACCGGGGCGCTCGACCTTGATGAAAACGGCGCCGAAATCGCCAAGGAGCACGCTGGCGCGAGGTGCGGCAAGGGCTTGGGTTAATTCGACAACGCGAATTCCAGTGAGGACCGAGAGCGTGGCGGAAGAATCAGGACGGACGAATCATGACGGACGAATGTGGAGAGAAAGACCAGCAGCTTAGGGGAAACGATTGCAAGAGGTTCCCTTGTTTGTTGGACGCTGTTCCCGGAGAATAGAAGGTTGATCGTCAAGAAGCGACACCTTAATGGCGGCTTGAGCGCCGCAGTGGACGGAGACCAGGGAAGATGGCCAATTCGATTTACCCACCTAAACGATTTGTAGCCTATTTTTCCATGGAGATTGCGCTGGAAAATGCGATGCCGAGCTATAGCGGCGGCCTGGGCGTGCTGGCGGGAGACACCATCCGCGCGGCAGCGGATATACGCTTGCCGATGGTGGCGGTGTCACTGCTCTACCGAAAGGGCTATTTCCGGCAACTGTTGGGAGAGGACGGCGCCCAGACGGAAGAACCGGTGGAATGGGAAGTGGAAAAGTTCCTGCAAGAGGAAGAGCCGCGCATTGCGGTTTCGCTGGAGAGCCGGCCAGTGGAATTGCGGGCCTGGCGGTACATGGTAAAGGGCGTGCGCGGATACGAGGTACCGGTCTACTTTCTGGATGCGGATCTTCCGGCGAACGACGCGCGAGACCGCGAGCTGACGGGGGCGCTCTACGGCGGCGATCCCTACTACCGGTTGTCACAGGAGGTGCTGCTGGGGATCGGCGGCGTGCGCATGCTGCGTGCGCTGGGACACACCGAATTGATGCGCTACCACATGAACGAGGGCCACGCGGCGCTGCTCACCATGGAATTGCTGGCGGAGGAGACGAAACGGGCCGGACGCACGGCCATCAAGGGCGAAGATATCGAGAGGGTGCGCAACAAGTGCGTGTTCACGACGCACACCCCGGTTCCCGCTGGCCACGACAAATTTCCCGCGGAGTACCTTTCGCGGCTGGTGCCAGACCAGGTGCGCTTCATTGATGTGAAAGACGCTTCCTCGGTTGATTTGATCAAGAGCATCCTGCAAGCCGAGCAGACTTATCCGGACTGGAAGGAAGCGGCAGAGCGGGGCGCTTCCGTGAACATGACGTACCTGGCGCTGAGCCTGAGTAATTACGTGAATGGCGTGGCGAAGCTGCACGGGGAAGTTTCCCGGAAGATGTTTCCGAACGTGCCGATCGAGGCGATCACCAATGGCGTACACGCGGCCACGTGGACTTCGCCGGCTTTCCAGGATCTGTTCGACCGGTACATCCCCTCCTGGCGCGAGGACAATTACAGCCTGCGCGGAGCCTTGGGCTTGCCACCGGAAGAGGTTTGGGCGGCGCATTTGCTGTCAAAACACAGCTTAATGGAAGCCGTGCGCAAGAAAACGGGACTCAAGCTTGATCCCGAGGCCTTTACGATCGGATTCGCGCGCCGGGCCACGGGTTATAAACGCGCGGACCTGATCCTGAAAGATTTGGACCGGTTGCGGCAAATCGCGCAAAATGTCGGGCCATTCCAGATCGTGTACGCGGGCAAAGCACACCCGCGGGACGCCGGCGGCAAGGAGATCATCAAGAAGATCTTCAAGGCGAAGAAGGCCCTGAAGAAGGCGGTTAGCATCGTTTTCCTGGACGACTACAATCTCGATCTGGGCGGGCATCTCACCTCAGGAGTCGACTTGTGGCTGAACACACCGCAATATCCGATG
The DNA here is from genome assembly GCA_049522075.1 of Candidatus Acidiferrum sp. Taxonomy (GTDB): domain Bacteria; phylum Acidobacteriota; class Terriglobia; order Acidiferrales; family UBA7541; genus Acidiferrum. Next base: position 13,699 of record JBEKOE010000010.1, read on the forward strand.
GAAGCTTCCGGCACGAGCGGGATGAAAGCGGCGGTGAATGGCGTGCCGAGCTTGAGCATTTTGGACGGCTGGTGGGTGGAGGGTTGCATCGAAGGGGTGACCGGATGGTCGATTGGAGAACCGCATCGTGGTGATCCCGGCCCGGAGAGTCCGGTGGACAATGTGGTGGACGCCGAGAGCCTGTACACAAAATTTGAGAGCGTGATCCTGCCGATGTATTACGAGGAACGCACGCGCTACCTTGAGGTGATGCGGCACGCTATCGCGATCAATGGATCGTTCTTCAACACGCAGCGCATGGTGCAGCAGTATATTACCGACGCTTACTTGCGGTAGCGCGGTGGGCGCGGGCGACTGCCTCGGAGCGAACTTCCAGCAGCAAAACCTTACGCGGCAAAACGTGAAAGCCGGCCTTGCGGTAGAAGGTTGAGGCGGATTTGTTGTGGTGTTGCACCTGGAGTTCGACGGCGCGGATGCCGCGCTCGCGGCAAAAATCCTCAATTTCGTAGAGCGCCAGTGAGCCGATGCCTTTGTTGCGGCAGCGCTTGTCCACGTAGAGATCGGTGAGCAGGGCCTCCACGCCGCCGTATTCCAGATCGAAATTGTAGGTGACGATGGCGTAGCCCACGGGCTTTTTGTGGCTTTCCATGAGCCAGGCTTTCCCGAGCGAGAGATTGCGGAGCAGCGTGTGGAGGCCTTGCTCGAGGGATTTGCGATTGAACGGAATCTTGTCGAAGCGGTAGTAGGCGATGACGAACTTCAGGAGCGTGGCATGATCTTTCGGGCTGCAAGGGCGGAAGGAGACTAGCATAGGGCCTCACTATTGCGAACCAGGAAAGTGCCTCGATTCTTATCGTACTTCAGACACGGGCGCGGCGAAAAGGAGTTGAGGAGAGGGGGAGTGGGGCAGTTTGCGATTGCCCGACTTCACGGGCAGAGCACCGGGCAGTTCCTCAACGCCCAGCCATTTGTGCCCAGACGTTAATGTGCGAGGGCCGCGCCCAGCCATCTGGAGGGAAGCGAGTTACAGCAGCAATTCAATTGACTCGAACGCTAAGCGGGCCTACGATTTGACCAGAGGACGAGGAAGCAAGGAAATCATGTTCACCGTCCTTCTCCTCATAGCAGTTGCGTTCTCGATATTAGTGCTCTCTGCCTTTTGGTTTGGAGGGGAGCGGAGGCGTTTCCACCGCTCCACATGGGCATTCTTCCACCAAGCGGGGGTGGGGCTGCGCGCGCTGCACGGGTACATTTATCTCCGTTGGACACCGCAGTACATCAAGACGCTTTTCCGTTTCACCGCCGCTTTTAGCAAGACGACCAGAGCCGAACACTGGCTGGCTGACCACTATCACGGCAAGGTCCTCACCCATGATCACGCGCGCGCCGTTGTCACCCTGAACCTGCCCATAAGCAGGCGCGACTTGGAGCAGATTGTCCCCTACCACACGGCCCGAGACCTCGTGTTGCAAGCGCCACCAGACATCGTCGCCTACGAGTGCGTCTGCCGCCATGGCCGCGCCACACACTGTGAGCCCACAAGGGTCTGCATGGTGGTCGGCCGTCCGTTTACCGATTTCATTCTTGAACACCGGCCGCAGTCGGCGCACCGGCTGACGCGCGAGGAAGCATTGGACTTGTTGGAAGCCGAGCATCAGCGCGGGCACGTCCACTCGGCTTGGTTTAAGGACGCGATGCTGAACCGGTTCTACGCCATCTGCAACTGCTGCAAGTGCTGCTGCGGTGGCATCCGGGAAATGGTGGAGCGCGGCGTCCCCATGGTGGCTAGCTCTGGGTATGTCGCGCAGATTGACACCGATGCGTGTACGAATTGCAGCGACTGCGTAGATGCATGCCCCTTCCAGGCGATGACATTCAACGACGGTGCCGTCGTTCGCACCTGGGAACGATGTATGGGCTGTGGGGTCTGTGAAGTGAAGTGTCAGGTCGGGGCGATCTCCATGATTCGTGATCAGCGCAAAGGCATACCGCTCGACGTTCGGCTTCTCGCCTGATTCACCTTGCGCTACGGCAAGACCCCCACCACTAACATCCCCGTTCCTGCCTTCGCCACAATCCGCCCAAGGCATTAATCGGAAACTGACCTGCCACCCAGGGAAACGGCGGATTTCAGCGGAGGCGGTTTTTGTAGAGGGCCATGCCTACGGCGGCGTCCATGCCCAATTTTTGGAGGGCGGAGATTTGGCGGCTTGTGGAGATGCCGCCGGCGGCGACGATGGGCAGGCGCGTGGAGCGGCGCAACTGGCGGAACCAGGCAAGATTCACGCCACGCATGACGCATGGACAGACAGCAAAGTTGTCTATGTACGGAGCGAACACTGACTCTGTTGATAGGGACGGTTATCCGGCATTGATGGATTCAACAGAGAATCACCCTGATGGAGCCTGTGCGGCCGTGTTGGTTGCCAGGATGGACAGACCTCTCGGAGATTTGACAGAATGGCGGCATTATGCGAATCCGAATGCTGAAGTTTATCGTTGTGCTTGCCGCCGCATTTCTTGTCGCTTCGAGCGCAATCTGCGCGCAAGACGCAAATCTGCCACACCTGGAAAAACGTGGCGCCGCGACGCAACTGATTGTCGATGGGAAACCCTTCTTGATGCTTGGCGGCGAGCTTTATAATTCCAGTTCATCCAGCTTGGAATACATGAAGCCGCTCTGGCCGCGCCTTGCGGCCATCCCGCTAAACACTGTGGTGACGCCACTTTCTTGGGAACTGGTGGAACCGGCGGAAAGGAAGTATGACTTTGCGCTCATTGACGGCCTGCTGGCGCAAGCCCGCGAGCAGCACGTCCGCGTTGTCTTCCTGTGGCTCGCCGCGTGGAAGAATGGCATGTCCAGCTACGCGCCTGTGTGGGTCAAGCAGAACCCGAAACGCTTTCCGCGCGTCATGCTGCACAACAACGAAGCCAGTATTCTTAGTTCCATTGCCGGCTTTTCCGATGCCACCCGCGACGCCGACGCCCGAGCCTTCGCCGCGGTCATGCAGCATCTTCGCGAGGTGGACAGCCGCGACCACACGGTCCTGATGATGCAGATTGAAAACGAAGTCGGCGTGCTCGGCGATGCACGCGACCACTCCTCCGCGGCCGAACAGGCTTTCGCCGCCACCGTGCCCGCCCAGTTGATCGATTACCTCAAGGCCCATCGCGAGACGCTCGATCCCGAACTTCGCGCGCTTTGGCAGCAGCAGGGTGAAAAGACCTCCGGTACCTGGACGCAGGTATTTGGCGACACCGCACGCGCGGACGAGATCTTCATGGCCTGGAACTATGCCCGTTACGTCCAGGCTGTGACCAGCAAGGGCAAAGCCGCCTACAACCTTCCGATGTACGTGAACACCTGGCTGGCCGGTGAAGACACCACCCCGGGGGATTATCCTAGTGGCGGACCACAGCCGCGCGTGATTGATATCTGGAAAGCCGCCGGTACGGCGATCGACATTTATTCGCCGGACCTCTACGCCGCCAACTTCTCCTACTGGGCCAACCGCTATCACCGTGACGGCAACCCGCTCTTTATTCCTGAAACCAGAGGAGGCACCGCCGGAGCAGCCAACGTCTTTTATGCGGTTGGTGAGCACGCTGCCATGGGGTTTTCGCCATTCGCCATCGATGCGTTCTCCGAAGGTACGACCGAATTGGGCGCAAGCTATGCCGCAATTGCCTCCGTTGCTCCCATCCTTCTGGAACAGCAGGCCAAGGGCAACGTGCACGGCTTCACTCTCACGAAGGAACACCCATCAGTCGAGTTCAGCCTGAATGGCTATGCCGTCCAGGTCAGCATGGACGAAATCTTTGGCAATCACGCGGAGAGCGGCTACGGCCTGATCATCGCCACCGGAAAGGATGAGTTCCTCGGCGTCGGCAAGGGCTTTCGCGTCCTCATCATCCCGCGCTCGACCAGCCCATTCAAGTTCGGTTACGCATCCATTGACGAGGGGATCTACCAGGACGGTAGATGGATACCTGGACGCCGGCTCAACGGCGACGAAAACGATCAGGGCAACTATTGGCGCTTCGATTCGCGCTCGATCAAGACCGAGAAAGCTGTTCTCTATCGCTACGAGTAAGCAACCCGCAATCCCTGGAAACTTGATGGCAGCGATGTACTTTGCTCATTGCCCGTTCAGCATATTCATCGGAAGCTGAGATGGCGCCCAGGGAGGTGCCGGATTTCAGCGCACCCGGTTTTTGTAGAGGGCCATGCCTACGGCGGCGTCCATGCCCAATTTTTGGAGGGCGGAGATTTGGCGGCTTGTGGAGATGCCGCCGGCGGCGACGATGGGCAAACGCGTGGAGCGGCGCAATTCGCGGAACCAGGCGAGATTCACGCCGCGCATGGTGCCTTCGCGGTCCACATCGGTGCAGAGAAAACCGGCGCAATAGGGTTCGAGGGCGGACATGACTTCGGCAGGAGCGAGGGAGAGAGATTTTCGCCAGCCGTGAATCACGATGCGTCCTTTGACGGTGTCCAGGGCGATCAGGACGTGTTTTTTGCCGACACTATTGGCGAGGCGTTTCAGGAAAGCTACATTGGGCCGCTGTTCGCGGAAGGCGGCGCTGCCAACGATGATCTGTTCGACGCCCAGTCCAATTAGCGATTCGGCACGGCGCACAGTGCGAATTCCACCACCAACGCGCAGCTTGATTTTGAATTTGCGGCGGGCTTCGCGGCAGAGTTGCTGCACGAGTCGATTGTTGTGGCCTTTGCGCATGGCGGCATCGAGATCAATGACGTGGAGCCACGAGTAGTGGCTAAAACGATGGAGCAGGCCGAGGACATCGGCGACGGCGAGTTCGCGCTTGCGTCCATGAACAAGTTGCACGGCTTGGCCATGCTGCAAATCAAGGCACGGAATCAGCATGGCAGGCGCACCTCCACGCCGTTTTCCTTTAGGTAGAATTTCAGCGCGCGGATGGATTGGACTTGATCGTGAAAAATCGAGGCGGCCAGAGCGGCATCGGCACACCCCTCCGTGAAAATTTCCAGAAAATGCTGGGGAATCTTTGCGCCGCCGGAAGCAATCACCGGGACGCTGACGGCGCGGCTGATGGCGGCGGTCAACGCGATGTCAAAACCGGATTGCGTGCCGTCGCGGTCCATCGAGGTAAGGAGGATTTCGCCCGCGCCAAGTTCCACGCCGCGAAGCGCCCACTCTTCCGCGTCTAGCCCCGTGGCGGCGCGCCCGCCGCGGACGCGCACTCTCCATCGCTCGTTTTCGCGGCGCGCATCAATGGCCAGGACAACGGCTTGCGCGCCAAATTCGCAGGAAAGTTCGCCGATCAATTCGGGGCGCTGGACTGCTGCGGTGTTCACGGTAATTTTGTCGGCGCCGGCACGCACGACGGAGCGCGCATCCTCAAGCGAGCGAATGCCGCCGCCGGCGGTGAGCGGGATGGCGAGTTGCTCGGCGACGCGGCGAATCGTTTCCAGAAAGGTGGGGTTGTTGTCGCGCGAGGCGGCGATGTCCAGTATGACCAGCTCGTCAGCGCCCTCGGCGTTATAGCGCGCAGCGAGTTCCACGGGATCGCCGGCATCGCGCAGGCCTTCAAAGTGCACGCCTTTCACCACGCGAGCGCCGTCGGTATCGAGGCAGGGAACGATGCGGTGCGCCAGGCTCATGCGGGTAGCCTCAGGAAGTTTTCGAGGAGCTTGGCGCCGGGTGCGCCGCTTTTTTCGGGGTGGAACTGCACTCCGAAGATGTTGCGCTGCTCGATGACGGCGATGAACGCGCGGCCGTGCTCGCAGACGGCGGCGCTCTCGGGGCCGGAGGTGGGCGCGGCGTAGGAATGCGCGAAATAGAAATAGGCTTCGTGCGGAATGCCATCCAGAAGGCGACTGGGCTTTGTGCAGCGCAACTGGTTCCAGCCCATGTGGGGGAGCTTCACGCCGGGAGGCAGATGCGTCACGCGGCCGGGCAAGAGAGCGAGGCCAGCAAGCGATGGGGCTTCGTCGCTGGCTTCATAGAGGGCCTGCAAGCCCAGGCAGATGCCGAGGAAATTCACGCCGCGCGCGATGGCATCGCGCAGCGGCTGGCGCAGGCCGTGCGCATCCAAAGCGGCGATCAGGGCGCCACAATGGCCGACACCGGGCAGGATCAGGCGCTCGGCTTCGGCGATCGCTTCCGGCCGGTTGGTGGTGAATACCTGCGCGCCCAGGCGGCGCAAGGCGCGTTCGACCGAGGGGACATTGCCGGCACCGTAATCGAGCAGGGTGACGCTCACAGAAGTTCCTTGGTGCTGGGCAAAACGTTGCGCAGGCGCGTATCGCGCGAGACGGCGAACCGCAGCGCGCGGGCGAAGGCCTTGAACAGGGCCTCGACCTGATGATGGGAAGAGCGGCCATAGAGAACGCGCAGGTGCACATTGGCGCGCGCGGCCTGCGCGAAACCCTGAAAAAAGTCTTCCACCAATTCGGTTTGAAAATCGCCGACGCGCTTTGCGGAGAATCTCGCCTTGACGACGCAGAAGCCGCGGCCACCAAAATCGATGGCAGCGGCCGCAAGGGTCTCGTCCATGGGCATCAGAAAATAGCCGGCGCGGAGAATGCCTTTTTTGTTGCCGAGCGCGGCGTTGACGGCTTCGCCAAGGGCGATGCCCACGTCCTCGACGGTGTGGTGCTGGTCCACATGCAGGTCGCCCTTGGCGGTGAGGCGAAGATCGAGGCTGCCATGGCGTGTGACAAGATCGAGCATGTGATCAAAGAAGGGAATTCCCGTGGAGATGCTGGCCTTGCCGCGGCCGTCGAGATTCAAGCGCAGCGCGATTTGTGTTTCCTTGGTGTTGCGCCGGATGGATGAAGTTCTGGGCATACGTTTTCCTAGGAATTGCGCTTGAACAGACGCAGGAGTTTCTTGAGTTCAGCTTCCGTGCCGATGGTGATGCGGGCAAAGCCGGGGCCCAGGTCATGGCTGCGTTCGCGGACCAGAATGCCGTGGCGCGCGAGTTTCCGAAAGAAGGCGGGGCCAGGCTTGCCAAAATCGGCGATAAGGAAATTGGCGGCACTGGGATAGACGCGCACATTGCGTTTCTGGAGTTCACGCGCAAACCACGCTCGCAGACGCTTGACGTCCCGGACATACCGCGCGATGGATGTGCCTTCTTCAACTGCGGCGACGCTTGCCACGAGCGCTGCGGTGTTGACGGGGTAGGGAGGTAAGGCGCGCCGGACCAACGCAAGCGAATCCCGGCGGCCAAGAACGGCGCCGAGGCGCAGACCGGCAAGGCCTTCAGCCTTGGAAAAAGTTCGCGCCACGAATAGCTGCGGGTATTGCCTAATCCAGGGAACGACGGAGAGGCCGGAGAATTCCGCGTAGGCCTCGTCCATGACCACGACCGTGTGGGTTGCAGCGCGCAGCAGCTTGCCGATCACATTTTTGCCGACCAGCGTCCCGGTGGGATTGTTGGGGTTGGCGAGAAAGAAGACGCGGGGTTTCTTGCGAAGTGCGGTGAGCGCGGCGGCGAGGGGGAACTCCATGTCGGGGCCGTAGCGAAGCGAATTCACGCGGGCGCCGGCAATTTCGGCGTAATAGCGGTACATCGGAAAGGTCGGCTCGCAGATCAGGATGTGGCTCCGCGGCTCAACGAAGGTATCAAAGAAGACGCGCAAGGCGTCGTCGCCGCCGTTGGTGAGGACGAGCTCCGTCGGGTGCACGCGAAAATAACGGGCGATTTTGCGCGTGGGCGCGGCGTATTCCGGATAGGTGGCAATTGTTTTCGCGCTGAGCTTCCGGAGGGCACGCAATGCGGCCGGGCCGCAGCCAGTGGTGTTCTCGTTGAAGTCGAGGCGAATCTTGCCCGCGCGGCCCTCGGCGGGCGCTTCGTAGGTGCGGCGCTCGAGAATCGCCTTGCGAACGGGGAGTTGCACTTTCACCGACGCACCTCCACCGCATTGGCGTGCGCGTAAAGTCCTTCGGCACCGGCCAGGGTTTGGACGTCGGCGGCAAGGGCGCGGTAACCGCGGGGCGCGATCGTTTGCACGCTGATGCGCTTCACAAAATCGCCTGCGCCGAGGCCTCCGCGACGCCTGGCCCAGCCGCCCGTCGGCAAAACGTGGTTGCTGCCGGTGGCGTAATCGCCGAAGGGTTGCGCGCTGAGCGGCCCGAGAAAGACTGTTCCGGCGGAGCGGATTTTACCCAACAGCTTGCGGCCGTTGGACGGCAGGCTGAGGTGTTCCGGCGCAAAACGATTCACAAACTCACAGGCCGCATTCCAGGAGCGGGCTAAAAGGATGGCGCCGGTCCTGTGGATGGAAATCTGCGCGGGATTATCGGGGAGCAATTCATCCAATTGCTTCGTGACCTCGCGCTGAACCTTTCTAGCGAACCCCGGCGATGAGGTCACCAAATAGCTGCCGGCATCGGGAGCATGCTCGGCTTGCGCCAGCAAATCGGCCGCGATCCAGCGGGGATTCCCTTGATTGGCGAGCACGATCGCCTCCGTTGGCCCGGCGGGCAAATCGATGGCGCAGGTGGCGCTAACGATTTGCTTGGCGGCGGTAACGTAGCGATTGCCTGGGCCGAAGATTTTTTCGACGGCCGCGATGCGCTTTGTGCCATAAGCGAGCGCGGCGATCGCCTGGGCGCCGCCGATGCGGGCGAGTTGCATGACGCCCAGCAGATCGGCCGCGGCGATCAGTTCATCGTTCGGGCGCGGACAAACGGCAACGATGCGCCGGACGCCGGCCACTTGCGCCGGCACCACGGTCATGACCAGAGTGGAGACGAGCGCAAAGTGTCCGCCGGGAATATAGCATCCGATGGATTCCAAGGGGCGGACGATTTGGGCGACGGTTACGCCCGGCTCAACCTGGAGAGACCATGCGCGGGGCATCTGCTTTTCCGCCACGCGGCGAACATTGTCCGCGGCGTGAGAGATTGCGCGAAGGAATTCGCGGCTGACACGGTTTTTCGCCGCGGCGGTTTCGGCGGGAGTAATCCAGAGCCTCGCGTGTTGCGACTCGGCCGGGTCGAACTTGCGATTCCACATTTGCAGTGCGGTGTCGCCACGCAGGCGGACATCGGCGACGATTTTCGCCGCAGTTTGCAGGGCGACGCGGTCGTCGCCCTGACGGAGCTGCATGAGTTTTGCTTCGGTTTGCGCGGTGAGTTTCAGGATTCTCATCAGAGCACGATCTTGTTCAAGGGATATTCCACGATGCCTTGGGCCCTGGCGGCTTTTAGTTTCGGCAAAATTTGGCGGACGACGGCCTCTTCGACGACGGTGTTTACGGCGACCCATTCCGAATCGCTGAGCGCGGAAATGGTGGGATTTTTCAGCGCCGGGAGCACGGCCAGTACGGCGGCCAGATCCTGCTGCTTCACATTGAGCATTAGACCCACGCGAGTGGCGGCGGCAATCGCGCCTTGCAGCATGAGCACGAGGTTTTCGGCCTTTTGGCGTTTGGCCGGATCTTCGGCTGCTTTGCGGTTCATGATGAAGACGGTAGAGGATTCGAGGACGGTGTCGAGGATGCGCAGGCGGTTGGCGCGCAGCGATGATCCCGTTTCCGTCACTTCCACAATCGCGTCGGCGAGCTGAGGCACTTTCACTTCGGTGGCGCCCCAGGAAAATTCCACGCGCGCTTTGACGCCATGGCCGGCGAGATATTTTTCGGTGATGCGCACGACTTCGGTGGCAATGGTTTTCCCCTCGAGGTCGCGCGGGGCGCGGATGGCGGAGTCTTCGGGAACGGCCAACACCCACTTCACGCGGGTCAGCCGCTGTTTGGCATAGACAAGTTCCGCAAGTTCGACGACATCCGCATTCGTTTCCACGACCCAATCATGGCCGGTGATCCCGGCTTCCAGAGCGCCCGATTCGACGTAGCGCGCCATCTCCTGCGCGCGCACCAGCAGGCAGTCGATTTCGGCGTCGTCAATCGCGGGCACGTAGCTCCGGGAGCTCAAGGTGACCTTCCATCCGGCGCGGGCCAGCAAATCGACGGTGGCCTCCTGCAAGCTGCCCTTGGGGATACCCAGTTTCAAGACGCTCATTGCGCCCCCCTTTTGCCGTAAACATCTTCGACGGCGAAGGTACGCTCCGCGACGATGCGTGACGCACCATCAGGCGCCAGTTCGCGAAAAAAACAGCTCCGGTAGCCCTCGTGACATATGCCTGGCCCGACAGGATCGACGCGGATGAGGAGGGAGTCGGCGTCGCAATCGAAGAGGAGTTGGCGGACGCGGAGGACGTGACCGCTGGTTTCGCCTTTTTTCCAGAGGCGCTGGCGGGTGCGGCTGTAGAAGTGGACCTCGCCGGTGCGCTGGGTGTATTCGAGGGCTTCGGGACTCAAGAAGCCAAGCATCAGCACTTCGCGTGTGGCGTGATCCTGAATCACTGCGGGGATCAACCCGTCCAACTTTGCAAAAGCAAGTTCCACCAGAGCCTCCTAAAAGCAAAAAACCCGCCGGGGCGATTGGCGCCAGCGGGCTGATAAGAGCTTTTTGTTACGAAAGCGCTATACAGACCTCAACGGGCGCGGCAGGAAGCCGTGATGATGATGGTGTCGATGCGCCCGAAGATTCATTGCAAGTAGAAAATACACGATTGGGGAGGGTTGAGCCAAACCAAAAATCACACCAGATGCATCTGAATTTTCGATGCTAAGTACGGGAGACGATACCCGTCGGGGTGTTGGAACTGTAATTGACCGTCATGATGAGATGCAGGGCCACGCCAAACCTGCCGTTGGGGAGGGGTTCCACGCGCACGACCTCCGCCACATATTCGCAGTTCATGGGGTCGTGGGCGGAGCTAAAGGGGAAAGTGACGAAAACACGCATGCCCTTGTAATAGTTGGGGCGGCGGGTGTGAAAGAAAATGCCTTCCTTGGAGGCGTTAATGCTGACGGGCATGTCTTCGAAGTGCTCGTCCCGCGGTTCCGATGGACGCACACGGAGGGGCTTGGCGATCTTGGCTCGCCGGCTGCGGCGCTTTTCCGGATACTGCTTTTCAGACAATTCGGCCATGATATCGTCCTGCGGGCGGGTCCATTTCTATGATTGGGGGAGTGGCGCGAAACGTCAAGGCATTGCGCCGAATCTGATACTGACAGGGCAATAGCGGTGGGGCCCGGGGAGCCACAGATATGGGCGAAAAATTGCGGAAATCCGATGCGGAATGGAAGAAGTCACTGACACAGAACCAGTACTATGTGACACGTCAGAAAGGGACGGAACCCCCCTTTACCGGCGAGTACGAAGCTACCGAAACGCCCGGCACCTATAAGTGCGTGTGTTGCGGGGAGCCGCTTTTCCGATCAGATACCAAGTTCCACTCCGGGTGCGGCTGGCCGAGCTTCTTCGCTCCCGCCAATGGGGAGGTGTTGGAGGAGGATACCGATACTTCCCACGGGATGACACGGACGGAGGTGCGGTGCAGCCATTGCGACGCGCATCTCGGACACGTGTTTGAGGACGGGCCGAAGCCCACGGGCTTGCGCTACTGCATCAACTCGGCAGCGTTGAAGCTGGAAAAAGAGTAGCGGGAGCCCTGGCTGGGGGCAAACTCTCCGTTTCCCGTGCGTGGACTGGTCTGAATGATTGAGCGGCGCGGTTATGCGGCGGGGCAGGAGCAGGCCGCCATTTCGGCGACTGGGTCGGACTGGCGTTCCCACGCTGCCAGCAGGAGAACTTTTTGGCCGTTGGGGTAGCGGAAGATGTAATAAACGCTGGAATCGCCATCGAGCTCAAAAAAGCCCGGGCGGCGCAAATCGGGGCGGCCGGTTATCCCCGCGCCGAGCAACAGGCGGAGTTCCGCCAACTGTTCCGGAGCGTGGCTCCGAAGATCTTCGAGAATGGGCGGCAGTTTTTGCATATTCGTCATCGGCTTATCCTTCATCCGCCGTAGCAGCATACTGTAAGCCTCATTCATTAAGACGTAAAATCTGGCGAAATGTTTCATGACAGCAACGCTCCAGGCTATTGCGCCGCTGAGACGCCAAGCTTACGCGCTTCACTCCCATTAGATGCAAGGATTTAGGGTTCGGGTAGGGAATCGGAGCTTCGCGCTGGGCGGCGTTGCCGATGGCAGCGGCTGTATGGGCGGCCTTGTTGGGAGAGCGCCCTGCGGCAAAGCAAGAGAGGGCGAGACTAGGGGGGCCACTTTCTCGTATTGCAGAGGGGATTGGGCTCTCACTTCTGTCAGCAGCGGGCCAATTGCGGGTCCCGTCTTCGACAGTCCTCTTGGGTCAACTAATGAAGAAAGGATAACTAGCTTGTATACTACTTGCGCGAACTGAGTTTTCTTGCGATAGTGATGATTAAGAATTTTCCAACTTCGAGGATTTTCACGTGGCTAAAAAGGCATCAAAACTACCCAGGAAGTCCGTGCGCGACGAAAAATCCGAGTTTGGCAAGGATCGCCGGCGCCGGCATCACCATTATCTGGTCACCGTCAACTACGCGGATGGCGAGACGTTTGGCCGCGTTTACACCGATAAGGACAAGGCCACGCGATTCGCCCAACGCCAGCGGCGCTCGCCCGTGGTCAAGTCCGCGCGCGTCAGCCAAGTATCCTGAGCGGGTTCCGCAACCGCAGCGGATGCATCGCTGCAACTTGGTTTTCGGTGCGGTTGCGTGCTATAAAATAAGAGGTCGAGCGGCCTTAGTATAATGGTAGTACGGAACCTTGCCAAGGTTCAGGCGTGAGTTCGATTCTCATAGGCCGCTCCATTTTCTTCCGCAAATTTCCTCAGCCTTCGGAAAAAACCCGCTGAACATTTGTGCGAATTCCCGCTATGATGCCCGCAATTGGGTCCTGCACTCGATGACTGTCTGCCACATCGCTGTCGGGAGCACCCGGCGGCCGAAACTCAATGCCGTCAGGGAAGCTGCCGCACTCTTCAAAGAAATGCTCGCTCCGAAGATGGATTTGGAGATCCAGGGTTATGAGGTGGAGAGTGGGGTCGGGCATACGCCGGCTTCGCGGGAGGAGTTGATGCGCGGGGCGCGGCAAAGGGCGGAAGCAGTTGTGGAGTGGCTGAGGGCGTCGGGTGAATCCGCGGACTATTTTGTGGGCCTCGAGGGCGGGCTGGATGTAGCCGTGGAGAATGGCCGGCGTTGTGTTCTGCTGGAGAGTTGGGCGTACGTGAGCGATGGACGACGCGGGCATTTCGGATGCTCGGGCAGCATTGAATTGCCCGACGCGCTGGCGGAGGACGTGCTGTCAAACGGTAGGGAGCTTTCCGAGGCGATCGATCGTTTCGCGGGAGCGGTAGGGATTCGCGACGCGCAAGGGGCCTGGGGCGTGCTGTCGGTGGACCTGATCTCCCGGCAAGAAGCGTTTCGAGTGGCAGTGGTGGCGGCGTTCGCGCCATTCTACAATCAGAGGATGTATGGGAAGGCGTCCGCGGCTGGATTGTGAAGCCGCGCAACGCGCGGCCCTGGGCCGGGGAGTGAGGAGAAACGACGTGGACATTGTGAAAGGCAACATGGGATGGATCGAAGTGGTGGTGGGGCCGATGTTCTCCGGAAAGAGCGAGGAGCTGATCCGGCGATTGCGGCGCGCGGAAATCGCCCGGCAGCGCGTGCAGATTTTCAAGCCGGCGATCGACTCGCGTTATACCGCGAACGAAATCGTCTCCCACTCCGGGCTGGGCATCCCGTCCGACAATGTGAGCAAAGCCTCGGAGATCCTGGAGAAACTGCAGCCGCGCACGGAAGTTGTGGGTATCGATGAGGCGCAGTTCCTGGGGGATGAGGTCGTGGAGGTGTGCACGAAGCTGGCGAACCTTGGGAAGCGCGTAATCGTGGCGGGATTGGACACAGACTATCGCGGCCGCCCGTTTGAACCCATGCCCCGGCTGCTGGCGGTGGCGGAGGAGATCACCAAACTGCTGGCCATTTGCGTGCGCTGCGGGAATCCGGCGGTGCACACGCAGCGGCTGGTGGATAGCGACGAATTGATCGTGGTAGGGGCCACGGAGATGTATGAAGCGCGCTGCCGCCGGTGTTTTGAGCCGAATCCGGCGCAGGCGCGGAAAGAACCGGGCCCGGTAGTACTGCCGCGTAGCCGTGGCGCGTCAAGTGGTGCGGCTTAAGATGGTCTCGCTTTATACGTCATACGCAATCCATTTCTGTTTTTCAGGACGCACATGCTCATCGAATCGAAAGCTCCAACACGCGTAGACCTGGCCGGGAGCACGCTGGACATCTGGCCGCTGTACCTGTTTCATCCCGGTGCGGTGACGCTGAACGCGGCGATTTCGCGTTACGCGCATTGCGTGATCGAGACGCACGCGCCGGGGGATGAAAGCATCAAGCTGGTATCGCTGGACACCAAGCGCGCGGAAAGCTTTGCGTCGTTTGCAAAACTGGCTCGCACGAAACGCTTCCGCTTGCCCCTGCTGGCGGAGATCGTGAAGTTCTTCCGTCCGGAAGGCGGATTCACGCTGACGACGAACTCCGAGGCGCCAGCCGGCGCTGGCATCGGCGGATCCAGCGCGATGGCGGTGTCCATTTGCGCGGCGCTGGACCGCTTCACGGGAGCGGGCCGCAGCAAGGTGGACTGGATACACATCAGCCGCGACGCGGAGGCCATCGTCATCCACATCCCCACAGGCATGCAGGATCACTATCCGCCGGCGTTCGGTGGCGCAGCGGCCATTGAACTGATCCCCGGGGGCGAGCGCCGTATCGAGATCAATGTGAATCTGGACGAACTCGAGCGCCGCCTGGTGGTGTGTTACACCGGAAAGCCGCGGCAATCGGCCATCAACAATTGGGGCGTTTTCAAGGCCCATATTGATAACAAGAGGTCGGTGGTGAATAACCTGGAGCGCATCTCGCAGATTGCGCAAAAGATGCGCACGGCGCTGGAAGCAAGCAACTGGAGAGAAACCGGGCGGCTGATGCACGACGAGTGGACCTTCCGCCGCAGAAACCTGCCCACTATCTCCACGAACACGATCGACCGGATCATTGAGAACTCCCGCCGCAAAGGCGCCCTGGCGGGGAAGGTGTGCGGCGCGGGTGGCGGCGGGTGTATTGTGCTGCTAATTGAGCCGGATGCGCGGGAACGCGTAGAAAAGGCGGTGGTGGAGTCCGGCGGGGAGCTCTTGCCGATGCAAATAGACCGGCAAGGGGTCACCGTGGTAATGCAGTAGTTTTGCAAATCTGCTGCTATCCATTCGGCTTTCTGCATCATAAAATAGGGAGTGGACACCCCGGCGGGTGACACGATCCCTGGAGCCATGCACTACTTTTTAGCCATTGCGATTGCGCTGTTGTTCTTCGCAGATGCGGACGTGCCAAAGGTAGTGTCCCTGCGGAGTGAACCGGAGGCCGCGGCGGAGAAATTTCCGCCGGGGGAGCCCATTCCCCTATGGCCCCTGGTTATGAACAGCGCTGAGCAGGACCAGACGCAGAGCGCGCCCGCTTCCGGGAAGAAAAGCACCACGCTCCAGGAAACCTCGAAACTGGCCCTGATTCGCTACGTCTCCGGCGAATTTGCGAAAGCGCGCAAGCCGGTGCCGGGCGGCAAAGAGGGTTTCATCCTCTACACGGACAAGCCCATCAACCAGGAGAATCTGGATCATGCCGTGGCCACGCACGGTGCGGCCGTGAACACCGGAGACAACGCCCAGATCACCAATCTGGAATTCCGCGAGCACACCATCGTGGTGGACATCAATGGCGGGGGTCGCCCCAAGAAGCATTGGCGCGATCACATTCAGATTGGCATGGGTGGCTCACCGGCGCCCGTGGGGCAGTCCACAAGTACGACGCAGGAGCCGGGACCCCCGGGCATCCAGCCAGGAATGGGCGGCACGATCTATGTGCAATTCCCCAGGGCGGTGCCGGATCTCACTCCCGAGCAGTTGAAGCAAATCCTTGGGCCGTTCCTGGATTTTTCGAAGGAACGCTCCGCCGCGGTGCACTGGATTGATACGCTTCCGCCGGAAATGAAGAAGGCCATCACGGAGCGCCATGCGCTGCTGGGCATGGACCGCGAGGAAGTGGTGGCGGCCATAGGCAAGCCGGACCGCAAAGTGCGTGAGCGCGATGCCAATGGCAACGATACGGAAGATTGGATTTACGGGCATCCCCCGGACAAAACTGTTTTCGTGCGCTTTACGGGCGAACGCGTCACGGCCATCAAGCAGTACCCGCAATAGGACAGATCCGTCCTCCAACACAGGGAATAAGAGGCAGTGAAGCGGCGCAGGGCGCCGACGAGGGAGCCGACGCTGTCATCTAATCAGCCCTGTCAGTTCAGGCCGTGCTTCGGGGGCTCGGGCCTGTTGGCAAGGTTGAAGCTGGGAACCTTGCACCCCCACACAAGCCTCGTCCCCCGGAAGTTATATACGGCAATGGGAATGTGAAGGGCTAGGTCCAAGCGTTCCATCGAACTACAAACTTGATCAGAAGGCAGGTCCGTGACGGCGGACCCAGCGTCTGAAGTGATATCAATCTCCATCGTCCCTACTCGTCTGGGCATCGCCATTTTCCACGGCGGCATGGGAGGCGGTGGGGGAGGCACTATTGGTTCCCTGCTAAACGATATAGGGTTCGGCGACACGTCCCACACTAGGTTGAGCCTTTCGAGGCGGTCCACTAGGCTTTGCATTTCCCGAGGTGAAATCCACTGCGTCAAGCCCTCGGGAAATAGCGTCGACCACGTTCCGTAGCGAGAATCTTGCCTCGGTGCCTGCCTGAGAATAAGGGGTATCACGACGTGGTCTTGCGGGATCGGCGGGTTATAGACAAAACGGACAGCGCAGTTTCCTTCGTGCGCCCACTTCGGCAAGCCCGCCGGGCCGCGCGCGGCTTGACCTTGTGCCGCTCCCTCGAACAGCATGAAAGCGAACAGGAGCGATAAACTCTTGCTGATTCGTATCGTGGACACGTCTCCTCCTTTATTCACCATGGACCAAGCACTTGAGGATATGACGGGTGGGGCAGACAGTTTTTCGCATTCTAGGTTCGTGGGTCACTCGAGAAGTATATCATTCACGCACGACCCTTTGTAGGTAGCAGACGCAAGCGTGGGTGCCGTGCCCTTTGGTTTGTAAGGGTGGGGGCGGCCCAGAATCGTTTTGGAATTGGTTGACCTGGTGCATGGGGAGAGGATATCACCGTGGCAATTCTCGCAGAAGTATAGAGAGACGGGGTGCCCCAGGTTTGATTTCTTACCTGGGTCTTGGGGTTTCGGAATGCCCAGCGGATTGAAACGCTATTACGGCAAAGGCGATCTGCACTTTGTGACATTCAGTTGTTATCAACGCTTGCCGTTGTTGGGGACAAAGTGTGCGCGCAGCGTGTTTGTGCATGAGTTGGAGAAAGTTCGTAATGAGATGGGATTTCGGCTCATTGGCTATGTGGTGATGCCAGAGCACGTGCATCTTTTGATGAGTGAACCGCTGATAGGGACGCCGTCGACGGTGCTGCAGAAGTTAAAGTTGCGTGTGTCGTTGAAATTGCGCAAGCGGAAAGAAGTTGACACCGAAGAGCAGTTCCAATTGCCGATCGAAGGGGAGGGGGTCCCGCCTAAGGCGTTCTGGCAGCCAAGGTTTTACGATTTCAATGTCCACACAATTGGGAAGAGGAAAGAGAAACTGAATTACATGCATGCGAATCCAGTGGTTCGAGGATTGGTGGAACATCCGAGAGACTGGCCGTGGAGCAGTTGGTCGTTCTATATGAAGGAAAAGCCGGGACTGATTTCGATTGATTCCGAGGAGTGAGGAAAGAGTGAACTAGGACGACCCCAAGACCCAGGTAGAAAATCGAACCTGGGGCACCCCCTGCTGGCCCGTTGGGGAGAGAATGGCGAGTGGCGGCAATGGGGTCGGCATAGGGTAAGGCGATGCGCTACAATGGTAGCTGGAAAAGGGCTAAGGCGTGGAGTGAGAGACAGAGCAAAAAGGGCCAAACCCGCGAATCGCGCTGCATTTTGGTAAAGGACAATCAACAGTAGAAAGCAGCCACAAGAATCAATCAAGATAATTTGCCAGAGGCCGTGGCAGATTGTTTGTGACCCAGGACACTTCGGTTCGCGTTGACTTTCCCTTACACTACTCCTGGCATTTTCTGTTCTACACAGGGCGGCGTTCGCACTCGATTGGTCGCCGCAATCTACCCCCCACCGGAGGAAGCATGGCAATTAAGGTTGGAATCAACGGCTTCGGCCGCATCGGTCGCAATATCATGCGCACAGCGCTGGATGACAAGGACATTCAGTTCGTAGCCGTGAACGACATCACGGATGCCAAGACCCTCGCGCATCTTCTGAAGTACGACTCGGTCCTTGGAAACCTTCCGCACACCATCACCCACACGGACGACTCCATCAGTGTGGAAGGCAAGAGCTTTAAAGTATTTAAAGTAAAGGACCCGGCGGAACTCGACTGGGCCAGCGTGGGCGCGCAGATTGTGGTCGAGTCCACGGGCCTGTTCACCAAGGGTGCCGATGCCCGCAAGCACATCCGCGGCCCCGTGAAGAAGGTCATTATTACGGCGCCTGCCACGGACCCGGATGCCACGTTTGTGCTGGGTGTGAACGACAAGACCTATGATCCCGCCAAGCACAATGTGGTTTCGAACGCCTCTTGCACCACGAACTGCCTTGCCCCAGTTGCGAAAGTTCTGCAGGACACTTTCAAGATCGTCTGCGGCACGATGACCACGATCCACTCCTATACGAACGACCAGCGGTTGCTGGATTTGCCGCACAAGGACCTGCGGCGCGCTCGCGCAGCGACCTTGAGCATGATTCCGAGCACGACGGGAGCGGCGAAGGCGCTGAAGCTGGTCATTCCGGAGTTGGACGGCAAGCTGGACGGGTACTCGATGCGCGTGCCGACCCCGAACGTCAGCGTAGTGGACCTGACTGTGTTTGTGGAGAAGCCGGCGACGAAGGACAGCGTGAATGCGGCGTTGAAGGCAGCGGCAAACGGCCCGATGAAAGGCATTCTTGCGTATACGGAAGAAGAACTGGTCTCTATTGACTTCCGCGGCAATCCCAATTCGTCCATCGTGGATGCGGGCTACACCAAGGTCGTCGGCGACAAGTGCATCAAGGTGCTGGCCTGGTACGACAACGAGTGGGGCTATTCCTGCCGTGTGCGCGACCTGATCAAGCTGCTTGCTTCGAGACTCTAAAGGCAGTGACTCGTGACTTGTAACCCGTGACTCGCGTGAGAGCGAGCCACGGAGTACGCGGCAACCGCACAGTGGCGGAAAGCTGTCCACACGTCGCGCGCTCTTCGGGGATGGACTTGCAGCTCTGGCTCCAACCGGGTTCCTGATATCTGATCGCCGGTATCTGATATCCGTTCGCTGATTTCCGGCAATTGATTACAGAAAGTGAATTCACCATGAACAAACTTACGATTCAAGACCTCGATCTCCGCGGCAAACGCGTCTTCATTCGCGTCGATTTCAACGTGCCTTTGAAAGACGGCGTGGTCACCGACGACACGCGCATCCGCGAAACGTTGCCCACTTTGCGCCTGGCCATTCAGAAAGGCGGGCGGCTGGTGCTGGCATCGCATCTTGGGCGGCCCAAGGGGGGGCCGGAGCCGAAATACTCGCTCCTTCCCGCGGCCAAAAAGCTCGAGCAATTGATTGAAAAATCGGTGCGCTTTGCGTCGGATTGCGTGGGGCCTATTCCCGAATCGAAGAGCCATAGCCTGGCAGAGGGCGACATCCTGGTGCTGGAAAACGTGCGCTTCCATCCGGAGGAAGAAAAGAACGACGAGGCGTTTTCCAAGCAACTCGCGGCGTTGTGCGACGGCGTGTATGTCTGCGACGCATTTGGCTCCGCGCACCGCGCGCACGCCTCCGTTGTGGGCATCACGAAATTCGTGAAGCAGGCGGCGGCGGGGCTGCTGATGGAAAAAGAGCTCGAGTATATCGGCAAGGCAATCAGCAATCCAACGCGCCCGTTCGTGGCCATTCTTGGCGGGGCCAAGGTCAGCGACAAAATCGAAGTGGTCGAGAACCTGATGAAGATCGCCGACGCCATGCTCATAGGCGGCGGCATGGCCTACACCTTTTTGAAGGCGCAGGGATTGCCTATCGGCAAGTCGCTGGTGGAAGAAGACAAGATTGAGCTGGCGAAGAAGATCCTCGCCGATGCCAAGCAGAAGAACTTCAAGTTCTTGCTGCCCAGCGACAGCGTGATCGCGCCGGAATTCAAAGCCGACTCTCCGGCAACAACCGTGGACGTTTCCGCGATGCCCGCGGACCAGATGGGGCTGGACATCGGCCCGAAAACGATCGCGGCATACAAGGCGGAAATCGCGAAATCCGAGACCATCGTGTGGAACGGCCCGATGGGCGTGTTTGAAATGCCCGCGTTCGCCAAGGGCACACTGGAAATCGCCAAAGCCGTGGCCGCAGCTACAACAGGCGGTGCGACTTCCATTATTGGCGGGGGCGATTCCGTGGCGGCCGTGCAGCAGTCCGGACTCGCGAAACAGATTTCACATATTTCAACCGGAGGCGGCGCCTCGCTGGAATTTCTCAGCGGCCGCAAGCTGCCCGGCGTGGAGGCACTAACCGACAAATGAGCACCGCAAAACGCCGCCGGGTAATCGCCGGCAACTGGAAGATGTACAAGAATCAAGCGGAGACGCGCGCGTTTTTTGCCGCGTTCCTTCCGCTGGTGGCGGGCGTAAAGGACTGCGACATTGTGATCGCGCCGCCCTTTACAAATATTCCCGCCGCGGTGGAGGCCACCAAGGGCACGCAGGTCGGTATCTCCGCGCAGGACGTGTACTGGGAGAAGGAGGGTGCTTACACCGGGCAGGTTTCCACGGGCATGTTGGTGGAAGCGGGTTGCCGCTACACCATCGTCGGCCACTCTGAGCGCCGCCAGTTCTTCGGCGAGACCAACGAGACCGTCTTCAAGAAGACCAAAGCCGCTCTAGCTGCTGGACTTATGCCTATCGTGTGCATCGGTGAAATGCTCGCCGACCGCGAGGCCGGCAATACCGAACGGGTCTGCCAGAGCCAGTTTCAGGGCAGCGTGGGCGCGTTGACCCCCGAAGAATTCTCCCGTATTCTGATAGCTTACGAACCGGTCTGGGCCATCGGCACCGGCCGCACGGCAACGCCGGACATCGCTGCGGCAGTGCATAAGTTCGTTCGCCAGTGCGCGGCGGAGAAGTTCGCTGCCAGCCATGCTTCCGCGTTGCGCATTCTGTACGGCGGGAGCGTCAAGCCTGACAATATTCAGGGGTTGATGGCGCAAGAGGAACTCGACGGCGCGCTTGTGGGTGGAGCGAGCCTGGACCCGAAGTCGTTCGCAAGCCTGGTGAAGGACTGGCCTCGATAGGAATTGGATTGAGGCCGCGTTCAGAGGCAGCGGGAAAATGCCGGGAAGGTCTTCTTCAGAGGCTGAAGTCTATTGGGTCTAAGGGCTTTACGCCGGGGCTGAAGCCCCGGCCTCCTAAAGAAGCGACGTTTTGTGGATTGAGGTGCGTGGAATGCCAGCTTGGATGAAGTGGGCAATTGCTTTGCTGATCGGTTTTGGGATCATCGCCGCCGGGTTTCGCCTTCCGTGGGGCGGCTATATTCTGAAGCCGTTCTTTGTACTGAACTGCCTGGTGCTGATTATTGTGGTGCTGCTGCAAAGCGGCAAGGCCGCGGACCTGGCCGGGGCGTTCGGCGGGGCGGGCAGCCAAACGGCTTTTGGCCCGCGCGGGGCGGCGTCCGTGCTATCGCAGGCCACAACTTGGTGCGCGGTCATGTTCATGGTCTGCGCGATGGCCATGGTAGTCAAAGTGGATCAGAATGTGGATCGGGGCCAGGGTGGTGGTGGCTCTATCTTGGAGAAGTACTCCAAGCCTGCGCCCAAGACGGCGACTCCCGCGGCTCCCGTGACACCGGCGCCAGCGACACCGCAGCCTGCGGCACCCCAATCAACAACACCGCAACAGCAGGCACCCGCGACGCAGCCCAAGCCCTAACCGATTAAGGGGGACTCTTCGCTGTTAGCGAGCTCAGGCCCCTGGTTGCCAAGCGACGAGCTTTCCGGTTTATACTTGATTTTGCGCGGTCGTGGCGGAACTGGCAGACGCACCAGCTTGAGGGGCTGGCGGTAGCAATACCGTGGTGGTTCGAATCCACTCGACCGCACCATCTCTTTTTCAAATAACAGTAGTTCCGCGAAAGTCGTTGTCTTCCTAATAAAGTTCAATTCCGCTTGCGAAAAAATCGCTTCTGCTGGTGATCGCTGTTTTCTTGACGGCCTTTTTCGTTACGCGTGGAATCCTGGGGAGGTACAAGACTTCGCAACTACTCACGCAAGCGCGTGCACGTTCAGCGGCAGCCCTCATCCGAGGGGAGGGCCGCCGCCCTCGCACCAGGAACTTCGATCAGTATCTCCTGGACGAACAACTGATCGAATACTTTGCCCCGAAGCATGTCCAAGAATTCGCGAGAGGTAAGGCGGCTGTGCAGCTCGAGACGTAGCCCGATCACATGGAGGCCGGGAGTAACGCTCGTAGCGAAGGGCAGTCGCATGGCGAACCGCGGATACCGCGTGCCCAGCGCGTCGATGGTCACGCTCCGGTCTTCACGATAGCCATGGATATCGGCTCCTGGCAAAAGGAAGCGATAGCCTTCGTCGACAGCTCTGAAGTCACAGGGCACCCAGACCTGCTTGCCCCTGACGTACTGCTGAGCGTCAGCGCTGTAGCGGCCGAGGGGGCCATCCAGCGGACGGAGAAAAGCTGCTAGGGAAAGACACACCAGCAGCGCTGCGCAGGGGACACTGGGTCGCGTAAACTCGGGCACGAACACTGCCAGGAGTACGAGCGTTGCAGTGATACCCAGAAGCAGCCAGTACGTCACCAGATACACTCGGACACCTGCCAAGCTGAATTGCAGTCGCAGGGACAGATAGGCCATCGTGGCAATAGCGGTCCACGCGGCAAGGAGGGTGGCGACAAACGCCTTGCGGCTGATGCGGTCCCAGTTGAGGGCACACAGGACCGCCAGCGCCGGCATGGCCGGCAGGAGATACCGGCTCGACCGCACGCTGGGAATGCTGAATACCAGAAACAAGGTGACGACCCAGATCCAAAGAAGTATCTCCGCTCCCTCCAATTGGTGCCGCCGCTTGTAGGCGACCCAACACAGCGCCATCACCGGGAACGCCAGCAAGCCGGCATTGACCGGATAGCCCAGGGCCAGCGCCCAAACGCTTGATCCTCCCCACAGAAGCTTCGTCAAGTAGCCGACGCCGCCCGAATCGAACTTCCCGAGATTCTCTCCGAAGGCGAATTCCCGCACGATCGCCATCGGGTTCGGATCCAGTAGAAACCAGACGCTGAACACGGTGAGGGAGACCGTGGCCATGACGGCGATCTTCCCAGCATCTTTGGTCAGAAACGTCCCCATCCGGTAGCTTCGATGATGCAAGTACCACCAGGAGAGGGCCAGGATTGCTGGAACGGCAAGCGCGAACGACTTATAGAGGAGACCAACGCCGAGTCCGACGCCCAACAACAGGGGCACGCGGACGCGCGACTCGAATGCGGCTGGCCGCCAGAACAGGAGGGCAAAGAACGGCAGGAAGATCCAGAAGGTCTCCGGCGCGTCGGTCAGAAAGGGGCGCCCGTACCGGTAAGTGCTGTAGAAAGAAAGGAAGGTCAGACACGCCACACCACCGGTCTCCATCTGCCCTGACACCCTCCATCCCAGCAGGAACACCAGCACAGCCGCGAGCAGGGTATAGATGACGCTCGGATACCGCAGGGACCACAGGTGCCAATCCCTCCCCCAGTGCGTGGAGGCGATCCCTTGCCAGAACAGAAGCGGCGGCTTCGTGTTTCGCATCTCATGCAACTGCGACTGGAGGGGCAGAACATGACCGCTGTCCGCCGTGAGACGCGTAATGTGCGCGTAAATGTATTCGTCGCCGTTCCTGGGAATGTGCAGACTGTCCAAGCCGTAGAAATAGGTGGCCACGGCGAGCAGAAGGCAAAGTCCGTACCAGACCCGGAGGAGGCGGCACCCCCCAGATTTCTCTTGGCTGGCAGACACTGGGCTGCGGGCAGCAGGAGCCAAGGCACCTTCCGGATCCCGCGAGCGGGCGATAAGCTGCCCTGGACGGAAGGTCCAGACATCACTCACCAGAAGATTGACGCCGGCAGCCAACGTGGCCGCAGCCACGTTCGCCAACCGGTTCCGGCTAGCGCGCATCGTCGTCCCTTCTTGCGGCCGCCCCGGCTGAGGTTCGCGAACCCGCGCATTTCAAGCATAGTGCTGCAATGGCATCCAGAGAGCAAGGAACACTTCTTAGCTGTGGGGCTTGGCAAGCAAAAACAGAGTCAGCTCGCGCATTCTGCCCGACGCCGGCGTTTCGGTGGCGTTACTACCGGGGCGCAGGGTTGGCCAGTGTGCTTGACGCTTGGTGAAGAGCAGGCTAGCTTCAAGATGAAGCACGTCAATCTGATGATGGACTGAGCGATGAACACTAATTCCACGCCTCTGTTCCAAGGCGAACCGGACTATGGCGCCGCCGACATTCAAGCGAACCTGCGCAAACTGGAGCGGCGCGACTTGTGGGTGTGGAGCAACGCCGCCATCATTATCCTCAGTCTGACCGCCGCAATCTTTTCGCTTTCGGTGTCGTTCTACCTCAAAGGGGAAAAAACCTTTTTCGGATTGGAACTGAGGCTTGCGGTGCGCGCCCTGGTGGTGCTCGTTCTGATATTCACGTGCCAGATGATCTACCAGCATCTCCGCTTGCGGAAAATCCAGCGCGCCCTGGCCGAGCAGCAAATCCAGGCGGAGGTTTTCCGGCGGCTGGCAATGTTTGATCCGCTGACGGGCCTTTACAACCGGCGATACGCGGAGCAGCGGTTGCGGTCAGAGATTGCGCGGTCGGAACGCCGCGGTTTGTCCCTGATCGTTGTGCTGGTGGACCTGAACGATTTCAAGCAGATCAACGATGAACACGGCCACCTGGCGGGCGATCACGTGCTCAAGGAATTTGCCAAATACTTGAGCCGGTCCACGCGCGGTTCGGACCTGGCGGCGCGCTGGGGCGGGGACGAGTTCATTCTCCTGTTGCTGGATTGCGAAGTGAACCAGTTGACGCTGATTCTTTCGCGGCTTGACGGCTTGCAGATCGAGTTCCAGGGGAAAGTTCTGCCCATTACCTTCTCCGTAGGCTGGAAAGCATACGAGCCCGGCGATCATTTCGACGAATTGATTGAAGAAGCGGACCGCCATCTGTACGAGCAAAAGGCGGCGGCAAAAACACCACGGACGCCCGTGACCACGCCAGCGTAAAGGGCTTTCCATCCCTTAAAACGGTCCACCGGAACATGCTGCTGCTCCGTCCTACCCGATGGTTTGCGATCCCTTTGGCATAGCCCTGCAAATGTCGGAGGCGCCAGTTTAAGTACTGGGCGTCCTAGTCGAGATGAAATCCTCTACTCCGGAGTGTGCCCCACCTTCTTGAGTGCGTGATTAATGCCTGCGAGCAGAGATCGAATCCTGATCTGGTGGCGGTCCTGGACGCGCATGCAATTTGTTGCGAGCTTCGCAGTGTGACCATCTTTCGGGCCCAAGGCCGCCAAACCCCGCCGGATAAATAGAGCAGCAGGCTGATAGAAAGCGCATTTAACTGTTAAATCGGCACTCAGCTACCGTCCTAAGTGACTGAAGTCATGCCCGTAAGTCCCGCACATCTTTGTAACCCTCTTTAACTTGAGTGTGCCCTTTAGCCGACTGATAGTCGGGCCAACTCCAGAGGAGTTCGCAGTGTATACGGTACAAAACGCCATCAGCAACAACGGAGTGAGTTGGCGTCTGGCAGGCCCTCTGCCAGTGAGGAAGGAACATGCGCCGCTGTTGGTCTTAAGACAACCGTGGGCAAAGAGCGCGCATAGACGGCAGAAAAGCGCGGGAGTTTTCAGCGGCTGGGTAAATAGAAACGAGATCTTGCACCAAGGAGAAACACCATGCGCAAGCCTATTTTGATTCTAGCTTTATTCGCAGTCGCCATGACGGCTATCGGGTGTGGCAGTGCTGGCGCCGGCGGAGGCGGCGGTGTGACGCAAGACATCACCGTTTCCCTTTCCCCCAAGACTGCCAGCGTCGCTGGGGGCGGGGTCCAACAATTCACCGCGACCATCCTCAACCCCCACAATACTGGTGTCACCTGGACCCTCAGCGGTTCCGGCTGCACTGGGGCTGCCTGCGGCACGCTCGGCAACTACGGTGGCAATAACAACCAAGGCTGGACCGCGACCTACACTGCGCCGCTCACCG
Source organism: Candidatus Acidiferrum sp. (assembly GCA_049522075.1). Taxonomy (GTDB): domain Bacteria; phylum Acidobacteriota; class Terriglobia; order Acidiferrales; family UBA7541; genus Acidiferrum. Next base: position 39,957 of record JBEKOE010000010.1, read on the forward strand.
TGCCGAGCCCGGCAACCATCACCGTAACAGCAACCTCGTTGGACGACACTTCGAAAGCCGATACGGCCACCGTCACCATCACCGCGCCAGTGGTCACTGTGAGCGTGGCGCCGAAGACGCCCACCGTGATACTCGGGGCCACACAGCAGCTCACCGCCACGGTCAGGGGCACCACGAATACGGCTGTCACATGGTCTACTGCGGGTCCAGGGACCGTCAGCAGCGGCGGGCTCTACTCCGCACCTGCGACTCTGACGACGCCCGCCACCGTCACAGTTACTGCTACATCTCAGGCGGACAACACAAAGTCAGATTCCGCGACAATCACGATTCCTGCCGTCACCGTCAGTCTCACACCGCAGGTTTCAACGGTCATCCTCGGTGCAACTCAGCAGTTCACTGCCACGGTCGGCAATGCCACCAACACTGCGGTCACCTGGACCCTCTCCGGGCCCGGCACCCTCAGCAGTTCGGGCCTCTACACTGCACCAGGCATGCTGGCCACCCCGGCAGCCGCCTCGGTCAAAGCGACCTCGCAGGCGGACCCCAGTAAGTCCATGACCATCACATTCAACATTCCCGCCGTCACGGTGACTGTGTCCCCAAAGCCCGCAACCGTCATTCTTGGCGCTACACGACAGTTCTACGCCGCAGTCACAAATGCCATGAACATCTCGGTGACGTGGACGCTAACAGGGCCGGGCTCTGTGAGCACTTCCGGCCTCTATTCGGCTCCAGCGACGCTCACCACACCCGCGACGGCCACCATCACCGCGACCTCGGTTGCGGACCCGTCGAAGTCCGATTCGGCCACGATCACCATTCCCGCCGTCAGTGTTTCGGTCAGCCCACCGAACATCAGCCTGGATGGCGGTCAGACGCAACCGTACACGGCGACCGTAACCAATGCCACCAACCAAGCCGTAACGTGGAGCGTTTCGGGGCTCGGCTCGATCAACAGCCAGGGCTTGTACTCTGCGCCCGCAATTGTGCCGAATCAGACCACGGCGACGATTATCGCAACCTCGGTGGCAGATCCCACAAAATCGGGGTCGATAATCGTGACGCTGATTCCGATTAGCGTAACGGTTTCTCCCGCGACGTCCATGGTGGCGATCACCGGGAAGAAACAATTCACAGCAGACGTAGAAGCAACCTCAAATACGGCTGTGACGTGGAGTGTATCCGGCACAGGTTGCTCTGGCAGTGCTTGCGGCACAATCAGCAGCACCGGCCATTTCGTTGCGCCCTCAGCGGTGCCTTCTCCTTCCACCGTTACAGTGAAGGCTACTTCCGTGGCAGATCCGACAAAGTACGGCACCGCATCCGTACAAATCATGCCCAACGGTAATTTCAAGCTGAACGGCAACTACGCCATGTATTTCGTCGGGTTTGACCCGACAGGGAAGATGTTCGCCATGGTTGGCAGTGTGATCGCGGACGGTGCCGGGAACATTACGGAGGGAGTGTACGACCAGAACGGCCTATCGGTGTCGTATGGCCCGCACACGGTGACTGGCGGCACCTACACCATCGGCGGGGACAACCGGGGCATCCTGTCCATATCGAGTGGCGATACCTTCCGTTTTGCCATCAGTGATGCGGGAGACCGCGGGTATTTCATCGAATGGGACGATTCCGGCGCGCGGGGTTCCGGCGTTTTCAAAAAGCAGACCACCACAGATTTCTTGCTGACCAAAATCACGGGCGCGTATGCCTATGGTTTCACGGGAAGCCTTGCAACGGGAGAGCGGCAAGGAGTCGTGGGCCGGTTCACCACGGATGGCGCCGGAAACCTGACGCAAGGAGCTTTCGAATCGGTGAAGGCGATAGGGGGGTATGGCAGAGTGGACAGCTACACAGGCTCGGTGGTCCTGAACGGTTCTACCGGGGGCACCGGATATGGACGTGGCACAATGACCATGGTCGTTCCGAGCTGGGGGACCTTCCACGGCATCATCTACATGGTGAACGCGTCCGAAATGTTTTACATCTCCATGGACCCCATCGCTGTCAGCGTTCCGCTGCTCAGCGGTACCATGCTGACGCAGGCGCCGCCGCCGTTCATGACCAGCTCCTTGAGCGGCCCGGCAGTCTTCCACGCCACGGGCCTGCATGCGTCCATGGGTCTCAACAACATTATGATCGGGCAATGGGTAGCGGATCCTGACACCGCTACGTTGACGGCGGAGTACGCCAGCAACGATGGCGGTTCCAGCATACCTTTGGGCAACTTTACCGCCACCTACAGCATTGCTGTGAACGGCCGCGGCAACTTCATTCCATCAACCGGCGCGGAATTCCATTACTTCATGGTGGGGCCGAACAAGGCCTTCCTCGTCTCCGACGACCAGAATGTCATGACCGGGATGGTGGAGCCCCAGACCATTCCAGCCGGTGGATTCACGAGCTCTTCGATCCAGGGAGACTTCTTCCTGGGAACCATCGATCGCGCCTCCCCATCCGTCATTGATACCACTGGGGTGGATAGCTTTGATGGAGCGGGCAACTTGACCACCACGGAGGATGCCAGCGAAGTCGGTGGCAACTACAGCGATCTGGCCAATACTGGGACTTATAACATTACTTCGTCCTCCACCGGGAGAGGCACCGTGACCATCACGGGGGGGAATAATGGCATTGTGTTCTACGCGGTGTCGCCATCGAAGTTCTATGACTTTGTTCTAGACACGCCCGACCGAATCGCTGAGAACGAGCAGCAGTAACAGAAACGTGTAGGAGGGGGCGCCTTCCACGTGTCCCCAAGGCTATTTTCCGAGGCGAAGCTATTTCCTGGCTTCGCCTCGCTTGTTTCTGCTGTTATCATTTCTGCATGACACTGCAGCTTTCCGATGTTGAGGCGCGCGTGCTCGGCGCACTTGTCGAGAAAGAAATCACCACGCCGGAGTATTACCCGCTGTCGCTCAACGCGCTGCTGAACGCGTGCAATCAAAAATCGAATCGCGAGCCGGTGATGACGCTGCAAGAAGACACGGTGCGGCAGGCCTTGCGCTCGCTTTCCGACCAGGCGCTGGTGCGCTCCGCCAGCGGCGATTCCCGTGTAGCAAAGTTCGAGCACCGACTGAATGAAGTGTACAATTTTCACCGCCACGAAATCGCGGTTTTATGCGTGCTGTTGCTGCGGGGGCCACAGACACCGGGTGAGCTGCGCACGCGATGCGAGCGGCTCTACGCATTCGAGGATCTGGAGGCCGTGCATGCCGCGCTGAACCTTCTGATGCGCCGCGAGCCGCCGATGGCGAAGGTGCTGCCGCGTCAGCCGGGCACAAAGGAATCACGCTACATGCACCTGCTTTGCGGCGACGCCTTGCCCGCCGCTTCTCACGCTGTGTTGAGCGGGGCGGGAGTGGACCCTGCTGAACTGGCGGGGCCAACGGCGCGGACCTTTTCATCGGTGGATGGAGAGCAAGTCAAGGAATTGGAAGCGGAAGTGTCGGAGCTGAGAAGGGAACTCGAAACCCTGCGCCAGCAGTTCGCCAATTTCCAAAAGCAGTTTCAGTAGGAAGACCCAGGCCTCACTATTTCCGAAAGACGCCGCGGACCACGGCGGCGCGGCCCCTGTGCAGGCGGCCTTCGTCTAAATCTATCTCCACCTCGAGCAATTCCAGCACGTCGGCCCCGATTAAATCCTTTCGCAAAATTTCCGCGGTGTAGAGCAGTTCCAGTTGCTTCGGCCCACCGGAAGAGTGCTGGAGTTGCGCGGGAGTGAAGGCCTCGACGATCAGGAATCCGCCTGGCTTCAGAGCGCCTAGCATCTGCGCATGAATCTTAGGGCGCACCTCCGGCGGAAGATGCAGAAAGATGGAGGCGACGGCGTCAAATTCACTATCCGGCCAAGTCCATGTGGCCAGGTCGGCCTCTTCGATGGTCATCGCCAGGCCGGCCGCTTGCGCCGCTTTGCGGGCACGCTCGACGCCGACGGGAGAAAGATCAACGGTGCTGACTTGGAAGCCCTGCTTGGCGAGCCAGAGGCCGTTGCGGCCGTAGCCATCGCCAGGAACAAGAACCTTGCCGCCGGGAGTGAGGCGAAAAACTTGCGCGCGTAGATAGGCGTTAGGGTGTTCGCCGTACACAGGCTCTGCCTGGCCGAAGCGTTCGTCCCACATTTTCTGTGGATTTGCCCATTTGTCGTTCGCCATGTTTCCGCGTCTCACATCATCATATTCCAGAACGGCCGAACGCGCGCCCCCGGCGAAACTGGCGAAGGGTCAGTTTCAAACAACGCGGCCCAATAGGGGTTAAGCTGCCCGCTGGGACTGATTCCATTCATACATTTCTGTTAAACTTACCGCTAAATGTCCGATATCAGCCGCTTGGTCATTCCAGATGACCTGAATGCGCCAGATCGCCTGTATCACTATAGTTCGCAACAGGGCCTCATCGGGATTCTGTCTTCGCACGCACTCTGGAGCACGCGCATACAGTATCTGAACGATTCAACAGAATTTCGATATACGCTCGGGATACTACAAGATGCGATTCGAGTACGACGTGAGCGTTTCGAGGTCTTTAAGTCAAAGCTTGCTGTGGGAAAAATACTCGACGTTATGGCAAAGGGATTTGAATCAATGCAAAGCGACCACATTCACGTCGCTTGCTTTTCTGGGAACGGAGACGCGTTGAACCTTTGGAGGGGATACTGCCCCCAAGGTTCGAGAGGTTTTAGTATTGGATTTAAAGCTGACCAGATATGTGATGCAGCATCCCGCAACGGCTCCTTCCTTGCCCCTTGCGTTTACGACCCTCAGAAACAAACTGAGCTTGTCAACCGCCTAGTCGACGATTTCTTTAGTCAAGCTACGAAGGCGAAGGAAGAGGGATCGGACACCAAGGGTATGGGGCATGATTTTTTCAACGATTGTGTATTTCTCGCCTCCGTGCTCAAGCACCCTTCGTTCAAGGAAGAAGGTGAGTGGAGGATTGTCACGGGGCCATTACCCGACAATCACGACAAGATTGGCGTCCGGCAAGGAAAGATTGTGCCCATACCTTATTTTAGATTTGAGTTGGTGCAGCCAAACGACAAACTAGACGTTGAAATTGTCGTCGGGCCAACCCCGGAGACGGAGTTGTCAATAGATTCTGTCAGGACGCTTTTGAAGATCCACGGCTGCGTGGGTACCGTAAGAGGCTCGACCGTGCCGTATAGAGAAATCTAATCGTATGTAACAGGTCCAGACGATCCTAATTCACCTGCCCCGCCCAAAACACATGACAGCGACACGGCCTTTGGTGCACGAACAAAGCTAGACTGCAACCTCAGCGCACCTATGACACGCCAACCGAGCCCTTCCCTACGGCCAGCCTTTCTTGCAATTTGTGGGGCAGGCGGTAAGATTACGAAGCTGGTTCAGGGCACCGCGGCAAGCGAATCTGCTTCGAAAATGGTCACTTACGACGACGGCGGCAACGCCTCTCCATCTTCCGGATCGGGCGTGCTCTCCCGCTTGTTTTCCACGCACCACAAGACCATTGGCTTGCAATACCTGTGGCTGGCGCTGGCCAGCGTTCTGGTCGGCATGGTGCTTTCGGCATTGCTGCGGTTGCACGCTACCTGGCCGGATCGCGCCATACCGTTTCTCGCCTCTATAGAAACCACGCCGGAGCGGTTTGCGGCGATGCGGTTGCTGCACGGCTCACTGATGGTCTTTTTTGTGCTGACGGCCGCGCCGCAGCTGGGCTTTGGAAACTACCTCTTGCCCCTGCAGATTGGCGCGGAGGAGATGGCGTTTCCGTCGCTGAACCGGCTCTCGTTGTGGATGACGGTGGGCTCCTTGGTGGGAATGACCGCTTCATTTTTCTTGCCCTTGCCAAACGGGATCAACCTGTGGCTTGCCAGCGCCGCTCTTTTTTCGCTTGCCGCGTTATTCAGCGCTCTGAACTTCGCTGTCACGACGATTGACCTGCGCGCGAAGGGCATGACCCTGCCGCGCATGCCGGTCACCGTGTGGGCGTGGTTCCTCAACGCGATCTTGAGCATGCTAATTTTCAGCGTCTTGCTTGCAGGATGCGCTGCTGTTCTTTCCGACCGGCTGCTCGGATCGAATTTTTTCAGCTCCGCCTCCTTCCTGGCGGCGCAGCCACAGAATTTAGTGCGGCAAGGGAGCCTGCCCATCCTCTGGCAGCGGCTCTTCTGGTATTTTGCGCAGGCGGAAGTGTATGTGGCGATGCTGCCGTGCTTTGGCATCGTGACGCACCTGATCGCGACGTTTTCGCGCAAGCCGGTGTGGAAGGAACGCCTGGTCGTGCTCGCCCTTTGCGCCGTGGGGCTGGTGGGGTTTTGCGTGTGGGGCTACCACATGTTTGCGACCGGGATGAATCCCTACGCGCCGCTGGTTTTTTCGGTCCTGGCGTCTTCCCTGGGGATTCCGGCGGCGTTCCTGCTGGCTAGTTGGCTGGGGACGCTGTGGAATGGGCGCGTGCAGCTCAACACCTCGATGCTGTTCGCGATCGGGTTCATCTCGCTGTTTATTGCCGGCGGGCTTTCCGGAATGTTCCTGGCGCGGCACGACCTGGCGCGCGCCGCGGTCAGCGAGGAGTTTGTCATCGGCCACTTCCACCTGGTCATGGGCGTGGCAGCCACGTTCGCCATCCTCGCAGCTCTATTTTTCTGGTTTCCGAAACTCTTCGGCACACGATTGAACGAAGGACTGGGGAAATTGCACTTCTGGATGACGTTTGCCGGGGTGTACGGGATTTTCATGCCATTGCACTGGGTGGGGTTGCTGACGCAATCGCATGTGCTGGGAGAAGCCCAGCGAGCGGCAATTGCATCGGCGGGGGCCTCGATTCGTACATTTGTGACGCTGGCGACCGTTTTCACTGTGTCCGCGCAAACACTCTTCGTCATCAATTTTCTTTACAGCCTGCTGCGCCGCAGACAAGCGGAAGAAAATAACCCCTGGCGAGCCACAACACTCGAATGGAGCGTCGCTTCGCCAGCTCCGGAAAAAAACTTCGAGGATGTGCCGCCGTTGGTCTATCGCGGCGCGTATGAATTTCACGGCGATTCTGATCTGGACTTTGTGCCGCAGCACCTCGCGCTCGAGTTGCCGGCTGGGAAGGCGCACTAACAGAAGGGAAGGAAGAGCATGCCGGGCACGACGACAGGGCTGGACCTTGATCTGGTAATCGGGAAGGGGGACGGCGGCGGAGGCGGCACCACGCCGCCCGCGGGAGGAAACGGCGGCGGCGATGATGGGAAGCGCGGCCGCAAAGGGCAGCCTTCGGCGGCAAAGTATTACGCCGGGGTGGCCATCGCCATTGTCGCCATCCTGATGTTTTTCATGGCGCTGGCCAGCGCGTTCCTGATTCGCAAGGGAACCGGTGAATGGGTGCCAGTGCGCATCCCGGGATTGTTGTGGGTGAATACCGCGATTTTATTGACGAGCAGCGCAACGCTGGAAATGGCGCGCAAACGCCTGGCCAAATCCGACGCGAACGGCTTCAGAAGACTTTGGCAAGTAACGACGATTCTCGGCGTGCTCTTTCTCGTAGGGCAACTGATGGCCTGGCGAATTCTGGCTGGCCAGGGCATCTACCTGGCCACGAATCCTGCCAGCAGCTTCTTTTATATTTTCACGGGGGCGCACGGGTTGCACCTGCTTGGCGGTGTTTGCGCTTTGCTGTACGTGGCGTGGCGGAATTTTGATCAGGCCAAAGTGAGCCGTGGCGTGGCCGCGGAAGTGGCGTCTTACTACTGGCACTTCATGGACGCGCTCTGGCTGTTTTTGCTGGCCCTGCTGTATCTGGGGAAGTAGCGCGCCGCAAACGATTCAAAATCCACAAAACGGCCATCAGGATGATTGGTTGAAGGCTTGCCGACTTTGGGCGCAACGATGCTGCGCCCCGAATTCAGCGCAGGCGTGCCGGCGGATCAGCGGAGTACGGAAGCTGCGGTGAAGCCGGAGCGGTGCTCGCGGAAAGCTTTGCCGGTGCGGGTTGCGGGATGCCGGCCCCGGTATTCCAATCCAGGTGCTCCTTGCCGCAAGCGGGGCAGTAGCCCTTGCCGGTGTCTTCGTCGCGCAAGCTGGCTAGTTCATAACAGCCGCAGACGCAGTCACAGTAGCCGGTTTCCGAAGCGGTTTTGATGGGAATCAGGGCCATAGGGTCTCTCCAGCAAGAGATTACATGAGGAACGCGCGGGAGAAAAGTGGAAGGGCGTCCCGGTTGCTACAGGGGCCAAAGCCAAGTTGCAGAGCCATTGAATCTCTATAAGTTCAGATGAGCGGTCCGGAGAGGCGAGCCCCAATTGTCGCGGAGATCCAGCCAGTGCTGCTCCGGAAAGGACAAAAATACTTCGACAATTTTCGGGTCAAACTGAGTTCCGGCGCACCTGCGAATTTCCTCCCGCGCGTGGGACATTGGCAACGCCTTGCGGTAAGGGCGGTCGCTGATCATGGCATCGAGCGCGTCGGCGACCGAAAAGATGCGTGCCCCAAGTGGAATCTGCTCGCCGCGCAGGCCCCGCGGGTAGCCCGTGCCATCATAAAACTCCTGGTGGGCAAGGACGATTTCGGCGGCGTCGCGGAGAAAGGGGATGCGCGTCAGCACGTCGTAGCCTTTTTGGCAGTGCCTGCGCATGACCGTCTTTTCATCGTCGTCGAGCGGGCCGGCCTTAAGCAGAATGGAATCGGGAATGGCCATTTTGCCGATGTCGTGGAGAAAGGCGGCGCGCGCGAGCACGGCCAAGTAGGGATCCGGCACGGGAACGGCCCTGGCAATCTCAATCGTGAAAGCGGTCACGCGCTGGCAATGGCCTTCGGTTTCCGCGTCTTTCAAGTCCAGCGCGCTTCCCAGAGCTTCCAGGGTGTCGTCGTAGGATTGCTCGAGTTGCTGAATGGCCATCTGGAGTTGCGCGGTCTGTTCATCCACCTTCTGTTGCAGGTTGATCTGGTAATTGCGGTTTTCCAGAACCAGGCGCCGGTGTTGCAGCGCGCGGCCTACCCCCAGAAAAAGCTGATCCTTTTCAAAGGGTTTCAGAATGTAGTCGTAAGCGCCTCGGCGGATCGCTTCCAATGCCGTGGAGATATCGTGAATGGCCGTAACCATGATCACCGGGACCTCGGGGTCATGCTCGCGCATCCAGCTCAGAAACTTGATGCCGTCCATTTCCGGCATGATCATGTCGCTCAGAACAAGATCCGGCGTTTCCTTGCGGACCACTTCCTGCGCCGCCCTCCCGTTGCTTACGGCAGTACAACGGTAGCCACGAGATTCGAGCATGGTCGATACCACCTCTCGAATCGCCTCTTCGTCGTCCACAACCAGGATGCTTTCGATGTCCACGATGATCTTTCTCCCAAGCAGCATTATACGGGACAGCACACCCCTATGTGGGGAGCCTTGCTCAGTAAGAAAATAGCGTGTTAGCGTCAAAACAGGCGTGGTGTTGCTGCTTCCGCTCGCGAGCGCACGGCACCATTCTCCGTTTCTATATCCGCAACGCCTCAGGAGAGGGTCGGCCATGGTGCCCAATCAAGGCCTCCAGGGAATTGCGTTCTTTGAAGCCACGGCATGCCTGACCCTGCTGGTGTTATTTGTTCATCTTCGCCGGGATAACCGCGCCACTTTCTATCGGCTTTGGTTGCTGGGGTGGATATGTCTGACCCTGGCTTCCTTCAGCGAACTGGCCGTGCTGTTCAGGCCCAACCCGCTCTTGCGCGTGGCCACTTCAGGCGCCGGCGTCGCCGCGCTGATGCTTTTCCTGACGGCCATCGTGCAATACACGCTCGGCAACAATCGCCTGCAGTGGCCGGTCCTGTGGTTGTCGCTGCTGTTCGCGCTGACGGCCTGCTATTACGAAAGCAGAGTCACCCACTTCGGCGAAGTGCGCTGGGAAACCGCGATCTTGGAGAGCGCCATTTGCCTGGCGACCGGGTGGCTGTTATGGCGCGCCGCGAGTGCCTCCGGCGGTCACGGCACCAAATTGCTGGCGGGCGCTTTCACGCTGCTGGGTCTGAACGGCCTCGACCGGCCCACGTGGACTCAGCAGGAAATGTACCTGCTCCGCTTTGCGTTTGACCATTTCCTGAATGCGAGCCTGGGCATTGGGATGATCGTGCTGCTCCTGGAGGCGGCACGCGAGCGCTCCGAAGAAATCAGCAAGAAGATGCAGCAGTTCACCATGCTGACGGCCTCCAGCAGCCAGTCGGTCTCCCTCCAGGAATTGCTGCAAAAGGTGCTGTTGCAGATCGCTACCAGCCTGAATACGAGTCACGGGATACTCCGCTTGCTCGAGGGCAAGGGCGATGCCGCGGAATTCGTGGCCCGCGCCTCGGTGGGATACACCGAAAACTACCTGAAGCAACACGAACGCCTCGATCTGCACAGCCCCTGGATTCAGGAAGTCCTGCGGGAGAACTACCGTATCTCGCGCTTCGAGGAAGAGCAAGACATCAAAGTCCGCCGGAGGATGGCGGAAGCCGGAGTTACCCGGCTGATTACCGTGCCGCTTCGCGGCAAGGAAGGCCCAGTCGGCATGCTCAGCATCGGCGCGCTGCCCGGCAAGCGTTTTCACGAGGACGAACTCGCTTATCTCGTAAACGTCGCCAATTTCCTTGGAACCACGGTTGAAAATGTGAATCTTTTCGAGCAGGTCAAAACCGTCCAGCAGCAGTGGGCGTACACCTTCGATTCCATGGGCGACCCCATTCTCGTCCACGACCGCGCCGGCCGCATCGTGCGCGGAAATGCGCGCCTAGCGCATCTGCTGGGCCGGGAAAGTCAGGCCATGATCGGGCGTGCGGTTAGCGACCTTTTCAACCCGCGGGCGAGCGCCTTCGAGATGTGTCCCTATTGCGAGGGCGTTTCCGGCGAGGCGGACTCTCCGGACCCTTGGCTGCAGGGATACTTTCTTGCCTCCAACTCGACGTTTACGGATCCTTCCGGCCGCAAGCTGGGCACAATTCATGTCCTGAAAGACATCACCGAGCGCAAGAAGGCCGAGGAGAAGTACCGCATGCTGGTGGCCAGCGTCCAGGAGGGCGTCTTCATCACCACCGTGCAAGGCAGATTCCTCGATTTCAACGACGCGCTGATGCGCATTACCGGCTATGACGATCGCGATGAACTCATGCAGGTGGATATTGCGCAGACGCTGTACGCGAACCCGGCGGACCGCGAGCGTCTCCATAAGCTTTTGCAGGAGCACGGCGTGGTCAACGACTTCGAATTTGAAATCCGCCGCAAGGATGGAGAAGTCCGGGCAGTGAGCGAATCCTCCACGGCCGTGCGCGATGCCAGGGGCGACGTGACCGCCTTCCAGGGATTTGTCCTTGATATTACCGAGCGGCGCCGCGCCGAACAGGAAATCCGCCGGCGCAACCGCGAACTGGTCGTGCTGAACTCCTTTGCGGAAACGCTGGTCGCTACGCTTGACCTGAATGATTCCATCCACCGCATCCTGCGGCAGCTTCTGGAATTGTTCACGCTGGACGCTGCGGCGCTCTTCCTCTTTGAGCGCGACGGCACCACCCTCCGCCGGGTCGCTTCCGTCGGTTATCGTTCAGAGTTCGCCCGCAGTTTTCCGGTTGTGACCATTCCGCCGGAGCTCATTCAGCAAATTCGCGCCGTGCGCGCGACGTTTCTCTCCGCCCAGGGATTGCCGCTGCCCCCAGCCGTGCGCGAATTGCAGAAGAAGGAGGGGATCGAATCCGCCTACATCGTCACGCTGTGGTCCAAGGAGAAAATCATTGGCGCACTAACGGTGGCCTGCCGGGTGGTCCGCGATTTTACGCCCGCCGATATCAGCCTGCTGATTGCTGTGGGCAGCCAGGTTGCCAGCGCCGTCGAGCGCAGCGTCTTATACGACGAGACCCGCCAGGCTTACGAGAATCTTCGGCGCACCCAGGAACAACTGTTGCACAGTGAAAAGCTGGCCGCCGTCGGGCAGTTAATTTCCGGCGTTGCGCACGAGTTGAACAACCCCCTTACCGCCATCCTGGGGTACAGCCAGTTGCTGACCTCCAGCGGGCAGGTAGGGCCGCTGGCACTGGGCTATTCAGAGAAGCTGTACAAACAGGCGCAGCGTACCCACCGCATCGTGCAAAACCTGCTCAGCTTCGCGCGGCAGCACAAGCCCGAACGCGTGCCCGTGCGCGTGAATACCATTCTCGAAGACACGCTCGCGCTACGAGACTATGACCTGCGCATGAGTCAGATCCGCGTGCATCTCGACCTTGCACCCGACCTCTCCGAGGCGCCCGCCGATCCACACCAGTTGCAGCAGGTCTTTCTTAACCTCATCAATAACGCCGTGGACGCCATTTTGGAAAAAGGCGCGGAGGGCGACCTGTGGGTGAGGACAGGAGTGGAAGGCCGGCAACTCTTTATCGAATTCACGGATAGCGGGCCCGGAGTAAAGGATGCTTCACGCGTTTTCGACCCGTTCTACACGACCAAGCCCGTCGGGAAGGGCACCGGACTGGGGCTCAGCATTTGCTATGGCATCATCACCGAACATGGCGGAACGGTTCGCGTGAAGAACAAGCCGCCACGCGGCGCCTCTTTCCGTATCGAACTGCCGCTGCATCGCATTGGCGCCAAACGCACGCCTGTCGTGCCAGATAAGCCCGCCACCGCCCGCAGCGGACGGATTCTTGTCGTTGATGCCAATGAGTCCGTGCTTGAGAGCGTGGCCGGCCTATTGCGCTCCAGCGACTGTCTGGTGGAGACCGCGAAATCGTTAGGCGATGCGAGAGAGCTTTTCGCCAATGGTGGATTTGACTTAGTCATCGCCGACTGGCAATTGGCAGCTCAAGAGACCGGACGGAACGTGCTGGATGCTCCCGACAGCGGAATGCCGGGCCTTGGTTCGCGGATTCTGTGGACGAGTTCTCTTGCTCTGGACAATGACGGGAAGCCAGCGCACGCAGCAACCGGCGCCGGCACTCTGCAGAAGCCTTTTCAAGCGACGGAATTGTTCGCGGCCGTGGATGCAAAACTACCGCGTCCCGCCATCACGCTCCTTCAGAATTGAAGCGAAGGCCAGACTCAGGGCGGAGCGCTCTCCGATCTGGGAAGTGGCCATCTCCAGCCGTAGTGCCATGCCACTGGTCATCTCCGAAAGCAGCCCAAACCCGCTCCAGGGTTCCAGCCCCAGGCGCAGCTTCCAGCGCAAGTAGCGGCAACCCAGGGCAAAGCGAAGATTCAGCTTGAAGCGCTCGGCTTCGTCAAGTGTGACCATCTCAGGCGCCATCGCCGCCACCACCCGGCTCGCTTCCAAGAGCTTCTCGTATTCCTCCTGCAGGCAATCCAGATAGAGCAGGGCGATGCGCCCGCGTTCAGAGCGAATCCGCCTGCGAAGCGCAGCGAACCCCCGAGCGCGCAGAAACGCGGTGTCTTCGGGCTGCAGGGCCTGCAAGATTTGGGGGAGGCGGGAGTAGTGGTGCTCTTCAGATAATGCCGTCAAGACGTCATTGATCGAAACCAGTTTGCGTTTTGGCGGCCGGATGGCCCACACGAGAGCGCCAAGCAACAGAATTGCCAACAAGATAAAGAGAATGATCGTGAAGTTCATTAGCGCTGGCCCCCCGAACTAAGAAGTTGATTCAGGTGTTCGTTCAGCAGGCGAAGGCGCACGTTGAGTTCGGAAGAAAGCTTTCCGTGCAGTTCCTTGGGCACGACAACGGGATCGCGGGCCGGGGCCGTCTCGGAATAAGCGCGAGCCGCACCAAGCCAGAGGAGCAAACTGGCCAGATACGTCAAAACACCAAGAAAACTCCAGAAATTCAGATAGCTGGTGACCCACTTCTCGAGGAGCGAGTCATTGATGACGGTGAAACACGAGTACAGGCAGAAACCGATGCACAGCGAACGATCCAGGTTGTCCGCCGGCAGCCCGTAGTAGCGGGCAAAGAGCAACAGCGTCACAATCACGGCCGCTCCAGCAAGTCCCACTCCTCGGTCCACGTTCAAAGACAATTTATACCAGTACTCTCTTGACAGCAGCGCTGCATAAACTAAGACACCTCCGGTGGCCACGAGCAACATGCGCCGGCCCAGCGCCCAGATTCCGGAGAAAGGACAGAGGATCCGCCGCGCCACCTCCATCACAGCGGCGAGACGGGCGCTCGCCACCACAAGCTGGCTAACCCATCCGGTGAGCCAAGCCAGCCTGCTCTCGAATCCCCACGCACTGTATGCCGCTACCAGCAAGGTGCTTTGCAGGATGGCAGCCAGAATATAGGCGGAAAAAAAAGGGTGCGAACGGAAGAGCTTTCGCCGCACCAGGTAAACAAAAAGGACCAGTTCCGTTATCGTGGTAAGAGCCCACGCCGCATTGCTGAGGTTAAGCGCCTCGTACATTATAGAAAGGCTAGCATAACATAACTCGAAAGTAAATAAGAATGCATTACCAGAGTGTCATGCTAGCCTTCCCGATATTAGAAACTGCTAAGACGGTCCGACCGACAATTGCACTAGCCGAGATTGGCATTAATTACTTTGGGCATCCAGGGTGGCGGGAGGGGTACGCCGTCCGCGACGAGATTGGCATTAATTACTTTGGGCATCCAGGGTGGCGGCAGGGGTACGCCGTCCGCGACGAGATTGGCATTAATTACTTTGGGCATCCAGGGTGGCGGCAGGGGTACGCCGTCCGCCTGAATTGCTCCGTTGTTCCAAGTGGGCAGTGTCGAAGAGTTGTTGACCGGTACTGCTATGGACAATAGGATTAAGCTTACCGAAAGCGCAGCGATAAGAACGAGTAGACTCTTTTTCACGGGGCACGCTCCTTGGCAGGAAGGGTGCCACCTTGCAGAGTCGCTTGGGTTGCGCCTGGAAAAAAGTTCCGTCGGCGGAACACTGCTTCAGACAGGAATGCCTTGATGCTCGATGAGCTTCAACTTCACCGCCAGATCCTCTATGACCTGTCGGTACACTCCCTGGAATCTATGGGGGGCATGTACGAGCGGTTGGCTTACGTCGCCAATCTCCGCGATCCATCCACCGGAATTTATTCCCATGAGCGATTGTGTGCGGTCTTCGGTCAAGAAGGTGTCGCTCAGGCCCTTGCGGATTGCCACGAGGAGCTTTTTGAGCGCTTGTTGGAATCGCCGTTAGCGCTGCAGGAAGAAGACTTGCTCGCCTATCTGGACGTTCTGCCCGGTGGGAGGGAAGAGCATCTCCAGGAATGTTCCGAAAAAGCCAAGACCTGGATTCCTCCCCAGGCCCCGGATTATCTCAAGAAACTTTTCTGTTCGAATCTGAATGCATTGTGCGAACTGCTGCAGGAGAAGAAGCCCAGGGTTCGTTCAAGTAAGTAACCAGGCCCACCACCTGCCCGACAACCTCAGCCTCTTCCGGCGTGCGCCACGACTCGGGCATGCAACGCGAAAGTGTGTGGGGTTGCATGATCAACCGGGACTTCTCCTGGTGGAACCATCCGCAGCGATATCCCCCCCGCAACTCAACGAAATAGATCGGCCGGTCGTACTCGCTGGACCAGTCGCTCACCTCGACCTTGTGCACGGAGGTATCCACCAACACCAGGCTTCCAGGCCGCAAAATCGGCGTCATGCGGCGGTCGGAAAGTCCGATATAACCGTAGCGATAAGCTCCATCCGCGTGCGGCTCCAATCTCGAAAAAGGCCCAATCGCGGGAGGCAGCCGATTCAGGAGTCCGGTGGCCAGCGTGTTGAAGTTGTCATCGTGACTTATGGCCGCCGGAGTAGGCGGCCGCGAGTTGCTGAGGTGCGTCCGCGGGGGAGGAAACGCAGCCCCATCGTGAAACGCTTGCTGCAGGGGTGCCTCATACCAGCAGGTGATCTCCAGCGGGTCCAGGTGATAAATGACTGCCAGGGAGTACAACTTGTGCAAGCTGGGTACGACATTGCGATTTTCAATGTCCGCCAGACGGCTGATGTGCAGGATGAAATCCGGCCGGCCACGCTTGGCAGCGATTTCAAAGCTGGCCGATTCCACATCCCGGTAGGTTAAACCCAGTCGTTCGCGAGTTTGGCGCATCCTTAGCCCAGGTGGAAACATTCGTACCTCTCCTGGAGTTCAAATCGAATCTCCATCAATTCCCATTATAGCAACTTATCAAGTTGTTACGAATACGGAACGCAAGAAGAGCTGTGGAAAACTTTGCGAGTGTTTCATCCGGGGAGGCCACGTTCCCATTCGGACACCTGCTCAAGCCCCAAGGCTTGTTTCGGGACGATTCCCGTGAAAACCTGTTCCTGTTAGGGAAGAGTTCCTTTCAGTCTCTCCGCCTGTGAGGTTTTGTGCCGGCAATCGAGTACTTTGTCAGGGATATCATGTGCCAGCCGCCGATCACCGTGGATCCTTCCACGTTCCTCCTGGATGCCGCACTCATGCTCCGAGCCGGAGCCGTCCGCCACCTCCTGGTCGTCGAAGATGGCCGCCTGGTGGGTCTCTTGACCGACCGCGATATTCAGAGATGCGCCCCTTCTCGATTGGTTCCCATCAGCGAGGAAGGCTACAACGCCGTTTTCGAGGGCACGACAGTCAGTCGCGTCATGACGCGCGAGCCCCTGACGGTTTCCCCGGATACACCCTTGGAGACCGCCATCGGCATGATGCAGCAATCGCGCTTTGGCTGCCTGCCGGTGGTCGAAAACGAGCTTGTTGTTGGCATTCTGACCCGCAGCGATCTGGTCGACGCCCTGCAACGCCTGCTCTCCGGCAAAAGCGCCCGCCGCTACGCCGCGCCCTCCTGATTGAACACACTGCCGTGCTCAAACTCGGGAGTGCCCGGGAATCTGCTATCCTGCAAAAATATGGCTTCGTTCAAACGTTTCTCTAACCGAACTGCCGGGATCCTGCTCCTGGTGGCGCTCTTTCTGCTGAGTCTCCACCCCATTCTTGCGCAGCAGGCAGCGACAGCCCCATCCCCGGCCCCACCCGCAAGAAACAGCCCGGAATTCCTGGCCATGGCGGACGAGGTCTTGCAGGAGATGAGCGCCATCACCGGCTGGGAATTGAAGAGTCCCCTAAAGAAGTCTATACGCTCGCGCGAAGAAATCCGCGCCTATGTCCTGCGCGAGATGCACGAAGATAAGGATGCCAAGGAACGCTACGCCTCCGAACGGAGCGCGGAGGCCTTTGGACTCATCCCCAAAGGGTTTGAACTGGATGGCTTTATGGTGGAGCTCCTGACGGAGCAAATCGCCGGCTTGTACGACCCGAAGGCCCATGAATTCTATATCGCGGACTGGATTGATCCGGAAGACCAGCGCACCGTGATGTCCCACGAACTGACGCACGCCCTCGAAGACCAGCATTTCCAGATCGAAGCGTGGGTGAAGGCGGCACGGCCGAATGACGATGCGGAAATGGCGCGCGAATCAGTCCTGGAAGGCAGCGCCATGGCGGCCATGCTCGAATACATGCTCAAGGAGAAGGGGCTGAAACTGCGCGACCTTCCCGACATCGATCCTTCCATTTTTGTGGGCGACCTTGCTGAAACTCCCATGCTCAAAAAGGCGCCTCCTTTCATCAAGGATTCGCTGATGTTTCCTTACTTCAGCGGGCTCACATTTTCCATGGCGGTCTTGAAAACCGATGGCTGGAAGGGCTTTGCGAGCGTGTTTGCGCGGCCGCCCGCAAGCACGCAGCAGATCTTGCGCCCCGATCTCTACCGCACGGGAAAATCCTTGGTGCCAATCAAGCTCAAGCTTCCGGATGGTTTGCCCGGCAGTGGCTGGACGCTGCTGGAAGAAAACTGCATGGGCGAATTCGGCTGGAAAGAAGTTCTGAAGCAATTTCTTGATGCGAACCGCGCCGGCAAGCTGGCGGCTGCGTGGGACGGCGACGTCTATGCGACCTATGAGAGCAAAGACGCCACGCGGCTTCTCCTCTTCGCCCGCGTCCGCCTGGACTCGAATGAATCTGCTGCGCGCTTCTTCGGCCAGTACTCCGAGGCTTTGGAGAAAAAATACGCCGTGCGCAGCAACCTCTTCCGCCGCCCGGATTTCTTCTCCTTCGATTCGCCGGACGGCGGCGTCTTTCTGCGCTGCTTCCTGAATGAGTGCATCACTGTGGAAGGCGGCGATCGCGCCCTCATGCTTCAATGGAACAAGAAGCTCGGCTGGGAGGCCATCCCGGAGGTACCCAGAAAGCCGGACGAGTCCGAGGTGAAGGTTACGCGGCTGTTCTCTGCGCGCTAATCCACGCGGCGGAGGGCCAGCAGCGTCAAGTCGTCCTTCTGTTTCACTCCCCCGGAAAAGCTATTCATCTCCGCCATGCAGGCGGCCAGCAACTCTTCGGGGCGGGAAGCGGCATGGCGCTTCACAAGCGACTCCACGCGCCGCATTCCATACTCATCGCCGGCGGGATTGAAGATCTCCGTGAGCCCATCCGTATAGAGAAACAGCGAGTCGTTGCGGGCAAGGGTCAGCTCGCAGACCTCGAAGGTTGCGCTGCAGAACATCCCCAGCGGCACGCCTGTCGCTTCCCGCGCGGAAACTCCGGCCGACGAAACATGCAGCAGCGGAAGGTGCCCTGCGCTCACGTATTCAACCCTGCCATCCGGCCAGGCACGCCCCACCACCAAAGTGGCGTACTGCCCCGCGGTGGTGCTGTCGCAGAAAAGCCGATTGGCGAGTTCCACCAATCGCTGCAATGGCAGTTGCTGGCCTGCCAGGCTGCGAAACGTCGCGTGCAGATGGCTCATCAACATGGATGCCGCAACGCCTTTTCCAGCGACATCGCCGAGCAAAAACAGGAAGGCCCCATCGGATTCGATCAGGTCGCAGTAATCGCCGCTGACCAGGCCTGCCGGCTGGTAATGATATCGAGCCTGCCACCCGGCGCTCGACCAGTCAGGGGGCGGCAAAAGCGCACGCTGGATGCGCGCGGCGAGCGTCAAGTCGCGTTCCAGAGCGCGCTGCTCTTCGCCGGAAAGATGCTCCAGACAGAAACGCAGCAGCGGGTTGCACAGCAAGCGGTCCGCTTCGATGGGCTCGTGGCAGGTTTCGCAAATCCCGAATGTGCCTTTTTGCAGGTGGGAAAGCGCGGCATCCACGCTGGCGAGCAGGTCGCGCAGCGAATGATCTGAAGTGTTGGCACGCGAGGCAGAGAGCAGATGCTCGCGGCGCAGTTCCAATTCCCGCAGAAAATAGGAATGTTCCGTGGTAGCCATTTTGTCCTCGGCAATAGTTTGGCGTTTTGTTGCTGAACTTTCCATCCGGTTTATACCTCCAAAGTCGAGAGTGTGGCGAGAGGGACCGGAAGATCAACGAGAGCGCGAACTGGCTCCGGCGGCTGCTGAATGCGCGAGCAGCGGAGCGTGAGCACGCCCGGCGCTCCTCTCTATCCAATGCCGCAGGCGCTCCAACCGGCATAGCAATTTTTTCTCGGCCCGCGCCGCTCGCGCCGTCGCATAGGGATCACGGGGATTGGTGTATTGACGCTGCAGCTTTGCGAGGGCCAGTTGCGCGAACTCCACGGCGCGCTGCAGATCACGCGCGTTCCGTTCGTAGTGAATCGCCAGATGCTCGCAGGCGGCGACACCATCCTGTGGGTCGTGCACCAGCTCCAGCCAAAGCGAAGCTGCTCTCTCCACATCGCCGCGTCGCCTGGCCATGATCGCCAGCTCCCGGGTTGCCTGGGGACGGAATGCGGCAGGGAGGCCTGCACCCAGCGCCAGGGCGCACATTGAATGGGCGCGTTCTTTCTCCCCGCGGCGGCTCAAATATCGCGAAAGCCCGAACAGATCCAGCGAATCGGCGGCCTGGTGAGAGGGTTCACGCTCGTCCAGCAGGGAATTGATCTTGCCAAAAAGCGCTGCAAGCCCGCGCAGGTCCATCTGATTGTGTTTCACCACGCCCGCCAGCGGGTCCGCCGAACCGCCGCGCAGATAATCGAAGTAGTACTGCGGAATGAGCGCCGAGGAAACGTCGTCTTCGCGATGCCATCCGAGCCGCGCCGCATCCAGCACGTGCCGCTCGAGTTCCACCAGGCGCACCGATCCCAGCCGCAGCTTCCACAACGCCCGCGCCGGATGCAGCAGATCGAGATGCGCAGCGAGCGACGGCACGCGAATCGCCCGCGTCATCGTGAAGCGATTCTCCAGCAGCGGCCAGTCAAACGATTTCCCATTGAACGTGACCAGCACCGGGCGCTCCGCCAAACGCGCCGACAATTCCTGCAACAGTGAATGCTCCTCCGAAAAATCGCGCAGGAAGAGTTGCTCCACCTGCAAGCCGCCCGCATCCCACCATGCCAGTCCCACCAGAAACGCGTATGTGCCCGTGCCGCCAGCCAGCCCGGTGGTTTCCGTATCCAGGAAAAGCCACTTTTCGGGGTTCTGCACCGCAACCCGCGTGCGCCGCGAGATGGATTCATCGCGTCCACAGTTTTTGTAGCGGCCACTTTCTGAAGCGCGCTCTTTGCGCCCCGGATGGTCTTGCGGGGCGGGCGCCTTAGTCAACAAATCCAGCGCCACGGGCGATGGCTCGGAAAACTCTGGTGTCGAAAACCAATTTCGGATGGCCAGGTGTTCGCCGTAATGATTCCGGGCGATCCCCGCGCCCAACAAGCGGCTGAGCGCGTCCGTTTCGTCGGGCGCGCGCAAGGCCGCCGGCTTCTGCGCAACCCCACGCGCTGGCTTCAGCGCCGCGAGGCGAGAAAACCTGTCAACGGAGGGAGACATAGGAATCGTTCAAGCTCCTTGAGGGCTGGTCAAAAGCGACGGCAAGCCGCCCTTCGAACGAACTCAGGGCAAGCCGCACTCCAAAGGTCATGCGCATAACCGGTTCAGGATCGCCAGCGCCGCTTCCTTGGCCCGGGGTGCCAGATCTCCCGCGGGCCCCACGCACGATGGGCACCCCTGCTCGCACGGGCACGCGCGGATCAATTCCCGCGTCTTGTGAACCAGCAACTCGTGCGCGCGAAAGAGCGGCTCCGAAAAGCCGATGCCGCCTGGATACGCGTCAAAGAGATACAAATTTGGCTCGAAGAATTCCTTTTCCCCGGACATCCACGGATTTCTGGCGTTGGCCCTGAAATCCTTGGCTTCGCTCAGGACAACCACTTCGTCCGCATCTGGTGCGGGAGGGCGTTCGCCGATGGCCGTGCCCAGGTCCCGCGCATCACACATCAGCAGCAGCGTGGCCACCGATTCCAGCGCGTGCAGCAAGCCAAACATGCCCGATTGCCGCTCGCTGATTGTGTAGGGGAGCGATTCCAACAGCGGCCGCTCCAGCGTGATCCAGTAGGACGTCGTGTGCATCTCGTTTTCGGGTAATTCGAGCTGCCCCGCACCCACATTTTCGTTCGTGAAAAACTTGATCTTCTTGAAGCCAACCACCTGCGATCGCACCAGCACATCCCCATGCGACCGCCAGTGGCACAGGCACTCTTGTTTACCCTGAGCTTCGAAGGGCCTGTGCTCTTGGAGTGATCCGGGCGGCATCTGTTTCCGCGTGTCCGCAATCTCCAGCACACGCACCTGCGTATACCGGATCGCGTCCGTGTAGTAATCCACCTCCACTTGCTTCACATACGCCTTGCGCTCCTTAAAATCCAGGTGCTCCACGTGGTATTGCTGCCCGCCGTGAAGGTAGATGGCCTTTTCGTGCACGGTGGTCAGCGCGCTCGGAAAATCCACTTCGCCGATCACCAGCGGGTGGCCGGTGATATCAATGATCACGAAATTGTCGCTGGTTACCGAACGCAGGCTGATCGTGTCCGCGGGATACGCTTCGTTTGTCCAGTGATAGTTCTCGCCGGCAAGGTGCAGGTAGCCCGCTTCCGCCAGCCGCGCGCACAGCTCGCGCAAATCCACATTGCCAAACCGTTCCTGAGGGCCAATGGGCAGCTCAAACGCCGCGCATTTCAGGTGGTTGATGAGGATTTCCAGGTTGTCCGGCTGGATGAACGCGTGCTCCGGTGTGTTTCCGAAGAAGTAGTCCGGATGGCGCACGATAAATTGATCGAGCGGCGTAGAGGAAGCCACCAGCACGGCGCAACTGCTGCCGCTGCGGCGTCCCGCGCGCCCGGCGCGTTGCCAGGTTGCCGCAATCGTTCCCGGATAGCCCGCCATCACCACCGTGTCGAGCGAGCCCACGTCAATTCCGAGTTCCATCGCGGAAGTGGTCACCACGCCGCGAATCCGCCCTTCGCGCAAGCCTCGCTCGATCTCCCGTCGCTCATTAGGCAAATACCCCCCACGGTAGCCGCGGATCGTATCCGGCTTGCCCGGCGTTTGCGGATTCGCTTGCTGCAGGTAGGTGAGAATGATCTCCGTGTGCAACCGCGAATTGGCGAACACCATGGTCTGCAAATCGTGTTTCAGGAACTCCTGTGAAACGCGCGAGGCTTCGTTGATGTAACTCCGCCGTATGCCCAGCGCGCGGTTCACCACCGGCGGGTTATAGAAAACGAATGTCTTTTCCGCTGCGGGCGCCCCATTTTCCGCCAGCACTTCTACGTTGTCTTCAATCAAACGCGAAGCGAGTTCGCCCGGATTTGCGATGGTCGCCGAACAGCAGATGAACTGCGGCTCGCGTCCGTAGAATTTCGCAATCCGCCGCAGCCGCCGCAGCACATTGCACAAATGACTCCCGAAAACGCCGCGGTAGTTGTGCAGCTCATCCACGACAATGTAGCGCAAATTCTCAAACAGCCGCGTCCAGCGCGTGTGGTGCGGCAGGATTCCCGTGTGCAGCATGTCCGGATTCGTCAGGACAATGTGGCTCTTCTCGCGAATGGATTTGCGCGCGTCGCTCGGCGTGTCCCCGTCATAGGTGAACACGCCAAAACGGTTCTCCAACCGCTGATTCAAGTCATACAATTCCGCAAGCTGGTCCTGCGCCAGCGCCTTGGTAGGGAAGAGATACAGCGCCCGTGTGTCCGTGTCGCCCAGGATCGCATTCAGTATGGGCAGGTTGTAACAAAGGGTCTTTCCGGAAGCCGTCGGCGTAACGATCACGACATTTTTACCAGCGTGGACCGCTTCTACAGCCGCTGCCTGGTGGGTGTAAAGCTGCCGTATGCCCTTGGCGCTGTACGCCGCGCGCAGGTCGTCGTGAATCCACTCCGGGAACTCCGCCCATTGGGCTTCGCGCGCAGGATAATGCCGCACGGCGGTCAGAGTCTCGCCGTTGGAATCGCGCGCAGCAAAGGTGTCAAGCACCTGCGAGACGTGCGCCAGGGAAGAGGAACCAGGCGACGGTACCGGGGCTGAAGTTTTGGCCAAACGGACGGCGAGAGAGTCAGACATGACGCGGATCTCCGGTTGTTCGCCTTTTGTTCGCTCAGGCTAGCATGCCGTTCCCGCCCCCGCAACCCTCATTTTTTGCCCGGTGTGGAAACCTTTCTTTGGCGCGCGGCTTGCCCTGAGTTCGTTCGAAGGGCGGCTTGCTTGCCCTGCTTGCCCTGAGCCGCGAAGGGAACCCCGAAGGGTTTACCCTGCTTGCCCCGATCTTCGAGGGGAGCTTCGAAGGGCCGCCGCTTTTACAGTCTCAACTCTCGCGCCACTCAAGTAGGCAGCATCCTCGACCGAAACTTCTGGCGACCCATCGGCACCTGTCCGGTTTGCGCGTCAACCAGGCGCTAGGTCAACAGGCTGGTGGACGCTGCGCGAGCGTGGTAACCGGAAGCATAGTCAGAGACGGATGCTAATTTGATGTCATGCGCCTGCGCACTATTGACGGCGTCTTGGACAATGTCTCCTTGGGCATAGTTGAGCATGAGCGCAGCGAAAGTTTTCTGCAGAGGATCCAAGGACTGATGCTGCGCGCGAAGAGCCTCGACGGGAACATGCTCCACCTTGATCTCTTTACCAAGAGCCCGTTCAAAGATGAGGACAGCATCCAGCTGAGACAGCGGTTCTGGGCCTCCCATCTCCAACACTACATTCTTTTGCGGGTAAGATTTCGCCGTTGCGGCGGCCGCAAAATCGGCGACGTCAAAGGCCGAGATGTAGCTGACTTTGGCTTCACCGGATCCACAAATGCGCGCGCCACCCTTTAGGGGGTCGAAACCCAGAGCGGGGCTCAGCCACATCTCCATAAAGTAGGACGG
The DNA here is from genome assembly GCA_049522075.1 of Candidatus Acidiferrum sp. GTDB lineage: Bacteria > Acidobacteriota > Terriglobia > Acidiferrales > UBA7541 > Acidiferrum. The sequence continues at coordinate 63,972 of JBEKOE010000010.1, forward strand.
CCGCAAAATGATGGCTTCCATGCCGCTGGAAAGAAGCCGAGCCTCGCAATCTCGCTTGGCGGTGGTAAGGGGAGAATCTTCCTGAATATTGCCGGAGTATGAAGTGTAGACGAACCGGCGGACTCCCTGGCGTTCCGCAGCGTCAATGAGCGCCAGACTCCCCTCACGATCCACGCGCCGCAGGCCATCATCAGCACCGCCCGGCATGGACGTGACAGTGGTAACCACGGCCTCGACGCCCGAGCAGGCGGAGAGAAGAGTCTCAGGGTGGGTCAAGTCACCCTCCAACAGTTTAATGCCGGCGCCGAGGAGGCGCTGTGCTTTCGGATTGAGAAGTCCGCCGCGCGCCAGGGCGAGAACCTGGTGTCCGTGCTGCTGAAGTTTTAGGGCAACTTCTGCACCTACGAAGCCGGTGGAACCTGCGATGAGGATGACCATAGCAACCTCCAGAGGAAACTCAGCGGAGAAAGCGTGAAGTTTAGTGGGGCCGACAACGGCGACTCTAGGCCCCGTCAGGTCGAAGTGTCAAGCAAATTGAAGAGAGGGCAGTTTGAACGGGCTTCCTTATGAATCTTGAATACGGCGCCATAGGACATTCGTCCGGCTTGTTCGCGAAAGTGCGAAACGATTTTGATCGGGCGCACTCTCGTCGCCCGATCCGGATGCTAGCTCCTGATAAGTTGCCAAACCGGTAACTTGGGTACCGGGACGAAGTTGTACGGTTTTGGCGTTAATCAGGTACTGAGACGCAAATCCTTTGGCCGTGGCCCGACGACGTGATGTGAATCACTATGAGGAGGACCTTGAGGCACAGCGATACATTTGGTAACTTCTAGAATACGGAATCAAGAGCTTGTGGCAGTTCTAGCGAGCCGAGGTGACCCAATGTATTACCTTCGGTTCCTGACAGTCTTTCTCATCCTCGCTGCCAGCGTTTCTGCTGATGAACCAGTACCTGACTGGTCAAAGCGGACGTTCTCCGCAGCGGCTGACCGGGTCTTTTCTGCTGCCCTCAAGTCTATTGAGGCACAGCATCACGAAGTGAAGTCCAAGGACGAGGTAAATAAAGTGGTCACCTTCCACGTTGGGCTCACCGCTTGGTCGTGGGGCTACAACATGATTCTGAAAGTGGCGTCGGCTGAGAACAGCACCAGCAATGTATCCATAGAAATAGCCCGCTCTGGAGGAAAAACCGTTTCATGGGGCTCAGGGAAGAAAGAGGTCGAAAAGATATTCGACGGAATCGAGAAGGAGTTGGCCAAGGCGTCGCCTGCGGCGACGAAGTAGTGCGGCGTTGCGCAGTTAACTGGACACCCCTGTGAAAATTGGTCCACAACGGGTTTCTAGTTCTTCCTCTGATCTGAGCAATACTTAGCCTAGGCGAGAATCTTCGTGCGGCCACTCCGGAACCTTCCGGCGGAAGGAAGGTGCTCATGTGGGAGTTCGTCAAGGTCCTCGGGGATTTCCTACTCACCGTTCTTGTTGTCTCCGCCATTTTGATGTCCATCAGGAACAAACGTATCCGTAATACGCTCGCCGCCATTGCCGGTGTGCTTGGCCTGGTCTGGTTTTTGGTAGTTCTCATCTTTTCCGTGGGGTACGGCGGATCCCTCGTCGCAGCTGTCGCATTGTTTGTCTTTTTGTGTCTCCTGATGTTCCTGATCCATTATGGAAGCAGAGCGCTCTCGACGCGCGCAAAACCCCCAAAATCTTAATCAAGTCAAGGGAAATGCAACCCATTGCCCCCAAGGCATTTTTCAGTAACTTGGCGCCGGGCGCTTCGTTTTTTTGCGAGTGGAGCCTGATAAGTCGAATTTCCGGAAATTTCTCTTGCCGACACTACATTTGTCCGCTGAATGCGTTTATCAAGCATTTGGCTAAGCCCAAATTCATAACCGGACGGTGTCTGCCCGTCTCGGCGGGGTGCTTCGTACGCTAGCGTCCATTTTTCTACGTGGTGTGCACCCCGTGGGAACTCTTCCTCCACCGAGAGAGAAATCGGCTGAAGAACCAAAGGACCACAGCGAAAAGAAGAAGCTCTGCCGCGAAGACCCAGTAATTCCGCGGTGCGAAATGTGATGATGGGACGTAGGTCGCGCGGCGCAAAGCCGCTTGTTCTTCCATGTTCATCAAGTCGCGAGCCAATATCCCCGCGACGGCATTGGTATCGAGCCCGGGCGCTGCCGCTTCGCGAGACCTCAGGAGCCATAGTGTGATGACTTCGCCTCGCGAAGCTGCCTGCCGCTGCAAGTCGTTCATTGAATCGAGATCCGCGTCCGCACCGGGATAATGCCGCATGAACCGAGCAGGATCTTGATTTTCCCCAAACTCAAATCCGACCCTCGAGAGCTTCCGGTCACCTAGCTTGTACGCCAGCCGGTAGATTTTCGGGCCGTCGTGAGCTGAGCGTTCGACCAGCGGCCATATTTGGTCCATGATTCCCTGGGAGTTCTGCGCGATGGATAGAGGTTGTGCAAGAAGATGCGTCGTCTCCGCATCAGGCTCTCCGAAGAGATGTGACGACCCGCCAGCCTGTCCCTGCTTTTGTTGCGCCATCCGCTTCATCCACTGCGTAAACGACTTCTCTGCAAATACGTGGTAATTATTGATGATTCCTGTGCCAATCATACGCAGGGTCGGCGGGCGGTAGAGAACGCCTCCCATGGACCGCGCGTCCTCGATGTATTCGTCCATCTTGGCGTTCACAAAAAAATCGTAAAGTCCGACCTGCACCGTGTGCAGTGGCATAGTGGAATCTTGTGCGTAATGGGTAGCATGCCCCAGAAATAAGTCCGCGTAGTATCGGTTCGCTGGGTCTTTCCAACTGCACGCAAGCAGAGAGAGCAGAAAGAAACGTTGAGCAAACCGGAGACCGAACGAGTGAGCCTCCGCGGGCAAAGCAAATCGCCATGGCTCGCTCTTGAGTACTTCGAAATCCTCGCTTTTCGGACCGCGAGGAAGCTGGTAATGGGCGTGCGCTTGACTTGACAGGCCCCGGAGACCTCCAATCTCTAGCGTCGCCGGGTCCTCCGGCAAGGGTTCCCCAAATGCATCGCGTAAGATGTTTCGCGAGCGGTCATGGGCAAATCGGCTCTGGTTGCGATGATCCTCGTCGGGCTGTCGTGCGGCCCTGGCGATCAGCTCGCGCTGGGATTCCGTCTGCGTGGTCAGCTTGTCGATGCCGAATACGGTCGCTTCAGGATTCAATCCAAGAAACTTCTTGAAAGCCCAAGGATCGAATGACTGCGGTTGTGGATACTCCCGGGAAAACTCCGGAACGCCTCGAAACACTTCATATATATAGAGGCGGAAACGATCGAGCGAGGCTGAATCCGGAGGCTGCAGAAGATCATCGAGGCTTTTTATGTTCCCCAACGCATCCGCTGTGATGACCTGGTGAACTACTTCATCATAAGCGGCGGCAGGACTCTGCAGTAGCGCGAAGGTGACAACCATGACAAACAGCTGATGAACGATTCTTCGGTTCTTTGAGTGTCGTGAGTCTGTCAGTATCAACATACAATCTCTCCAGGTCCAGGGCCTGCTCGCGTGAGTCTCCCGCCAGGATGCTGAGATATCTCCTAGTTGCTGCAGGGATTCGGGCGATAAATTGGCGTGAGGGCATGATTGATCTCCCCGTTGTAGTAAGAAGATGGGGCCTGCATGTGGCCTCCGAGGTGGGCCGAGACCTGGTCCATGAATAACGCGTTATGGCAGAGATGCAGTGATGGAGGTCACGCAAGAGTGTGGGAGTGCTTGCTGGGCCATTCCTCGGTCACTTGCTCAAGGCAAGTGGAGGACTGTTGGCGTCCGATTGTTCTGACGACCGATAGCTGTTGAGAAATCCTTATTGCCGCATATCCACCCTGACAGCGACCGGCCAAGTCCCGAGAAGTCGCCAAGCCGGACATCTCTACCAATGTCGACTCTGTCAAACGTTTCTTGAGCGCAGTTCTCCCTTCACTCCGAAGAGTGGTCCTGTTCGTTTTTGTTAACCTCTGCATCGACGACCAAGGCTCGCTCGTAATCTTGCGGTCGGCTTCAGTCGGACCCTGCCCCTCAAATTTCGCGGACGAAGCATGCGGCCATGCATTCGAAACCTTCCCAGATGCGGTCGGAAGACCCGTACTAGCCAATTCGTGTCGCACGTTCATCAAGTGACTCGACACTTGTTTTTTGATGGAATAGGCTTAAAGCATGGACCAAGAACATCGTGGGTTGCGGTTTGCGTTCAGCGCTGATGCCGAGATTGCTCCTAAAAGCTCGCCCACTGCTATTGTCCCCGCACGTGTGACAGAGCTGAGCTTGCGCGGGTGTTTTCTGGAGACTTCTGCGTCGTTTGAGATGCAGCGCCCTGTTTTGCTGAAGATTCATGATTCAGGAGAGTATTTCGAGGCCGAGGCATCAGTCCTCTATGTCAAGCCCTCGGGCCTGGGTCTGGTGTTTCGCGAAATAAAGCCTCACTTTCGAGCCGTTTTGCAGAAATGGGTTCTCACCGCGTTGGATAACCAATCTAATGCGCGGCGAACTCCTGGTTGATCGCCTTACCGGCTACTTGGGTACCGGGACCAACTTGTACGGTTTCCGCGTTAATCAGCTAGAAAATATCGTCTTAGCCCCGATTGCTATCCGATTGCGCATCGTCAGCGGGAGCAGGGTGTGTCTGCCCTTCGTGAATCGGAGCGGGAATGAGGCGTCCCGCAAGAAGATGGAGCAGAAACACGACCATGAGACCGCCGGCAAGTCCGAGCACGAACCATCTCATGTCTGTGTGTGGATAAAACAAGGCGTAGAGCACGAGTACCCAAAAGGAAGTCGTGAGCACCGGGATTCCGACCGCGATGAACATTGTTCCCGAGAAACCCGGGAGATACCACGGAAATTGGTCGTGCACGGACCTACGAGCCCACCAGGCCGTGTCGATTTTTATGGCCAGCCCCTCTGCAAGGGGCAACTCCGTTTCCTCCGGGCCACGCCGGTGGCCTAACCTGTAGAACTCAAACAGGTGCGAGTCGATGGAAGTCACGCCGGGGATCGACTCCAATAGCCTCAAGTAAGCTCGCCAGAATTGAATCACGCGGACGCCGCGCAGGCCGAGCGAAATGTAGAATAGCGAAAGCGCCAAGCCAAATAGAGACACAATCAGGCTGATGTTGCGAGCTGTCGTTGTGGCTGAAGTTGTGAACGCGAGAGCCGTGGCGAGAAACGCCTGCACGGTCGAGAAATTGTTCATGCGCGCATAGATAATATGGTCCTCGTGGTACAACCGCTCGAGAACCTTGTGCCAAGCGTGCTTCGGGTCGGGAAACTTCGAATCGTAGCTCATCACGTCTCAACTATCCTCGAAACGGAATTGTACATGGTTATGCCTCGCGCCATAGTTTTTCAACGCAGGCGTGTCGCGTTCCAATGAACATGCGGTGCCGCCCAGGATGCGGCCACACTTGGTGAATGTAAATTAACAAAGCAGGAGCGCCAGCGGCCTCAGACCTTCAGAAAGACGCGCATCACTACCTTGTCCGGCGGAATTCATCACCGCGATGGAAATCGTTCCCTTGGGAACGTCCATGCCGATATGCTTTTTGTTATCCCTTGAGAGTGCTCGTAGGGAATGAGCTGGACACTCAAAACCTTCGCCCAAAGGGCGCCCTTTTATATTGCGTTAATCGGGCATCGAGCCCATTGGAGTGGTAGGAAATCCAGTTCGCATCAATCACCGATGCGTAGTCCCGTAACCGAACAGTTTTTGGCATTCTTGGCGGAGAAAACCGCCGGTGACGGGGATGGGGTGATTGCCCTTCTCGAAGACGAGCCGGCAGGAGATGAGACAAGCCCGCCACTTGTAGTCTTCCGTACCGCGCTTGCGGCCATAAGCGGCAATGTCTTCTTGGGAGACGCCGTAGACGACCGCGCCAATTCTCGACCACACGCAGGCACCGGCGCACATGGCACAGGGCTCGTGCGTAGAGTAGAGGACGAAATCGGGCAGGTAGCGGCCATAGCCGCTGGATACGTATTTGAGCGTTTCCAACTCTACGTGTTTGATGCTTGATCCCGAAGTTTTTACTCGGTTACCGGCGCTGGCAATAACCACTTCGCGCCTGCCAGTAAGGCGTGTGATGACCGCGCCAATGGGATAGTCGCCCCGGTCACCGGCGCGTTTGGCCTCCGAGATAGCCAGCTCCATGAACTTCTTACGCGGTTTGTAGGAAGGAGGGATCATGTAAATAGATTATATCTGTTTCTCGCGAGTGTTTCTCAGCCCAGCCGCACGTGTCCGGTTTGCGCGGTGGTCTCAATAGGTCGACGCAACACTTGCTTGAAGTCTACTCGCAGGCGTCTCAAAGCCTAAAGTTTTTCTCGGGCGTTGATTCAAGCGCAGCGCGACCTGGTCGAGCTGCGCTTGAGAATAGGCAGAGA
>JBEKOE010000011.1:0-65175 GCA_049522075.1 Candidatus Acidiferrum sp.
CCTCACTGTCGTTTCACGTTCGCACGCATCCAGGCCGCGAAGTCGGATTCGTCGAGGGTACCCGCAGCAAGGCCCAACACGGCCTGTGTGGCATCCTCTTCGCTGGCGGTCAAACGATAGCCGTTCATTTCGAGAAACAGCACGCCGATAACAAATCCGGTGCGCTTGTTTCCATCAATGAAGGGATGGTTGCGGACGATACCGGCTGTGTAAGCGGCGGCCAGCTCTACCGTGTCGGGCCGCTCGCCATACGCGTGAAGTTGTTGCGGCCGGGCGAGGGCGGATTGCAGCAGTCCTTCATCGCGCACGCCCGCCGCGCCGCCGTCGAGCCCCAGTAGACGATCATGAAGCGCCAGGGCGTCGCGCTCCTCGATCCAGAGAAGCTTTCTCACTTGGCCAGCGTGTGCAGCGTGTTGCGGTAGCGGCCAATAATGTCCTCGGCCATCTCCATTTTCTTCTCGAAGGCGGGGTCGTAGGGCGTGAGCTGATAAGCGCCGTTAGGTCCTTCGATCAGGAAAAGGCGGTCGCCGTCCCCTGCGTGCAGGCGGTTGACGGCCTCCTTAGGCAAAACGACGCCAAGGGAGTTACCGATTTTGCGCACCTTGAGTTCAACCATGTTGCTCCTCTCGATGTTATAACAATTGTAGCAACTTCTGAATGACTCTGCAAGGGAACGCCATTCTCCGGAATGGCGCTGTCTGAATTGTCAGGTTCAAAGGAGTCCTCCGGCTGTTGTGGTTCCTTGGCAAGAGGGAGAGAATTGGCAAAGAAGCTGGCATCTAATCTCACAGGGGAAATTTGAAGCGTGAAAGTTAAAGCGAGGGAGTCCCAAGTTAGTGAAAGGAAACCTTACAAAAAAATCCATCTCGGCCCGCATACGATCCTCCATCCTCATCCCGTCATGCTCGTCGGCACTTATGGTGCTGACGGAAAACCGAATCTTATGAACGCCGCTTGGGGCGGGATTTGCTGCAGCGATCCGCCCTGCGTGGCGGTTTCGCTTCGCGAAGCGACACTGACCTATCACAATATCTTGCACAGTCAGGCGTTCACCGTGGGGATCCCCTCACGGAAACACGTTGAGGCTGCCGACTATGTCGGCATCGTCTCGGGCCGCGATCATGATAAGTTCCGGGACACCGGCCTCACGCCGCTCAAAAGCGAGCGCGTGAACGCCCCGCTTGCCGGCGAATTGCCCTTTTCCCTGGAATGCCGTCTGCTCCAGCATCATAAGCTCGGGCTGCACACCATGTTCATTGGACAAATCTTGGGCATTCTCGCCGACGAGGATGTCCTGGGCCCGAACGGGCTGCCGGATATCGAGAAAACCCAGGCAATTCTCTACGGCGGCTTCGGCAGCAACCACTACTTCGCCGTTGGCGAAAAACTGGGGGAAGCTTTCTCCGTCGGGAAAAACCTCAAAAAATCGTAACCTGGAACAATTCTTTTACGGCGCGTGGCGCTGCCTTAGCTTCGGGAACGGCCGGAGTGCCGTACCCTTTGCTTTTGGCTTATAAAGGGTGCGGGTTTTGACGTTTCGATCCGCAGCGCTCGGGTCTCGCAGTCTTTTCTTCGCTCAGCCGAGGATGGCTCACGGCGTCAAATCCGCGCCCCCGGCAAGGTCTTGGCGAAGGGGCCTAAAGCGTGACATCATGGCAGCACTTGCCATCCCAGGAAAACAGGAATCCAATGAAACCCATCCAGCCGGATTTGCAGGCCACCCCTAAGCCAGGAAGCGTTTCGACGAAACACCAGGATTTCACTAGCAGTTCCGGCAGCGGGCGATTGCTATCCCTGGATTTTTTCCGGGGGCTAACGATTGCCCTGATGATCCTGGTGAACAATCAGGGGAGCGACACGCCCTACTGGCCGCTGAGCCACGCGAAATGGAACGGCTGGACGCCGACGGATCTGGTATTCCCCTTCTTCCTTTTTATTACCGGCGTTTCGCTGGTGTATTCGTTTTCCTCGCGGCTGGCGCGCGGCCAATCGCGGGGCGAATTGCTGAAGCACGTGGTGCGGCGCGCGGTGATCCTGATTTTGCTGGGGCTCTTCATCAACGGATTTCCCAACCGTTACAATCCGCATACGTTGCGTTTTGAGGGCGTATTGCAACGGATCGGGGTGTGCTACCTCGCGGCGTCGATGATTTATTTTTGGACGAAGGCGCGGGGGCGCGCGGCGGTGATCTTCATTTGCCTGGTGGGTTACTGGCTGGTGATGCGGTTTGTGCCCGTGCCGGGATTCGGGACGCCGACGCACGAGATACCGCTGCTCGACCCGGACCGCAACTTGACGGCGTGGCTCGACCGGCTGTTGTTTTCCGGGCATCTGTATGAAGGAACACGCGACCCAGAGGGCGTGCTGAGCACGATTCCGGCGATCGCTTCGGTATTGTTCGGCGTTTTCACGGGCGAATGGTTGCGTTCGGCGCGGGCTAGCGGCAAGAAGGTGCTGGGCATGCTGGCCTGCGGAGCGGCGGGATTTCTTCTGGCGGAGGCCTGGAACATCTGGTTTCCGATCAACAAGAAGCTCTGGACCAGTTCGTTTGTTTTGCTCACGACGGGGCTGGCGCTGATCGTGTTTGGATTGTGCTACTGGCTGCTGGACGTGCGCAAAGTGCGGTGGATTCCCACCAAGCCGGCCACCGTTTTCGGGATGAACGCCATTGCCGCGTACGTGTTTTCGGAGCTGTTCGCCCTGCTGCTCGGCGTATGGTGCCAGAGGGCGGGTGGCTGCCGGGCCATTTCAACGGTGTTTGCCCCGCTGGGCAGCCCGGAGTTCAGCTCGCTGGTCTATTCGATCTGCTTCGTGCTGGTGTGCTGGGCACTGATGTGGGTGCTCTACCGGAAGCGAATTTTTTTCAAGATTTGAGTGCAGCCTCGTTTGAGCGGGTCCTGGCGGGCGGTGGGGCCACCTGGCGTTTACCCCGGGAACGCCAGACTCCCGATTGGCGGTTCAAAAGACACCCATGACACCAAAAGCGCCATTCAGGAGAATGGCGTTCCCGAGATGTTATTTTTTTGGAAGGGGTTGTGACTCGAACATTTGGCCGTCGCGCAGATCGAATTCGAGGCCGCCCCACTTGATGCGATGCGAGGTGAACGCGGCGAGCCAGACCGCGAAATGGAGTAAATCGCGCAGCGGCACTAGCCAAAGTTTGCGGCGCAGCACGGCATCCTGCAGGCCCCACACGCCCACGAGCCACGCCATTCCCAGCCGCAAAACAATATACGCGAGCAAGTACGCGGCGCTGATCCAGGTGGCCGGCGCGACAGCGGCGGCGAGCAGGGCGAGCGGCAAACCATGCGTAAAGAGCAAGCCGAGAAACGACGCGGGCCGCACCACGCGAATCGTGCGCGCCCAGCGCACCTGGTGCTCCCAAAAACCGCGCGCGGTTTGCGCCGGGTACATCGTCCAAACGAGCTCGCGCGAAAGCAAAACTTTTGCGCCAGCCTGGTGGGCGCGATTCCCGATTTCATAGTCATCCGCGAGGAGATTCGCCAGTGATTCGTAACCGCCGATTTTCGCGAGCCAACTTTTTGTGGTGGTGACGGAGGCACCCAGCGCGAAGGTGACGCCTTCCTTCCAGTCTGCCACTAGCGCGCCAGCCATGAAATCGCTGGCTGCGCCGACGGCTTCGAGCTGCGCCCAGAGATTTTCCTGCGCGATGCCGCGATACAGACAACTGACGACGCCCACCGCGGGATCGCGGAAAGGCGCGACCACTTCGCGCAAGTAGTTGGGACCGACGCACACGTCGCCGTCGCTCTGCACCAGAATTTCGTGGCGCGCTTCCCGGGCGAGCAAGACCAGGTTGTTGATCTTGCGGTTGGAGCCGATCTGCGCGGCGCCGGAAAGGATTCGGATGGACCGCTCAGGAAAATCCGCCATCACCTTTTGGATGATGGCCACGGCAGGATCGGAGAGTTGATTGACGCAAAAGAGGATTTCGTAGCCGGGGTAGTCCTGCTGGCAAAAGCTGGCGAAATTTTCATAAGTGGCGAAATCGACGCCGTGCACGGGCTTCAGCACACTGACGGGTGGCGTAAAATCTGGCAATTTGTTCGCGCGCTCTCGCGTAAAAAAGCGGACGGCGGCGATGGCAGCCGCGAGGTAATACGCAAGCGGTGCCAGGGCAAGAAAGAGAATCAGCAAACGCCAGACGGAAATAGAAAGATTCATAAGCTGATAGGAGTGTATCGCTTTCCCCGCTCGCTGCGACAACGCTGGCAACTCTCCGGGGCGACGGCGTGGCGCACTGCCGTGAAAATCCAAATGCGCATGATACAATTTCAGGAGAACTATAACCCGTTTTCAGCTCTATCGCCGTATATTGAGGGCTTTTTCGCGCATGCTCTATTCGATGGGACAACGGGTGTTGCCGGCCCTGGCGATTCTGACGCTGCTCTGGCTGGCTGTTTTTGGCCCCGGCCTGTTTCATCCAGCGCTGTTTGACGATGCCGATGCGGCGCATGCGGAAGCGGGCCGCGAAATTCTGGCGCGGCACGACTGGGTTACCCTCCACGAAAACGGGATCCGCTATCTGGAAAAAGCGCCGCTGCCCTACTGGGGCATGGCCGTGGGATTTAAGCTCTTCGGCGTTGCAGCATGGTCTGCGCGGCTCTTTCTGCATCTGAGCGTGTTGTTGCTGGCCTTCCTTTTGTATCAGTTTGGACGGCGATTCCTGACGCCCGAGGCGGGCTTCTGGGCCGGGGTGGCGCTGCTGAGCTCCTGTGGTCCGTACGAGTTCACGCGCATCCTAATTCCCGACATGACGATAGGCTTGTGGATCGGACTGAGTCTGTATTTTTTCATGGATGGCTGGCGATCCGGCAAACCTTCGCTGATGTCGTGCTGGGGGTTGGCCGCCGCCGTGGCGTTGAATGTGCTCACAAAAGGTCTGATTGGGATCGTTTTCCCCTGCGCGATAATTTTCGTATTTCTGGTGATGGCCAGCGACCTGCGGCATCTGTTCAAGATGCGGCTTTTCTCGAGCAGCATCGTTTTCCTGGTGATGGCGGCGCCGTGGCACATTCTTGCGGCTCTGCAAAATCCTCCCGCGGGCCAAGCGAGAGGCTTCCTGTGGTTCTACTTCGTCAACGAACAATTCCTGCGGTACCTCGGCAAGCGCTATCCGGCCGACTACGGTACGGTTCCTTTTTGGTTGTTTCAAGGATTGCTGCTTCTGTGGTTGCTGCCATGGAGCGTTTTCCTGCCGCAGGCCCTAGCTAAAATACGGCTGCGACTTGCGCGGGTCGAAGGTGTGCGGCGGTCTCCTGATGCAGTATTGCTTCTTTTGTTTTGCTGGGCAGGATTCATCCTGCTCTTTTTCAGTTTCTCGACACGCCAGGAATACTACCTTGCTCCGGCGTTGCCGGCGTTGGCGTTGCTTCTGGGGCACTGGCTATCGCTGGAATCCCAAGCGCAAATCGGCTCGCCCATTGCGCGCGCAGGGCGCATCTCTTCGGTTGTGCTGATGGTTGTGGGCATGATCATCGCAGGAATCACGGCAGCGCTTGCCATCATGTTTCACACGCCGGCGAAAGGCGTTGAGCTTAGCGACCTTCTGAACAAGAATCCCGAAGCCTATGTGCTGTCGCTGGGACACTTCCTGGACCTCACGGGGAAAGCGATGAGCTTGTTCCGAGGGCCCCTCATCGGGACGTGCGTGGCCTTTCTGTTCGGCACAGGACTGAACTGGTACTTTCGCCGCCGCGGCAAGCCACGGGTAGCCAACTGGGCGCTGGCAGTGATGATGGTGCTATTCCTCGAGTGCGTCCATGCCGCGTTGTCCGTGTTTTACCCTTTGCTTGGTTCACAACCGCTAGCCGCCGCCATTTTGCGCGAGTACCAGCCGGGGCAAGTCATCGTTTCCGATGGCGAATATTCGCTGACTTCCTCGATCAATTTTTATACCGGCGTGCAGGAATCGATCCTCAATGGCCGAATCAACGGGCTCTGGTATGGTTCGCTGTTTCCTGATGCACCGCAGATTTTTCTGGACGACGCGCAGTTCGCCGCTCTTTGGGCGAGCGCGAAGCCAGTTTACCTTGTAAGTCCGTCCGAGGAGCGCCGGAGCTATCTCGCGAAGCTGGGTCCCGTTTTTGAGTTTGCGCATGCAGGCGGAAAATTTGTTTTCACCAACCGAGCGCCCGGCCCGCAGCAAACAAACCAGCGCTGATGCAACCGTATCTGCGGTCGGAGCAGTTAACGCAGCAGAGTTAACGAAGCACCGGAGGGCGGCACCGCGCCTTTTTCATTTGAGAGGGGAGCGGTCTTCCGTGGAGCGGCGGTAATGCCGCACCGCCCGATCGCGAGCCGCCTTCACAAACCGTAGCCTGAAGAGGTTCACGACAAATTCCCATTGGTCGAGGAAAGAGAGTTTGGATTCCCCATGCGCGCGGCCGGAGAAAACGATGGGAGTCTCGACAAGACGCGCGCCGTTGCGCAGGAGTTCGCAAAGGAGCGACGACTGAAAGGAATAGCCACGCGTCGAAAGATGCTCGAGATCGCAGTGGGGAATCAAATCGGCCCGGATCACGCGATACCCGGAGGTGCAATCACGGATGGGAGGGATGCCTCCGAACCAGCGCACCAGGCGAGTCCCCGCCAGGCTGATGAGTTTGCGATGCCCAGGGAGGCCGGGGATCGCTCCCCCAGGAGCGAAGCGCGAGCCGATCACCACGTCGTAACCATCGTTGGCAAGGCCGATCATCCGCGGCAGAACGGCCGGGTCGTGCTGGAGATCGGCGTCCATCTGGAGAATCAAATGGGGTTGCAGGGTCTTGATTGCGTGAGCGATACCTCTCTTGTATGCTTCGCCCAGCCCATTCTTTTCGCCGGTAATGAGATGAAGATGAGGAAAGCGTTGCATGGCTTCGCGCACACGCTCGGCCGTGCCGTCCGGAGAATTGTCGTCCACAACCAGAACATGCAATTCGTGAGACGCGATAGCGTCCGCTTGAGAAAAGATCCCGGAAAGAACGGCCGGAATGTTCTCGGCCTCTTTGAAAGTAGGAAGGACGATGCAGGCGATTGGTTTTGCCATCTTTGTAATTGTGAGCCGGAAAGCTTGTTTGGCGCAACTTGCTCCGGGGAGTTCCCATTGAAACGTGGAGGAGTTCGTCCGTGAAGCAAACCCATAGGCTGCGGGATTGCTTCCTTCTGCTTGGGATGACGGCCGCGGCTGTGGCCGTCCATGGCTATCACCGGGGCATTGAGGACATGGCCGTGTATTTGCCGGCCATCAAGAAACTCCTTACGCCCGCATTGTATCCCTACGACGCAGCCTTCTTTCTGCTGTACATACGCATGACGGTGTTTCATTCGTTCGTGGCTGCTGCAACGCGCGTTACGCACATGCCTCTCGACTGGATGATTTTCCTGCTGTACCTGATCAGCATTTTCCTGTTTTTGCTCGGGTGTCTGGCGGTCATTCGCAAATGTGTTGCGGAGGAAGTTGCTCAGTGGGCGGGCGTTGCGCTTGTTGCAGCGCTACTGACGTTGCCGGTGACTGGTACAGCGTTGTTTCTGGTGGATCAACATCTTGCCCCGCGTACGCTGGCCAGCGCTTTCCTTCTATTCGCCACGGTAGCGGTCTTGAACGGTCAGCCTCGAGCGTTGTTGTGGGTGGTTCTAGCGGGATTGTTCCATCCCACGATAACTGCCTATGGGCTCGTCCACCTGGTTGTGCTGGCCCTGCCACCGATTGGCGCGCGAACGGCGCTCATTCTTCCGGCGTTGCCGATGAGCGAGCCCGCAAACCCGATCTGGCGGGAGATGATGTCGCACCGGCATTTCCAGTATCCGCTGCAGTGGACTTGGTATGAGTGGCTCGGGGTGGGTGGCCCGCTTGTATTGTTGCTGACCTACGCGCGAGTGGGGCGCCGCAACAGCATGCCGGTGCTGGAACGTTTGTGCACGCGGTTCGTAATCTCGACAATCGTGGGTGTGCTGGCAGCGATTATCTCCACAACGTGCTTTCCCAGCCAAACGTGGGAGCGCCTGGAGCCGATGCGTATCCTCCACCTCACGTACGTGGTGTTCATCCTGATTTCCGGAGCTCTGCTTGGAAAGTACATCCTCCGCAAGCAATGGATACGCTGGCTTGCGCTCTTTCTTCCCATTGCGCTTGGAATGTTCTATGCGCAGCGTCAGGAGTTTCCCGCCAGCCGACACATCGAATTGCCGGGACTCGCGCTGCAAAACGCCTGGATCGAAGCATTCGAGTGGATCCGGGCGAACACGCCTCGAGATGCATTCTTCGCGCTTGACCCGAAATACATGGAGAAGTCCGGAGACGACTATCACGGGTTCCGCGGAATCGCCGAGCGCAGCATGCTGGCCGACAATGTAAAAGACCCCTCCGTGGTGGAAGTATTCCCCGACTTGGCTTATCAGTGGAAACTCGAATTGGCTGGCCGGGAAAAGTGGTCGAGCCTGGGCCTGGATGATTTCGAGCGGATGAAGAAGAAGTTCGGCGTAGCGTGGGTGATACTTGAACGGCCTGGAGTCGCGGGAATGCCCTGCCCTTATGTGAATCGCGCCGTGATGGTCTGCCGCATTCCGTAGACCCAGTTTCCGAATTTGAACTCCACCAAATCAACCTTGGGAGGCGGCCAGGAGAAGCGTATGATGCGCAAGTTAGAGATTTAAATCGGGATTTCCGGATCCACTCATGCCCGGCACCAGCTGAGGGAGTGCGTTGGTGCCTCAGAACGATTTGGTTTGAAGCATATTTCTCGGCGGGAATCCACAAGACTGGAGCGCGACTTGGCAGTGTCATTCTTCCGCGCAAAGTTTCGCAAATCTTCCCAAGTATTTCTTGCTGTGCCAGTGACTGTCCGGATGGCTCTGCTTGCGTTTGCAATCCGGATTGCGGTGATTCCCTTTGTTTACGACGAGTGGCTCGAGCCCTTCCGGGTCAGCCACTGGGAGCCTGGCAATGTGGCCCGTTCACTGTTGACAGGTAACGGCTTTGGCAGCCCATTTCTTTCGCATCAGCCCTCGGCCATTATGACTCCGGTCTATCCGCTGATCGTAACGGGAATTTTTGCCATATTCGACGTTCACACCAAGGCCGCTGTTATTGCCGCACTTGGGTTGAACTCGTTATTCTCTGCGCTGGCGGCCATCCCGATTTTCTTGGTAGCGCGGAATAGCTTCGGCGACACCACGGCGCGGCTTGCCGGCTGGGTCTGGGCCTTCTTCCCTTATGGAGTGTACTTCGCGGCGGAGTGGGCCTGGAGTACGCATCTGCTGCTGTTATGCCTCTGCTGGCTTCTCTATCTTTCCCAGCGGCTCGAGATCTCCACTTCCCTGCCTTGTTGGGCTGGATTTGGTCTATTGGCGGGCTTTGCGGCGCTTACCGAGCCGGTGGTGATTCCCATTTTTATCATCCTGTTCTGCCTTTCACTGCGCCGCCTCTGGCTGGCGCGACTACGTTTAATTGCTCCTGGCATCATCGCCATGCTTTGCTTCGGCTGCGTTATGGCCCCCTGGGCCATCCGCAATACCCTCGTGCTGCACCGTTTTGTTCCGGTACGCAGTGGATTGGGGCTTGAGCTATACCTGGGTAACAATGGCTACGATCTTCACTGGAGAAGTGGGGCCATGCAGCCCAACCACAATCCCGCCGAGCTGGAGGAGTATGACCGAGTGGGTGAGATGGCCTTCATGGATCATAAAATGGCGCAGGCCAAGACCTATATTTTCTCCCATCCTCGCTGGTATGCCTGGATGTGCGTGCGGCGCGCTATCTATATGTGGACTGGCTACTGGAGCTTCGATCCGGAATATCTCAAGCAAGAGGAAATGGACCCGTACAATATTCCGGTGGCAACCTTTATTACTTTGTGTGCCATCGTGGGGCTGTTCTATGCCAAGCGCTTTTTTCCTGCCGAGGCTTTGCGCTACGGACTGATTCTTCTTGTCTATCCGTTAGTGTACTACCTGGTGCATCCGGAAACTTACTATCTTCGCCCGATTGACCCGATCTTGCTTATCTTGGGCTGCTACGCGCTCGTTCAGTTGATGCAAAAGGTTCGCCGGGGGTCTGCTGCCCTAATTCCAGCGACAGACTGAGTCGGACTTGGGCTGTGTTGAGGCCGCCCTCACCGCAGCCCAGAATCTTATTCAATGGTCCAATAGAAGCGTAGATTAAGAAATCGTCGGTGCCTCAAGCGTCCGTACTTTCAGGCATTTGCGTGCAGCAGTTCTTGAACAGAAGAGGGCAACTCTCATCGAAGTGGCCAGTTCACATCAGAACAGCGCCATGCGCAAGCAGTGGGAAGATTGGAAACGAAGCTCAATTGCCGGGAGGTTCTCTTATCGTTCAACCGGTCGCAACAACGAGCAGCACGCCCACAAAGACCAAAGCCACGCCCAGCCACCTCTCTGGCGTCACCTTCTCTTGTAGCAGGTATTTCGCGCCGAACGTCCCCGCGACATAGTTGAATGCCGAAGCAGGAATGACCAGGCTGATGGGCGCCCAGGACAACAAGATCAAGAGCGAATAAAACGACAATGCCAGCAGGGGCAAGGCCAGCCAAACCCAGCCGCACTTCACCGCGCGGCCCAGGAATCGCAGAACCGAGCGCGGATGGAATCCTTCCAGTTCGCCGGTACGCTTCATGCCATAGGTCATGGCGATTTCGCCGCCCGCGCTGGCGCAGATCAATACTCCCAGCATCAGGATCAACTTGATCATGATGCCACCTGCTGCGAGTTCGTGGTATTGGGCTTCGTCTGTCCGACCAGGAACACGCCGATGCAAATCACGAACACGCCAATCCAGCGTTTGGCAGTGACGGCCTCGTGAAGCACCAGAATGGCCAGCAGCGTTTGTGTGGCATAGCCGAAGGCGCCCGCCGGCATGACGTAGCTGTAGTCCGCCCAACTCACCGCGCTCATATAGCAAAGTGTGAAACCAAGCAGGAAGAGGATGGCCAGCCAAATCGTCGCGTTCTGTACGGTGGAGAGGAGGGCCTGCTGCAACCCGGCAAGCGAGATATGCACTGCACCGATCTGCGTCATCCCGCGCTTCAACAGGAGATCGCCGACGTTGGCGCACACGACCATCAACAAGACCGTGAACAGGGTCTTAAACCTTAACCTGTGCTCGTGCGACATTCTTAGAAGTCTAGTCGTTTCCGCCGGTGGCTGGGGTTCCGGGCACCGGCACCATCGTCTCCGGAGAATCGCCCTCGCGACGCGCCCACTTGACGCGCTCCGCACGCAGCTTCAGGAAATCCACGGCTTCGTGGTACAGACGCTTGCGCTCGTTGCTATCCCAAAGTGCTTCGCGGACGATGCGCCAGGCGACGCGGGGGCGGAAATAATACTCGTCATAAAAGCGGCTCACTCCCGCCATCATCTCCGCCTTCGATAAGTGCGGATACTCGATATGAGGAAGCTGGTGGCCCGTGTTATCGGCCAGAGCCTCGACGCGAAGGAAACCTTGCTCGGCCATGGTGTCGTGAAGCTCCGTGCCGGGCATGGCATGGGCAAGAGAAACCTGGATGGTTTCGCAATCGAGTTCTTTGGCAAATTCGATGGTGTTTTGGATGGTCTCTTTGGTTTCGCCGGGAAGACCGATGATGAAGTCGCCGTGGACGCGAATGCCGACCTTGCGGCAATTCTTCATGAAGTTGCGGCCCATTTCGACGGTCGCGCCCTTCTTGATGTTCTTCAGGATCTGAGCATCGCCGGATTCGAACCCAACGATGAACAGGCGAGCGCCGCCATCGGCCATGGCCTTTAATGTTTCATAATCGCTGTGAACGCGCGCGGTGGAAGACCACTGAAACTTCAGCGGTTTGAACTTGGCGCTGAGTTCCATGACGCGGTCCTTGCGGATGTTGAAGGTGTCGTCGTCGAAGAAAATCTCTTTCATCTGCGGGAAGTATTCCAGGGCCTGCTTGACTTCCCGGACAACATTGTCGGTCGAGCGAGTCCGCCAAGCGTGCCCGGAGATGGTCTGCGGCCACATGCAGAAGGTGCACAAGGCCGGGCAACCGCGTGTGGTGTAAAACGATACGTAGGGGTGCAAGAGGAACGGCACGTTGTAGCGCTCGATCTGCAAATCGCGCTTATAAGCATCCGTGGCAAAGGGCAGGGCATCAAGCTCCGCGGTGTGCAGTTGGGGCTGTGGGGCATTGTGGACAATATCCCCGTCCTTGCGGTAACTCGCCCCAAGAATCTGGCCCAGGGGCTTTCCGTGAGCGTAATCCGCCACGGCGTGATCAAATTCGCCGCGCACCACGAAGTCGATGTCTTCGCTGGCATTCAGCGTTTCGTCGGGCTTGATATGACCGTGAGGCCCGACAAACGCCACCTTCAGAGAAGGATTGCCTTCCTTGATCTTGCGCAAAAGTTTGATGTCGCTGGCAAACCCGACCGTGGAAGTGAAGAGGACGAGGAATTCGTAGTCCTTGCAGATCTCGATAGTCTGCCGCCAGTCAATGCCATGCGGCGAGGCATCTACCAGCCGGCTACCGGGGATTAATCCGGCAGGATAACTTAGCCAAACGGGGTACCAGTAGGACTCAATCTCGCGCGTCGCGGGCCACCGCGAACCTGCCCCACCGTCGAAGTTTTCAAAACTCGGCGGGTTCAACAGCACTGTTTTCATGACATCTGGCATTCTTTACCCTCAGATTGACGTAGGATTCTGCAATTAAACTTGCGAACGTTAGCTACACCCGTGCGAATGACCCCAGCGTCTACTCTAGTGTAGATAATAGTTTAGCCGAGTTGGTTGCATCCTCCCAAGGCTTTCTCGCAAAAGGGCGAAAGAGGCATCCAATCGCTAAATGCTGCATTAAGTGGGAGTTGGAGGTGCTGCGATGGCCTGGCGGGGACACTCCAGAGCAGCACTGTGCGGACCCGAGCGTGCGCACTAGCGTCCCATGCACTCTTGCGTGGCCTGGTCCAAGATCGCCCAAATTCGGTCGAGCCAGTCGAGGTGCTCAGGCTTCATGAGCACGGATCTCAGGCAAGTCAGACTGAATCGGTCTTGCTTCGCGTGCTCCCACTGTCCGCCGAAAAAAGCGATCGGAATCTCCGCGACCGCCAGATGCAGATTTCTGCGGGCAGCCGCTTGGAAGATTTTTCGCGTGAGGACAGAGGCTTCTTCCACGTTTGCCGCGCGCGGGGCAAAAACGACGATATCGAGTTCCGGTAGAAAGGGCGCAAGGAATCGGCCATCCTGCGCGAGCCGTTGATGAAACCGCAAAGCCGCTTCCCGGCAGCGCTCGAGGGAGTTCGCGAATTCGCCGTGCTTCCGCAGAGGGAGCAGGCGCTGTGTCGCCCAGAGCGCTACAGCCGACGCCCCCGGCCGCGAACACTCCAGGCTGATTTCGCCCAGATGGAGCTCCGTGGAACTGAAATAGGTATAGGGTGAATCGTGCTTGTAGAGGCGCCCGACTACTGGATCGCGAAACAACACGCAACCGCAACCATAGGGCTGCAATCCATGCTTGTGGGGGTCAATCACGATGGAATCGACGTGCTGAATCTGGTCGAAGTCTCCGCGCGTTTCTTCCGCGAGGTTTCCTGCCAAATGGAAGTAGCCTCCATAAGCGGCATCGGCATGGATCCGGAAACCATACTTCTGGCGAAGCGCAAGAATTTCCACCAATGGATCTACCGAGCCGGTAGCCGTCGTCCCCATAGTTGCGACCACGGTGCCTACGTCGCCGCGCGCGAGCCGGGCACGCAAGGCTTCCACATCCATCCGCCCACGAGCGTCGCATTGGACCGTTTCGCAGGGTAACTGCAACACGCGGGAGATGCGCTGATGCGTGTAGTGAGCCTGCTCGCTCGCAAGAATCATCTTGCCGGGAGCAAGCCGTCCGGCCACCCAGAGAGCTTCCAGATTGGCCATCGTGCCGCCGCCGCACAGGTGTCCAAGGTGGGTATCCCAGCCAAACATTGCCGCGATTTCTGCGACGGCCTCTTTCTCCATTGCGGAAGAGGCGCGCCCGCCATCCAGCGCGTGATTATTGGGGTTGATCCACTGCGCGAGCGCGTAAGCCAGCCGGGCGACAGGATGTGGCGGCTTGAGCATCTGGCCGGCGTACAACGGATGAAAATAGGGGTAATTGTCGTGCAGCCGCTCCGCGGTTGAGGTGAGGACTTCGCTGATCTTTTGCGAATCCGTTGCTGCGGCCTCGAATTCAGGCAGAGAGAGGAAACCTGCATCCAGCTTCTGCAAAGCCTGCTGAAGGATCTTGAGTGTGTCACTTTCCAGCACGGGGCCGCCTGTTTGCCTTCCGATTCGGAGTTTAAGACTTCGAGATTATTGCAGGACCTTATCGAGTTGTCCCGCGGTGCGCAAGAGTTCCAGTTGCGCCTGTTGCCGAAGGAAATTGGCGTCCAGGTAAGCCATCCACTTCTCGTTTTCATCGAGCCGCGCGCGTTCCACATCGCGAAGGTTCGCCTTGCCCTCGCCAAATTGCGACTGCAGGACGCTGACATTCTGCTGCGCCAGTTGCAGTTCCAGGCGCGCCACCTCTTTCGCCGCATCCGCTTCCTGTACCTTGCGCGATTTCTGGCGCACCCCAGCGCTGACCTGATTCCTTGTGCTCACGAGATTTATTTTCGCGGCGTCCAGATTTGTCTCTGCTAGGGCGATGCTCGCGCGCGTTTTTGAGCTGAAAATCGGGAATTGCACGTTTACACCGGCATTGAAGTTGTTGTACTGGAATTTATTGAAATAAGTCTGGTAATTGTTGTATTTCGCCAACAGGCTGTAGACGGATACCAGCTCAAGCGTTGGCAATTTCCCGCGCTTCTCTCCGGCTAGACGGAACTCCTTCGCGCGAACGTCCGACTGGGCAAAAGCGAGGCTGGGATTGTTTTCCGAGGCCATGGCGATCAAGTTGGCACCCTGTTGCTCCGCTGCTCCGGGCAATTCTTCGGGGGTAACTTCGATGGGTTGTTCCGGCGCCAGCCCCAGTTGATTTCGCAGGAAGACTTCCAATTCATCCTGGCGGCCTTCGAGTTGCAGGATGCGCTGCACCACCTGCGCGCGCGTCAACTGCGCTTTCGTCACTTCCACGGGCAACTCAAAACCCTCGCCCTGGCGCTGTTGGGTGACCTCCACGATCTTCTCGGCGCTTTCTTTCTCTGTTCGCAGAAGATCCAGCGCGTGGCGCACCTTTACCATTTCCAGATAAGCCGTGGCCACGCGCAACATTACGGAGTTGCGTGTCTCTTCCAGCAGGACACGTTGCGCCTTGGCCTGCTCTTGTTGCTCTCTGGCCAGGCCGCGTAGCGGTTCATTGAATACCTGCTCGGTGTAGGTCACATTGAAGACCGACGGCGCGCGGCCCCCGGGCGTTTCGGGAATGCCATAAGAATAGCCCGCACCCGAGCCGGCATAGAGATTCGGCTTGAACTCGGACCTGGTCAAATCGGCAGACTGGTCGGCAACACGCGCCTGAATCCTGGCAAGCTGGATGTCCTTGCTGTTCTGCAGAGCGAGCTCCACGGCATGGCGGAGAGTCAGTACAATCGGCGTGCCAGACGAGTTGCCAGGCTGTGCGGGCTCCTGGGCCCGCAAGGCAGGCACGCTCGCCAGCGTTCCCGCGATCCCGCACAACAACCATCGTTTCCAGGTCGTCATTTTCCCCCCTGTTGCAAAAAACACTTTCGCGCTCCCGCGTTATGCAAGCTATTCGTAACGCAGCGACTCAACCGGCTCCATGTTCGCGGCCTGCTTCGCGGGCAGCCACCCAAAAAAGAGTCCGGTGGAGCAGGACACGAGAAACGCCAGCACCACGCTCGTCTCTGAAACTGGGGCACGAAGATTGCCGGGCAGAAGTCCGGGCAGAAGTTCCTGCACCACGACGGGAATGGCCAGACCGAGCAGGATTCCGATGACCGCCCCGCCCCCGCTGATCAGAAAAGCTTCAATCAGGAATTGAGACAGAATCTGACCGGGCGCCGCACCAACGGCCTTGCGAATGCCAATCTCCCGCGTGCGCTCCGTTACCGTAACCAGCATGATATTCATGATCCCGACCCCGCTGATCAGCAGTGCGATGAAGGCGATCACGATCAGGACGATCGTCAGCGCCAGCGAAATCGTGCGCGCGGCAGTCAGGATGGAAGCCAGCGTGCGCACAAAATATTCCGCCTGGGCGGGATGGCGGCTCTTGAGCAGCATGAGGAGCTTCCTTTGCACCACCGGCACCATTTCCGGCCCTGATGCTTGCGCATAGACTGTCCGGAGCACTTCCCTTCCGGTGTAGTACTTGATGAGCGTGAAGGGAATAATGACGGAGTCTTCTTCAATCTCGGACAATCCAAAGGTGGCCACGCGCTCCCGGAACACGCCAATGACCGTAAACGTCAACTCTCCCATGCGGATATTCTTGCCGACCGGGTTTTCCATCCCGAACACGCGTTCGGCGAGTTCCCTGGTGATCAGGCAAACTTTGCTTCGCGATTCCATGTCTCCGAAATCGAAATACCTGCCGCGCAGGATCACCAGGCGCCGAATGGCCTGGTATCCCTCTGTAACTCCAATCAGCGCCGCTGTTCGCGTTTTTCCACTTACGACGACGGACATCGGGAGGTCGTTAATCCCGGCCACTTCCACCACGCCGGGGATCTCCGCCTTTATCTCCGACATGTCGTCCAAGGTGATTTCATAGCTGAAGGGTGGGGCCTTATCCGGGGTGCCGAGCAATTCAGCCCAAACCAGGTTTGAGCCCACGGCTTCAATCTGGGAGATGACGAATTTCCGGCTGGTGAGCGCCACGGTGACCACCAGAACGATGGAGGCACTGCCGATGATGACGCCGAGGGAAGTCAGGATCGCGCGCACTTTGTTTGCGCGCAAGGCGTCGACGGCCAGGGTTATGGTTTCGCGCATCTGCATAAAATCGTTTAGGCGTTCACCTTCCGGCCCGCAGCCGGATCCTTTGGTTCCAGCCACGCCCGCTTGGATCGCCGCGCTTCATGACTTCCCCAGTTGTTTCAGCGCATCCTGGGCCCTCTTGTATTTTGCGTTCAGTTTCAAGGCGGCTCGATACTCTCCGCGGGCGGCCGCCGGATTCTTCTGCTTTTCATAGAGCTGGCCCAGCCAATAATGAGCGGCCCACGGGCCCGGATACGTAGGGTGCCTGGGCACCGCCTGGATGTAGTTTAGTAGAATCTTTTCCGCATCCGGTAGTTTCTCCCCCTTCAGGATCCAGCCCATGGCGCGGAAAAACCGCACGCGGGGGTCCGCCGGCGCCGCTGTTTGAGCGGCATCGGCCGCCGACAGCACGCGTTCGGCCAAGCCGCGATTTGCAAAATACCCGGCAATTTCTTCGATGATGTCCAGCGAACTCGGGTGGCTCTCGAGCGCCTTTATAAACTCAGCGTCCGCCGCCTCGAAATCTTTTTTCAGGCGCCGGCAATTTCCGGCCGCATAATGCCCCTGAGAAGCGTCGAGCCTCAGCAATATCTGAATGAGCGGGTGAGCCTTTTCTTCCCCTCCTCCAACAAAAGAGGGAGCAGTACAGTCGTATTCAACGAGATGTTGCGCCGCATCGAAATTGTGGTCGTCGAGCTGCACCGCGGTTTCAAATTCCTTGCGTGTTTTCCTCGCAAGTGTATACGCGATGAACATCGAAGAGTGATCGGCCTTCCCGCCATAGGCTTGCCCCAGCCAATTGTGGTATTCGGAGTTTTTCGGATCCATCGCCACGGCCCGCTCGCCGCTCTTTTCAGCCGCATTAAACTGTTCGACACTTATGTGGGCCTTGGTCAGGAGAAGTTGGATCTCCCCGTTGTTGGGTTCTTTGGCCGCGGCTGCGTCCAGAATGGCGATGGCCTCGGCGTAATCCGTTCTCTCGTAAGCCTTTCTTCCGGCTTCCAACAAGGCCTCTTGCGCCCGCGCACCTTGCGCTCTCGCAACCAGACTCAATACCAACGTGGCGAGAAGCGCCCTACAGACTCGCATCCTTCGCTTCCTTCAGATTCGACGAGGCCATGTTCACAACTTTTACGGCCATCCCGTCGTGCAATTCCACATCGCCGGGGATCGCGACCACTTCGCCTTCCCGCAGTCCGCTGACAACCTCGTAATTTGCGGCATCGGCAATACCCACCTGAACCAGCCGTTTTTCAAGGCGGGATTGCCCCACGCTATCCTGCACCACAAAAACGTAGCGCTGTGAATTGTCCGTCTCCACCGCGCCGCGCGTCACGCTTAGTACATTCAAGCGTTCCTTCAGATTGATGCGCACGTTCACATTGGTATTGGGGAGAAGTTCCAGTCTGTCGTTCTGCACGGAGCACAACAGTTCACCGACGTTTCGCAACCCCCGGGCCACCACTTGCTTGGGGATGATTTCCGTCTTTCCTTCCCAGACACGGTTTGGCAGAGCGTCCCAGGTAATTTTCACGGGCTCATCGGGCTCGAGCGCTCCCATTTCCGGCTCGTCGATGAAAGCGCGGACGCGCACCTTGTGGAGATCGGCCATTTCGGCGAGCAGGTCACCTACCTTTACGAAATCACCTTCATGGACCGGCATGGCGTAGAGGGTTCCGTCAATCGAGGCACGGATGCGCCCTTGCTGTACTTTGTCTTCCAGAGCGGCGACATCGCTCCGCGCCTGCTCCACCGCAAGGGATGACCGGGATTGGTCAAGATTGGCTTGCCGGTCAAATTCCTTTTTGGCCGCCGCCAACTTGTGCACTTCAGCCTGCATTTTTTCCAGGGCCAGGTCATTGGCGGTGAGCTCGTCCTTTGTCGCCGCGCCCTGTGCCAGCAGCCGGGCCAAGGAATCGTGGTTTCGTTGCAAACGGTCGCGCTCGGCTTGCGCTTTCCCCAAGTCCCCGTTGATTCGCGCAGCTTCATCGGTGCGCCCGCCGGCTTCAGCCACTCGCAGGTCGTCTTGCGCGCGCAGGAGTCTCGCCTTGGCGGCCGCCAGTTGCGAGGTTGCATCCTTTACGTTCAATTCGAGCAGGAGTTGGCCTTTTATGACGTTCTGCCCCGGCAATAAGTGGACCTTGGTCACAAAGGTGTCCAACTGCGCCCGCACGGTAGCGGGTGCGATGGGTTCGACCTTGCCATTGCTGCTGATGGAGGCAACAATGTTGCGCCGCACCGGCGTGGTGGCTGATATTTTTGCCACCGGCGGCCGCCCGCTAATCCGCACCAGCAGAAAGGCCACGATTCCCGCCAGTAGCAGGAACGCGAAAACCCTGTTTCGCAGCTTCTTATCCATAAGTACCTGAAATCGAGCCGCCACCAGCCATTAGCGCAAGTGCAAGCCACACCCGCGAGCACTCCTCGCCGGGTTCAATCGATTCTTTTGCGGGGCTTTCTGGCCGATTGCCTGGGCGGTCTATC
Organism: Candidatus Acidiferrum sp.; assembly: GCA_049522075.1. GTDB lineage: Bacteria > Acidobacteriota > Terriglobia > Acidiferrales > UBA7541 > Acidiferrum. The sequence continues at coordinate 19,355 of JBEKOE010000011.1, forward strand.
CCTGCGGTAAAGTCTATCAGGACGGTTGGCCATTTCTCCACCGAGTTCCGTTCCTGCCCCGTCTTTTGCCATGAGATGCCGGGGGACAGATTCAGGACGCCGAACTCCGTCATCGGCGCCGCCGTGTTAGAATTCAGGCATGAGCAACAGTGAAGCGCCGACCGCTCCTATGGCCGACAAGTCGGGCAATCCTGCCCCTCCCAGGGTACTCCACCGGGTGTGCATCCAGTGCAACAATGTCTTCCGTGTGCCTCCAGAAAAGTTTGATGCGAAACAGTGCCCTAACTGCCACAAAGGGTAGCCATAACTCTCTGGCAGCCATCGCGTCGCGATCTACCTTTGTTGTTCCAACAGTCTTGGGTAATCTTTTTTGCATTCCGTGCGTAGTATCGGCGGGACGCAGTGTGCCCTGCACCAAGGCAAAAACTGTGAGGATCTTGCCATGATCGAAACCCGTGCTCTGGTCAAAACCTTTAAGGACAAGAAGCGCGGCGAGATTCGCGCCGTTGATAACGTCAGTTTCGTCTGCAAGCCGGGCGAGATTTACGGCTTGCTGGGCGCGAACGGCGCGGGCAAAACCACCACGCTGCGTATGCTGGCCACGATTCTGGAGCCCACAGACGGCACGGCCATAGTCTGCGGCTACGACGTTGTCGAAGCTCCGGAAAAGGTGCGCGCCAATGTCGGCTTCCTCTCTACCTCGACCGCACTCTACCCTCGCCTTTCTTCCCAGGAGATGGTCGAATACTTCGGGCGTTTGAACGGTCTGGATGAAGCCACGCTGAAGAAACGCGTGGACGACATCTTCACGCGCCTGGACATGAATTCCTTTCGCGACCGCCGCTGCGACAAGCTCTCTACGGGCATGCAACAGAAAACTTCCATCGCTCGCACGCTCATCCATGACCCGCAGGTCATGATCTTCGACGAACCGACCGCGGGGCTCGACGTCATGACTGCGCGGACCATCATTGAATTCATCCGTGAGTGCCGGCAGCAAGGCAAAACCGTCATTTTCTCGACCCACGTGATGAGCGAAGCCGAGAAACTCTGCGACGTCATCGGCATCATTCAGTCCGGAAAGCTCCTCGAGGAGGGTTCCCTCGCAGAACTTCGTTCCCGTTACGACGAAAACGACCTGGAAGAAATCTTCGTGAAGGTCGTGACCCCGTACCTGAACAGCGTGGAGGCCTGAGTCCATGAATTTCTCCGCTATTTCTGTCGTCTATCGCAAAGAGCTCAGGGAGTGGTTGCGGGATCGCCGCACGCTGATTTCCACTGTTCTAGTTCCTCTTCTGGCTTTTCCTCTGCTGATAGTCGGCATTATTGGCATTACCACGGTCATGATCGGCAAGATGGAAAAGGAAATTCCGAAAATCATGATCAAAGGGGGGGAGGACTCCCCGGAACTCCTGGATCGCCTGCGCAAGCTCGATAAGCTTGCCATCGTTCCCTACGCCGACAATTGGAAAGACCAGATTTCCAATAAGGAGATTCGCGCGGCCATCGAAATCCCCAAAGGCTTCCAGGCGGCACTTACGGCGGGAACAGCGCCAACCGTGAGCGTTTATTACTATGAGGGAGAGCTCAAATCTTCCATTGGCGCAAACCACCTGCAGGATGCAGTCAAGGAGTATCGCGATAGTGTCGTCAAGGAGCGTCTCGCCGCGAAGAATCTTCCTGCGAGTGTCCTGTCGCCTTTTGAGATCAAGCAGCAAAACGTCGCGCCGCCAGAAAAAGTCAGCGGCGCGAGCATCGGCGGGTTCATCGGTTACGCCGTCATCCTGCTCTGTCTGACCGGCGCTATTTATCCCGCCATCGACCTTACGGCCGGCGAAAAAGAGCGCGGCACGATTGAAACCGTCCTCTCCAGCCCAGTTTCGCGTTTCGACCTGGTCATGGGCAAGTTTCTTTTGGTCTTTTCCGCCTCCCTCGTTTCCGCCATTCTCTCCGTCACTTCCATGGGATCTTCCTTCGCGATTCTCGGCCACTCTCATCTGATGCCATCCTCTAGCGGACAAGACCTCAATCTCAACCTGGGGCTGCTCTCTATCGTTGCTGTTTTCTTCATGGCTGTTCCCCTCGCTGTTCTATTTTCCGCCGTCCTGATGACCATCTCACTTTTCGCCAAAACTTATAAGGAAGCGCAGAGTTATCTGACACCGCTGACCTTTCTTGTGGTGATCCCCGCGGTGGCCTCCGTGATGCCCGGCGTGGAACTCACCACAAAGCTCGCCTTGATTCCCGTGCTAAACACCAGCCTGGTTTGCAAGGAAATCATTGCCGGCACTTACCACTGGAATTCCATCATCCTGATATTCACTTCAACGTGCGTGTATGCCGCCGCGGCGCTTTTCCTCGCGGTCAAAATGTTTCAGCGCGAAGATGTGTTGTTCCGCTCCTGAGATTGATTTTGCGGACACGGGGTCCAGCAATGCTGGACCCCTGCTTGGCAATCCGGTGCGCCGGTAAGTCAGGATGAAGTGATGGCTCCGCGGGCGCGAACTTTCTGGGCGTCCATAGCGTCTACTTTAATATGCAACTGCGCCGGAGACTTCTCCGCATCTTCCTAATCCTGCTCTTTTTTCCGCCAGCATTTGCGGCGGTGGGCGGCTGGCTGGCGGCACCGGCATTTTTGCACCCGATTCGCCGCCCGCTGACGCCCGATCTCGTGGTGGAAGCCGACGTTTCGTTTGCGGAGATTCGCGCGCATCGCGAAGATTTTGATGTCAGGGCACCCGACGGCGTGCTGCTGCGCGGCTGGAAAGTGCGTCCCGCAAGACCCAATGGCGCCTGGGTGCTGGCGTTTCACGGCGTTGCGGATAACCGCATGGGTGTTCTGGAACACGCGCTGATTCTGCTCCGTGCGGGTTATGGCGTCACGATGATGGATGCGCGCGCCCACGGCGAAAGCGAAGGCCCCGTGGCCACTTACGGATGGCTGGAGGGCAACGATAGCCGCGCGATCGTCGACGCCCTTGTGACAACGGAGCATCCGCTGCACATTTATGCATTGGGAGAGTCGATGGGAGCCGGCATCGTGCTGCAGGCGGCGGGCGCGGATGCACGCATCGAAGCTGTGGTGGCGGAAGCGCCCTTCGCCAGCTTGCGGGAAGCCTCGTACGACTATGCCGGACTGCAGAAATATCCGCTACTGGGAAAAACGATTTTTGCGCCCGGCGCGTGGATGATGCTGCACCGCGGGCAATCACTGGCCGGCTTCCCAGCCGCGAACGTCTCTCCGGAACTCGCGGTGGCCCTGCGCCCTTTTCCTGTTCTCCTGATTTGCGACACGGCGGACACGACGCTACCCTGCCGCCACGCGGAAAGGATTTTCAGGGCTGCGCGGGGGCCAAAATCGCTTTGGGAGGTTCCGCGAGCGTTTCACACGGCGGCGCTGGGGTACCAGCCGGAGGAATTTTGCCGCCGGGTCCTGCAGTTCTTCGCGGACCCCACGACGGCGCCGTGATTCGCGCTAACGCTTAGTTCGGGGACTGTACCACTTCGCGGGTCATGGCTTCGGACTGCGCTTCCCATTCGTCACTGAGGCGCCGCACGGTTTCCCGCATGCGCACGGCGAGCGTGGCGATGGTTTCCAAACGGTGCTCCGCCTGGGGAGGCAGCGGCACCTTTTTCCTGCGAAGTTCCACCAACAAGAGTTCGGCATTGCCGAGTATCCCGGTGAGGGGGTTGTTCAATTCGTGGCGCAGGATTTCCCCGAAATCCCGGGCTTCGGAATCTCCGGGATGATCTTCGGTTTCCAAGGGTCGCGCCATCCTGGCGTTTCGCCATTCGCTGTGCCGGCGCAGACGGCGCTCCACCAACCCCATGGCCACCGGCAGGCAACCCGCGGCGCGCGTCACAAAATCCACTGTTCCGCCTGCCATCAGTGCCAGCAGACCCGCCTGCTGCTCCGCGCTTCCCACCACGACCGTCGGCGCGTAACCCGCATACAGAGTGACCACCGCGTTTAGCGCGGATGATTTCTCGAGCCCCGCTGTGGCGTCCGGCTCCACGGTTCGCTGCTCGACTAAGATCACCGCCGGGATGCGTGCTTCCAGTAGTTTGCGCGCGGACTGCCATCCACTCACGCACTCCAGGCGCGCTGGATAATAGCGCTTCCCCCATTCGCCCTTCACTGCTTCGCGGAATTCCCGCTCTCCGCACACCATCACGAACTCATCCCTTTCGCTGCGATCTTGTCTCCCCATCGTGTTACCCATCCCCCTAGGCTTCCTTTGCCTTGGCGCTTGCCCGGACGGCAGCCAGCTCCTTTTTCTTTCCCAACATCCCGTGAACCGCGCCGCTCAATTCTTCCATGCGGAATGGTTTGGCCACATGAGGCAGCCGATGGCGATCCAGAAACTCCTGCGTGCGCAGCGCGACCATGTCGCCGGTGACAAACAAAATATGCTCGTGAAGCGGATTGTGGCGCTGCACCAGCGCCAGATAGAACATCTGGCCATCCATGCCGGGCATCTTGAGGTCGCAGACGGCCAGGTCATAAGATTCGCGCTCCGCCTGTCGCAGGGCCTCGCGGCTGTCCAGAAGGACGTCCACGCGCATGCCCTCGTCGCCCAAAACATCGGCAATCAGATTCGCGACCGTTGGTTCGTCCTCCACGACCAAAATCCGCGGCACTTTTCCTGCCGGCATACCTTCAAGGACGAGATGCTCTGCCCGCGGCGAGAGCTCGCTTGCCGCCAATGCAGCACATTTCTCGTCGTCGTGTATGTCGGCCGCTGAAGGAACGGGCAATTCCACGACGAAACGCGTGCCCCCGTGTGGCGGACTCAGCAGCGAGACCGTGCCTCCGTGCTGGCGTACAAAACCCAGGACAATCGCCAGTCCTAAACCGGTGCCCACACCCGGGGGCTTGGTGGTGAAAAAGGGATCGAAAATGCGCGCCTGGATCGCTCCAGGAATTCCCGGGCCGTCATCCCAGACTTCCAGGGTGACCCGGCTGCTGTCGGCGAATCCCGTCCGCACGCCGATGGTGCTGCCCGTTCCGCCGTATTCGATGGCTTGCTGGGCATTCTGGAGCAAATTCATCAGTACCTGCTGCAGTTGGCCGTAGTCCCCTTCAATGAGAGGCAGGCCCTCCTGCTTTTCGACGATCAGGCGAAGTTGGCTTCCGGAAAGTGCCACCCTCTGGAGTTCCACTGTGCGATCCACCAAATCAGTCAGGGAAACACGCCGCCGCTCCGGCAGCGATTCCCGCGACAATGCGAGCAGCTGCCGGAGTATGGCCGTGGCGCGCTCGGACTCTTCCAGGATGTTCTGTGATAGCGTGGCGCGCATCCCATCGCCATCCTGTGACACCAGGCGCTGCGCGTTCACCAGTATGGTTGTGAGGGGGTTGCTCAGTTCATGGACGATCCCGGCGACATGCTGGCCGATGGCCGCGAGCTTCTCCGTTTGCATCATGCGGGACTGGAACATTCGCTGTGCGCTCATCTCGCGGTAGACTTCCACGCGCCCCAGGTTTCGCCCGTTTCCCGCGACGATTGCGCGCGTGGACCGCTCAATCACCTGAGGAAGAGGCCTTGCCATGGCCAATTCCTCGCGCATCCTCTCTCCGGCGCCTTCCGCGAAGGCTTTCCAGCGTGCCGTGAACTTTTCGGGCTCCTTGGCATTCTTCGCCGTGCGGCGTATCAGGTCTTCGAGGCTCTGCAAGGACGCGCCGTCGTCCGTGCTGAGACCCAGGATCTGAAGGAATCGTGCATTCTTCGCGCGAATGCGATCGTTTTCGTCGAAGACAACAACCCCTTCATCCAGCCACTCCAGCACCTGCTGGAGTTCCGCCTGCACTTCATCGAACTCCCGCGCGCGCGGCGATTCGTCCGCCCTCTCCAGGAATATGGAGCGATGTTCCCCGTCGGAATTCGTGGTGAGCCGCAATCGCAATGCGGTCCCGTTTTTCAGACACGCCACAAGCGAGTCTTCCGGCCCCTGGGTTCCCTCGACGACAGCAGATTCCACCCAACCATGGACTTCCTCCCATTCCCGTGGCCGGAAGACCTCCGCAAATCGCAAGAGCTGATGGGTATCTTCCCGTGGCTCTGCCGCATCTCCGATCAGTTGCCTGGCCCCGCGGCTCATGCCGGTGATGAATCCCTGGCGGTCCACGATGACCACGGGATCTTCATTCGCTTCCAGCAAGACTCGTTGTTGCGACTTTTCGTTCAGCTCTCGCGCGATCCGGTTCTTGCGCTCGAGGACCTGAGCCGCCAGAAGCGCGCGCAGCTCCAATCGCTCCAACACCCCGAGAGAACTCCTGGGCCAGGGAAGCCCAGCCACCAGCACCGCGTTCACCGTTCCATCGAATTCCATGGGAATGGCCACCACCCTGGAAATCTTTCGCGCCAGGGGAAGGCGTTCGGCCTCCGCGCCACAAACGCGGCCGGTTTCCAACGCTTGGCGCCAGAGATTCTCGAGCGGCCCTTGATCGAGACTGTGGGCCCACTCGGGATCCCCGCTCTGTCCGCAGAGCACCAGGCGATTCACTTCGCCCGCAGCCGCTGGGGTGTTCACGGGGAAAGCGTTGCTTCGCTCGCCAATCAATGCAAAGACGGCGCCGGCCCCGCCCTTTCCCTTTCCCCCAGTGCAGCTTTCCGCCAATTCGCGCAATAAGTCCCCCGAATCTTCCGGTTCCCGCAGCAGATCCTGTATGCGCCGGTAAAGAGTCAGATCCTCCTGACGCTCGCGGGCCAGCCGGCGCTCTTCCTCGATTTCCAGCAGAAGGCCGAGTTCTTCCGCGATGCGTTCTACCTTCGCGCGGGGCAGGAATGCCTGTTTTTCCCTGGTTCCGGCAAGGATCAAGCCGCCGAGGATGCGGTGGTCGATGATGGGCACCCAGAGGGCGCGCTGGAGTTCCACGAGCGGGCCAAGCATGGGCGCACTTGTGGTGCTCTCCAATTCGTGCTCCACGCTGCTTGTGCCGCTGAGAACTTCGCGGGGCAGGGGCGCTTCCGCTGAGATCTTTCGCCACGCCGGCGGCAAGTTACCAGCGCTGCGTTCCCAGACCGCGCCGCTGAAGACAACCGTACCTCTGTTTCCCTCCTGGGCAGCCGGCTCGAGCCAGATCCCGACGCGTTCGATGGATGGTTCCATCGCCAATTCATCAATGGCGATCCGGATCCACTCTTCACGGCCGGCTCCGGCCCTGGCCCCGCGCAAAACGCCGCCAGCGACGACTTCCTGCGGCGTCTTTTTTGCGCGGCTTTGCGAGAACATACCGGGCCCCCTGTGGCCTACTCAGGGCTCAGCTATGCATTGGCTAGACCAAACTAGTAAGGACGGGATCTTATTGAAATAACAGGGAATTTGAACGGCAGGCGGTTGCCAACTCGAAACTCGCGGGAATCCATTCCCGAAGTGAACCGGAGGGCGCTGCAGCACCCGGCTAAGCGTCAGTGCGCTCGATCTGGTACTGCTTCAGTTTCCGATACAAGGTGGTCTTGCCGATTCCGAGCATGCGAGCTGCCGCTTGTTTGTCGCCGCCGGTCTGCCGCAAAGTACTCAGAATCGCACGGCGTTCCAGTTCGTCCAGGGGCAACAGCTCCTCTTTATCCGGCGCGCGATCCGTGGTGGGATATTGCAGATTCGTCGGCAGGTCATGGACACTCACAAGAGGGCCAGAACTTAAAGCTACCGCGCGTTCGATGGTGTTCTCCAACTCGCGAACATTGCCCGGCCAGTCGTAGGCCATCAATCGTCGCATGGCATCTTCGGTCAGTTCACGGTGGGCGTCATCCGGGTCGGCGAATTTCTCCAGAAACGCGGTCACGAGCAAAGGAATGTCGCCTTTCCGGTCGCGCAAAGGCGGCAGCTTGATCTGCACCACATTCAGGCGGAAATAGAGGTCCTGGCGGAAGTTCCCGTTTTTGATGGCCAATTCCAAGTCGCGGTTGGTGGCGGCAACGATGCGGACATCAATCGTTCTGCGCTCCGTGGAGCCCACCGGCTTGATCTCTCGCTGTTGCAGCGCGCGCAGGAGTTTGGCCTGCATTTCCAACGACATCTCTCCAATCTCGTCCAGGAACAAGGTGCCGCCATTGGCCGATTCCATCAGGCCTTGCCTAGCCTGTAGGGCTCCGGTGAATGCTCCCTTGGTGTATCCGAACAACTCGGATTCCACCAGGGTTGGCACCAGCGCGGAACACTCCACGGGCACAAAGGGCCGGTCTTTGCGAGGTCCCAGAAAATGAACGCTTCGCGCCACCAGTTCTTTGCCGGTTCCGCTCTCGCCGAGAATCAGCACGGGATGCGTGCGTTGGCTCACCTTCTCGATCAGCTTGTAGACCCGCTCCATGCGCGGGGACATCCCAATGAGGCCGCCGAACCCCGGCCGCGTGCGCACCTGTTCCCGGAGCAGGCGGTTTTCCCGCTTTAGCTCCAGGGAATGGACCACCTGCTCGAGCCGCGCGCGCAGTTCCTCCACGCGAAACGGCTTGGTAACATAATCGGCCGCGCCCATGCGCGTGGCCTCGACCGCGGAATCGATCGTGCCGTACTGCGTGAGCATCACCACGGCAATGTCCGGGTGGATTTGCGTCACGCGCCGCAACAGCTCCAGGCCGCTGGTTCCCGGCAAGCGCAGGTCGGTCAGCAGGATATCCACCGAGGCCATCTCCATCACTTCGAGCGCTTCTTCGGCCGTGCTGACGTCCGACACCTTCATGCCGCAGTCTTCCGCGACGCTGCGGCAGACTTCACGGATATGATCGTCATCGTCAACCAGCAGCAGGTGCATCGGCGGCGCGGCACGGCCGTTGTCCGCCATGCCCTCGAAGGGCACTTTCTCAACCCCTCCGCCGTAGGCTGAATTCTCTGGCCGGAATCCGTGTAGGTTCGCCATAATCACTCCACCTCACTTGCGAGCTTCGATAGGGCTCCAGGATGTAGTTATTGAACGGGGAAGGGGGCGCATTCCATTCCGGGAAAGCTTTTTCACACATCTCTTCTATGACAGAATTGTAGCATTGTCAATGTGTTAATTACCAAAACAGGACTAACCGCAATAGTGTACTGAAATGGAACAGTTTGCGCCTGATTCTGGCGCTCTGGTCTATACCTTCTCCGTTTTGCCCATCGGGTGTTCGCTAGCGCCCATTACTTCCCCGGCCCCAGTTCCAGTTGGAGCACTCCTTCCCTTTGCGACCCTACGATCACAATTCCCTGCTCTGTCTGCACGAATCCGCTGGTCCTTCCCCTTTGCACGTCATCATCGACCCTCGTCCAATTCATCCCCTCATCCCGGGAGAGGTAGATTCCACCCTGCCGCAACGAAGCGATGAGAATGCCGTCCCCTCGAAGCCAGCTGTCGACGGGTCCTGCCAGCAATCCATTCTCGCGTCGCGCCCCAAAACAACCCGGGCTCTCCAGAGCAGAGTTCGGAGAGCCCGAGTTCGCGTTATGTTTTCAAGTCCCAACACGAGTGGAGCACCACTCAAGTGGGACATGGGTTTTTAGTACCTGGCGCCTTCGGGCACGAAAACGAAGTCCACGCGACGGTTGTCCTTCTCCATACCCTTTTCGGTAGACGCCGTGCCGGCACGCGTGCTGATGCGCGAGGCATCGATGCCCTTCTCGCCCAGGTACTTCTTGGCGAGTTCCGCACGGGTTTCGGCCAGTTTCGCAGCCTTGGGTTCCTTGGGATCCGCGAAGCCGACGATGACCAGCTTGGAGTTCGGTTCATTCTTCAAGCGCAAGGCCACATCATCGCCCACGCGCTTGCAAGCGTTGTCAAAGCGCGAGGCGGCGACCTTGGTGTAACCGCAATCACCCACCTTGCTCGCCTGCGGCGGGGGAGCGGGAGCTTGCACATCGACGTTGGTTGGGGCGCTGGTCCGGCCGCCGCGGCCATCATCTGCGGTGCAGGTGATACCGTAGCTGCCCGCAGCCAACCCGGTGGAATCGAACTGCGCGGTGGCAGTGGTGCCGGAAATCTGCCCGCCCGTTGCGGAATAGCTGTAGGTCAAGGGATCGCCATCCGGATCGGATGCGCGCGAATTGATGGCTACGCGTTCACCCGCGATGATGGGATTGCGTTCCGGCGAGCAAGCGATAACCGGTGGAGAATTCGGCCGCTTGACAACCGCAACGTCGGCAGCGCAAGTAGCCGTTCCGCCGCGGCCATCGTCGACCTTGACATTGATGGTGTAAGAGCCCAGGGCCAAGCCCGAGGGGTTCCAACGCGCATCGGGGCCCGTGCCGTCGACCGTGCCGCCTGTGGCCGTATAACTATAGGTGAGCGGATCGTTATCGGGATCGCTCGCGTTCACGTGAACCGCCACGGGATCCGTCGAGCCCTGGTAAACCGAAGGCGCGGCCGCCGAGCAAGCCGCCACCGGCGGATGATTCGGCTTCGGTGGAGCGGGCGGGTAGTCCCAGCGGAACACGATACCGCTGCCAATACGGAAATTATTCTGCCTGGCGCTGGCGGCCAAATCTGGACCGGAGTAGTTGGTCATGAGGTAGTCCGCTTCGACGAAGCGCCACGCGACATTCTTCGCCAAAACCACATCCACACCACCGCCGGCAGCCATGCCAAACGAACCCTGCGCCACGTCGCCGGTGAGGTTAGCGTGGCCACGCGCGTCGCCGAACAAGACTTCAACGAAGGGAACGAAATGATCGAAGCGCCGGAAATTCAAGCGTGGCCCGAACAGGTAGGTCCACTGATCGCCTTTAATGGTGGACAGCACCTCCTGGGTTGCCCCTGAGGGAAGCACATAAACCTTCCGCGAGAACGTGTAACCGCCGACTTCCGCAACCAGCCCGAGCCACTTGTTGGCATTGTAGGCAAACGAACCTGTTGCTCCAAAATTATTGAAGTTGGGCTCCGAACCTGGGTCGAAGTTGATGTAGCTGAAGAGCCCCGCGACCTCAAACCTTGGCGTCAGGCGACCCCAAGCCCCACGGTTCCACGGGTTGTTGTCCCAGTCCGGGAAAATGTCCGCCGGCTTGCCCGCTGCGGCTGCTGGCATGGCAAAGAGGGTCGGCGATGCCGGGGCGATGCCAAAATCACGCCCCACGCTTGTGGCCGCTACGCTATTTTCCGGCGTTGCGTTCCAGTTGTATGCGGTGACTGCATTCTTCTCCTGCGCACAGAGTGGCAGGGCGAGAAGCGCGCCCATGACCACAGTTGCACCCCATTTCAGCATTGTATTCCTCCCTAAATTTGTACATGAGAATGCCGTGTGGCCCATGCGTTTTCCTTTAAGGGCGTCGACTGCGCCGGGCGAAGGGCACAGGACAATACGCAGCTCAGCGCTTGTCCCTTCACATTGGGGCGGAAACGATGAAAACTCACTCGTCGTCGCAAGCGGTAAAAAGAAGCAAGCTGCTGCCGAAAAAGCATAGTCCACAACTAAATCGTTCTGCAAGTGCGTCCTCAGACCTCAAAGGGTTCTCCGGCCAAAGTGGGAGTAATGGTCTGGTACAGCAAGCGTCGCGACGACTTTGCGGCACTCTTTTAGGCTAAACTATCCTCCCTTATGACACCCACAACCCTTCTCGATTTGCACTGGGCCGGCCATCCCCGCTCCATCGCCTCGGCCCTGCTTCGTTCCGGTAACGCTGTCGCATTGGTTGATCCCGGGCCATCGTCCACGATTCCCCGTCTCCGCGAACAACTGGCCGTTCACGGCCTGCGCATCAGCGATCTTGACGCTCTCTTTCTGACCCACATTCACCTGGATCATGCCGGTGCTTCCGGCTCCCTCGTCCGTGAAAATCCGCGACTGCGAGTCTATGTGCACTCGCGGGGCGCCCCGCACATGGCCGATCCCTCCAAACTGCTCGATAGCGCACGGCGACTCTATGGCGACACGATGCAGCGACTTTACGGTGAATTCCTTGCCGTGCCGCAGTCCAACTTATGCATCCTGGAGGGCAGCGAAACGCTGTCCTTTGGATCCCGGCAACTTCTGGTTGTTTACACTCCGGGCCACGCCTCGCATCATGTCACTTATTTCGATGCCACGGAGGGGCTTGCTTTTGTAGGCGATACCGCGGGCATCGCCATCGAAGGGCATCCCTTCATCCTGCCTGCGACACCTCCGCCAGACATCAACCTCGAGCTTTGGAACTCCTCGTTGGACGCCATCGCCGCGCTCGCCCCCAAACGTCTTTTGCTCACGCACTTCGGCTTTTCCGATCATCCCGCGCGGCATATCGCCGGCTACCGGGAGCGCCTCCTCCACTGGAGCGAGCTTGTGGCCAAGATACTTTCCGAGGGAGCGGAGGAATCGCAAGCCAGCGAGGCTTTCATCAATGCAATTGCCGCCGAGGCGAGCCAGACTCTTTCCCGGGAGGAATTGGATCACTACCTCTTCACTGGCGGCTTGTATCTTTCCTGGCTGGGCTTGGCGCGCTACCACCGCAAGCGCGCCGCGGCTTCTGTCTGAAATGCTTGCGAGCAGCGCTGGGCGACACGGCAAGCCCTAGCCGGACTCTTCCGCGATCTCAAATATTTCTCTCGAGTGCCACGCGGGTGAGGAGTGCCTTACGGCGTGGTCTGCTGAGGCGTCGCCACGACACCCGATTGCGAGTAGTCGAATCGGATCAGCCACTCGCTGGCCACACTCCTGCCTTCCAGTTCCGGCGAGCCAAAAATCCACTTCCCCGCCGCTTTTAACGCCAGATCCGCAAAATACCGGCTGGGACCGGGCGCTTCGAGTTCGGCCTGCGAAACATTCCCGGCAGCATCCACATGGACGCGCACAGTAACCCGAACAACGCCATGGATTGTGTTGAGCGCCTTCGCGGGAGCCTCGGGCAAGACTTGTTCCAAAACTTCCCCTCGCGCCGGCGAATCACCGGAAGGCCTCGCGGCCTGCGTCGCGGGAGCGATCTCAGTCCGCAGTTTCGCGGGCGCGGCGGATGTAGGGGGGGCCTTCTCAACCGCGGCCCTCGCAGAATCCTTCACTGTTGGGTGCGGCGCGGGCAATGCCTGATTCCGGGTGTGGTCCGCGGGTTTTGTTTCGGACTGCACCTGCACCGATGAGGCACCAGTGGACGGGGGGATCTCCTGCTGATGGCGCAGGAATTTTGGCAGCACAACAATGGCCGCGACAACGAAGATTGCCGCGAGCAGCGGAATCACGTAATTGGGGAGGATCATCGTTTTCTTCGCGGGCGCACCTAGCTTCTGCTGCGGCGGCATCACTCTGGGAGGCACTGCCGCTAACTTGGCCACGGGAATCCCGCGCTCCGGCGAGAGGGGCACGTCCAGCGGAGAAAGCTTCGCCTCCGTGGCCTTCGCGGGTGTGGCGCTCACCGCCGGGACGGATGGCGCTTCCGTTTTCACCGCCTGCCCAGGTTTCAGATGTGTCGCGATGTCGGCAGCGGTCCATCGTTGCGTGGGATCGCGTTTCAAGGCGTGCCGCGCAATATCTAAAAACGGTTGGGGAAGGGTTTCGGGAACTTCGGGATCACCATGCCGCGCTGTTTGAACGTCCGGTGCGTGCTGCGTCAACGCCTCCACCACCGTGATCCCGAGAGACCAGACGTCGCTCGCCCCTGTCACTGGAGACGAGAGCAACTCCGGAGCCACGTAAGAATCCGCGCCTCGCGCGAGATGCAATTTCCCCAGCCGCGTCACCGAATCGACCGAAAGTTTGATCTTTTCGCCGATCGCGTGCACGTTCGAGGGTTTGAGGTGCCCATGCGCCAGACCTTGCCCGTGCAGGTAGATCAAAGCCTCCGCGACGGGAACCACCATCTCGCGGGTTTCTTCCGGTGTCAGCGCTCGCTCAGGGAGAATCTGCGAAAGATTCTCTTCCGCATATTCGACCACAACATAGAGCAGGTCACGTCCATCCAGTCCGCAGCGCCCGGAGTCCAGGAGTTGCAGCAAATTGGGGTGCGAGAGCCGCGCTGCACGCGCCCATCGCGAGAGGTGCAACTTCGCCGTCCCCGGATGCGCCAGAATAAACTTGATCACCGCTTTTTCCGCCGGCGCACCGCTGCGGTGTGTTAAGAAAACCCCGCTGCTCGGAGTCCCGCCCAGATATTGATTGAGCGGATACTTTTGCTCGATCACTCGCCCTTCGCAGCGCTGCCAGAAATCGGCCATCACACACCTCCGACCAGGAAATCCCATTACCTGGGGAACCCTTGATTCTCTTCCCACGGCGTCCCGCAGGCAATCAAATCATTTGGCGGCTACATCTGGGCTGGGAGAGCAAGGCAGACGCCCGGGGCTGGGCGTTGATCTTCCTCATTAGTTTGGCACAAACGCGAATCAACGGAGGATGCGGGTTCCTATCGATTACGTCTGAAATCCGAAGTCGAAGAGGGATTTCATCGCACAAAAAAAGTGCGATGGAGAACCGTATCTCCGCTCCGGGACGGCAACCCTTCGTGGCTCAGGGCAAGGAAGCGCCGTCCCTCCGGTCGAAATGACAGATTTTGGGCGGTGGATGGTGTGGGAGAAGGCAACTTCGGCGAAGTTTGGTCTTCCCACGATAATCGTTTGAAACAAAAGGCGATGCGCCCGCCTGTAATTGGTCAACTTCGGATTTCAGATTCAGTCCCAGTTCTGCGCCCATGGCAGGCGAGGCTCGCGCCCATAGCTACACCTGCGCAGAGCGCAAGACTGTCTTCATCTTTACATGCTAACTTTTCTGGCACTCAAGCCGTCGCAGAAGGCGTTTCTTCCGCCGCTACAGGTGCAGCCGGCGTCAATGCAGCCAGCCGCGCAGAGAGCACACTGGCAAGCATGTCCACAAGCTTTCGCGCTCCAGTGCCATCCGGGTCGCGGTCGGGGTTGTACTGCGCAACATCCAGGCCGAGCAAGTTCTTGTGCTTGGCAAATTCCTCCAGAGAGGATTGCACTTCGCCGAAAGTCAGCCCGCCGCTGCCTGGCACGTTTGTCGCGGGAAACTCTTCCTGGGAGATCACATCCAAATCGAGGTGCAGCATAAACTCACGGGTATCGGCGTGCAACTGGCTGAGCGCATCAGCTGCCGCTTTCGGGAGGCCCTTGGCCTGAATGTCGGCCGCGAACACATGGCGCATGGGCGAGCGCGCCAGAAATTCCTGCTCCGCGGGATCCAGGCGCACCAATCCGAAAATCACCGTGTCCGGCTCGCGCACCAGCGGCGGTTCGCCCCAAAAACGCACCAGTTCCGGCGAGCCTTTGCCAATGATTCCCGCCAGGGCCATGCCATCGAGACGTCCAGAGGGCGTGGAGGCCGGCGTGTTGAGGTCGGCGTCGCGGTCGAACCATAGGAGGCTGAGGTGCTTGTAGTAGCGGCGCGCGCCGGCGAGCAGTGCGACGGTCTGGACACAGTCGCCTCCGAGGACAAGAATCAAGCCGCCGGATTTGGCGGCCAACTCGGCGCGAGGCTTGAGGTCGTTGAGAGCGGCGACGATTTCGGGGATATTGCGGGCACGCTTGTGATCGTCGTCATCGGCGAAGAGACGCGGCGCGCAATCGCCGAAGTCGGTGACTTCATAGCCGATGGATTGGAGTCTTTCGATGAGGCCGGCAGCGCGAAGTGCGGCAGGCGCTTTCTCGGTGCCGGGAGCGAAGCCGGCGGCGCTGGAGGGCGCGCTAATCAAGGCAATCTTGCTGGGTTGACGGACGATTTTGACCGCCAAGGTACGCTCCTTTTCTTCTTGCTCCTGTGGTTGCCCCGGGCGCCGGAAAAGGATCCCGGCAACTGCCCCTGCCCGGTAATGCAAAAAAACGTGTGCGCAAAAAGCGCGCGCCAACTAGCGGCGTGGCGCGGGCGCGATGCTGGCAAGTTCCGCGGGGAGTGTGAAGCGCACGTCTTCGCGGATCAGGTCCAGGTCGCGCTGGTCGGTGAATCCGAACTGCCCCAGCCGCTCGCTCACTTGCTCGACCAATACCTCGGGCGCGGAAGCTCCGGCCGTCAAGCCCACCCGCCGAATGCCTTCCAGCCACTTCGGATCGATGTCCGCGGCCGCATCAATAAGCTGCGCCTTAATGTCTAAACGCTGCGCCAGTTCCACCAAACGATTGGAATTGGAGCTGTTCTGCGAACCCACCACCAGAATCAGGTCCACGTCCTTGGCCACTTGCTCGACCGCCTCCTGGCGGTTCTGCGTGGCGTAGCAGATGTCGTCGCTCGCCGGCCCAATAATGTTCGGGAAGCGCTGGCGAAGCCGGGCCACAATTTCCTGGGTGTCATAGAGGCTGAGCGTCGTCTGCGTGAGGAACGCCAACTTATCGGGGTCCTCCACCTTGAGCGCATCCACTTCCGCCACCGAGTCCACAACCAGTGTGCGGTCTGGCGCTTCCCCGGAGGTGCCCACAATTTCCTGGTGATCGCGGTGGCCGATTAGGATGATGGTGCGCTTTTCGCGGGCGAACTTCAGGGCTTCCAGGTGCACCTTGGTCACCAGCGGGCAGGTGGCATCAATCACGCGCAAGCCGCGGCCCTTGGCTTCATCGCGAACTGTGGGGGGCACGCCGTGCGCACTGAAAACCAGCACCGCGCCGTGCGGCACCTCGCCAATGGTTTCGACAAAGATCGCGCCGCGCCGCCTTAACTGCTCCACCACGTAAGTGTTATGGACGATTTCGTGGTGCACGTAAACGGGGGCCCCATAGGCCTCCAGGGCCAGCTCGACGATATCCACCGCCCGCACGACACCCGCGCAGAATCCGCGAGGGCGGACACGCAGCAGGACCTTGGCCTCAGAGTGTGTTTCCATTTTCTTCCTATGCTGCTGAATTCCCAAAATACTATCATACCAAAGACATTAACCCGGTGCATGCTGTCCGATTCTCACGCGGCTTACCCCAAAAACGCGCCCCTGTCTTCAGGGACAGTCCAATACCCCCTCTTTTCCTGTAAAATGCCAGCCTAAGGGTTTCCTCATATGCCAGTCCCAGAGAATCGAAGGAGAAGCGAACGCGTCATGCTCAACATGACCGTGGTCGTCTTGGCTGAAGACGTCGAGCGCCGCCAGTTGCGGGAAGAGGCGAAAACCCAGGTTGTCAATGCCCATGGCGGCCTGCTGAAAATGCAGTCGGAACTCCATGTGGGTCAGTCCTTCTTGCTGAACAATCCCAAAACTGGTATGGAGGAGAGTTGCCGGGTGGTGCGTGTCGACGATGTCGGGCTAGAGTTCTATAACGTCGCGTTTGAATTTGCGCGTCCCGCCCCCAAGTTTTGGCCGGTTGTTTTCCCCCCTGCCGATTGGGGCCCTCCCCGGAGCAACTGAAAGCATTTGGCGAACCCGGCCAACTTTTTGCCGGGTTCCGTGTTTCATATTTATGTGGAGGTACATCCAGTGGAATTGGGGAAGAAAGTACAAACTGCAGTTCTTATGGCCGCCGTGCTTTTCGGGGGCATGGTTCTTGCCGGGTGCAACGACGACGTAGAGGTGCTGCGCGACCCGGATGTCAAGGTCACCAAAGGGATGACCTGGGCCTGGCGCCCCATGGCGCCGCCCGCAGCCGCTGCTAAGCAGAGTCCCGAGGGAAGGCCGGTGGTTTCGCGCGATGTGATTGCGCCGCCACCTGAACAACAGCAACACCTGGAGAGCAATCGCGACTGGAACACGGAAGCGAACCGCAAGCAATTACAAAACGCGATTGAGCGGGCGCTGAAGGCGCGGGGACTGGTGCAAACGACCGATCCAGCGGCCGCCGATTTCCTGGTGGACTATCATGTGGCGGTGAAGACGCAGACCGCGACCGTGGCGTACCCCGGCTATCCGGGCATGGCTTGCGGCCCCTTTGGCTGCTACGCCGGATGGGGGTGGGGACCTCCGGGATTCGGATACGAAAACATCAGATTCCATGAAGGCACCTTTGTCTTCGATCTGGCGCTGCGCAACCCGAAGAAGCTGGCGTATCGCGCCATCAGCCACAAGGAACTGAACAAGCGCAGCATTTCGCCGTACCTGGCCGAACATGCCGTTGATCATCTGTTGAAGGACCTGAAACCCCGATAGGAGCTTCCCGGCCCGGAAATGAGCGGGGAATGGCGGGGTTTATGGGAATGCAATTTGCTCGAAACCCAAACCCTTGAGGATGCTCTGCACAGAGTTGCGCGCGTTCTCTTCCGCTGACTTCAGAATGCCGTCCTGCAATGCGGCCTGCTGCAACTGGCGTTCGGCTTCCTGGCGCACTTGTGTTTCGAGATTCGGATCGGGCGAGGAGAACAACCCGGTATCGCGCGAGTAGACACGAGTCTTTTCATTATCGAGACGCGTCACCAGAATCTCCGCTTTCGGCAAACGCACGGAAATGTTCCGGTTGCTCAGGGCCACATCGCCGGCCTGCAACTTGCCCAGGTCCACTCCGGCAATGACTTCGCCATGTACCATCAACAGCAAGCGGTCGCTCACCAGAAACTTCGGCAGCAAGGGATTGTCATGTCCCCCGGAAATGATCTTATCCATCGTGTAGCTGACGGTTTCCAATCGCTGCAATTTCTGGATCTGGCGGACCACAGTGGGCTGGTCCACGTTAATCAACACGCGGCCGTCTTTCACCACGCCCATCAGACGCAGAAGTCCAATCCCTGTGGTGAGCCAGACCGCGATCCCCACCAGGGTGAGCGTGATCAGGGCGCCACCCAGAATCCCCGAAAAGAGACTCAGCGTTGTTTTTCCCGGCTGTGAATTCGGTTCTTCAGTGGACATTTCGGCTCCGGCGGGCGTCCGCCTTTCTGAGCCAAATGGTACTCTTTTTCGGCCCAGATTCCTTCACCGAACAGTTTTTTGTGGCTTGTAGAAAGAGGTGATCAGCGAGAGAGTCGCGGCCACCGCGTTCCGTAAGAATGCGTAGAGCGGACCCTACCCGGCCTTGCGTTGCGCCGTGAGTTGAAATTCCTCGTAGGTACCCTTGAAGTCCTCGATCTTTCCGTCGTGGAAGTGCCAGATGCGCGTGGCCACTTCGTCCAAAACGTCTTCGTCGTGGGTCACCAACAGGAGTGTTCCTTCATATTTTTGCAGCGCGATATTCAGGGCATTGATCGCTTCCAGGTCCAGGTTGTTTGTGGGCTCGTCCAGGACCAGGAAATTCGGTTTTTGAATCATGAGGCGGCAGAAAATAAGCCGCGCGCACTCGCCGCCGGACAAGGCGGAGGTGGGCTTCAGCGCATCCTCGCCGCTGAACAGCATTTGTCCCAGAGGTCCCCGAATCTCTTCCTGCGGCGCTTGCGGATTGAATTGCCAGAGCCACTCCATCGCCGTCATGCCCTTGCTTTTGTCAATGGTGTAGCTGAAATCCTGCGGGAAATAGCCAATCGTGACTTCATGGCCCCAGGAGACATGCCCGGAATCGATGGGAAACTGCCGCTCCGCTATGCCGATAAATTCGCCCGCATTGCGGATCAGCGATTTCAGCATCGTGGTCTTGCCGGCGCCGTTGCGGCCTGTCAGCGCGATCTTTTCACCCCGCGTGATGCTCGCCGAAAAGTGCTGGATGACTTTCAGCCCATCGTAGGACTTCGTGAGCTTCTTCACTTCCAGGGGGAGTCGCCCCGATGGGCGCACAGTGTCAAAGCGGATATACGGCCGTTGAATGTTGGATCTCGCCAACTCGGAGGTCTGCAGGCGCTCGACCTCTTTCTTGCGGGAAGTTGCTTGCGCGGAGCGCGTGCCGGCCGAAAAGCGCGCGATGAATTCGTTGAGTTGGGCGATTTTCTTCTCGCGCACGGCGTTGTCCGATTCCATGCGCTGGCGGATTTGCGTTTTCGCCAGCACCATGTCGTCGTAGCCGCCTGGGTACATGATGATGGTCTGATAGTCGATGTCCGCCGTGTGCGTGCAAACACTGTTCAGGAAATGGCGATCGTGCGAAATGACGATCAGCACGCCGTGATATTCGGAGAGATACTCCTTCAGCCAGTGAACGGAATCCAGGTCCAGGTTGTTGGTGGGCTCGTCCAGCAGCAGCGCCGAAGGATTGCCGAATAACGCTTGCGCGAGAAGTACGCGGACTTTTTGCCCGCCTTGCAACTCGCTCATCTTCCGCTCGTGGAGTTCCGCCTCGATGCCTAGCCCGTCGAGCAGCACGCCGGCGTCCGCCTCCGCGGCGTAGCCGCCCTCTTCGCCGACGATGCCCTCGAGTTCGCCGAGGCGCATGCCATCGTCATGGGTCAAGTCGTGGTGGGGCTTGGCGTAGAGCACTTCACGTTCTTCCAGTGCCTTCCAGAGCGTGGCGTTGCCCATGATCACGGTATCGATCACGCGGATTTTGTCGAACGCAAACTGGTCCTGGCGCAGGACCCCCATTCTTTTGGGGCGCGTGACTGTGCCCTTGGTGGGGTCTTGTTCACCTGTAAGGATCTTCATAAACGTGGATTTGCCCGCCCCGTTCGGGCCGGAGATGGCATAGCGGCGCCCGGCCATGAAGGTTGTGGTCACATCCTCGAAGAGGATGCGCGAGCCGAAGCGCATGGTGATGTTTTCGACAGCGATCATAACCCTGCAATTTTAGCGTACCTCGCCTGCTCTCCCAAATTCTGCTCAACGCTTAAAGTCGAGTTTCGGGGTAAAGTGGCACGGGCTCTCGGTCTTTGAAGAAACAGTAGCTTATGGTCATCCTGACGCCGCAAAGCGGGAGAGGAAGTAGGGTTTGTCGGCTGGGCTCCGGCTGTAAAAGCGGCGGCAAGCCGCCGCACTCCAAATAGGCCATGACGTATGATAGGACGCTGAACGCTATGCTTCTTGAAAACAAAGTCGCCTTAATCACGGGTTCGGGCCGCGGGATCGGCCGCGCGATCGCGCAACTTTTCGCAAAAGAAGGCGCTTGCGTCTTCCTGACGGCGCGCTCCGAAGCCGAACTCGCTGCCACGGCGAGAGAGATTACTATCACGGGAGGCAAAGCGGCCTTCGTTACCGCCGATCTGACGCGCGCCGCCGATGCTGAGAAGGTTGTCGTCGCCGCGCGCGCGCAATTCGGCCGCGTGGATATTCTGGTGAACAACGCCGGTCACTACGGCCCGGTGGTTCCTGTGGAAGATTATCCTTTGGAGGAGTTCGACAAGGTGATCGCGGTGCACCTGCGCGCCGCATTCCTGCTGAGCAAGCTCGTTTTGCCGGAAATGTACGCGCGCAAGTCGGGCGTGATTTTGAATATATCGAGCTTGTCGGCAAAGGCGGCATACGCGTGGGGTTCGGCGTACGCCGCTGCAAAAGCGGGCATCCTCGGACTGACGCGCGTGATGGCTGCCGAAGCCTCGCGTCAAGGCGTGCGCGTAAATGCGATCTGCCCCGGGCCGGTAACGGAAACCGTGATGTCCAAGGAATTGGGCAATACACTGGCGAAAAGACTCGGTGTGAGTCCCGAGGAGCAGCTGAAGGGCTTTTTGAGTTCGCTTCTTCAGGGCCGCGGTCAGACCGCGGCAGAAATTGCTCAGGCCGCCCTCTTTCTATGCTCGGACTTGTCCAGCGCCATTGTCGGGCAATCTCTGAACGTGGACGGCGGCGCGGTCTTCTTCTAAGCAGCACCACTCAACGGAGATCATTCTTAAACACGGCACCGGCCTTCATCACGAATTTCACGCGCTCCAACTCTGTAATATCCTTCAGCGGATCGCCGGAGACCGCGACAATATCCGCCCATTTGCCTGCTTCAATGGTGCCCATTTTGTCGCTCCAGCCGAGGAGTTCGGCGGCGCTGGTTGTAGCGGTGCGAATGGCCTGCATCGGCGTCATGCCGTAGTTGACGTAGTATTCGAACTCCTTCGCCTCGTTCAAATCGCGCCAATCGAAGCCGCCGACGTCCGTGCCAAGAACGATCTTCACGCCCTTCTTCAACGCCAGTTGGAATGCGGCCTTCTCCGTTTCCACCATTTTTGGCCAGTTCCCCGCACGCCCCGGAGCCACGTACGCTCCCACTGCGATGGTGGGCACCCAATACACTCCCTTGCGCACCATTTCGTCAATCAGCGATTCGGTCAGGCCGTCCCCATGCTCGATGCTGTCCACTCCCGCTTTTAATGCGGCCGCAATGCCATCGCTGCCAATCGCGTGCGCTGCCACTTTGTGTCCCAAACGGTGCGTCTCGTCGACAATTGCCTTGGCCTCTTCGTCCGTGAAATTCACGTGGCTGTGCAGGATTCCATCAGCGCCATAAAAGTATCCATGGTCGGAGTAATACTTGATCCAGTCGGCGCCGTGCATGACCTGTTCGCGAACGGCTTTGCGTGCTTCTTCGACGCCGTCAACATACTGCACGCCAGTGGGCACTTTGAGTTCCCAGGAATAGCCCAGCAGAGGGTACATTCCGGTGGGTGTCATCGCCCGCGTGGAGACTTGCATGCGCGGGCCGGGAATTTCACCGTTGGCAATGGCGTTCTTCACGTCTACATCGGCATACATCGCGCCTTCCGTTTCCACGTCACGCAGCACCGTGAATCCG
Source organism: Candidatus Acidiferrum sp. (assembly GCA_049522075.1). Classification (GTDB taxonomy): domain Bacteria; phylum Acidobacteriota; class Terriglobia; order Acidiferrales; family UBA7541; genus Acidiferrum. The sequence continues at coordinate 41,715 of JBEKOE010000011.1, forward strand.
TGCGAGAGCGCGATCTGCGCGTTGCGCACGGCAAGAATCGCGCGATAAGGAATGGATTGCTTCAGGAGCTGCTTGTCGTAGTCCTCTTCGGTGATGTCCCCTTGCAGCAGCACATGCGTGTGCGCATCCACAAAACCGGGGAGCACGGTGGCCCGCGAAAGGTCAAGCACCTCGATGCCCGTGGGGGCCGTCCCACCCGGCGTCACGCTTACAATCTTGTCGCCCTCGATCAGGATCAGCGCATTGGTAACAACCGAGTCGCTCTTCCCGTCAATCAGGCGGCCGGCGCGGATAGCAATTTTCTTGGGAGCGGCGGCGGGTTTTTCCTGCGCAAAAGTGAAAACGGGGAAAATGAGAAAAGCCAGACAGACCAGCAGCTTGCGGATGTGAATCATGATTTCCTCCCGGATGCTGCGAAGGGTAGCAAAATCGGGAGGCAGAAAAAAGGCCAGCCGCTCTCTCAGGACGGCTGGCCTTGACTTCATTCTCAGAGGGGAGTCACCCTACGCTGACTGTGATTCCGGCCTCTGGGCTCTGGCAAACGCAAAAAAAATCAAACAAGATCAGTGAGCAGGCTCTGAATCCGGCCGCCGGATCGGTCGCCGCCCCCACTCTTCCACGGTCGCCACCCCGCGCCGCGCCGCCAGGATCCACGAATTCTGGCTGGCAGCCACCCGGCCGACTCCGGCTTCCCATCCCTTTTGTACAAAGTAGAGGGTCGCCAGGCACAGGCCGATGACAACAAAGCCCAAGGCGAACAAGGCGAAGGCCGCCAAGAGCTCCCGGACAAAGTAAAACTGAAGCGCAGCGATACCCCCTAGAAACCACCAGATCCACTTGCGAAAGTTATCTTTGTCGTTCACGGATTTTGGATCCCCCTATGCGGCCAGCTCGTGGCGACGGCTGGATTCCCTGCTCTTCCGATTAGATGCCTCTCACCTGACCTTTGGGACGAAGCATCGTACCTGTCCCATTAGACAGGGGAGGTGGGAGGAAATCCATAGTACGAAGGTCACAAAATGAGGGGCAAACTGGGCTTCTAGTACCAACTTTTCCGAAATGGACTTTAGTCTATACTATTGTAAATATAAGACTTATTTGAGTAGTGTCAAAAGGGGAAACTTGCGCCTTTTGTTCGCGGTACTACTCTGTGGAAAACCTGCCCTTCCGTACAGGTTTTGCGCGACCCTCATTGGGCGCAGTGGCGTAGCTCAACCGGCCTCTGAGAACGTCTTTATGTCGGAGGAATATTGGACCGAGAGACTCTAATTGACCTTGAAAGCGTAGCCCGCGTCAAAGGGGAGCTTACCGTCGACGCGCAGCACCCTGTTCCCTGTCGAGCTCACCAACGGAATGGTACGTGGCCACACAGGCCAATCGCATCAACGCGGAAGGCGTGAGGCTCTGAAACGGTTTCCCACGAACAAACAATCGCGCTGCAGCGGCTTCCCCCAGCCACGGCAGCGCGATTTGTTTTTCTTGAATAGTGCCTACGCTTTCTTCAGCAGGCGCGTGATCCCTACCAGGAGCACCGCGCCGACGAATGCCACGATGATCGAGCCGATCCATCCGCGACCCGGCCAGATCCCCAGCAGCCCGAATACCCACCCGCCGACAATTCCCCCGAGAATGCCGAGGATAATGTCGACAAGCATGCCGTAACCTCCGCCTTTCATGACCTGCCCTGCCAGCCAACCTGCGATGAGACCCACGATGATCCAGGATAGAATTCCCATAGGCACAACCTCCTTGGCTCCGAGAGGGAGCAGAGTGATGGGTGGGAAAACTGGCTATAGTTTGCCTTTACCCCAGGTGACGCACAAGCCCGTAGAAAACATTCCTTCAATCTTGAATTGATCGCGTGATTCGCTTCCTTCCTTTATACTGGTAGCGCTCTTTTGGAGTGGGTTCCAGGGGAATCAGGGCTGCGTGCAAATGGCCCCGCGATTTCGGTGGAGTTGTCATTCTCCTCTCCAATCGACCATGCGAGTTGCGCCGCAATGGCTCGCAACACGCAAAAAAAACAAATCATCCGGGGAACGTGTGAAAAGGCTGCGTTGGCTGGGTGTTTCTAAGGCAATCCTCCTCTTGGCTCTGGCGATGGGGGGGTGCGGCAGGCAGGAGTCCTCTCAGAAGGCTGCGGAATCGCAGGCGGCCAACGCGCGCCCAGCCATCGTCTTTATGACGGACTTCGGGACGGCCAACGATGCCGTCGCCATCTGCAAAGCCGTCATGCTCGGCATCGCTCCAGACGCGCGCATCCTGGACATCACTCACCAAGTCACTCCATTTTCGATCGAGGAAGGCGCTCGCTTCCTCGAGGGCGCTTCGCCGTACTATCCCGCGGGCACGGTCTTCGTCGTGGTCATTGATCCGGGCGTGGGCACCTCGCGCAAGGCTGTGGTCGTCAAGACGAAGAAGGGACAATATTTCGTGCTGCCGGACAATGGCTTGATCTCCCCGGTGATCGAACGCGACGGTTTGGACTCCGCGCGCGAAATCACCAACACCGGCTGGATGATTGGCCAGACCGTTTCCTCGACCTTTCATGGCCGCGACATTTTCTCTCCGGTCGGCGCGCATCTCGCCGCCGGCTGGGACTTCACTCTGGTGGGCCCGGAAGTGCCGCAACTTGTGCGCCTGACCCCGAAAGTTTCGACCACGACCGAGCAAGGCATTGAAGGAGACATCATCGGCCTGGATGACCCCTTTGGCTCGCTCATTTCCGATATTTCCGGCGAAGAATTCAAGAAGCTCGGCTACAACCTCGGCGACAAAATCGTCGTCGAGTTGAACAAAAAGCCATTCGTCCTTCCTTACGTCAAAACCTTCATGGACGTACCCGTAGGAGAGCCGCTGCTCTACGTAGATTCCCGCGAGCGCGTTGGGCTGGCATTGAATGAGCGCAATTTTTCGATCGCGTACAAGATCACGCCGCCCGTGCCGCTGTTCATTCCCAAGAAGGGGGCGCCGATCAAGGGCAAGTGATGCCAACAGGGCGCCCCTTTTTCTTGGCGATTTGCTTTTTTGCGGAAGGCGGCTGACAATCGGGAAGAATTTGTTGAAAGAGGTCTGCCATGCCCGAAGCCGTCATCGTATCTTCCGTGCGGACGCCTGTGGGCCGCGGTTATAAAGGATCGCTGCGCACCACCCGCCCCGACGACCTCGCCGCACTTGTCATTAAAGAAGCGCTCGCGCGCGTCCCGGGGCTCGACCTAAAGGAAATTGACGATGTCATTCTCGGCTGCGCCATGCCCGAAGGCGAGCAGGGCATGAACGTGGCGCGCATCGCGGCGTTGCGGGCGGGACTTCCCGTTGAGACCTCCGCCATGACCGTCAACCGCTTCTGTTCTAGCGGTCTGCAAGCCATCGCCCTGGCCGCGGAGCGCATCCGCAGCGGCGCGGCCCAGGTCATCGTCGCTGGCGGCACCGAATCGATGTCTCTTGTGCCCATGGGTGGCAACAAAATTTCGCCGAATCCCTGGCTCGTGGATCATTATCCGGACGCTTACATCAACATGGGCCTCGGCGCGGAACTTATCGCGCGCAAATTCGGCATCTCCCGAGAACAAGCGGACCAGTTCGCCGTGGACTCGCACAAAAAAGCCGTTGCCGCGCTGGCAGCGGAAAAATTCAAGGATGAGACCGTACCCGTCGAGGTGAAGATCACTTCTCTGCCCAGCGGCAACGGCGCAAAGCCCAAGACTTCGCCCAAGCCGGCCACAAATTCTTTCGTTTTCGATAAAGACGAACTGCCGCGAGCGGATACTTCGCTGGAAATCCTGAGCGGATTGAAGCCCGCATTTCACGTGAAGGGCACGGTGACCGCCGGCAATAGCTCGCCCATGAGTGATGGCGCGGCCGCGGTTGTGGTCATGTCCGATGCGAAGGCCGCGCTGCTCGGATTGAAACCGCAAGCGCGCTTTGTTGCTTTTGCCACGGCCGGTTGCCCGCCGGAGGAATTCGGCATTGGTCCCGTTTACGCCATTCCCAAGGCGTTGCTGTTGGCGGGACTATCTCTTAGCGATGTTGCGGTGATTGAATTGAACGAGGCGTTTGCGGCGCAGTCTCTGGCAGTGATTCAACAAGCGAATCTTGATGTGGCGCGCGTTAATCCCAACGGCGGGGCGATCGCACTCGGCCATCCGCTGGGGTGCACCGGCGCAAAACTCACCGCAACCCTAATCCGCGAGTTGCAGCGCCGCAATGCCCGCTACGGCATGGTGACCATGTGCATCGGCGGTGGCATGGGCGCCGCGGGAATCTTCGAGCGCCTGTAACCTTCCTGACAGCTGGATCTGCCAGTTGCATTCTCCCGATCGTGGTCTCTTGTGAAGAGTTTGCAGCAGTCCGCTTCTAATGCTTCTGGCATTCCGGGCGGTTGGTCAGCTTCCGATTATCCGATTCATCGGGACTTAGCGGGCCGCAGCCAGAGCCGCTGTCTGGTGAGATGGCAATTTGCCTTCAATTTAGGGCATGAATTGGGCAGCGATCTCTCTGGACCGGGTACAGACCAAAGTCCTCGCTATTGTGGCAGGCCCATGCGTTTCAGCAAATCAGCGTAGCGAGGATCGGTGCGCAAGGAATCGAAACCTGGCCATGATTTGAGCATCAACAATTGGCCGCTCTTCTCTCTGTAGGCTTTTTCTAACCAGCTAAACGCACGATCTTTTTCTCCCAGAAGCGTATAGTTCGCTGCGATAACTGCCGGATCGATGTACATGTGCTTTGCCTGCTCTTCCCGGAGCGCAACGAGGCGTTTCAGGGCCCCCCGAAATCCAGACATTGCGTATTCCTTCTTGGCTGCCTTGACGAGCGCGAGGCTTTCCGAGTCGTTCGCGAGCCGGGCTCCCTTTTCCCATTCCTCCAGCCAAAGATCATATTTGCCCATAATTAAGTAATCGTTCGCCAGATGGTAGTGAGCGTTGGCAAAGTTGGGATCGATTTCCAGAGTCCGTTTCTCTTGTTCGATGGCCTGGTCGTATTGTTTGGAAAAAAAATACTCTTGCCCCAAATTTGCATTTGCGTTCAGGTTGAGCGGATCAAGCTCAACCGCGCGCCGTAAATGCATGAGCCCTTGCTCATGATTCCCGAGATACACGAAGTAGAGGCCATACATAACGTGGGTGCGGCTGAGGTTGGGATTCAGCTCGAGGGCGTGTTCAAACTCGCGCGCGGCGGCAGCCCAGTCCCAGTCGACTGTGTACGCGCGCGCGAGTACTGCATGTGCTTCCGCCTGTGTGTCGTCAATGGCTAATGTCCGTGTGGCATAGGTCTTCGCCTTTGGGTAGGTTTCACTGTAGGGAACATAAGTGTAGTCCGGGACGACAGCGTAATACTCCGCCAAACCTACATAGGCCAACGCGTAGTTGGGATCCTTCTCGACGGCTTGCTGAAAATAGTCCCGCGCTTTGTTGAGAGCCTCGGGCGTGCGCTTGTCCCAGTAGTAGCGGCCCTTGAGATAAAGCTGGTAAGCCTCCGGATCGGATGTCCCGCCATTGCTCAGTTTGGCCTTCTGTTCACCTGTGAGCCGCTCGCGGAGACGCGCGGAGATTTCTCCCGCAATCTCGCTTTGCACCGAGAGTGCGTCGGTGAGTTTTCGGTTGTACTGCGCGCTCCACAAGTTCCGGTTCGTGCGAGTGTCGGTGAGCTCGGCACTCACAAGCAGCGAATCGCCACGCTGTGTGACCCGCCCGGTCACGACCCCTGCAACCTTCAATTCGCTAGCGGCTTTTTGTGGGTCAACCTCCTTGCCTTTGTAATGGAAAACAGAACTGCGCGGACGCACGGTCAGATTGGGAAGCTGGGAAAGACTGCTGATGAGGCTTTCCGTCAATCCGTCACTCAGGTACTCGGTGTTCGGGTCAGCCGTGACGTTAGCGAAGGGCAGCACCGCAAGCGTGTCAATTGTGGAGCCAGAGCTGGGAGACAACCACCGATAAGTGCCGAAGCCCAAACCTGCTGCGGCCAGAAGCACGACAGTAGTTGTCGTGAGGAGAGCTTTCTTGTGGCGAGCCAGAAGACTAACGGCGATTTCCGAATCAGAGGACGCTACAATCCCGGATGTGGATGGTCCGCGCGGGGAAGGTACACGCCCGGACGCGCTTGAGTCCCTCTGCGCGGACCCCGCAGATGGTATTGCCGAACGGCTCGCGTCCGTGTCGCGCTTCAGCCGCTTCAGATCGCTGCGGATGTCGGCAGCGTGCTGATAGCGCAACTCGCGGTCCTTCTCCAAGCACTTGTTGATGACGCGCTCCAGTTCCGCAGGTAGTTCGGGATTCAGTCGCACCGGCGCGGTCGGCGCTTTGTGCAGGATGGCGTCGAAAAGAGCGGCCGATGTGTCGCCTCGAAATGGCAGACTTCCCGTCGCCATCTCATACAGCACAGTGCCGAAGGAGAATAGGTCGGTTCGTGCATCGAGTTCTTTGCCTAGCGCCTGCTCGGGTGACATGTAGGCTACCGTCCCGATAGCCATGCCCGGGCTGGTCAGGTGCTCTTCGCTAGTTACGGCTGTGGCCAGTTCGGACACGCCGACTCTTTCTGCCACGCGCGGTACTGCGGGTGCCAGTTTGGCCAGCCCGAAGTCAAGAATTTTCGCGTGCCCCTTCTTGGTCACAAAAATATTCGCTGGCTTGACGTCGCGATGGATGATCCCCTCGCTGTGCGCCGCATCCAACGCGTCCGCCACCTCAATCGCCAGATCCAGCAATCGCTCGAAGTCAATCGGTTGCCCGTCGATCAGGTGTTTCAGCGTTGCGCCATCCAAATACTCCATGGCGATGAACGCCTTCCCCTCCGCTTCGCCAAAGTCATGAATGGTGCAGATGTTGGGATGGTTCAAAGCCGACGCCGCTTGCGCTTCTCTCTGAAAACGCGCCAGTGCATGCGGATCTTGCGTCACGTTGCCGGGTAGGAATTTCAGCGCGACATTACGGTGCAGGCGGGTATCTTCAGCCTTATAAACGACTCCCATTCCGCCACCGCCAAGCTTCTTGACGATGTGGTAGTGGGAAAACTCGAGTCCGATGAGGGAGTCTAGCGATTGCGCCTGGTCCGGCATGGGAAGTTCTCCTTCCCATTCACCTTCTGTGGCGAATCATAGGCTTGGGCCTATTGCAAGTCAATGAACGTCTCAACCTGCTTACTGGGTTTCCTGGACATTCTCCACCGCCGAATTTCGGCTTTGTTCAGAAAGACCGACTCTTTCGATAGCCACGGGATTTATCGTCGGTTAATTCTCTAGTGCCCGGTAAACGTCATCTGCCGGAAACTAACCCACCAGCGCCTCCCGGGTTCTCTTGCGCAAATATGCCCCTAGGCGTAGAATCCTCAAATTGTTTTTTCAAACGGACGTTTGAATTTTATCCACGGCTTTCGGCCGGCAAGGAGCAGCACCATGGCGAGCTCAGTTCTTTCCAAACCCGCAGCGAAGGGCGGCAGTTTTCTGCTGGAATCCCCCGCCCCGCGGGATGTATTCACGCCGGCCGATCTTACCGATGACCAGAGGCTAATCGGTCAGACTGCGGAAGAGTTCGTCACCAAGGAAGTCCTCCCTCACATCAAGGATTTGGAGGAAAAGAAGCCGGGCCTCATGGCCGAGCTTACCCGCAAAGCCGCGGAACTCGGCCTGATGAGCGGCGGCACGCCCGAAGAGTACAGCGGCGCGGGCCTCGGCAAAATCGCCAGCACGGTCCTGACCGAGAAAATTTCCATCGACGGCGGCTTCGCCACCACGCACGGGGCTCATGCGGGCATCGGCACGCTCCCCATCGTTTATTTTGGCACCGAAGCGCAAAAGAAGAAGTACCTGCCGAAACTTGCCAGCGGCGAGTTCATCGGCGCCTACTGTCTCTCCGAGCCGCAAGCCGGAAGCGACGCGCAGAATTTGCTGACCCGCGCCGAACTCAGCGCTGATGGAGCGCACTACATCCTGAACGGCCAGAAGATGTGGATCACCAACGGCGGCTTCGCCGACCTCTTCATCGTCTTCGCGAAGGTGGATGGCGAGAAGCTGAGCGCCTTCATCGTCGAAAAGAATTTTCCCGGCTGCAAGCCCGGCAATGAAGAGCACAAGATGGGCATCCACGGCAGCTCGACCACGCCGGTGTTCCTGGAAAACTGCGAAGTGCCAAAGGAAAACCTGCTGCACGAAGTGGGCCGCGGCCACATTGTCGCCTTCAACATACTCAATGCGGGGCGTTTCACTCTCGGCGCGTCCTGCCTCGGCGGCTCCAAGCATGTGATCATGGCCGCCTCGAAATACACGAAAGAGCGCAAGGCTTTCGGCAAGCAGATCGGCGAATTTGGCCTGATAAAGGAAAAACTTGCGGAAATGGCGGTCCAGATTTTCGCCGTCGATTCCATGATTTACCGCACGGCCGGCATTATCGAAGCGGCCATGACCGCCGCTTCCAGCAGCGGCGACAATACCCAGAGCGCCATGAAGGTCCTGGAGGAATACGCCATCGAAAGCTCCATCGCCAAGGTCTATGGCAGCGAAATGCTGGATTTTGTGGTGGACGAGGCGGTGCAGATCTTCGGCGGCTACGGTTACCACGAGGATTATCCCGTCTGCCGGGCCTACCGCGATTCGCGCATCAACCGCATTTTTGAAGGCACCAACGAAATCAACCGCATGCTCATCATCCAGATGCTGATGAAGCGCGCCATGGGCGGCCAATTGCCCCTGATTCCCGCGGCTATGAAGCTCGCCGATGAGATCCTCGCCTTCCCTTCGTTTGAAGAAACGCCGGAAGGCGCGCTGGCGGAAGAAGCACGCGTCATCGCCAACGCCAAGAAAATGTTTTTGCAGGCGGCAGGCGGCGCGGTCCAGAAGTTCCGCGAAAAGCTGGCGGACGAACAGGAGTTGATCGGCGCCCTCGCCAACATGGTCATGGAGATCTATGCGATGGAGTCCTGCCTCCTGCGTGCTCAGAAGGCTGCCGCCGCCAAAGATGAAGCTACCTCCTCCGCAATGATCGATGCCGCCCGCGTTTTCATCGCGGACGCCGCCGAACGCGTGGATCACGAAGCCAAGCGCGCCATCGCTGCCGTTCATGAAGGCGACATGCGCATCACCCAAATGGCCGTCCTGAAGCGCTTCGGCAAGCGTCCCGCGGTGGATACCATCGCGCTCCGCCGCCGTATCGCCGCCGCCGTTCAAGCTCAGGACCGCTACCCCTTCGAGGGCCGCTGAAGTTCACGGCAATCGTCGGTCCCTCACTGGATTTTGTTCGCGCCGTTCGGCCTAGCCCTACTTTTCTGCATACTCCAAGAGGTGTACGCGAGTGCTCCGGCACGAGCCAAGCATGGCCACTTGCCGTTAAGGTCTATTACAAGCCGGGCACAAGTACTCCGGGAAGCGCTTTCCCAAATTGAAAATCCGCTAAACTGTAGGACGACAAAGTACTAGGACTATGCCATTGTCCCCGCGACCCTTTCCGCGCTCCCTCTTGCTCCTTGCCCTCTGTGTGGTGGTCTGCCACATCCTGAACGTAGTGCTTTTTAGGGCCACCGCTGTCGGCTCCCTCCTCGGCAACACCTTGCAGATACTCTCCAGCCTTATCGCTGCAATGATGTGTTTCCAGGCGGCACGCAAACAGACCGGCTTCAGCCAATCCTTCTGGACTCTGGTTGGCTTTGGAATGTGCATGTGGGGCGTGGCTGACCTGGGCTGGACCTACTACGAAGTCTTTCTCCACGCGGAACCCCCGCCAAGCTCCATGATCCGGTTCCTGTTTCATTCCTACGGCATGTTCTTTGTGATGGCCATCTTCCTGAACCAGGAAAAAACTCATGCACGAGTGGAGCTGGAAGAGGCACTCGACTTCGTCCAGATTGGCATTCTCTTTTTCCTCATCTACTTCGGGGCGTACTATCTGCCGGCGCAGAATCTCGGCGACCGCGATGCGCTGGCGCGAGAACTGACCGTCGTCGCCTGGGTCGACGCAGGCATTATCCTGCTCGCGGTCTCGCAGTGGCAGCGCGGCCTCTCAACGCGAGTCCGCAAGCTCTTCGGGGGACTAGCGCTCTATGCTCTCATCTATTCCATCGGGGCGCACATCGCAGACAACTTCCAGGTGGCCCATCAAACCCCGACGGGCAGTTGGTTTGACCTCGCGTGGACGATACCTCTGCTCTTCGGAGCGTTTTGGGCTGCCACCTGGCGACCCGACGAGACTCGCGACCCGCGCCAGCGTGTACGCGCAAAGTCCCTGCCGGAAATCGTCTTTACGAACTGCATGTTTGCCTTTCTCCCGCTTGTCATTCTCTTTCTGGCGGTCCAATTGGCTCCGGGATGGAGACTCATCCGTTTCGGTCTTCTGAGTCTTTCGTTTGTGTGTTACGCCTTGCGCATCGGCCTCACGCAGTTCCACCAGCAGAAAACCGCCGAAACCGTCCGGCGTCAGACCTTGGCGATGGACTCCTCCGCCGATGGCATGGGCATTTTGAATGAGAAGGGTCTCCACGTGTACGCAAACTCTTCATTCGCACGCATGCTGGGTTTTGAAGGTCCGGAGAGCATCATCGGCCAGCCCTGGCACGTCGTTTACGCCTTTCAGGAAATGGACCGCCTTGAACCGGAGATCCGGCGCTCCCTCGCCCAGGCGGGCAAATGGTCTTCCCAAATACTGCTGCATCGGCCTGACGGCACCAGGCTACCCGTCGAACTGAACATCAGCGCTATGCCCGACGGGGGCACTACGTGCGTGTGCCGCGACCTCTCGAAGCGTGCGGAAGCCGAAAAGGCCCGTGCCGATGCTGAAGCCAAGTACAAAACGCTCGTCGAGCAGGTCAACGCCATCACCTATATCGCGGAAATCGGCATTGACGGACAGTGGTTTTACGTCAGCCCACAAGTGGAGGCCATTCTCGGCTACACGCCCGAAGAGTGGTTGGGCATCGCCCGATGTTGGGCCCAATTGATTCATCCGGATGATTTGCCGACCGTTGCCGCTGCCGAAGAGGCCAGCAAAAGTGGCACACCCTTTCAGGCGGAATTCCGGATCAAGCGCAAGGACGGCCGCGAGGTCTGGCTCAACGACACCGCCGTGGTCGTGCAGGGCAGCAATTCCCGCCCGGTCATGGAAGGCATCATTGTTGACATCACGGAACGCAAGCAGTTGGAAACGCAACTCCAGCAATCGCGCAAAATGGAGGCGGTTGGCCGCCTCGCCGGCGGCATCGCTCATGACTTCAACAACCTGCTGACGATCATTACCGGATACACCGAACTGGCGCTCAGCCGTCCGACGGTTCCGCCAGAAATTCGCTCCGATATCGAACGCATCGAAAATGCTGCGGGCCGCGCCGCAGGCCTGGTGCGCCAGTTGCTCGCCTTCAGCCGCCGCCAGGTGATGCAGCCAAAAACCATCGACCTCAATGCCATCGTTCTCAATCTGGATAAACTCTTGCGCCGCCTCATGGACGACAACGTCGAGATGGTCACGCAGGTCCCGGAAAACGTCGGCAAGGTGAAGGCTGACCCTGCGCAGATCGAGCAGGTCATCATGAATCTGGTGGTAAACGCCCGCGACGCCATGCCCAATGGTGGCCGCCTGGTTGTGGAGACATCCAACGCCGATCTCGATGCGAGTTACGCCGAGAACCATGTCAGCATGAAGCCCGGCCGCTACGTCATGCTCGCGGTTTCCGACACCGGCGTCGGCATGGATCGCCGGACCATCGCGCACATCTTCGAGCCCTTCTACACTACAAAGGAAAGTGGACGCGGCACGGGTCTGGGTCTCTCCACCGTTTACGGCATCGTCAAGCAAAGCGGCGGCTACATTTGGGTTTACAGCGAGCCCGGCAAGGGCAGTACCTTTAAGGTCTACCTGCCCCGTGTTGACGGCCCCATCGAGGAGCCCGGCGCTACGCAACCGCGCGCCCTCTCCCAGCGCGGTGCGGCGACCATTCTCCTAGTCGAAGATGAACAGGAGGTCCGCGACCTGATCCATACGGTTCTGGCGGTACACGGCTACGACGTCATTCCCGCGCGCGATCCCCAACACGCCGAACAACTCGCCGTCAGTTATGCCGGCGAGATTCACCTGCTCCTGACGGATGTGGTCATGCCCGGCACAAGTGGCCGCGAGCTGGCTTCCCGGGTCAGCCCCCACCGGCCCGGGATAAGAGTGCTGTTCATGTCTGGCTACACCGAGAATGTCATCACCAGCGGCGGCATGCTCGAAAAGGGTCTGGCGTTTCTCCAGAAGCCTTTTTCTCCCGCCGTGCTCGTGGAGAAAGTCCGCGAAGTTCTTAACCACACCCCTGCGATCTAGGCGGGGCTGCCATCAAGGTTTCGATGCGTTCTCGAGCACCTCATTCGGCTTGTTAATGGTGCTCAGGGTCTTCACATTGAATCGCTTGTAGTCGGAATAGCGGTTCACGATGTTCACTTTAATGCCCTTCACCAGCAGCACGCGCACCCCTACGTGCGCCTCCAGATAAGTGGGCAGCCAGATTTCATTGTTCACATAGGCCTGCTCAAAGGCAAAGCTCGTACCCTTCTGAAGATTGGCCAGCAGCCCTCCGGCAATCCTCACGTCGCCCACAAAATGAGCCTCCAGCCGCGCCACATCGTGCGCCTTCTCGTCCACCCACACGACACCGGCGAGTTGCTTCACCACTCGCTCTTCCATGTTTTTGGGCTTGTACTCGGGATTCGGCTCAAAATCGAACACCAGGACGTCCTGGCCGCGGAAGCGTTCCCTTCGCGGGTTCACGAACTGGGAGACGCGCAAGAAAACTTCAATCCCAGGGTCATCGTCTTTCTTCGCCTCTTTCCCTTCCTCCTTGGCTTTCTCTTCCTTCGCTTCTTTCTTCTTCTCGTTCTTTTGAATCTCTTCAATACGCTTTCGCGTCTTTTCGTTTTCCTTCTTTTGCTCGTCCTCGTTGAGCGGTTTGCCGTCTTTCTTCACCAGCGTCGAGACTTCTTCACCATTCAGGTAGAAAAAGGTGTACTCCTTCACTTCTGTTTTCGTCACCCTTCCGGTTTTGTCGAATTCCGTCTCTTCCTCGACATTCGTTCCCGCGTAGTTCTCCTTGATCTTGTCGATCTGCTTCTGATTCGCATCAATCTCCTCGAACAGCTTCTTCAGGTCCGGGAGCTGCACCTGCGACTTCTTCGGGAAATCGAAGACGCGCTCGCCCACGGTCTCGTTCATCGCCGCGCGTGTCACGTTCACGGCATACACATCGTTCCCCCGGTGTACTTCCAGCTTGTACGGCAGTTTCACCCCATCCACATTCCGGTAGTCGGCGTAATAAATGTCCCGTGGAATCCCCGCGATGGTGGCCTCTTCTTCCATGATCAAGTGGCTCTGCGGATCGAAATAGACTTCCCACCGCACTCCCGTGGGATAGGTCAACTCCACCTGGAGCGCATCCCGGCCGCCCACCTGTGCATGCCCCTTGAACGCGGCGCCGATCTTCCTCTTCTCTAGCGCTTGCAGCCGCGCGTTGTAATACTCCGCCGCTGCTTCCAATTCCAGCGCCTGCGGCCCCAAAAGTGTGCCGATCTCGCCATTTACGGACTGGTGCCACGCGGACTTGCCGTTGTAAGACTCAATCAGGGTTTTGCCTTCGCTCTGAATCTCGGTGTAATAACGGTTCGGCTGTTTGGCGCGGAAAGTGAACGTGCCGGGTTTCGCCTCTGGCCCGTTGGTGAACTCCCCGTCCACAGAGACTGTCCGAATACGGGAGATGGCCTTATTACCGCCGGATGCCTTCAAATATTGCTCAATGATTTTGTTGGCATCCTGCGCGAGGATGACTTCGGCCCCGGCGAGGCAAAGGGTGAGTGTGAACACAACATGAACGAGCCGGCGCATAATATCCCTAGTAGATACGCGACTCCCCACAAAAAGTTGCTCGGGATTTATGATGCATCTTGGGGTGGGCTGGGAGACGCACTCCCGCGGACACGCGACTCACAACTTATCGCCACACCTACTTCGTCGCTACAGGCCGGTTCAGGTACTTCTCGTATAAATCTTTTTGGCGGTTATCCGTTGAAGTAAGCTGGCCCCTGATGAAGAGATACCGCACTTCGGTGGTCAACTCCAGCGGGTCACCATTGGTCACAATGAGGTTTGCGATCTTCCCCGTTTCCAGCGTCCCCAACTCGTCATCCAACCCCAGGATTTGCGCGGGGTACAGCGTTACGGCTTTCAACCCATCCTCATACGCCAGGCCATGGGCGATGGCATTGGCAGCCTGCTGCCCCAGGCGTCTCGCAAAACTGTTGTCGAAGCTCCCAAAGGCAATCTTCAGGCCCGCCGCCAGGAGTTCCGCGGGCTGCGTCATCAGCCGGTCGTACGCGTCATCATCTTCTCTCGGATATTCCAGCGTTGGCCGCAGGATCACCGGCACGCTCTTCGATCGCAGTAGGTCTTTCACCTTCCACGCTTCGCCGCCGCCCGCCAGAATCATCTTCAGATTCTGTTTCTGGCAAAACTCCACGGCGTTGCGGATGTCCCGCGCCTTGTCCGCGAAAACCAGCACGGGCATCTCTCCGCGCACCACAGGAATCATGGCCTCCAGCTTGACGTCGCGATCGTAGGCGGCCCCACTCGTCGCCGCCACCTGCGCATAATGCCGCGACTCTTCGATCCAGTTCGCTAGCTGGTCCACGGACTTGTCGTATTCCTTCTTCGCGTCGCTGAAGGGTTTCTCCTTGGTGGAAAACGTCGAGAAATCGAACGATTGCGTCTCAATCTCCGGCCAGTCCATCACCATCGCTGCGTTCTTGCGGATCAACATCTCCGCGGCTGTCCAACCCGCCAGGTGTATGGCCGAGGCCTGACCGCCGATGAGGTTGGTCGCCCTGGAGGAATCGAACCCGCCGCTCGCCGGCACCGCGAGTACTTCCGTAATACCGGCTGCGCGCGTCACCGGGATGTGCGCGCTGGATGGCAGCACCGCCGTCGCCGCAACCAAATCCGAATTGAACGAGCCCGTTTCCGTGGTGTCTACCGTTGCGCGCACCGCGCCAATTTCGCTCAATCCCATCTGTGTAATGGGATCGAACAGCCCCGGGTACACTTGCAGCCCCTTCGCATCAATCACTTTCGCCCCGGCGGGAATGCTTACGTTTGCGCCGACAGCCGCTATCTTCCCGTCATGGATGACCACAGTACCGTCTTCGATCGGCGCTCCCGCCAGCGTGAAAATCTTGGCGTGCATAATTGCTGTGTCTGTTGCCGGAACGCTTTGGCCAAATGCCATTCCCGCCATAAGCAAGGAGCCCAGAGCGAGGCCCGATACGCGCAACTCCAACCAACTCGGTCTCATCGCGCACCTCCTTCATCAGTCCGCTCTTGTGGTGGCTTAGGCTTTTCTTCCGGCTTCTTTTCTTCCGGCTTTTTCTCTTCGGCTTTCTTTTCGCCCGCCTTTTTCTCCGCGCTCTTCCTGGCCTTCTCCAGAAGCTCCTTCTTCTCCTGCTCCAGCGCCGCGCGCCCCGCCAGGTCTTTTTCGCGGTCAAAATACACCCGCCCGTCAATCAGCGTCTTTTGCACCACCGCGTACGCGCTCAAAGGATCGCGGTTGTAAATCGCCAGGTCCGCGTCCTTTCCCACCTCGATGGACCCCACGCGCTTCTCGATGCCCAACTGGATCGCCGGATTCAGCGTCACGAGCTTCAGCGCTTCGTCGTGCGTCAAGCCTCCATAGCGCATGGATTTCGCCGCTTCCTGGTTCAGGTGCGTCGCTTCCGCCGCGTCATCCGAATTCACGGAGACCACGACGCCGCGCCGCGTCATCAGCGCGGCGTTGTACGGGATGGCGTCGTACGCTTCCACTTTGTAGGCCCACCAATCCGAAAATGTCGAAGCGCCCGTCCCGGCCGCGGCGATTTCATCCGCCACCTTGTATCCCTCCAGGACGTGCTGCAGCGTCTGCACGCGGAACCCAAACTCCTTCGCCACGCGCAGGAGCATCAGGATTTCGTCTTCGCGGTAGCAGTGCGCGTGGACGTAGCGCTTTCCTTCCATTACCTCCACCAGCGGATCCAGTTTCAAGTCGCGCCGTGGCGGAATGAGATTTTTCTCTCCCGCTGCCACGCGCTTGTTGTATTCGTCCCAGCTTTTCTTGTAGTCGCGCGCCTCGGTGAACGCCCCGCGAATCGTCTCTTCCACGCCCATGCGAGTCGTTGGGTAGCGGTCCGGCATGCCGGATACCCGGAAGTTCGAGCGCTTGGGATTTTCTCCCAACGCGAACTTGATTCCTGGGAGCGCGCCCTCAAGCGGGAGTTTCGCCGCCGGCTGTCCCCAGCGTAGTTTGATCACCAGCGTCTGCCCGCCGATGGAATTCGCCGAACCGTGCAAAATATTCGCCGTCGTTACGCCGCCAGCCAGGTCGCGGTAAATCGCGGGATCATCCGAATTCAGAACGTCGGCAATGTTCACCATCGAGGAGACCGACACGCTTCCTTCGTTCACGTCCCCATCCACGGCAATGTGCGAATGACAATCGATGATGCCGGGCATGACAAATTGCCCGCTGGCATCGATCACCTGCGCATCCGCTGGCGCCTTCAATCCGCTTCCTACGGCGGCGATTCTCCCATCTTTAATAAGGATGTCGCCCTTTTCGAGCGTCCCGTGCGTGACGGTGAGAATCGTGGCATTGCGAATCAGCAGCACCTGCGCTGGGTCCGCCGCTGCGCTGGACTTCGCATCCTTCTCGCGGGCCATCCCGTTCGCCCCAGTCAGCAAACCAAGAAGCGCAACAGCCGCGACTCCAAGACTCACTCTGCGCCGGTTCATCGCGCACCTCCCGCCGCCGCGCCCGGTTTTGTGCCGGTAAACTCAAAGGAGTAACCCAGCGCGCTGATTGAACCCTTCATGGAGTTGCCCTCAAACGTTCCCGTGAACTGCACATCCGACGGATTCCCTTCAATCGGTATATTGATCGTGAAACTGAACTTGTCCTCGCTCACATATCCGCTGAAAACGCTACCCGTGCCCCGCTCGGGACTGCTCACAGTCCCGGTTAACGTCCCATCCGCCGCCATTGAAAGATCTGCCGTCAACTCTTCTGCGCCACTCGGCGTGGTGGTGGACAATTTCCACTTTCCTGTCAAGTCGCCCTTCGGCGGCTCGCTTGGCCGCAGCGGTTCGCGCACTTCAAACTTCCGCCCGTCCACAAACACCATTTTCACTTTTGTTTTCTTGTCGAATAGGTCTCCGTCCGTCACTACCAGATTTGCGATCTTGCCTTTCTCAATCGAACCCAGCACATCCGCCAGGCCAAATATCTCCGCGGGAGATAGCGTCAGTGCCCGCAGGGCCGCATCGGGACTCAAGCCCGCATCAATCGACTGCTTTACCGCGGGCAAAATGTCTTTGGCCGATGTAATCGCGCCGGAATAAAATGCGAATTTCACTCCCGCCTTTTCCAGCGCCGCCGGCGACGACGGCGCGCGGTCGCGGAACCTCAGTGTCCGCAACGACGGCACGTCCTCAGGATCGCCATCCTTCACTGCTTCCGGCCATTTCAAATCCACCAGCACCGGCACTTTCTGCGCCGCAAGCTCCGCCGCCACTTCGTACCCCATCTGCCCGCCGTAAATCACGCTCTTGATTTTCCATTCCTCCCCGAGCACCAGCGCCCGCCGAATTTCCAGCGAACTATTGCCCGGAATCAGCACCACGGCATGCTTCTGAAGCGCCTCGTTCAGGGCCTCCGTGCTTTGATCGTATCTAGGGCGTTCCACGCTGCGCCGATTTCTTGCGTAGAGCGCCTCCGCCTGTGTGCTCCAGTTGGCGTCCAGCCAAACCTGCCGCACATACGCAATCGCTCCCATCAGCGAACCCGGATAGCTCCGGAAGCCTCCCGGCGCCTGCAAGGAAACCGGCACGGCCACCGGCACCTTCACGACCAGATTTCCCGCTCGTTCACCAGCCAGATTCAGCACCGCGGCTTGGCCCGGAAACATCCCGCTCTTGGGAGCAGAGACTGTAGTCGTGAATCCGGCGCTGCGCCAGCTTTCGATCCGCGCATCTCCCAGGTTGATTTCATCCGCGGCACTGCGCCACGGAGTTGTCGCCGGCCGGTCTTCGGGCCCCTTCGAGACCGGAGGCTTGGCGTTGGTCTCGCCGCCCCCACCGCTCACCGGCGCTGCTGCCACGCCCACGTCCGTGAACGCATCCACCAGCCCCGGATACACCGTCAAACCTCTTCCTTCGATCACCCAGGCGTCCGCGGGAATGGTCGCATTCGTTCCCACCGCCGTGATCACCCCGCGCGACATCAGCACCGTGGCATTCTCCAGCGGCGCGCCCGACACTGGCACGACTTTCGCCCCGCGAATCGCAAAACTCCGTGGCTCTCCGCCTTGGGCGGCCACCCGCCCGGCACCAGACATGCTCAGACAGAGTGCAGCAAACACAACGATTCCCGGGCGCTTGCGAACGCTTTTCAAACTCATGCTTCACTCCTTAGTGTTTCTTGCGAAGGCCGCGATCGAATTCCATCCCACTCAGACTCCTGAGGCTAGTGGGAACTCGCCCCAAGGTCAAGCCCAACAGCACAAAAAAATGGGACAGGCATTGGAACCTGTCCCATGATTTGACGCCTTCGAGAGGAAACCGCGTTACGGCTTCTTCTTTTTCCCGCCAAACAGCCCGCCCAGTTGGTTCACGACGTCAGACGTGCCTTTGCCGCCCGCAGAACCCGCCAGACCCGCCAGGCTTCCCATCGACCCGCCAGCGCAGGTTAGTTCCGATTTCATCAGGCTTGCAGTAGCACCGCCAATATCGGGCGTAAACTGCGGATTCGCGGTCGTGCCGTGGATTTGCAGCGGCACTTTGATTCCGCCGTTCTTGCAGCTCGCGCCACCGCCCAGCAATTTTCCAGCGGCACCGCCAACTACACCACCCGCCGATCCCCCCGCTGCGCTCAGCACGGAGCTGTTCACGCTTGCCACCAGCTTAAAGTCCATGTTGTTTTTCGAGTCCAGCGTCCCGCCACCCACAACAGTCCCCAGCGCCGGCACCACCAGATCCAAGTTGTCCGCGCGCAGACCCGTGGTGGCCATGTGCACGTTGGTCGTCATTTTTTCGATGTCCAAGTCTTGACCGGTCTTGATGCCCGCCAGCGACGCGACGCCGGACATCTTTTTTCCGAGGTCGAAGCCCGAGAGTTTGCCGTTGAATAATCCGATGTTTCCGTCGGTCACCAGCTTGTTCGTCGGCCCGGTGATGTGCAGATTCGTGCTCAACGTGCCCGCGGTAAGCCTGGATCTGTCGGGCAGGTTAATCGCCAGCGCGGGGAGAAACGATTCCAGGTCCGTCGCCGGCAGACCTTCGCCGGTCAGCTTCATGTCCACGGCAAATTCGTCGCCTTCCGACTTGTAAGTGCCGCTCAAATGAGATTTGGCGTTTCCAATATTCACAGTCGAGGGATTCAACACGCCCGTGCCTTTGGCCATATCGTATTTTGTGTCGAAATCGAGCACCACTGGCACGCCCGCCGGCTTCCCGCCGGCGATTAGCACCGCCTTCGACAGCTTCAGGTTGCCCTTTGTCGCCATTCGTCCCCCCTGGCTGACCAGGTTTGCGTCCATGTCCACCGTGCCGCCCAGACCCAGGGAAGGATCGAGGAAACCCGTCTTCGCCAGGTCCAGCGCGCTGATAGTCAGCTTGACGTCTTGAGGCGTAAACGCCGCATCCTGCGCGTCGACCGGCCCCACTTTGCCGTCAATCTTCATAGTGCCGCCGCCGGGGAGCCCCATCGAGAAGACCAGTGGAAACTGGCTCTTCATCGAAACATCGCTGGCTGTCAGATTCACCGGTGCGTACACTGTGCGCTTCCGCGAATTCGTGTTGCCGATTGTGATCTGGCCATCCTTCAATTCGAGTTTCTTGATCGACAATGACTCCGCCGCATTGGCACCGGACCCGCTGGGCTCTGCCTTCTTCGGCTCCGAGGGCGCGCTCCCGCCGATGGACGAAAAGTTCCATTTCCCGCTGGGATCCTTCAGCATCATCACTTGCGGTTTGTCGATGACAATTTCGGTGACGTTCACCTGTTTGGAGAGAATCAAGGGCAGCAATTCCACGCCGACCCTGACCGACTTCGCCGTCAGGAATGGCCCCGAATTGAACTTGGGATCATCGCTGATAGAGAGGTTGTCAATCCCCAGCGAGCCTCGAATAATCGACAAGCTCAGATTCCCCAACTCCACTTTTCTTCCCAGCGCCGCAGAGGCTTTTTCCTCGATTGTGGGACGGAAGCTATTGACTGGGATCAAAAATGGCAGAA
The DNA here is from genome assembly GCA_049522075.1 of Candidatus Acidiferrum sp. Lineage (GTDB taxonomy): Bacteria > Acidobacteriota > Terriglobia > Acidiferrales > UBA7541 > Acidiferrum. The sequence goes on from JBEKOE010000011.1 coordinate 61,983, forward strand.
CGAACAGAATAAGAATCACCACAACGATCGCAATCGCGATCCACTTTAACTTGCTGCTCATGGTTTCCTCCGGAATGGCATGCGCGGGCGTTTGCTTCCATGCGTCTTGGCCCGCATATTACCACACTGTTTTACTGTTGCCGTGCCACTCCTTTTTCTTTCGGCCGCCCATCACGATTCCGATTAATTCCTTCTCAGTCCAATTGAGTTCCAGGGTCAATGGTGCGGCATTATCCCCACATGCGCGCAAAATCCGGCCAGGAAAATCGTGCTAAAATCACTTTGCGGGGCCGTTGCTTAAATGGATAAAGCACAGGTTTCCTAAACCTGCAATCCCGGTTCAAGTCCGGGCGGTCCCACCAGCCATCTCAGATCACAAACCCCAACAGGCAGTGGCATAGCCCTGGTGCGCTAGGGCAACTTCGGGTGGCCTACCCTTTGCGCCTTAGGCAAAGGGTGGGCTCTTCGTCTTCTCTCGTTGTCTTCTCGCTTCGGCGGACGGCCCGGGCCAGAAATGAAAAGGTAATTCTGGGTGGCGGGCAACCCCGCACTTCGGCGCCCGTCGTGGAGGTGCCACTCGAAATCCGCGACGAATACAAACTGCCCGAGTAGCCGGGAGCCTTTTCAGACCTGCAACGTGACAACTCGTTCGTGGCGTCTTCAGACATTTCCCATTGACGCCGCGAACCATGTGGAGTTAGATTCTTTTCCGATTGAATCGTTTTAACTCTACGTGTTCTGCTTGGGCCGCATCCCTATGGTCGATGTCTTTCTGCAAGAAAGCCGAGGACAATCTCATGACGAATTCCGCCCCGCGATCCCTTCCTGTGATTCGCATTGCCTGCGCCGCCTGCACGGCGTTGTTCCTCTCCCTCGCCGGAGCCCCCTCCTTCGCACAAACGATTGTCGTGGACGCCGCTCCCAGCCATGCCACCAACTCCATTCGTCCCACGGAAGCGCTCGGCGCCGGCATCGACCGCCTCCCCTATGGCGCCGCGGACAAACTGTACGTCGAGCCCACTATCTCCCAGGTCCTTTCCGCAGGCTGGCAGACCGTAACCTACCGCCAAAACACCGAACTCCACATCGAAGCCTGGCACTGGAATCCGCAAGGCACTTGGAGCGATCCTTCCGGCAAAGGCTACTTTGTCGGCAACGCCACTCCCGGAGCGGAACCCATTCGCCACTCTTACGGTTACGCGCTCCCACATCGCGGCGTCACCCGCGATGATGGCACGGACACCGACGGCTATTCCCGGCTCACCGATGGCGACCCCGATTCCTACTGGAAGAGCAACCCATATCTCTCCCAGGCCTTCACCGGTGAAAGCGATGCCCTGCATCCGCAATGGGTTATCGTCGATCTCGCTGCCAAACGCGACATCAGCACCATCCGCATTCACTGGGCCGAACCGTACGCCACGCACTATCTGGTGCAGTACTTCACCGGCGAAGACCCCATCAAAAAGCCCACTGCCGGCGTGTGGCAGACGTTTCCAAATGGCTCCATCACAAACGGCAAAGGTGGCAGCAGCGTCCTGCAACTCGTCACTGCTCCCATCTCCGTGCAGCACATTCGCATTTTGATGACGGCCTCCTCCAACACTTGCGACACGCATGGCTCCGCTGACAAACGCAACTGTATGGGCTATGCCATTCGCGAACTTTATATCGGCACGACCTCGCCTGACGGCCAATTCCACGATCTCGTCCGCCACACCCCGGATCAGGATCAGACCATGACCTTCTGCTCCTCCGTCGATCCCTGGCATGAGCCCGCAAATCTCGACGAGAAGGCCGGCGATCAGGTCGGCTTCGATCTGTTCTTTACCGGCGGCTACACGCGCGGCCTGCCCGCGATGATTCCCATCGCCATGATTTACTCAACACCGGAGGACGCTGTCGCCCAACTAAGCTACCTCGAAAGGCGCGGCTATCCGGTCTCTTATGTCGAAATGGGCGAGGAGGCGGATGGGCACTACACGCCGCCGGAGGATTACGCGGAGATTTATCTCCAGTTCGCCGCCGCGCTTCACCGCTTCGATCCTAAACTCAAACTCGGCGGCCCCATCTTCACCGGCGTGAATCGCGACATCGAAACCTGGCCCGACGCCAACGGACAGACATCTTGGACACGTCGCTTCATCGACTACCTGAAATCGCGCGGCAAGCTTGGCGAATTGGCATTCTTCTCCTTCGAGCACTACCCGATGGACCCCGGGAAGATTCAGTGGAGCAACCTCTATGACGAGGCCAATCTCGTCACCGGGATCATGAAAGTCTGGCGGGAAGACGGCGTTCCCGCGAATGTGCCGTTGATGATCACGGAGTCCAACATTTCCTGGCAATCCTCCGAAGCCTATGTGGACACCTGGGGCGCTCTCTGGCTGGCCGATTACATCGCCGCGTTCCTGAATGGCGGCGGTGCGGGCGTCTACTATTTCCACTATTTGCCGCTCGGCATACATCGCGGCACCAATGACTCGCTCGGCACCTTCGGAATGTTTTCGACGGACGCCGATCTGAAGGTCAAGCAACCGTTGTCGCAGTTTTTCGCGAGCCAGCTCATCAATCTCGAGTGGATGCAACCCGGCAATGGCATACACAAGCTGTTTTCAGCGGAAAGCGACATTCGCGATGGAGCCAACAATGTTCTGGTCACGGCTTACGCCGCCGCGCGTCCCGACGGCACGTGGTCCCTGCTGATCATCAACAAGGATCAGGAAAATGCGCACCAGGTGCACATCTCTTTCGCCAACGCCACTTCTTCGGGCGCCAGTTCCTTCTCCGGTCCCGTTACGGTGAAGACATTCGGCAAAGCACAATACCAGTGGCATCCCAGGCTCAATGGCGGCACCGCTGATCCGGATGGCCCCATCGCTTCTTCCATTGTGAATGCGGATTCCGCGACGTCCTTTACGCTGCCCGCGGCTTCGGTGATCGTCCTTCGCGGCAATATCAAGCCCGCCGATCGGGCGCGCTGACAACCGGGCGAAGCACCCTAAATATTTCAAATTGTTTTGGGTGGCCCATCCTTTCGCGCTTTTTGCGAAAGGGTGGGGCTGGTTTTTGCTAGGCTGATTAGATGACGGTGTCGGCTCCCTCGACCGAGTAGACTTGGTTGCTGTTGAACGACCAAGGCTCGGAAAAAGGAGCCGAGCAATGTTAATTATAGGTTGTGATTTTCACACGC
>JBEKOE010000012.1:0-126799 GCA_049522075.1 Candidatus Acidiferrum sp.
GAGGAAGCTCTTGCGATACATTCGCCAGTACAACAAATCGCCCCGTATCGTGAAGTGGAAATATGCCGATCCATCGCGCCACATCAGTACACAATCAGTTGGTACAGGCCACTAGGAGCCGCATGTCCGGCAGGCCGACTTACGAGGCACTAATGGCCCGAGCGCTACCTATGGAGGGGAACTGCGCAGAATTGCGCCATCGAACCGCGCAACTTCGCACCTCAAATCGGAATGCAGGTAGATCACCGAAAGTCAGTAAGCAAAATAACATCGCTTTTTTGACTACCCCGTGTTAGCGCAAGTTGCTTACCATCCGGCGACCAATTGAAGTTGAAAATCAAATCCGATTTGAAACTGGTGATCTGTTTTGGCGGACCACCTGTCAGTTTGCGCTCCCAGATGTTGGAGACGCCATTCTTGGTTAGAGCATATTGAATGGACTGCCCTCCGGGTGCCCAACGGGGACCACTTGCGAGCGGCGGCCAGTCAAACTGGTAGATGGGAGGACCGCCCTCGAGGGGGATGACTGTCAGTTGCATTGGATTAGATGCAGAGGGAGGGACTGGGCCTTCGAGCGAAGTCTTCGGCCAAGTGATATAGGCGATCCGCTTCCCGTCCGGAGAGATCTCTACCTGAACATCCGACCAAGCCGGGGCAACCATGTCCTGAGTGAGCACTTCTGGAAGTCTCTCGCCGGAAACGGGCACCCTCACCGGAACCCAGAGGGGGCCCCGCAGATACACCACCCATTTGCCATCGGGAGAACATCTCGGGCTGAGTGCAAAGGTTTCGTCTGCCAGGCGAACGGTGTTTGAGCCATCCGCATCCATGCGCCAGATCCCGAATTTTTGGTCGCGGTAGGATGAGTACACAATATAACGTCCGTCACCACAAACAGATGGGGACCAATTCTGATGCTCGCTCGGTGTCAGCAGTGTGCTGCGTCCCCCTCCGTCTGGCTCCATGACGATCAAATTGCCTTCAGCGTTGTCATAGACAATGTTCCCGCTAGGCGTCCAAGAGAACTCCCCTATACGAGGTCCCTTCGCAGTGATCTGTCTGGCCCGTGTGACGTCTCCAGCGGGCGCAACCCACAGATCAGATGCAGTTGTCACCTCGGTATCCACAATAGCTCTGCCACCCTTGGTCAAGTCCAAGCAGCAAAGCTGGTAGTCCATCAGATCATTGGTAAGGCGCCGTGACTCCGCTTTGGGAAAGGAGATGGACCAGAGTTGGCCGCGGAATGCTTGAGTACGGTCCCCTATTGCCACCAAGACTCCACTTCCATCTGGGAGCCAACGGGGAAGGCCAATTATGTTTGGTGTGGTATAGATTTCGCGGACGGTTCCATCGCTGACTGACACAGCCCAAAGTACACCGCGAAGTCCCTTTGTATCGCCCCCATAAGTTGTCGCGGCGATTGTCGTTCCCGTAGGCGACCACGCTAGCCCCAAATAACCCTCAGAGTAAGGAACGGAGGCAAGGACCCTTTCGCCACTCCCGTCGGCCTTGGCAATCAAAACATCAAGCTTTGAATTATTAGGGCCTACTCGCAAAAAAGCAAATTGAGTGCCATCGGGGGAATAACTGTCCGTCCCGTCCACGCCATTGCGAATAAGTAGACGTGGCGTTCCGCCAAGCACTGGTATCTGGTAAAGATAGGTATTCAGCAGGTTGTTCTTTTCGGAGCGGTTGAAGTCGATATAATTGCCGTCTGGCGAGAATGTCATGCCGAAGAACTGAACTTCCTCCGGCGGCAGAATCTGGACATCGCTGCCGGTCGCCAGTTGGCGGACGTTTAGACTTTGTTTCTCACCTTCACTGAGGGCGTAGACCACATACCGCCCATCCGGGGATATAGCAACATTTACTGCGTTACCGCTCTGAGTAACCCGCGAGATCTTCATCGTTTGAAGATTCCATTCACTTCCAGGTGCCTTGAGCCTGGGCAGATAAATGGTTAGCGCACCCATCAACAGCAGGAGCCCAACCACAACCACCGCCACCACGCCTTTATGCTTTCTGGCTTCATCGAGTATGATCGCGCCACTTGAAGCTTGGCCGGACACTTGAGTCCCGGATGGTGCGGAAGATGGGGACGTGCTCGCCACTCCCGAGCGACTGGAATCCGTGTCGCGCTTCAGCCGCCTCAGATCGCTGCGGGTATCTGCAGCGTGCTGGTAGCGCAACTCGCGATCCTTCTCCAGACACTTATTGATGATATGCTCCAGTTCCGCGGGTAGTACGGGATTCAGTCGGACAGGCGCAGTCGGCTCTTTGTGCAGGATGGCGTCGAAAAGAGCGGCCGATGTGTCGCCTCGAAATGGCAGACTTCCCGTCGCCATCTCATACAGCACGGCGCCAAAGGAAAACAGGTCGGTTCGGGCATCGAGTTCTTTTCCCAGCGCTTGCTCGGGCGACATGTAAGCCACCGTGCCAAGAGCCATGCCGGGACTGGTCAGGTGCTCTTCGCTCGTCACGACTGTGGCGAGTTCAGAAGTGCCGAATCCTTCTCTCTCACGCTTTACTGTGGGTGCCAGTTTGGCCAGCCCGAAGTCGAGGATCTTCGCGTGTCCATTGTTAATGACGAAGATGTTCGCGGGCTTGATGTCACGGTGGACGATGCCTTTTGTATGGGCGGCGTCCAGGGCGTCAGCCACCTCGATGGCAACATTGACCAGTTGGTCCAGTTCCATTGGCCGACCCGCGATGATGTGCTTCAGGGTCTTGCCTTCCAGATACTCCATGGCAATAAATTGTTGGCCATCCTGCTCGCCGACATCGTAAATGGTGCAGATATTGGGGTGATTCAATGCGGAGGCGGCCTGCGCTTCGCGCCGGAAACGTTCTAGGGCAGCGGAGTCGTGAAGCATTTCGGGAGGCAGAAATTTCAGGCCCACTGCCCGATGGAGCCGAGTGTCCTCAGCTTTGTACACGACACCCATGCCGCCACCGCCGAGCTTTTCAAGGATGCGGTAGTGCGAGATGATCTGTCCGATAAGTGATGCGGATTCCGCCATCTGGCGGACATCTTAGGTTGCGTTTGAAGACAAGTCAACTAAGAGGGATAGGTTATGGGTCAAGTCCTGATTAACGCGGTAAGCGGAGAAGTGGGTAGTGGTGCGGCAGATGTCCGGCAAACCGAACAAGTTCAGGCGCGCGTGGCTTCCATCCCAACGTTTTGCGTGCGTTTGAGGGCCGCGACGAGGTCGTAGAGCGCCTGGCTGGTGCACACCTCGTAGTAATTGTGATCCGAAGGCTTGCCGATCTTCCCGTCGGGCAGTAATTCCCGCGCGCGGCCTTTGCGCAGCACGAGCAACTCGACAGACTCTCCCATGGGCACTTCGCCATAGTAGAGGCAAACTTCTTCCTTGCTCCAGGGCAGATCGAGCTTGGTGTTCAGCGTTTCCAGCGAAATCTCTTCGGCGAGCTTCTGGAAGCCTTCCTCGTTCAATTCAATGCCATTCATGTTGTAACGCACCAGGAATTCGTCGAGTTCTTCGGCGGAGGCGCCTTTCATGGCGGTGAGAAAGTGATAAACCGCGAATTGGCTTCTCTGCTTGGAGAGCATGCGCTTAGCGAGCTTCGCGCAACCCGACAGGCGGTCGGAAAGATTCAGCGCCTTCGAAATCATGATGCGCGATTCCCCGTCGGTCCAATACGTTGGCGCGGAGCCCTGAAACGCCACGCCAATGCCGATTTCCAGCGCCGGAAGCTGCGAGGAAGCCGCCGTGTCGTTGTAGGAATTGCACACGGAAAGGATTTGCCGCGAGAGCACGCAGGCCTTGGCTACGGCGCGGGCGTAGGCGACGGTGCCTTCGGTTTCAAAAATGGCCAGCACGATCGCATCGCCCTCAATAAACACTTTCTTGGCGTTGAAGCGGTCCAGCAGCCGCTTCACCGGCTCGTGGAGATTCAGGCTGAAGTGGGAAGCGGGGCTCAGTCCGCGCGCCAACAGGTCCTGCGTCATTTTGGTCGAGCCGCGCACGTCCGCCTTGATGATGACGTGAGACACCACCTGATCCTGCTCTGGCCTGGCCTCTTCCTTCAACAGGCACTCGTACAAGCGGTTGTTCATGCGCGAGAGCTCGCGGAACTTCTCCGCGGTCACCAAGTTAACGCGCTCCATGCAGGCGGAGAGGTGCTCGGCATCGCGCAAATCATGGCGCATGCGGAAAAAGTCAATGGCGAAACGCAGCACGACAGCCTGCAGCTCGTCCCGTGAATACCGGCGCATGCGGCGCGTGAGCTCCTCGAGCGGCTTCATGGTCAGGCGTTTCGCCGGAACCTGCTTGAGCATCTCCTCGACGCGCTTCCCTTCTTCGCGCGAGACCAACGCTTTGCGCAGTTGTTGCAAGTGCACGGGCGGGCAATAATCGCCGGCGATGGGCCGAATCTCATAGCTGGCCAGGATGTGCACGATCAGCTCGCGCTCCTCCAGGCGGTTAACCAACTGCGCGAGCAGATGGGCGCGCGCGGTGCAATCGCCTTCTTCCCCGAAAGAAGCGTCGAAGAGCCGCCGGGCGTTTTCCGGCTCATTCAGGTAATCGTCGATTTTTGCCTGATAATCCTTGTTCACGAAATCCACTTGCTGCTTGGCGCGATCGAGTTGCGGCGCCAATTCTTCCAGCCGCGCATGATGCACCTTGAGCCGTGTCTCGATTTCGCTGACGGAGGCGCGCATCTCACCGGGATCAGTCGAGCTAAGGAATTTGTTCAGCAGGCCATCGCCGCGTTCGAGCTTCTTCCGCAATCCTTCGCGCTGCTCTTCCAGGGCCACAACCTCGGCGCGGCGATGCTCGGCTTCGGCAAACAGGGCCTTGTAGCTGTCCACGGCAGGCGCGGAGGGTTGCTCGTGCGGAATGTTCGCTCCGGCCTCCTTCAAGAATTCGTGGAAGAGCGCGTCCATGGCCTCCTGGCGGTCCGGATCGCGCGCATAGTTGCCCAGCAAGACGTAATGTTCCATGAAGAAGAAGTCGTCCTTGCCGCCGTCCAGGAAGACCACGCGGTTCTTCAGCATTTCGTAGTACGGCGCGAACTCCTCGCCAAAGAGGGCCCGGCGCGTCTTGGCGATGACGTTTTCCTCGATATCAATAAGGATCTGGGCCACCAGTTGCCCGATCAGCCGCAGCACATCGCGCCGCGCCGACTGCATCTCCGTCAGCCGCGCCTTGATGACGTGCGCCGCCTGGCTGCGCTCAAAATACTCGCCGCGCTTCCGGACGTACTCCTTGCAATCCAGGATCACGTTGGCGAACTGGTTCTGCAGTTCGCCGGTGATGAACTTCAGGATGGCCAGGCGAAATAGCAGGTCGATTTCGATGTTCTTCTGGTGCTTGGCGCTGGTCAGCGAGCTTTGCAGCAGTTCCGTCAAGAGCTTGCGGAAGGTCGTCGAGTCCACCGGCCGGGTGTGGCGGAACTCGATGCCGGAAAGGTAGGTGTTGCTGGTGTTCTGGCGAATGAGGTCGAACAGATAGTCGCGCGCCACCTGAACGAATTTGGGGCTGAGGAAGACGTCGTGGTGGATGTTGTCCACGCCGATGGAGAGCGTCCCCATGGGCAGGGTCACGCGGTAGCTCTTGAGCTCGCCGCGCTGGCTATCCGTCACATTATTCGAGAGTTCCGTTGGCATCCGGGCCGCCTGGGCACGCTACCTTTCAACTTAGCAGTGGTATGGGCACCGGGCAAGGAAACCAAGGTACAGGGGTGGCGAGAAAGCAACGGGTAGATGGGGGGGCGGGGAGAAGAACAGAAGCCCGGCATAAGAGCTCTTCTTCATTAGGAGGCCGGGGCTTCAACCCCGGCGCAAAGGCCCATTACAAATGGGCTTTTAGCCCCTGAAGAGAGGTTTTTGGCGTTTTTTCGCAACCTGTAAATGGGGGTACGGGTGCCGGAATTGTGGTTTGGTGGCGGCGCATGAGGCCGTGAAAGCGGCGGCGAGCCGCCGCACTCCAAGGTGGCCACCGAAGCGGCGGTGCCAGCCAGGCTCAGAACTCGACGATGCGCCGCGAGTCCCCCCCAAGATGCTCCAGGCGCAGCCGAATGACGGGCCAGGGGGTCTTCAGCGGGAATTTCTCTGACCACTCCAAAATCAGTATAGCGGGCTCGGCGAACACGTCCTCCAGGCCCAATGTCTCAAAATCGTGGAAGTTTTCGATGCGGTAAAGGTCGCCATGGAAGACCCGCTTCCCGCTGCCGTACTCGTGCAGGAGAGTGAACGTGGGGCTGGTGACTTCATCTTCGGGCGCAGCGTTCAGGCCAGCCACGATGCCTTTGGTGAGCGTGGTCTTGCCGCTCCCCAGTTCCCCGGAGAGCAGTATGAGCACTGGAGCGCTCAGGCGAGCCGCAAACCGGCGTCCCCAGGCGATGGTTTCCTCCGCCGAGTGGGTGATGACCTCTTCAGGCACGCTCCTGCAGCTCCTGGAGAAGTTTGCGCCGGGCAAACGGGATGGCGTGGGCCACTTCGCCCGCCAGTATGCCGGAGGCGTCACTTTGCTGCGAGAGAAGCTCCGCGGCAAGGCCGTGCAGATACACGCCCAGGGCGAGCACGCGCAAGAAATCACGGATGCCAAATTGCGCAACGACAGCAGCCAGCAGCCCCGTCAATACATCACCAGAACCCCCCTTAGCCAGGCCGGCATTCCCGGTGGTATTGATGAAGACTTCGCCCGCCGGCGACGCCAGGACGGTGTGAAAGCCTTTCAGCACCACATGCGCATTCCACTGCCGCGCAGATTCCAAAGCCGTTTGCACGCGCTTGTCTTGGACCTGGGCACTGGAAACGCCAAGCAGTCGCGCCATTTCGCCGGGATGCGGCGTCAAGACAACATGCGCGCTCTTGCGCTTCGGCAACAGGTCCACGAAGCCCGCGAACGCGTTCAGGCCATCGGCGTCAAGCACGATGGGCAGATCGGTGTGGGCGACAGCGCTGCGCACAAATTCCTGCGTTTCCGGATGGGTGCTCAGACCCGGCCCAATCGCCAGAACGGTTTTGCCGTGCAAGGCCGCGGCGAAGCGCCCCGAACGGATGGCTTCGGCGGCAATCGTGCCAGAGGCGGTGGATGGCAGCGCCTCGGTCATGTATTCCGCCTGCGCTGCAACCACCGAGGCCAGCGCCGGCTCCGGCGTCGCCAGCGTCACGAGGCCTGCGCCGCCGCGCAGGGCTGCCTGCCCCGCCAGCACCGCCGCGCCGGTCTTGCCGACCGATCCGGCGACCAGCAGCACGTGGCCATAGGACCCTTTGTGAGCTTCCGCGGCCCGCACCAGCGGCAAACTGGCAAACTCGTCTGGCCCGGCCCAGCGCACATGCGAATTCCCGATTTCCTCGACCAGCGCCGCGGGCGAGCCAATCGAGCGCACCACCAACTGTCCGCAACACCCCGCGTCCGGCGAAATCAGTTGGCCCAGCTTTGGTGCGGTGAACGTCACCGTGAGGTGCGCGCGTACAACGGGGCCGACGGCGGCTTCCCCATCCGAGGGCAACCCCGAAGGCGTGTCCACCGCGACAATCCACGCGGGATGAGCCCCGGTAGCGTTTTGCGAGAGCCGGTTCAAATCCTCGATCGCTTGGGCTGGCAGACCGCTCGCCCCCCCGCGAATGCCTGTGCCCAGCAGCGCGTCAAAAATAACCTCCGCGGCGGCGATCTGCGGCCAGGCTTGCTCCCACTCCGCCTCGTTTTGAATGTGCGTGACTCTGCCGCCCTGATCCCGCCAGCGCGCGAAATTCTTTGCTGCATCGCCGCGCAATTCTTCCGGTTGCGCGAAAAGACAAACCTCCACGTGCTCCGCCTCTTCGCGCAGATGCCGCGCCACCACGAAGCCGTCTCCTCCGTTATTTCCCTTCCCGCAAAGCACGCAGACGCGCCCGGGCGGTTCGGTGTTCTTGTGCGTATATTGTTCGAGGAAAACTTCAGCGGCGCTTTTGCCCGCGGTCTCCATCAGCGCCAGGCCGGACACATCAAAGCGCTCCGTCGTAAGACGGTCAACCTCGCGCATTTCCGCTGCAGTCAATGCTTTCATCGGAAATTCCAGGGCTGACGCCCATTCTCTCTGCGTGCTCTACGCTAGGGCCGAACCTGTTCCGGCTTCACCTACAACATCCACCCACCGCTCACGTTCACCACCTGCCCGGTAACATACTCGGCTTCTTCGGAAGCGAAGAACGCGACGCTGGCGGCAACGTCTTCGACCGTCGGCGGCCGTCCAATCGGATAACGGGCATCGCGCAATTTACGCGCTTCTTCAATGGTCAAATCCTTCTCGTCGATGTTGGAGGGATTCACCACGTTCACGGTAATGCCGTTCTTCGCCTCTTCCAACGCCAGCGAACGCGAAAGCGCCACCACCGCCGCCTTGGCCGCCGCATACGCCGAAATCTTGGCCTGGCCGAAGGCGCGCTCCGCGCCCACAGCGCCCATATTCACGATGCGGCCCCAGCGCCCTTTGCGCATCGCGGGCAAAGCCGCGCGGCACATGTAGAACACGGTCATCACATTCGATTCGAAGACAGTGCGCCATTCGCCGGCCGAAGACTCCACCAGCGTGCCCCAGCGGAAATCGCCCACGTTGTTGACCAGAATATCCACGCGCCCAAAGCGATCCACGACGGTGCTGATAAGTTGATCGGCGCGGCCGGACTGGCTGATGTCCGTCTCCACCGCAACGCAATCGGCGCCCACCGCTTGCAGTTGACGCAGCGCCAGTTGCGCGGCGGTTTTGTTGGCACGATAGGCGATGGCGACGCGCGCGCCGTCCTGCGCCAAACGCAGCGCGATGCCCCGCCCGATTCCACGGCTACCACCTGTGACCACAGCGACCCGGTTGCGTAGCGACATTCTTCTCCCCGCAAAACCTGCCAGTATATCTGACTCCGTTGCGCTCCTCCATCCTATCTCAGCCGCCGGTGGCAGGCTAATGTGGCTTTCACGAGGATCGCGTGACAGTTCTATCTTTTTGGCATCCAGCGCAAATGCCATCTTCTCTTACAAATCCACCAGCTGCTGCTCCTGCCGATGTCACCTGTTGAGCCTGTTGGTGCCGTTTAAGGGAAAACGCATTTCTGATGCACTCATCGCAATAGGAATTGGGCTTCCGTTCGCGCAAAAACGCCGCCACTTTCTCAGCCACGGTTGTCATGGGTGCGACTCCAACTTTTTGAGTCTTTCAGCGTCGAACAATTCTGTATAGCCTAGTTGTATTGCCTTCTGCCACCAAGGGTGCAAACCATATTTGGCTTCACCTTCCCAGCAGGAGCCACAGAGGACGAGCCGGAGCCGCAAGACTTGGTAGTGCACATTCTTGCCCGGTAACACTAACGCTCCAGCACCGATAATCGGTATTGTGAGGGCCGAAATTGCGACGGACGCTGCTGTTCTATGCCAAGCCCGTTTGGATGAGATTTTCTTTCCCAGACCGAAATCCCAACTGTATAGATTGTCTGTTCTCCCACATGCATGGCATTCGTGAGGTCTCTGGTCTATAGAAAGAAGTTCCTCAACGAGCCGACGCTGCTCCTCGCTCTGGGCATTGTTAAGTTGCAGTGGCACGTTGTTCTTGGCCGATTGGTCGGGACGTACTGGCATCTCGCTATACAGTATCCCACCGCATTTGTGGCAGTATTGAGCATCTTCGGGATTTCGCGCCCCACATTTGCAGCAAAACATAGATATTCCTCATTCAGCCTTCAAGTCGGAATCGGTTGCCTCCTATTGGGATTAGCCGCATCTCCGGAGGTCTGCCTTTTAGCCAAGGTACCAGTCCCTTCTTCCGCATCCACGCCCCGATGGCAGGACTCCGGAGTTCGGGGCAGGTAGTCCAAAACGTTTTCCTGAGTTTCACTGGGATTGTCTCGCCTCCTATTTCCACAAGGACGACACCCCAAGCCTTGTCGAAGAAGTGCTCGACATTCCTTGGGCCAATCCTCAGTCCGAGAGCAACTGGCTGACGAGGTACGAATTTTCCGCTTTTCCAACCGGAGACCAACACCCACGACCTCCGCGATAGCTTGTCGAATGCTAGCACACTGGGGGAGCGTGGCGGCATGGGGCCATGACCAGGGGGAGAAGTGTGTCACCGGAGCATTTGCTGAGCGCCTTTAGGCGAACAATGGGTGGAGTTGCGAGCACACGTGAAGTGTGCGTGCAGGCTCAATGACCGTCCCGGACGCTCCGCGGGGTGACCCAGCAGGTTCGTCAGACCTGCAGTTCGCGCAGGTAGGGCACGCTTGCTTTCATCTTTTCCAGGTCCATTTCGACAAAGTAATTCTTTACGCCGCCCGTCTTCGCCGCCGTAAAGATTTTCTTCCAATCCAGGTCGTCCTTCCCCACCGCCACCTCTTTCTTGGTTTTTGCCGACCAGCCCTGTACGTGCATGGAAAAGAAGCGCCCAGGATACTTCATGAAATACTCTGCAGCGACGAACCCGTGGCTGATTGTGGAAACCTGGAACTGGAACTTCACCAGCTTCGCATCGAGAAGTTCCAGCAAAATGTCATACGTCCGCTTGCCGCCAACCATCGTCATCTCAAATTCCTCATTGTGAAGACCCTGCTGAATCCCAGCCTTGGCCGACTGCTCGCCCATTTTGTTGTATTCCTCGGCCGCTCGCTTCACATCATCCAACGTCGGCTTCTCCGGCCCCTCGAGGCTTGGCACGATCATTTGCGTTAGCCCGACATCTTTCGCCCACGCAATTCGTGCGCCCAGATTCTTCCGGAGTTCCTCGATGCCGAAGTGCGAACTCACGCAACTCACGCCTGCATCGCTCAGAATTTTCCTGAGCTCTGCTCCCTTGTACTTGGCGAGCCCGGCGAACCCCGAATCGGCGTAGCCCACCGGAGAGCACAGCTCGATCGTCTGAAATCCCGCTGCGGCAAGCTGCTTGATCGTGCCGGGAAAGTCCTTGGCGATCATCTCCCTGACCGGCCACGTCTGGCATCCAATGGGCATGCCCAACGGATTGCCGCGAAGCTCCAATGCGCCCGCGCCAAGTAAGCCGGCCACGGCTGCCTGTGCCGCTGCATTTTTGCAAAACTCTCTTCTCGAAATCGCTGACATTAACGCCTCCTTGCCCGCCTTCGCGAAAAAAATCATCTTCGCTCAAGCGGGCGTTTGCATTATAGATTCGTTCAAATTCTTGCCACCGTACCGCGCTGAAATTTTCGCTAGAGTTCCCACCCGCTTCGGCGCTCCGGGCGCACGTACTTCTGTGCGAGCTCGGAGTTAACGACCTTCAGGTTGCCGCGATCCCAGTTGAGTTTCTCGCCCAAGCGAGTCGCGACATTTCCCAGCAGCAAGCTCTCCGTAACGAGGCCCGAAAACTCGAAATTCCCTCCGGGCTTCTCTTTGCCACCCTTGCAGGCATCCAGCCATTCCCGCTCGTTGCCGGGCGATCTCGGCAGCGTTTTGGGCGGCTGTTTGTAGCTATTCATCTTCGCGTCGGGAATGAGCTTTGGATGGCCGCCATTGAACGCGCAGAGAATCTTGCCGCGGTCTCCCACGAACAGGAGCCCTTCGTCTTCCTCTTCGCCTTCCCCCTTCAGGGGACGCCCTTCTTCCAATTCCTCCGGACGTGGTGGCTTCAGACCCCCGTCATACCAGGTGAATTTCACGGGCGGCATGTCGCCGCGCGACGCGAAGTGGTAGCGAACGATCGTGGCCAGCGGGTAAGTTTCTTCGTAGCGCTCCGTGGAACTTGCCTCCACGCTCACGGGCGCCTCCAGCTTCAGGACGCGAAAAATGGTGTCGAAGCTATAGGAACCCATATCGCCCAAAGAGCCGCAACCGAAGTCGTACCACCCGCGCCACACAAAAGGCAAGTAAGCGTGATTGAAAGAACGCTGCGGCGCCGGCCCCAGCCACAGGTCCCAATCCAAGCCCGCGGGCACGGCTTCGGCTTCCTTTGGGCGCTCGATACCTTGCGGCCAGTAAGGTCGGCTCGACCAGTTCATCACTTCTCGCACCGGCCCAATGGCGTCATCCCAAATCCATTCGCAGAGTTGGCGCGTGGCTTCGGATGCTTGGTTACCCACGGCAATCTGAGTTGCCACCCCAGTTTCCCTAGCGATTTCGGCGAGGCGCCGCGCCTCGTAGATGGTGTGCGTCAACGGCTTCTGGCAAAAGACGTGTTTGCGCTTCTTCATCGCCGCCGCAGACACGGCCGCATGCAGATTGTCCGTGGTACACACAACAACGGCGTCGAGGTCCTTCTGCTTCTCCAGTAGCTCGCGGAAGTCGCTGTACGCCGAACAGCCACGAGACTGGCTAGAGCGCTGCTGCGTGCCGTTATAGGCATCCACGATTTTTCGGCAAGGTTCGCGGCCTGCCACGCCGCTCGTCACGCTGAGTGAATGGGTCAACGCGATGGGTTGGTCGGGGCTGAGCCAGTCCCAGCCGCTGTCGACGCCGAGCAACTTGCGGACGGACTTGCAGAACTCGTGTGTGTCCCATTGCGGGTAATTCGCGCCGGATTGATTGGGGTCGCAAACCGCCACGCCCTGTACGTCGGGTTCGCGCAAAAAGTGCAGCATGACGCGCAAACCCTGCGCGCCCACGCCGATGAACGCAATATTGATCTTGTCGCTGGGCGGAACATACCCTGTGCCGCCCAACACCCGGCGCGGCACGATCGAAAAACCAATGGCCGCTGCCGCCGTTTGCCCTATGAACTTGCGCCGCGAAACCTTGCCCTCTAGATTGCTGCGTGACCCAAGCCGATTCTTCATTGGCCCTCCCTAACCGCAGCGCACACGGATTCCACGAGTTTGGCTGCGATCCGCATTTTGCGTTGAATCACCACGACCCTGACTAACTCCATACTGTAAACGAAATAGTGGCCGGCGTGTGCAAAAGTTGGAGGTTCCATGGCTCGCGGCCAGCTGCGAGCGAAGGACGGCGTACCCGGAGATAATCCCGTTTCCTGATCAGCTACCCAGGCGGGCAACAATGACCGTCATATCGTCCGCCTGCTCGGGGCTCCCGGACCATTCTTCCGCCGTGGTCATCAGAGATTCGGCGATGCGCCGCGGAGAGGCATGGCGGACGCGTTGCGCCGCCGCCTCCAAACGCGAGACCCCGAATTCCTCGCCATACGCATTCTCGGGCTCCACGAGACCGTCACTGTAACCAATCAGCACGCTCTCCGGCGGCACCTGCACGATGCCTTCCACATAATGGTAGTCCTCCACGATGCCAAGCACGATTCCACCCTTATCCAGGTGAATGGATTTGCCGTCGGAGAGGCAGAAACCGGGCAAGTGTCCCGCATTGGTGTAGCGCAGCGTGCGCGTGGAAGTATCAAACACGGCGACGAGAAAGGTGGCGAAGCGATCATCCCCGGTGTTGCGCACCAAATGCTTATTCAGGCGCGCCACAAGTTCCGCGGTGCTCAGGGTTTCGCTGCCGGGCACCAGCAACTGGCTGCGCAACGCCGCTTGCAAGCTGGCCATCAGAAGAGCCGCGGAAATTCCCTTCCCCGAAATATCGGCGATGGCAATGGCCACGTGCGTGGGACTCAGTTGGATGAAATCGTAATAGTCGCCGCTGACGCTGCGCGCGGCGCGGCAGATGGCCTCGATTTCGACGCCTGCAACGTGCGGCAGGTTGCGCGGGAAAAGCTGGTCCTGCACTTCCCGCGCGATGGAAATTTCGTTTTCCAGGCGCTGCAGTTGCTTCTGCTCGTTAATCAGATTGGTGATCGAACTCGTCATGGAGTTGAACGAGTCGCCCAGCGCGCCGAGCTGGTCCTTGCGCTCGACGCTAACGCGATAGCTAAAATTGCCTTCCTGGACGAACTGCGTGGCGCGATAGAGTTCGGAAATCGTGCGCGTGATGGCCCGCGTGAGAACAATGCCGATGATCAAAGCCGCGAGCTCCAGAAGGAGGAAGCCCATGGAAATCAGGATGAGCGTGGTCACCTTGGAGAGACTGAACTCGCCGACCAACCCGAAAATGCGGTGATTCAACTGCGAGATGCGCGCTTCGTAGGAAGCGAATACAGGATGAGTACGCTCCACAACGCCGTCCGCGGAGATGTGACTGACCTCCAGGATGGACAGGTCGTCCACCACGGGATCCGTCCAGGAAGCGGCGGGGGGGATAGAGCGCTTATGCGTCGTGACGCGGCCGATCACGCGGTACTTCTCCGTGCCGATGGTGACGTCACTCCCGGTGCTGCCATCGTTCACGCGGTGCAGCAGTAGCATGTTGAAAGGGCCCAGGTCGGTGGCAACGCTCTCCAGAAATTCCGCGGTCACCGGCACGCTCAGTTCTAGAATCTGCTGGCCACGCGGTGAATCCACTTCCTTCATGCTTGCCAGCCGCAATTGATTCTCGGTTTGTACCAGGCCCGCGTACGATCGCGCCTTTGGCCCGGCGAATTTTCGGAAATAGTCTTCGGGTACATGAAAGTTCACGATCAAACCCGGCAGGGTCTTGCCTTCCGCAACTTCAAGCTGCGCAGCAAGGGACTCTTCCAATGTCTTCTGGTTCATCGAAGCAGGCAGGGTCTCTTCGGCGGCGGCGATGTACGCGGCAGAATCGGCCAGCAAGTCCACGCGGCGGTGGATTTCCTCGTGAAGCATATAGGAGCCAACTTGCGCATAGATAATCCGCCTAGCGCGGCCGGCCAGGATGACCAGGAGGAGTATGGGCACAACGGCGATGAATACGTAAGCGACGATTAAGCGATTGCGCAGGCTCCACAGGAGTTCCTGGCGCCAGCGGCTCCAGGCGCGGTACGCGAGATAGAACAACGCCAGCAGCGCCAGGAATCGCAAGAAACGCATCGCCGCGTCGCCTTGCAGAGGGTTGCCGGACCAGCCGGCCCAAATCCCCAGAAGGACCACAGCCACAGCGGTCCAATCGAGCTTCGCGAGGCTCTTCCAGAAGGAATTCCGGTGGTTTCCTTTTCCGTTCATGAGCGGAGAGACAGCACACCCACTTTAACCGATTCGCCGCGGGACGACGAGTCTGCTGTCTCCTGTTTCTGGACCATCCAGCGCAACGATCTGCTTGTCCGGCCGGGAATCCCGTCCCGAAGCTATCTGCCTCGCAGTTCGGGGTTGCGCACGCGGCTGTGTTTAACGCTGTAGGTAAAGTAGATGACCATCCCGATCACCAGCCAAACGATCAAGCGCAGCCACGTCAACCCTTTCAGGCCCGCCATGAGCCCCAGCGAGACGATGATGCCCAGGATGGGCACGACCGGCACCCACGGTGTCCGGAATGGGCGCTTCAGATCCGGCCGGCGCACGCGCAGGATCCACACTCCCGCACAAACGATTACGAACGCCAGCAACGTGCCAATGCTGACCAGTTGCCCGAGGTCGCCAATCGGCACGAGCGCCGCCACGATGGCCACGCACAAGCCGACGATCGCGGTTGACTTCCACGGCGTCCGGAACCGGGGATGGATGTCCCCCGCCCACTTCCAAAGCAATCCATCATGGGCCATGGAATAAAAGACCCGCGATTGGCCCAACAGCATCACCAGCATGACAGTGCTCAGTCCGGCCAGGGCGCGCCAATATTCAAACGCGAATAATGGACCGTGGCCGTCAGAAGTCCGGAAACAATGAGGTACAGCACCGTACAGACCGCCAGTGAACCAAGGATGCCGACGGGCATGTCCTTCTGAGGATTGCGGGCCTCTTGCGCCGCCGTCGACACAGCGTCAAAGCCGATGTACGCGAAGAATACAACTCCTGCTCCCCGCAATATCCCTGACCATCCGTAGGCCCCAAATGACCCGGCGTTCGGCGGTATAAACACGCTCCAATTCGCGTGCGCGACAGCTGCATGCCGGGAAACGAAAACTGCCGCGACGGCGATAAAGGTCACCACCGCCGTGAGTTTCACAAACACGATCGTGGTATTGAAATTTGCGGACTCCTTGATTCCCACGATCAGAATTGTTGTCACAGCCAGCACCGCCAGAAACGCCACCAAGTTGAAGCTGGACGTTGCGTGCGGAAGACTCAGCACTTGCGCGCTCGTGAGGCTGGTGGTAGCCACCGGAACCCACCGGCCGTCCAAAAACACCCAATGCGCCCCCGGCACGTCGCAAATCTGAGGCGGCAGGTTGATGCCATAGTCCTGCAGAAAGGCCACCAGTGTGCTGCTCCAGCCGCTGGCCACGGTCGCCGCACCAAAAGCGTATTCCAGGATCAGGTCCCATCCGATGATCCACGCAACGATCTCCCCCAGCGTCGCATAACCGTATGTATAGGCGGACCCGGCGATAGGAATCAGCGAAGCGAACTCCGCATAACAAAGCCCCGCAAAGGCGCAGCCCACACCCGCAAGCACGTAGGACAACATGATGGCCGGGCCTGCATACAGAGAGGCTGCCGATCCCGTCAGCACGAAAATGCCCGCACCGATTATTGCTCCAATCCCCAGCGTGATCAGATTGACGGGGCCCAGAGCACGCTTCAGGCTGTGTTCACCCGTTTCACCAGCCTCGTTCATCAGGGTGTCCAGCGATTTCTTTGCAAACAAGGGGTTGCCCATGCAACTCCTCCTTCTGTTTGTGCGTTCGAATCTTCCGTTCGACTACGCTTGCCGCCGCGACCACAGCCAGTACACCGGCACGCCCAGCAGCACAATCGCCATGCCCAGCCCCGCGGTTTGTGTCTGGTACAACAGGAGAACCACCATGATCCCCGTGGCCGCCACAATATACAACAGCGGCAGCACAGGATAACCAAATGCTTTGTAGGGACGTTCCGTCTCCGGGCGCTTCCAGCGCAGCAGGAAAATCCCGCCAATGGTGAGCACATAGAAAAGCAACGCGGCAAAAACAACATAATCGAGAAGATTGCTGTAAAGATTGCCGTAAGTGCCGTCCGGTTTGCGCGTGCGCAGCAGGATCAGGACCACGATCCAGATTCCCTGAAACACCAACGCCGTTCCCGGAACGCCCTTATTGTTGAGCTTCCCCGTGGCGCGGAAAAACAGGCCATCCTTGGCCATGGCGTAGGCCACTCGCGAGCCCGCCAGTATCAGCCCGTTGTTGCAGCCAAAAGTGGAAACGATAATGGCTACGGCCATTATCCAGGCGCCTTGCACTCCAAAAATGGCGGCGAGCGCGGCGGTAGCCACGCGATCATCACGCGCCGTTTGAATCCCCTGCAACGGCAGAGCGCAGAGATACGCGAGATTGGAGAGGAGATACAGCGTCATCACGATGACCGTACCGATGGCCATGGAGAGGGCCACGTCGCGCTTCGGGTTTTTCACTTCCGCGGCTGTAAACCCGATGTTGTTCCAGGCGTCCGCGGAAAATAACGAACCTACCTGGGCGACAGCCAAGGCAAGAAGCAGCCCGTACCAGCCGCTGGCAGCGGTAACTGTCGGCACTAGCGAGCGCAGGAAGTTGGCGCCTGGCTCAATGGGTTGCGCGCCGCGAATCGCCCAGAGATGCGAAAAATTGTTTGCGATCGCCGAAGCGTTGCGCGCAACAAACACGCACAAGACAATCAGGCCGAGCAGCGACAGCATCTTCGCCGAAGTGAACACATTCTGAATCCACTTGCCCAGTTTCACGCCACGCGTATTCAGAAACGTCAGGAAGATAATCATCAGCACGCCAACCAACTGCTGCACGGACAGGCTGACGGCGAACGACGAACCCAGATTAATCGGCCGAATCACCCAAGTTTGCGGAGAGATGGCGGGAAGGAAAACGCCGAGATAGCGGGCAAAGGCGACGGCTACAGCGGCAATGGTCCCCGTCTGAATCACCAGAAAGAGCGTCCAGCCGTAGAGGAAGCCCCACAGGGGCGAGTAGGCCTCGCGCAAATAAATGTATTGCCCGCCCGCGTGCGGGAACAGCGCGGCCAACTCGCCAAAGGAGAGCGCGGCGGCAATCGTCAGCAGCCCCGTGAGGATCCAGGTGAGCAGCAATCCGCCGGCGGAACCGGTCACACGCGAGATTTCCGCCGCCACAATAAAGATGCCGGATCCGATCATGGACCCGACCACGATCATTGTTCCATCGAACAGGCCGATGGCGCGCACGAATCCGTGTTCATCCCTGGCGATTTGCCGGGGGGAAGCAGTCGTGGAATCAGCCATGCGTTGCATTCCTCACTGGGACGCCGCCGCTATCTCCCCTTTACGCCATGGCAGAGGGCGCACACCCGAATCGGTTAATTCTTGTGCCGTGTCCCCAGCGGATTCCGGCATGATTGCAGCGTCTAATATCACATCAAGCCGGGGCATCACAAGGCGCATGGCGCTCTATTTTCCGTTGTTATTCAGATATCTCTCGATGAAATGGGTGTCGAACTTGCCCGCGGCAAAGTCCGCATCGCCAAGAATGCGCAGGTGCATCGGAATGGAGGTCTTGATCCCCTCGATGACGAACATCTCCAAGGCGCGCCTCATGCGCGCGAGGGCTTCGCCGCGGTCGCGGCCCTTGACGATGAGTTTGGCTACCAGCGAATCGTAATAAGGCGGAATCACCGCGTCCGAATACGCCGCGGAATCCACGCGCACCCCGGTTCCGCCGGGCGCCTGAAACGTCGTGATGCGTCCCGCGGAGGGCACAAACGTATCAGGGTCTTCCGCATTGATGCGGCATTCGATGGAATGCCCGCTGAAGTGCATTTCGCCGACGGCGTCTTCGATTTTCTCGCCCGCCGCCACGCGAATTTGCGCTTTCACCAGATCCACCCCGGTGACCATTTCCGTGACCGGATGTTCCACCTGGATGCGCGTGTTCATTTCGATGAAGTACGTGGCGCCATCATTGTCCATCAAAAACTCGATCGTGCCGGCATTGGTGTAGCCGATGAACTCGAGCGCCTTCACCACTTTGGCGCCGATTTCTTTCCGGCGCTTCGCGTCCATCGCCGGTGAAGGCGTTTCTTCGATCAGCTTCTGGTGCCGCCTCTGAATGGTGCATTCCCGCTCGCCCAGATGAATTACCTTGCCGTGCTGGTCGCCGAGGACCTGGAATTCGATATGGCGCGGGTGCTGCAGATACTTTTCCATGTACACGTCGGGAGTGCCAAAGGCTTGCTGCGCTTCGCTTCGGGCGGTCTGGTAAGCCGCGAGCAACTCCTCCTTCGCGCGGACCATGCGCATGCCGCGCCCGCCACCGCCTGCCGCCGCCTTCAGGATCAGCGGAAAGCCGATGCGCTGCGCTTCCTTGCCGAGTTGCTCTTCGCCCTCGACGACGCCATCGCTGCCGGGAATGGTAGCCAGTCCCGCCGCTTTCATTTCGCGCCGCGCGCGGTCCTTCTCTCCCATCATCTCGATGACTTCGGGCTTGGGGCCGATGAAGGTAATTTCCGAAGCCTCGCAGACCTTGGCAAAATTGGCGTTTTCGGAGAGAAAACCGTAGCCCGGATGAACGGCGTCCACGTTGGTGATTTCCGCGGCGCTGATGACCTGGGGGATGTTCAGATAGCTTTCGCTGCTGCGCGCCGGGCCGATGCACACGGCTTCGTCCGCGAATCGCACGTGCAGCGCGTTGCGGTCGGCCTCCGAGTACACCGCCACGGTCGCAATTCCCAGTTCCTTGCAGGCGCAGATGACCCGCAGGGCGATTTCCCCGCGGTTGGCGACAAGAATTTTCTGGAACATAGGCGCGTGGGCCGGCTACCGTTTCCGGCTGGGTCGAATCCCGAACAGCGGCTGCCCGTATTCCACGGGCTGCCCGTTTTCCGCAAAGATGCGCAGGACTTCCCCGCTCACTTCAGACTCAATTTCGTTCATCAGCTTCATGGCTTCAATGATGCATAGAGTCTGCCCGGAATCCACATGATTGCCGATTTTCACGAAAGGCTCAGCGCCGGGGCTTGGCGATGCATAAAAGGTGCCCACAATCGGCGACTTCACCAGGTGCAATTCCTCGCCACCTTGCACTTCCGCATCGCTTCCGCCGGCCGGTCCGGCTTCATCGGGTGGCGCCAGAGCGGAGGGCACAATGATCTCCGCGGCGGGTCTTGGCAGAGCAGGCGCCAGGTTCGCGCTGGGCTTCCTCAGCCGGATCTTTAGGTCGCCCCGTGAGTACTCGAATTCCTCGAGGTTGTGCTCGTTCATGAACCGGAGCAATTGTTCAATCTGCCCGATTTCAGGATTTGCAAACGACGGACTACGACTCGCTTTCGACGGCTTTTTCCGTTTCATGCCTTTTTCAGATTTCGATGAGATCCCGTTTTACGCGGGTTAGTACTTCGTTCCCTGTCGCGCGCACCGCTACGTCGTCTTCGATGCGTAGGCCCCCGACTCCTTCGACATACACGCCCGGCTCTATGGTAATCACATTTCCGGCTTGGAGTCGAACCTGCTGGCCCCGGGCGACGCGCGGTTCCTCGTGCACTTCCAAGCCCAGGCCGTGGCCCGTGCTGTGCACACAATGCTCTTCCAGCCCGGCCGTTTTCAGGACTTTCCGCGCGGCGGAATCCACTTCACCGCAGGTAATTCCTGCTTCCACTGCAGCCACGCCGGCCGCCTGCGCTTCGCGCACCGCCTCGTACCACTCGCGGATGCGTCTGGGCGCCCGGCCAAGATACACCGTGCGCGTCATATCGCTGCAATAGTGGCCGAGTATAACACCCAGGTCGAGCACCACCAACTCATTTTTCCTCAGTTTCTTGGCGGTTGGCCGCGCGTGGGGGAGAGCGGAGCGCTTCCCGGACGCCACAATCGTCTCGAACGACGGCCCGCTCGCCCCATGCCGGCGCATTTGGTACTCCAGTTCCGCCGCGAGCTCGCTTTCGCGCACGCCGGGGCACACCAGCCCGAGCACGCTCTCGAACACTTCGCCCACCAGAGCGGCCGCCTTTCGCATTTGTGCCAGTTCCTGCGCATCTTTGCGCGTGCGCAGGCCTTCGGGGATGCCTCCAGCCTCTATCGTCCGGCATTTCGCTCCCGCAGCCTTCCGCAGCGCATGCCATTGCCCCAGCGACAATTGGAAAGGGTCAAAGCCGACGCGTCGCAACCCCCGCTGCCTCAGCCATTCCCCCAGCGCCGGATACAGTCCGCCCTTCTGTAAAACCACCCGGATTCCCCGCGCTTCTTCCTTAGCCTGCACCGTGAAGCGGCCGTCGGTGACCAGCGTGGCCCTGTCGAGTTCAACGACTAGGGCGCCGGATTCACCAGTGAATCCCGTCAGATAGAACCAGTTGGCGGGATGCGTGACGATCAGGCTATCCAAGCCTCGCTGGCGCAGCGCGCTGGCCACCTGGCGACGTCTTTGGGAATGATTTGCGCTCATAAAAAAGAATCGAGGAGACTCACGCCTCCTCGATCCCAGTGTACCCGAATGTTTGTCTGCCTGACCGAGTTCGCCTGCGACTCTTCCTGGACATTATCCAGGGATGATTCGTGGCGTCAGGAAGAACAGGAGTTCCTGCGACTGAACGCTGATGTTGGTGCGCTTGAACAGCCGCCCGATCAAGGGCAAGCTGCCCACGATCGGCACCTCGGTGATGTCCGTCTGCTGCTGGGTGACGATGATGCCGCCGATGACCACCGTGCCGCCGTCTGCCACAAGCACCTTGGTCTCCGCGGACTGCGTATCGAGTGCCGGAATTCCCTGCACGCGAGGGATACCGTTGTCGATCTGCGTGTTTTCCACCAGCACATCCATGAACACCGTGCCTTCGGCGGTAATCTGCGGAGTAACTTCGAGCTTCAGCACCGCGTCGATGTATTGCACCGAAATGGTGTTGTTGATGGTCGTCTGAATTGGAATCTTGGTACCTTGCTTCACCGTCGCCTTTTCGTTGTTCTGCGTGATTACTTTTGGCTTGGACAGCAATTTGCCCACGCCCTTGGCTTCCGCGGCGGTGATGAAGAAGTCCACCGCGAAATTCGGAGACCGGTGGCCAAAGTAAAAGCCGCTGGTCGGAACGCCCGCGCCGAGGTTCACGTTATAGGGAAGGCCGGGGAGAGTGCTGCCGCTGCTGGCGGTTGGTGTGCCGATCAGCGGCGGCTGCGGTATGCCCGTTGTCGTCACCGGGCTGACACCCACGCTAGCCGGACCGCCGAAGACGGTGCGCCCGCTGGTGGTGGTTCCCGCCATGCCCCACTGCACGCCGATATCCCGGGAGAAGGAGCGGGAAGCGGAGATGACCCGCGCTTCGATTTCGACCTGTTGAGACTTGCGGTCCAACTGGCGAATCAGGTTGTCAATGGTCGGGATAACGGACGGAATGTCACGGATGATCAGTTGGTTCGAGCGGTCATCGGAGAAAATGTCGCCGCGGGATGAGAGGAATTTCTTGAGTGTAGCCACCATCGTCGCCGCCTTGGCGTAGCTGAGCACGCGCGTTACGGTCACCGGTGCAACCGCTTCCGCTTGCGCTTTTTCCAGGTCGCGTTGTGTTTCCGCTTCGTTCTTCAACGTCGCGCGCGTAGCCACGCGCAGAACGTTTCCGTTGAGTTGCTTGTCCAGACCGTTGTTCTGCAACACCAAGTCCAGCGCCTGATCCCACGGTACTTCGTCCAACACGATCGTCAGCGTGCCCTTCACGTTGGGATCCAACACCACGTTCAACCCGCTGATCTCGTGGATCAACCGGAAGAAGTCCTTCAGGTCCACGTCCTTCAGGTTTACCGAAATCGGTTCACCCGTGTAATGTGCCGCCGGGGCCGCCAAGGGCGACGCCGTCGTCTGAGAAGACGCTACGGTGGTGGCGGCGTTGCTCGCCTGCTGCGCCGCCTGCTGTGCTGCCTGTTGCGTGTTTCCTGCCGGGGGCGCCGGCTCGGACTTCTCCTTCAGCGATGCCAGAACGATAGAGGGCTGGGTCAGTTCGTTTGGCAAGCCAAAGCGAGGAGCCGGTTCTTTCAAAGCCTTGGCATGGTGCGGGCTCGCAAGCGGCGCGCTCGGCGCATAGGATATCTTTTGCGGCGTCTTTTCCACCGACGTGGACGTCACTGGCGCCACCAACTTCCCGTCCGCGGGCGCATTCTGCGCCTGGAAGTAAATCACGATCGCCGCGCCCTCGTGCGCGATCTGGTAGGGCGCTGAGGCCGTCAGGTCAATCACGATGCGCGCCACGTCCGGACGGAATTGTGCCATCCGCACGTCACGCACCGGCGCCGCCACCCCAGGTATGGAGCTCTTCTGCACGCCCATGCGCGCCCCGGCGAAGTCCAACACCAATCGCTCCGGGTTCTGCATCCGCGCCGCACGGACATCCAGGCGTCCCGCTCCTTCGACGCGAACGGCCGCGCGCTGCGTGTCCTGCGTAAGGGCGACGCTTGAAATCACTGCGGCGCTTGAGGGCGCAGCAGTGGCATCCTGTCCGCGAAGGGTAGCCGAGCTTGCGCCCAGCGCCACTGTCGCCAGTATCAGGCAGCCAAATCGAAAGGCCGGCCAGTTCGTCTTCATTGCTGTTCTCCTGCACTGGAGTAAATTCTCTTATTCACTTGCCGCTCCACGGGCTTCCCAAATGCGTCTTTCCCCATTTCGTGGAACGACACGTTATCCATGGCTATCTTTTCCACCCGTCCGTCGTACAACTGGTCGCCTTCCCGCAAGAAGTAGGTACGTGCCTGCGGATTGGTGACCACTGCGATCATCCCGTTTGGCGCACGCACGATTCCATCGAGCCGCAGCGAGGAAACCTGCAATCCCGCTTTGCCTGGAGGCAGATTCTTCGCCGCGTCGGCTGCCGCTTTATCGCGGCCCACCAGGGATTCGAACGGATCGCGGCGCGCCACTTTCTCTTCGGCCGGGGCCGCGCCCTCGGCAGGAGCCGCCGCCTTCTTGACGCTGGTCTTCTGCGCCTTTGGAGCAGGCTTCGCGGCAGGCTTGGCTACAGCAGGCTTGGCTGCGGCAGGCTTGCTGGCCGGTTTGGCCGCCGCTTTTGCGGCTGGCGCCGGTTTGGTCTGGGCGAACAGGCCGTTTCCGGCCGCCGCCATCAGCATCCCGATAACTAGTATGATCGCTCGACGCATGGCTCGCTCATTCCTGCTCACGGTTTTTTCACAGGTGGAGTTGATCCCTTCGCTCCACCCGCTCCCGGAGCCGTATCAGCCGGCTTCGTGAAATACGTTGTGACGATAAAAGTTCCGCTTACCGTTGTGCCCGGGCGTATGGGGTACTTCACACCATGCGACCCCGCGGCATCGTCAAATTGCAGGTCCCCGACATTGATAATCCGGGACAACCGGCTCAGCCGCCCGAAGAAATCCAGGATATTAAAGTACGGCCCATCGACCTGCACATCGAACGGCATGTCGTAGTGGATTTCCCGCGCCACGATCGCCTGCGACGTCAGCCGCCGCAATTGCACGTTCGACGCGCTCGCCGCACCTTGCAACAGGCGGATGAATTCGTCCACTTCCTTCTCTTCCGGCACGATCGTCTTCAACGTGTCCAGTTGCTTGTTCAGCGCGTCCATCTGCTGCTTCAGTTCCCCATAACGCTGCTTGTAAACCTGGAGTTGTGTCACTTCCTGGTTCAGCTTTTGCCGCGCCTGCACCGCCGTGTCGTAATCGGCGCGCTCCTGCGCCACTGGAGAACCCGGCACATACAAACCCGCCAGAACCAGAATCACCGCGATGGCCAGGGCCACCAGCCCCTGCATGATCACCGACATGTCTCGGAAAGGATTTGCCATGATCTTCCCTTATCCTTTCTTCGCCGGTGCGCTTTTGGGCGCACTCTGCCCAGGCGCGCTCGCTGGCTTGGCCAGCGGCGCGGTGCCCGCGGGCCCGTTGGGCGCGATCTCTGCGCTAATTGAGAAAGTAAAGGTCTGGATAGCGGTGTTTTTCTCGTCCTGCTTCGATTCCTTAATCTCGACCTTCTGGAAGTAGCCGGAGCGCTTCAGCGCGGTGATGAAGTTCGCCACGGAATTGATCGAAGCCGCCGCCCCTTCCAGGTTTATTGTGGTGCCTTTCTTCGTCATGGACACGAGCCAGAGGTTCTCTGCGCGCGAAACCGTGTTCGCTACCTGGTCCAGCAATTCCTGCCCGCCGGTGCGGTCGCGCTGCAGCTGCTCGATGGTGGCGACCCGCTGCTGCAGCACCGTCTTCTGCTTTTCGAAGGACTCCACTTGCACCTTGATCTGTTCCAACTCCGTCTTCTGGGCCCGTAGCTGCTTGATGCGGTTGTTCTCATCATTCAGCTGCGTCTGCCAGGAGTGGTAGAAGTAAAACAGGAAGAGACCGCCCAACAGCACGCCTGCGCCGATGAACACCAGCGGCAGGGCCGCCCCGGTGTCTACCGGCCGTCGTGCGGTTTTCGGCCGCGTTTGTCCCAATAAGTTTATGCGGATCATGGCTAGTCGAAGCTCCTCAATGCCAGTCCCACCGCGACAACCAACTTTGGCGCCAATTCCCGGATCTGATCCTCACTGTGTTTCCCAGGATTGATCAGCACTTTCCGGAAGGGATTCAACTCCTCCACCGGCATGGCAAATTCTTCTCTCAACAGATCCACCAGCCCGGGCACCCGCGCCGTCCCACCCGCGACCATAATGCGCTGTATATTCTCGCCGCTGGCGGTGGCCCGGAAGAAGTCAAAGGTCTTCTGAATTTCCAGCGTCAGAATGTCGGAGACGCTGCGCAGAATCTGGCTCTTCTGCTCGTCGGTCACGCTGGGCAGCGTGTCGCCCTTCTTCAGGCGTTCCGCGTCATCGAAGCTCAGATCCAGCTCTTTTTGCAGGGCGTCGGTGTACTGGTTGCCGCCTACGCTGACGTCGCGCGTAAACAACGGCACTCCCCCGCGGACGATATTGATGTTCATGACGCTAGCCCCGATGTTCAGCAGCGCTACTGTCTGCCCCGCATCGGGCTCGTAGTTCACTTCGAAGCAGTTCTGCAAGCCGAACGCGTCGATATCCACGACCACCGGCGTCTTGCCTGCCTGCGCCAGCACGTTGGTGTGGTTCAGAATCTTGTCCTTCTTTACCGCCACCAGCAGTACGTCCATCTGGGAGTCCATTGCTTCCAGCAGCTGATAGCTTAAATTCACGTCGGCGATGTCGAAGGGAATGTGCTGGCTGGCTTCGGAAGGGATCCGGTCGTACAGCTCTTCTTCGGTCATCAGCGGCAGGGGAACCCTCTTTACGATCACCGAATGTCCGGAAACCGAAGTGGCCACGTTCTTGGTCTTGATGTGTTCGGTGTCGAAGATTTTTGTGATCGCGTTGGCCACCTGCGGTGCATCCATAATCGCTCCGTCCACCACGGTGTCCTGCGCCAGCGCTTCCATCCCGAAACTCACGAGCTCGTACCCGGCCTTGGTCGTCTTCAACTCCACGGCCTTGATCGAACTGGAGCCAATATCCAGTCCCACGAGCTGCTTTGCTTTCTTACCCCCGAGTAACCACATATCGCGGCCTCTTTCCCTCACGCCTGAGCGAGCTTAGCGGCGCCTTGCCACCACTTGGCTCATCTTGCGTTCCATCCAGCGGTCCAGGATCGTCTTCCTTAGTTTCCAACGATTGCCTAGTTTAAACGCAGGTATTTCGCCCTCTGTGATGTACCGGTACAGAGTATCAGGACTAATCCCCAAATACTGGGAGGCCTGCCGTACGTTCATCACTTCGCGCGATTCGCTCACGAGGAACGTCCACCCTCTATTTCTATCACGCCCTTCAAGCGGCGTGCGCCGCACCCCTCACTTCGAGCAATAATAATCCCGCCGGTGCGGCCTGTGTGAACTTTATGTCATTGAGACCCATCGGCCGTCAAGCGTTTCTCGCCTGTAGTTGTCCTAACAATGTCGTGAATCATGGGTAGTTGACCTGGTATTGTAGGCAGGTCATCCAAAATGTAGGGCTGCATAGCTATCAGTACCACAATAGATTGTATTTCTCCCCGTCTCCCACCCTGTCCCGCGGGACGGTTATCCTTTGCATGCAATCAACCGGCAAACACCCGGTTTCATAGGCCTTTCGCGGGCTCCCCTCGCTCACTTCCGCTTTTCCAAAGCAAAGAACGCCCGCGCTCGGCTCCCCCGGGCCACAATCTGCGGGCTTCCATCTCGCAGGTTACTCCTCCACAAACTAAACCAAGTTTTGCGCGCGCGTGGCGGGCTAAATCCCCAGACTCTTCCAGATCCCTTCTACCCGCGCCTTCGTTTTCTCATCCATCAAGATTTCGTCCGGCCAGGGGCGCGTAAAGCCCTCGCTGGCCCACTTGCGCGTCGCGTCGATGCCCATCTTCGACCCGAAATCCTGCATGCGCGCGGCGTGGTCCAGCGTGTCCATGGGCCCCAGCATAAACTGCACATCGCGCTCCGGATCGATAGCGCAGAGCGCCTTCCACACCACCTCGCGATAGTCGTGTACGTTCACGTCGTGATCCACCACCACGATCACCTTGGTGAACATCGCCTGCCCCAGCGACCAGATCGCGTTCATCACTTTGCGCGCGTGCCCGGGAAACGACTTGCGGATGGCCACGATCATGAGGTTGTGCACAATTCCTTCCGCGGGCAACGACACGTCCACAATTTCCGGGTGCGTCATCTTCATTAGCGGCAGGAACACCCGCTCAATCGCATAGCCCATGAAGAAGTCTTCCTGCGGCGGCGGTCCCACCACGGTCGTCAGATAAATCGCATCTTTGCAGTGCGTCACGCACTCCACGTGGAACACCGGGTATTCCCCTTCCAGCGAATAAAATCCCGTGTGATCGCCGAAGGGTCCCTCCGTGCGCATCTCGCTGAGGTTGACGTAGCCTTCCAAAACGATCTCCGCGTTGGCCGGAACTTCCAGTTCATTCGTTTCGCAAGGCACCAGTTCCACTGGTTCCCTTTTCAGGAAGCCGCTGAACATCATTTCGTCCAGGTCCGGTGGAATCGGCAGAATCCCGCCAAGCGTGGTGGCAGGATCGGCGCCAATCGCAACGCTCACCGGAATACGCCCCTCGGGATTTTTCGCACGCGCCCGCCGGAAATGTTCCGCACCATGTTTTTGCGTCTGCCAGTGCATGCCCGTGGTGCGCTCGTCGTACACCTGCATGCGGTACATCCCCACGTTGCGCTTCCCGGTTTCCGGATTCTTTGTGAACACCAGCGGAAACGTGATGAAGCGCCCGCCATCCTGCGGCCAGCACTTCAGGATCGGAAAATGCAGCAAGTTAACGTCATTGCCCTTGCGCACCACTTCTTTGCACGCGGCGTCCTTCACGCTCCTCGGAAAAAACGACCCCAGTTCCGCCAGCTTCGGCAGCAGCTTCAATTTGTCGAAGAGCCCCTGCGGCGTCTGCATATCCAGGAACCCGCGGATGCGCGCGGCCACGTCTTCCAGCTTTTCCACCTCGAGCGCCAGCTCCATCCGGCGAACGCTGCCGAAAGCGTTGATCAGCAGTGGGTACCTGGAACCTTTGGGTTTTTCAAAAAGAAGCGCAGGCCCGAGCCCGGCAGGGGTCGGCCGATCATGAGTGGTCCCGGCTGCAGCGTTGTCCTTGTTTCTCTTCTCCGGAACATCCTCTCCGTGCAAGGCCTCCCGCCGTAACCGCTGCACCACTTCCGCAATCTCCAGCACCGGATCGACTTCCGCCTTCACGCGGCGCAGTTCGCCCTCGTTCTCCAGTTTCCGCACAAATTCCCGCAAATCGCGATACGCCACTTCATTCCTCCTGGGAATCGTTCCAACAGGCGCCCAAGCGCTCACACTACCACGCCCCCGCCGAGCGCGCAAAAACTCTCGCGCCCTCGAATCCCCTCGAGCGGCTCGAGTCTTCTGAACCGCACGGCTGGCATCTTCTTCAACTTAATCGGGCAAAAGGAAAAATCGCGGGCAGCCCACCATTTTTGCGAACCGTTCATTTGCGCAGCAGCCAAAGCAATGTGACAATATCTCCATGCCAAAATCACATTTTTCTGCACTGTCTCTCTTCGCGGCCGGTATTTTCCTCACCGGCCATGCCGCGGCGCAGCAGACCCCGGCGTCCACTACACAACAATCTCCCGCCGCAACGCCAACTCCCGCGGCAAAGACGCAGACGCCTCCCGCGGCCAAGAAGCCCGCGACAACTCCCGCTGCCAAGACATCCGCGCCGCTCACCCTGACCACGCCGAAAGACAAGACCAGCTACGCCATCGGCATGAGCGTTGGCAAGAACATCGCTAGGGGCGTACATGAACAGTCCCTGGACATCGATCAGGCCATTCTCCTTCGCGGCATGAAGGACGAGCTGGCCGGCGGTAAAACGCTTCTAACCGACGAAGAAGTGAACGCCGTCTTGACGGAACTCCAGAAGGAAGCGCGCCTGAAGCAGGAGGAGATGCGCAAGAAGCAGGAAGAATTGGCCAAGGCCCAGGGCGAAGTGAACAAAAAGCAAGGTGACGCGTTCCTTGCGGAGAACAAAACCAAGGAAGGCGTCGTGACGCTTCCCAGCGGCTTGCAGTACAAGATCCTGCAGCAGGGCACGGGCCCCAAGCCCACTGCCAGCGACACCGTCGTCTGCAATTATCGCGGCACCCTACTCGACGGAAAAGAGTTCGACAGTTCCTACAAGCGCGGCCAGCCAGCAACCTTTCCGCTGGGTGGAGTGATCAAGGGGTGGACGGAAGCGCTGCAGCTTATGCCCGTCGGCTCCAAATGGCAGCTCTTCCTGCCGCCCGACCTCGCCTATGGCGAGCGCAGCATGGGTCCCGACATTACTCCCAACTCAACGCTCATCTTTGAAGTGGAGCTTGTCTCCATCAAGCCTCCGGAAAAGCCCGCTGAGAAGCCTGCCGCCCAGCCCGTCGCCAATCCCGGGGACAAGCCAGCAGCCAATCCGGCCGCCAAGCCAGCCGATAAGCCCAACACGCCAGACGCGTCCACCGAAAAACCCAAGCCGTAACGCAGCAGCGCGTTTGCTCATGTAGGGGCCGGGCTTAAGCCCGGCCCACCTATTACTCTGTGTTGTCATCCCCAGCGTAGCGACCCGATTTTCTCTTTCGCGCCGCTTTCTGGCGCGTCGGGTCGCGGAGTCGAGGGATCTCTCCGAAGGGCGCCCCTCACTCAAAGCGAAGGCCACCTCTTCGCTTCCCATCACAACCCGGTTCCTTTCGGAAATGTTATCCTGCCTCGGGAACCGGAGCTCTTGGTCCACGCGTGCCCATCCCGAAAGCCACCTTATGCGAACTCTCAACCTCCCCATTGACCTGTCTACCGCTTCAGGGTTCAGCCTAAGAAGGGAGGGATGATCACTGTTACCCAACTCGCGCGACGTTGCGGTCTTAGCCGCAGCACGGTGCTCTACTACGAATCGGTCCGGGTGCTGAAGCCCCCGTTGCGGACTTCGTCGAACTACCGTGCGTACAGCGAAAAAGACGTGGCGCGCCTCGAGCAGGTTTGCGTTTACCGCAACGCCGGCCTGGGGCTCGCTGACATCCGTGCGATTCTGGAGCGCCCCGAAAGTGACGCGTCCGGCATCTTAAAGCGCCGTCTGGTGGAATTGAACGCGGAGATTCAAGCCCTTCGCGGCCACCAGCGCGCCATCCTGAAGCTGTTGCAGCACAAATTCTCTTTCGGGAGGAAGAAAGTGATCACTAAGGAAAAGTGGGTTGCCATCATGAAGGCGTCGGGATTCAGCGAGGCCGATATGCACAAGTGGCACGCTGAATTCGAGCGTTCCGCACCGGAAGAGCACCAGGAATTCCTGGCGTTCCTCCATATCCCCAAAGACGAGATCCGCTCGATCCGCGAGTGGAGCAAGAAAGAACACAGCGCCTGAACTGGATAACGAGTACGGAGCGCCACTTGTACGCTCCGTACCCTTCGCCCGCGAGCAAGCGCTCGCAACTCTCTATCCTAATGTGCGCTGGCCCACACTTGGTAAATGACCACGACAATCATGAACAGCAGATAGATTCGCAGGGACCACATCACGAATTTCTCCGGCCCTTTCAGGTGGCGCCTGGGAATCAAGTGCTTTTTCAGCCCGGCGAGTTGTTCCGGCTCGAGCGACGTCAAAACCATTTCCTGATCGGAGGAGGTGACCACACTCTGTCCTTTCTCTTTCGGGGTCATGCTTTGGTCCTCCTATTTCCCGCCTATAAACGCGAAGACATTCGGCGCAATCACGCTGATGCCGAAGAGCAGGCCTGCCGATGTCAGAAATACAACGACGCAGGTAGCGAGCATGTTCGCCCACGTCGGACTCACAAGATCGCCCATCACTTCCCGGTCGTTCGCAAGCATGAACAGGAACACCAGCGCGGGCGGCATCGCCAGCACCGCGACCACGTTTACCAGCAGAACCACATAAACGAGTGGCAGCCCGGGGATTAAGACGATTGCTCCGGCGGTCGCCGCGCACAGGAACAACACGGAGTAGAAAGACTTTCCTTGCGTCACAGGAAGGTTCAAGCTATGAGGCCTGTGGACTACCTCTCCGAACGCATAGGCGGAGGAAATGGAAATCGTCACGGACGCAACCATCCCGGCTTCCACGATGCCCAGTGCGAACAATGCCGCGCCGAATCGCCCGATCAGCGGCTGCAGCGCTTGCGCGAACTCGGCTCCCTGAAAGTTCTCGGCAGTCATGTGGTGAGCGAATAATGGCGCTGTTGCAATGATGGTTGCGACCGCCGCCGCCGCGGCCAAAGCAGCCCCCACTACCGTATCGATTCGGCCAAGATGGATGTCTTTTCTGGTGAGTCCCTTGTCAACCGTTGCGCTCTGCTGAAAGAAAAGCATCCAGGGAGTCACGGTTGCGCCAATGTCAGCCAGCACGATGATCAGGGTGTCTTGGCTCAAACCGCCGGGGAGCGGCTTCCAGGTGATGAGCGCGCTGCCGACAGAGTGCCAGTGCGGGTGCGTGAGCAGCGCCACGGGAATGAAAATCAGATTGAATACGGCGATGGCCAGCAGGGTTCGTTCCCAGGTCCAATAACGGTGCATCGCTACGGCCGCGCACAAGAACACAAGCGCGCTGAGGACCGCAGCCCACGGAGGCACGCCAAAAAACCCCAGGCCGGCGCGGATGGCAATAAACTCGGTGATTAGCGTCAGGAAGTTGCCGATGCCCAGGTCGATCATGGAGAACCAGCCCCAAAACGGCCCAAAGCGGTCAAAGATCAGTTCCGCGTGGCCGCGGTGCGTGGCGGAACCCAGGCGCATGGTCATCTCTTGTACGACGATGGCCATGCAAAATGTGAGCATGACGAAGGGAATGAAGAATCCAATTCCAAACCGTGCGCCCGTCGCGGCGTAGGAAATCATGCTGGGGCCGTCGTTCTCTCCAAGCATGACGAGGATTCCGGGTCCCACGAGCAGCCACAGCAGACGGAACTTCGAGAAGGGGCCCCGCTGGGCGCGCGCCGCGGACACGCGCACCCGGTCGTGAGCACGGTCAACGTCCTCGTGGGTGATAACGACGTCTTGTTGGTTGACGCGTTGCTGCGTCAACCTGGACAGGGGCCCTAAGTTCACAAGCGGTTCCCTCGCCTCGCGCGGAAAGTACTACCGTATCCCCGCGCAATAAAGCGCAGTATACCAGATTTTATTAACTGGGATTAACAACAATTCGGTTAGTGCTTTCGCGCTACCCAGATCTTCTCGGCCGCCGGAGAACCCAGCGCGATGCGCTTGCTTGCTACCTTCAGAATGGCGGTCCCATCGTAGTTCCGGGATTCCACTTTCAGATGAGTGCCCGGACGGATTCCTCTTTCTTCCAGGAATTCCAGTAGCTTGCGGTCCCGTTCGTATACGCTGAACACACGGTAGGTTAAGCCCGCCTCGGCTTCGCTGAGCAAGCGCTGGCCCTTCTTTCGCCGCTGCTTGGGGCTCATGACGGCCAGACCGTTCCCGTGAGGACAGGTTTCTTTGTATCCCAGCATCGCGACGAGCTTCTTCTCAAATGCCGGAGACACGGCATGCTCTAGACGCTCGGCTTCCTCGTGAACTTCATACCATCCCATGCCGAATATCTCGAAGAGCATGCGCTCGATCAGGTGATGGCGAAGAATGGTACGCTCCGCCACCTTCCGTCCTTCGGCAGTCAGTTGAATGCTGCCTCTCTCCAGGGTGACCAGACCGTCTCTTCTCAGCCGCTTCAGGGCCGCGGTTACCGCCGGGGGTGTCACGGAAAGCCAATGGGCCAGCAGCGCGGGGATCACGGTCTTCCCTTCCGCCTCAGCCTCGGCAATGGCCTTGAGATAATTTTCCTTGGAAATGGTGATCATCATGACTTCGACGCGTAACCTGTCTCTTTCAATACTTTACCACCAATCTCCAAGCGGCTGGCCCGGTCTCCTCACCGTCATCCCGAGCGGAGCGACCCGATTCTTTCTTTCGCGCCGCAGTCTGGCGCGTCGGGTCGCGTAGTCGAGGGATCTCTCCGTCCTCCTGGTGTTCGGCTGGACGTGCAATCTGTGTGTCACGTGCAGGAACGAGAATGTCGGCGCGCCGACAATTATACTTAACTGAGTAGTTAACGTAGTGGAAGAAAACAAAAGAGTTGCAGGACAACGCATTTTGCAGGTGGCACCCCCACCCCCCTGTTTTTGCGTATGTACGGGAATAATTGGACTTTCGGGCGAATCGCTCGGATGTGCGGGAATAGTGAGACTTAGCGGCGCGCGCGTATGTGCCCTTCGCGAAAGCCGCTCTGGGCAAGCGGGAATGATGGGACTTACAGGCGCATTTTTGGATGGGCAACAATCTACTAGTGTGCTGTCCCGTAAGTTCCTTACAGTTCTTTTTTGGAGACTGGTGCTTCAGGTCCAGGGCAACTTCCGACCGCTCAACAGGTCTTTGGCCCCTGAAGGAAAAATGCATTGGTCAGTTATTTCCGGGACACCACACTAGACACACAAAGCGTGCAATTCTTTTCCTCGCCGGGACAGCACTACTGCTATCGAATTGTGTTGTGGGAATCGCAAATGTGCCAAACAGTAGGGTCGGCACCAAAATAGAAATCACAGAACTCCGTTTTATACGTGACCCCATAACTGTCGGTATAACTAGCGATTCCAATAATGTACAACGTGATCTCCCCGGTTTTCAGCAGTGGAAATTCAGTCTCGGATATAGAAACAGGTTGGTCTGTAGTGAGGAAATAGGTTTTAGTTGGAGCAACATCTTGACCAGCATCCAGCTTCTTGAGGTCCGTAATTTCCTTCCTGATTTTTTCATCTACAATTCGGAGTGTTGCAAATTGCCCCTGAATAAAGGAGATGTACTCCTTGCGAGCGTTCCGTCGTTCCTCCAGGCTGAGTTTCGCAAGTAGTTTGGCTCTGTAAGGTACAAGCCTGATACCAGTCGCTACTTGAATGGCTGGAGTCTTGCCAATGTTTTTGAGGACGACGTTCACTTGTATCGGTTGATCGGCAGTTGGTGGATGCCCCAAGAACAAAGGGAAGCCTTCAACCACAACCATATATGGCCTTTGGTCGATGATAAAAGACTTCTCAGAGGACTTGAGAGTAGCATCGGCAGTATCGGCAGCACTTTTAGCAGCAACCGCACTGTCATGAGCGGCGTTGGCAGCTTTTTTGGTTTCGCGGTACATCAGATACGTGAGACAGGCATAGACAATGAGACCGAGCAGACCGAGCACTTCAACGACAAACGTCGCCACTTGAAGGCGCTTTTGGCACTTCTTATAGGATTTCTTTTTGTTGGTTGGAGCTGGTGGAAAATTAGATTTAAGTGGTATGGCGTTCAAATATTTGTCTTGGGAATCTGTCCCTTTATCATTGGTGTTATCTTGTGGGTGTACGGAATCATTCATATTTTGGAATGGAGCACGCAGTTTTGACCACAACCAAGCCAAAAACTCGGAAACCGAAGCCTGAATACCTCGAAGGTACTGAAGCGCGTGAGAACTTCGAGAAGACGATGAGAGGTCTTTTTCGTGTTCCAAAGGCCGACTCCAAGAAGCGTAAGAAAGGCAAGGATTAGGCGGCTTTACGTCCCCGTCCCTGCCGTTTCGTGGTGTACGGTATCGGTTCCTTTGCCAGTTAGTTCTTGATAGGCAAAGAAACCCGAAGGTGGAAAGTGGGCCACCTGGAACAAATGTACCGCCGCTTCGCCAAAAAATGAAGTGAACTCAAGGATGGCGGGTGGCCGGCAGGTTGAAGTTGCGAAGAGCTCTGGGTGCCGCACCCTTGTGAATTTCTAGGGTGCGGCTTTTGACTTATGTTCTAGCGCCGCCAGTCCCCTCGTCGCAGTTCCGACCCTTATACCTCACAATGTCTATTGACAATTAGTAAATAGTGTGGTACCATTTGTCGTGAATACTCGGCACAAGCCCGCCCGGAGTCCACAGCTCCCCAGCACACGCACTCTCTGCACCAACAGTGCGCATCGATATCAAAAGAGAGATATCAGCGATCAGCGACCAGCGATCAGGAGGCAAGAGAGAAGCAGATCCCTCCACTCCGCGGCCCGACGCGCCATAAGGCGGCGCGGAAGAGAAAATCGGGCCGCTTCGGTCCCTTCGGCTTCGCTCAGGGCAGGCGGGATGACAGAGGTGGAAGGCGGGATGACGGAGGGGAGAAGAGCGGCCCGCCTCAGAAGGCGACCCCTACACAAACCATGAACTGTCAACTGTGGACTGCGAGCTATCGCCCCGCCTTTCCGCGCGATCCGCAAAAGCGGCGGCGAGCCGCCGCACTCCAAGAGCGCCCGTCCCAAAAGGCCGCGCTCGGGTTGCGCGCAACTCCCTTCCCTTCTATCCTGAATCCTCCACTGCTATGAAGCGCATCTACCTGGATCACAACGCCACCACGCCCGTCGAGCCGTCTGTGCTTGAGGCGATGCTGCCCTATTTCTCTGGTGAGTTTGGCAACGCCTCCTCGATCCACACTTTTGGCCAGCGGGCGCGGGCGGCGGTGGAAACGGCGCGGGAGCAATTGGCGGCGCTGCTTAATGCCCGGCCGCAGGAGATTGTGTTCACCAGCGGCGGCACGGAATCGGACAATCACGCCATTTTCGGGGTGGTTGCCGAGGCCTCGCGTTCCCTCACCTCTACCGAGCCAGCCCCGCACATCATTACCTCCCCAATTGAACACGAAGCGGTGCTCAACACCTGCCAGGCGCTCGAAAAGCAAGGCGTCGCGGTCAGCTATCTTCCGGTGGACCGCGCAGGCTTGCTCGACCCGGAAGCGGTGCGGCAAGCGATACGTCCGGAGACGATCCTGATCACGCTGATGCACGCCAACAACGAGCTCGGCACGGTGCAGCCGCTGGCGGAGATTGGGCGCATCGCCGCGGAGGCCGACGTCTATTTCCATACGGACGCGGTGCAATCCGTGGGCAAGATTCCCGTTGACGTGAAGGCGCTGCAACTCGATCTGCTTTCCCTTTCCGGGCACAAGTTCTACGCGCCGAAAGGCGTTGGCGCCCTCTTCATTGAGGGCGGCACGCGGCTGCGGCAATTTTTCTATGGCGGGCATCACCAGCGCGGATTCCGCCCGGGCACGGAGAATGTGCCGGGGATCGTGGGACTTGGCAAAGCCGCGGAACTCGCGCGGCTTTCCTTGCAAAGTGATGCTTCGCGAATCGCTTCCCTGCGCGACCTCCTGGAGCAAGGGCTGCTGGCGCGCATTCCGGATGCGCAAGCAAATGCGGCGAGCGCGCCACGCACGCCCAACACCAGCAACATCACGTTTCCGGGAATCGAAGGCGAGGCGCTGATCATCGCGCTCGATTTGAAGGGGCTCGCGTGCTCCACGGGAGCGGCGTGCTCCTCGGGCGCGGTCGAACCCTCTCACGTGCTCACGGCCATCGGCCTCTCTGCTCCCGACGCGCGGGCGACGATTCGGTTTAGCCTGGGAAGGCACACCAGCGAAGAGGAAATTGACGCCGCACTGGAAATCGTCCCTGCGGCGGTGGCGCAACTTCGCCAGCTCTCGCCCACTTACCGCCGCGAGGTGCCGGCGTAGATGTGGGGAGGGGGAGATACGTTAGACTCGATCGTGGCTCACACGTTGCGGAAACGCGAAAAAGACTTTCTTCAGGGGCTAAAGCCCATTGGTTTTTTGGTGGCTTTACGCCGGGGCTGAAGCCTCGGCCTCCTGAAGAGAGGAGTTTTCCCGCAAGCTGTGAAGCCGTGCCCTGACGCGAAGGGCAGGTAGTCACGTAGACTCTGAAGCCCAATGCAATTTGCAGGCTTTATGTCAGGGCTGAAGCCCTGACCCCCTAAAGAGAAGTGCAACGAATCGGGAGACACAACACTAGTTAAGAAATGTCCACGGAAGTGCAACTCGACAGTTTGCCGGCGGCCAATGAGCTGCAGCCCGGACTTGTGGCCGTGGCCATGTCGGGTGGCGTGGACTCCTCCACGGTAGCCGCCGTGCTGCTGCGGCAAGGGCGGCCCATCGTGGGGCTGACGATGCAGCTATGGAATCAGCGGCGCTTGCCCGAATTGCAGGGAGATGGCCCGGCGCAGCACCGCTGCTGCTCGCTCGATGATGTGTACGACGCCAAGCGCGTGGCGCAGCACCTCAGCTTTCCGCACTATGTGGTGAATTTCGAGGAGCAGTTTGAAGAGCGCGTGGTGCGCCCCTTCGTGCAGCAGTACCTTGCGGGGCGCACGCCCATTGCCTGCACGAATTGCAATACCGACGTGAAGTTCGAGCCGCTTCTGCGGATGGCGCGGCAAATCGGGGCGGAACGCCTGGCCACGGGTCACTACGCGCGCATCCGCAGAAATGAACGCACGGGACGTTACGAATTGCTGCGCGCGCACGACGATTCCAAGGATCAATCGTATTTCCTGTGGGGCCTGACGCAGGAGCAGCTTGCGCGCAGCGAATTTCCGCTGGGCGAACTGACCAAGGAAGAGGTGCGCGCGCTGGCACGCGAGGTGCATTTGCCGGTGGCGGAAAAGCCGGAGAGCATGGAGCTGTGCTTTGTGCCTAACGGGAATTATGTGCAATTCATCCACGCCTATTCGCGCGAACGCGGCGCACCGATCCACGACGCGGCGGGCGATATTGTGACCGAAGATGGCACGGTGATTGGCCGTCACACCGGCGTGCACAATTACACAATTGGGCAGCGCAAGGGCCTGGGCTTCGCGGCGGGAAAGCCCGTTTATGTTCTGGCCATTGAACCGGAGAAAAATCGCATCGTCGTGGGCGAGGATGAAGCCCTGCGCACCAGTACATTTGAAATCAAAGGCGTGAACTGGATTT
Organism: Candidatus Acidiferrum sp.; assembly: GCA_049522075.1. Classification (GTDB taxonomy): domain Bacteria; phylum Acidobacteriota; class Terriglobia; order Acidiferrales; family UBA7541; genus Acidiferrum. Next base: position 38,050 of record JBEKOE010000012.1, read on the forward strand.
CCATCGAGGCGCCGGCCGCGCCCTTGCGCGCACTCGCAAAGATTCGCCACAAGCACGAACCCGCTGAGGCAACCGTGGAAGCATTGCCAGGCCAGCGCGCGCGTATCACCTTCGATGCGCCGCAACGCGCCATCACGCCGGGGCAGGCAGCCGTCGTTTATGACGGCGAAGTTGTTTTAGCCGGCGGCTGGATCAAATAAAAAAACGGCGCGAACTTTGCGTTTCGCGCCGCTGGAAATTCCTCGAGGAAATTTGGCAAACGAGGATTTTTCAGATAAACAATTCGTCTTCCTGTTCCTTTGTTTCGCGCACGGGTTCCGGATCGCGCCGCGAGCGCAGAACATCCAGGCCAATCTTGATGCCCTGCACCAGCGCCGACATTTTGTGCACCGGCCCCCAAAATGTCCGCCTCACTTGCGTGCCGGCATCCTCAACGGCTTCGAGTGTTCCCGTCAGAATGCGATCCACGCGAACCAACTGCCCACGCAGACGGTCGGTAGCTTCACCGACGACACGATCCAATCTCAGGGCCTGCCCGCGCGCAAGATACACAATTTGCGAAGCATCCTCGACGAGATTGGCAATCTTCGGCTGCGTGTCGTCCAGAAGGATCTGCGTGCGCGTGAGGATGGGTCCCATACGCGAGTGCAAATCGTTCACCACGCGATTGATGGATTCCGTGGTGCGCTTCAACTGCAGGAACAATGCGATCAGGATGCCAACCTGAACGACAAGAGCAATCGCAGCAACAATGCTGAAGAATTCCATCCAGAATTGCATACACACCCCGCCCTCTCCGCGAGTTCCGCGGGAAATCCCCTGGGTACGGCGAACGGCCCGTCAGGACTTCGTTTCGCGCAGAAAAGCTTCGCGCCCGGCATCAACGGCCGCGGCAATCGAATCGCGCTTGCGAGCGGCAACATCCTTGCCGCGCTCGATCAGGTCATCGGCGCGATCACGCAATTCCTTCGCCTTTTTCTGGGCAAATTCGCGGCCTTCATCGGCGCGCTTGGTCAGGTATTCGCGAGTCTCTTCGCCAGATTTGGGAGCAAAGAGCACTCCCAGCAACGCTCCTACGCCGAGACCTACGAGAAAATAGGAAACCTTGGAACCCACGTTGTCAGCCATGGAAACCTCCAAGGCAACCGTAGCATAGGGAAGCAGCTGCCGCAACACGTCGTAACCAGTATAGATGAGTTAAAAGGTTAGGCGGTTCCATTGGGGGGCTTGAAATGCCGCAGAATCTTCTCCGCACTTTTCTTTGAAACGACATGGCTTAGCTCATCCATCGTGGCGCGCTGGAGGTTGGCGATACTGCCGTAGCGCTGCAACAGGAGCTGGGTAGTACGCGGGCCGATCCCGGGAATCTCGAGGAGGGCACTTTTCGTCTGGCGGGCACCGCGGCGCTGCCGGTGAAAAGTGACCGCGAAACGGTGGGTCTCGTCGCGAACCTGCTGGATGAGGTGAAGAACCGGGGAGTGACGATCCAGGGTGATGGGGTCATTTTCCTGGCCGAGAACGTATAGGATTTCTTCCTGCTTGGCGATGCTGGCCATGGGCTGGTTGATGATTTGCAGGGCTTCCAGTGCTTGTGCCGCAGCGTGGAGTTGGCCAAGGCCGCCGTCGATGAGAATGAGACCGGGGAAGGGCTTTTTTTCTTCCTGCAAACGGCGATAGCGGCGCGTGAGCGTTTCGTACATGCTGGCGAAATCGTCGTTTTGCGCACGAGGACGTCCGGCGGGCGTTTCATCGCCGCGAATGATGAACTTGCGATAGTCCGATTTCTTCATGCGGCCATTCTCCCAGACGACCATGGAAGCCACGGTATCCGTTCCCTGAATGTGGGAAATATCGAAGCTCTCGATGCGCTTGGGATCATCGGGCAGATTTAGCGTGTTCTGAAGCGCTTCGGTAATGGCTCTGGATGTTGGCTTCAGAACGCGGAAGCGCTGCTCGAAGGAATGCTTGGCGTTGCTTTCGACGAGATCGAGGAACGCGCGCTTGCTGCCCCGCATCGGCGTGTGGATTTCCACTTTGTGGCCCGCGCGCTCGGAGAGAGTGTCTTCGAGCAAGGCGCGGTCTTCAAAATCGATGGGGACGTGAACCATTTTTGGCAAGTATTCCGCGTCGAGATACAACTGCTTGAGAAGCGAGGGCACAAATTCATGGGGATCAAACGCTTCCAGTTCCTCCCAATAAAACTCGCGGCGGTCAACGACGCGGCCTCCGCGCAGGTGAAATAGGTTCGCGGCAACGAGCGGCGGTTCCGCGTAATAGGCCAGAACGTCGGTGTCGTCGCCTTGCGCGGAGGCGATGCGCTGGCGCTCTTCGATATCTTCGACAGTGCGCAGAAGATCGCGGTAGGAGGCGGCTTCCTCGAAGTGCTCCTGTCCGGCGGCGGCCATCATGCGCTCTTCGATGCTTTTCATGAGGTCGTGGCGACGGCCATCAAGAAACATGCGGACATCGCGGACAGCTTCAGCGTAGCGGGCGTCGGTGGTAAGGCCGGCGACACAAGGTCCGAGGCAGCGGTGAATGTAGTACTGCAGGCAGGGGCGGGGATGATTCTTGGTGAGATCGACGAAGCACGAGGGAACAAGAAAGCGCTTGTGAACGAAATGCAGGATGCGGCGAGCGAGGCTGGAAGGAAAGTAGGGGCCGAAATAGAGCGAGCCGTCTTTCTTGACGCGGCGAGTGAAATAGACGCGGGGATATTTTTCAGACAGCGTGAGCTTGATATAGAGATAGGTTTTGTCGTCGCGAAGGACGACGTTGAACTTGGGTTTGTACTGCTTGATGAAATTGTGCTCGAGGGCGAGAGCTTCGCGCTCGTTGGCGACGACGATGGTTTCCAGATCGGCGATTTCACGAGCAAGAGAGCCAGTTTTGGCGTCGGCCCAGCGCGACTCCAGGAAATAGGAGCGCACGCGGTTGCGCAGGGAGCGCGCTTTACCGACATAGACGACCGTGCCACCGGCGTCCTTGAAGAGGTACACGCCAGGCATTTCGGGGAGCAGAGCGGCTTTTTCGCGGGGTTCCATGCGGATGGAAGTGCGGCGCAAGTTCGGCCGCAATGTTTATTTTACGGCCAGTGGCGGCGCAATGCGAACCGGGGACGGCTGAGAGCGTGGCGAGATCGTCCGGAGTGGCGTTGAGCCCGTGGACCGCGGGCGGAAACGCCGCCGGCGGCGGAGTCGTATATACTGAGGACTGCCGCATGCTGCGGCATCACTCCCTGAGAAAAGAGGAATCCCTACGTGAAAGCAAATCTTGTATTGCGGCTGGCGTGCGTTGCGCTGCTGTCTACGGCGCTGGTATGCCCCGCCGTGCGTTCCGACGAAGGAATGTGGACCTTTGATAATCCTCCTCTGAAGCAACTGCAGGAAAAATACAATTTCACCCCGAGCCAGCAGTGGCTGGATCATTTGCGCCTGGCGAGCGTGCGCTTGAATGACGGCGGTTCGGGATCATTTGTCAGCGCGCATGGGTTGCTGCTGACGAATCATCACGTGGCGCGCGGGCAACTGCAAAAGAACTCCACCGCGGAACACGATTACATCCGCGACGGCTTCTATGCGGCGACGCCGGAGCAGGAGATGAAGTCGCAGGACCTGGAGGTGAACGTTCTGGTGTCGATGGAGAACGTGACGGACAAAGTGAGTGCCGGAGTGAAGGGCGCAAAGAATGCGGAAGAAGAATTTGCCAAGCGCAAGACCGTGATCGCAGATATCGAGCGGGAGAGCACGGAGAAGACCGGCTTTCGCTCGGACGTCGTGACACTGTATCAGGGCGGCGAATACTGGCTGTATCGCTACAAGAAGTACACGGATGTGCGGCTGGTGTTTGCTCCGGAGCAGCAGACAGCTTTCTTCGGTGGCGACCCGGACAATTTCACGTATCCGCGGTATGACCTGGACATGGCGTTGTTCCGCGTGTATGAGAACGGCAAGCCGGTGGACAGCAAGGATTATCTGAAGTGGAATCCCAAAGGCGCGGGCGATGGCGAGTTGGTGTTCGTTTCCGGGCATCCGGGATCAACAGCGAGGATGGACACCTACGCGCAACTGGAGAGCCTGCGAGATGTGGAAGCGCCCTATGTGCTACACGCTCGGAAGCGGCAGATCGCTCTGTTGAAAGAGTATTCCGCGCGCGGACCGGAGCAGGCGCGGCAAGCCGCGAGCCTGATTTTTGGCCTCGAAAACAGCTTGAAGGCGTGGCAGGGGCGATACGAAGGATTGCTGGACAAGAATGTGATGGACAAGAAGCGCAAGGACGAGGAGGAGTTCCGGGCCAAGGTGAAGGCGAATCCCGAATGGCAGAAGGAGTACGGCGGCGCTTGGGATGCCATCGCGCGCGCCAGTGAGATCGAGAAACCCCGCCTCAAGGAACAGTATTTCCGCGCCACTGACTCGCAACTGTCGGGGCTGGCGGTGACGCTGGTGACGTACGTTGCGGAAATCAAGAAACCCGATGGCGAGCGGCTGGCGGGCTTTCACGAATCGCAATTGGACTCGCTGAGGCTGCGGCTCTTTTCCCCGGCACCTGTTTATCCGGAAATGGAAATCGCGCGGATGACCAGCGCGCTGGAAGCAGAGCTGAAGGAACTCGGGCCGAACGACGCCTGGTTGAAAGCGGTGCTGGACGGTCGATCGCCCAAGGATGCCGCGACGCAATTGATCACCGGAACAAAGATGAGCGACCCGGCGTTTCGCAAGAGCCTCGTGGAAGGCGGAAAGGCCGCTGTGGACGCGTCCAGCGACCCCATGATCGCGATGGCTCGGAGGATCGACCCGGTTCGCCGCGAGCTGATCAAATGGCTCGAGGATAATGTCCAGAGCGTGGAACAGCGCGCGGGCGAGCAGTTGGGCAAAGCGCGGTTCGCGGCTTACGGCAAGACAACTTACCCGGATGCGACATTCACGCTGCGGCTGTCTTACGGACAGGTGCAGGGCTACCCGATGAATGGAACGAAGGCGCCGTACAAGACGACGTTCTACGGTTTGTACGATCGCTCTGCCAGCTTTGACAACAAGGGCGACTTTGAATTGCCGAAGCGCTACGTCGAGGGGAAGGACAAGCTGGACCTGACAACGCCGGTGAACTTCGTCACCACGAACGACATCATCGGCGGCAACTCCGGCTCACCGGTGGTGAATCGCAACGGGGAGATCGTCGGGCTGGTGTTCGACGGAAACATCGAGTCGCTTGTGGGCGATTTCGTGTTTGACATGACGGCGAACCGGACCGTGGCCGTGCATACGGCAGCCATGACCGAAGCGCTGACCAAGCTGTATGGGGCGCAGCGGCTGGTGGATGAACTGCTTGGCAAATAGTCCAGGCAACTTTTTCCGCGGCTTGCGGAATCGCAGAGGGATGAGAAGGTAACGCCGTGAACCTTTTGCGAAAAATGTCCGTGCTTCTCCTGTTGCCCTTGGCGGGGCTGTGCTTTGCGGCATGGCCCGCTGTGGCGCAGGATCCGCCGGCGAGCGCTCCGCCGAAAAAGCAGGACGCGCCACCCAAGCCCAAACCCAATACCGATTCGGCGGCGCAATCCGCGCCGGACCAGCCGAAGTGGGATCCGTTGCGCGCGGAAAAGGACCTCGAAGTTGGGAAGTACTACATGAAGAAAGGTGATGTGGACGCGGCCATCGACCGCTTTCAGGATGCCACCGACGCGAAACCCGGCTACGCCATTCCCTTCCGGTACCTTGGCGAAGCCTACGAGAAAAAAGGTAAGAAGAAGCAGGCGGTGAAGGCCTACCAGCGCTACCTCGATCTCTATCCTCACGCCGAAGATGGCGACAAAATTCGCAAGAAGATCGCGAAGCTGCACGAAGAGATCGATAAGGAACGAAGCTGAGAAGAGTGCAGCGGGCTAGCCGCTGGCGGGCCTGCGGCCCCGAAATGTATGTCGCATGACCCGAATTGTCCTAGGGCTTGTCGTCAGCACGATCGTCGTCGCGATCATCGCGATCGCCGAATTGGCGAAAATGTCTATGCAGCAGTTGATGTGCAACGCGACGGCCCAGAGTGCCGCCATCTTCGAGCGAATGGTAAAAGTGGAATCCGGCGTAGATGCGCGCCCAAAATACTTCACTGAAGAGGTCGTTCGTATTCTCAAAGACGTGCGTATGAACCCCGTCGGAGAAGGCAAGACTATCCACCACAATGTGTACTTTTGGCGTGCCGAAATAGCCCTCAATCAAATGGGAAACCGCACCGGTGACGCAGGCATGTGCTGCCGGATACTCCGGATGGTTGGGAGTAGTGCCGAGCGCCATCCAGGCAGGATCGGCGGTCAACGCTGTGTTTCCGCCGCCGGCAGGAATGGCTGTGACTGGACGCCAAAAGCTGTAGTGGTATTTGCCGTTAAAGCATCCGATGGCGGCATCGGCAAAACCTGTCCAGAGAATGGCCATCAGCCGCGTGCTTTCTGCTACATCGAGTTTTTGGTTTTCGACAAGATAATTAAAAGTACGTGCATATTGCTGCGAGGCGGATTCCGTCCAGAACAGGCCGATCTCGGTCTGCGCTGGCGTGCGCGGCGAGCCGTTTGCGGCGCCCAGCGCGCCGGTAATGATGTAGTCGCGCTCCCATTGCACACTGTCCAGAGGCGTAGGTCCGTCGGGCAAGAATTGCGACGGGCTCTGTAGTGTGAAGGGCCGCATCTGTGCCAACCATGGCGTAGCGGCAGGCAAGTACTTCGGGGGAGTTGGCTGCCAGACGCCAGGTCCGCTCCCAGGCGTGTACGGAACGTCCGCTTCCAGGCCGTCGCCGGTGCGCGCGGCAATGATGGCTGCGGCAGAAGCTTCGCCAACCGCGAGGCCCGCGCTCTTTGCAGTGGGGTCCGCGGAAATAGAAGCGAGTGAGATAGCGTAGTCCGTGTCGAGAGCAGCTTGCTGGGCGGGGAAATAATTGACCAGGACGCGATGCGCCGCCGCTAGCGCCGCCGCTTCTTTGGATGCCCTCCTTGACGCTCTATCGAAATAGTAAAAGGGCTCGTACCGTTGTTCGATGGCGTTAACGGCATCGTACGAGGCGATGGCCGCGTACGCAAACCAGACAGAAGATGCCGCCGGTGTTTTTCCGGCATTGTGCACGATCGTCTGAGAAGCGATGGTATTCCAATCGGTAACAACGTTCTGAGCGCCAGCCTGAAGTACCGAGGCCAGAAGGCCTACCGAGACCGCCACGAAAATCTTAAAGCTTCGCATGTGAGTATCTCCTTCTAGTGAATATGGAGTCGATTTCGTTTCTTGCCTGTGATGGCGCCAGGAACCGTCCTCAAGAAGTGAATTCTCAGGCATGCTCCTGGAGCAATTTACCCGGGGTTAACACCTCGACCCGGGCACTACCAATCCCTTCGTATAGCGAACATCAAGGCGCACCCGATGGTTCGCCTTGATGTTTGATTGCTGAAATTGCTTCGGCTGCGGACTCTGCCAGAATCATTTACTTCTGAGAACTGAGGGCAGCTTGCAAGGTGCTGCTGCTGGGGACGACACTCACGATCGTTACTGGTTTCCGCGGACTTTCCTCCGCGAGCTTCATCTCCTCCTTCGAGATGTTAATGGCAAAGGTTGATTCCAACGACCCTTCGGATACAAAAGCAAGGAAATATTCGCTGCCGTAGCAATGGAAGACGACCCTTGTGTGTCCGTTCCCATCCTTGCCCGAACTGGCAGGTAACACACTCACGATTGCCGAAGTGTGGTTGTCCGGGTTACGAAAAATGAGTTTCAAGGGCGTGGGCCGGGTGACCACATAATCGCCTGCCGCAAACGTATTGTTCCCAATGCTGAACTGGAACGGCACATGGAAGCGGAGATCCAGATCGCTTCTCTGAGCATAAGCTGCTGGGGTTATCAAACAAATTGCGATGGTTGCTGCTGCAAGATACAGAATGCGTTTCATATTATCTCCTCAAGCTCAGGGGTGTAATTGAGTCCCGCCGGTCCGGCGATTCTCGCCCCGTGGAATCGCACCATCACATTGTTCGCAGAACCGATCAATGGAACGGGGCTGTCTCCGAGGAGAGACGTGGCTAACGCCATAACATGCTGAGCGGACTGGGGCTTACACCTACCCATAAGCGGAGGGCGGAGCTGACCATGAGGCGCGAGGAGGAGTGTTACAATCAAGCCGCTTGGATAGCTAGGAAGAAAATGACCGTGAAGGCTTCCAGTTCAGTTCCGCCGACCCTCCGCTTTGGCGTGTTCGAGTTCGATCCGAAAGCCGGGGAACTCCGCAAAAAGGGGATGAAGATCAGGCTGCAAGGGCAGCCGGTAGACATCCTGGTCATGCTGCTGCAGCGTCCGGGCGAGACCGTCACCAGGGAAGAACTGCAAAAGAAACTCTGGCCTGCCGACACGTTTGTGGACTTCGAGCAGGGCCTGAACAATGCCATGAAGAGGCTGCGGGCAGCGTTGGACGACGACGCAGAGAGTCCCCACTTCATTGAAACCGTGCCACGGCGGGGATACAGGTTTATTGCACCAGTGGAAGGCGCGGGTGTTGGGAAGATACCGGTCGAAGAGTTGAACGACAGCGTGCCGCGCTTGGCGAAATCGACATCTCTAACCAGATTGAGATTCGTCTTGCCGCTGGCAGTTGCGGTGGCCGCGCTCGCGATTGGCGCAGTCCTCTGGCTTCAGAGGACGGCGTACTTCTGGCGAAACCCGATCGCTGACGCGCGATTTCAGACAGTCACGGACTTCGATGGAGTGGCGCAGGCCGCTGCGGTGTCGCGCGACGGTCATTTTGTGGCGTTTCTGTCTGACCGGGACGGACAAATGGACGTCTGGGTTACCCAAGTGGGTTCGGGACAGTTCCACAACTTGACCCGCGGGAGCGCGCCGGGATTCATCAATCCCGCGATCCGCACCCTGGGGTTCTCACCCGATGGCTCTTTCGTCACGTTTTGGGTTCGCAAGCAAGGCGGCTCGAGCGGGGGCTACGACATTAGTATCTGGGCTGTGCCAACGCTTGGCGGACAGCCGAGGCCATACCTTGAAGGCGTGTCCGAGTTAGACTGGTCGCGCGACGGCTCGCGACTCACGTACCACACGCCCGGACCTGGAGACCCGCTGTTCGTTTCAGATGGGAGCCGGCGATCGGAGGGACGGCCCATATTCACCGCCCCTGCCGGACTCCACAATCACTTTCCGTTGTGGGCGCCCGACACGGCATTTATTTACTTCGTCCAGGGTTCCCCTCCAGACAAATTGGACATCTGGCGCATCGCTCCAACCGGCGGGACCCCTGAACGGATAACGTCGCACTTTGGGCGCGTGGGTTATCCGGTCCTATTGGATCGGCGGACGCTGATGTATCTAGCGAGCGATGCCGATGGTTCGGGGCCGTGGCTCTATAGCATGGACGTCGAGCGCCGCATTCCCCACCGGCTGACCTCTGGCCTTGACCGGTACACGTCGTTGGCGGCGAGCGCTGACGGTCGCCGTCTGGTTGTGACGCTCGCAAGTCCGAAGAGAACACTCTGGCGCTTGCGCATCGCTGATTCACCCGCCGAAGTGTCGGCGGCGGCTCGAATCTCGCTGACGACCAGCACGGGGTTCTCCCCACGAGTTGGTCCAAACTATCTTCTGTATGTGTCCGCGGCCGGCACGAGCGAGAGTATCTGGAAGCTCGCCAACGGAACTGGAACGGAGTTGTGGAGCGGTCAGGGAGCGCGAATCTTTGGCGGCCCGGCGATCTCCGCCGATGGACGGTATGTCGCATTCTCGGTCCGGCAACACGGGCAGACGCTCTTGTACGTGATGCAGGCCGACGGCACGAGCGCGCGGATTGTGACCGATTCGCTCGACCTGCAGGGCGCTCCAGCATGGGCGCCCGACGGCCAATCGATCACCTCGGCGGTGAACGATCACGGCGTCCCACACCTCTTCCGGGTGCCGCTCGACGGTCGCTCCCCCACTCTGTTTGTCCAGGAGTACTCGATCGATCCCGTATGGGCGCCCGATGGCCGCTTCGTTGTGTACTCGGGACCCGACATCGGCACAACGTTTTCGGTGAAAGCCACCACGGCCGAGGCCGCAGCGCACCCTCTCCCCGCCCTGACCCTGACTCGGGGGGCTCGACACCTGACCTTCCTGCCCGGAGGACGCGCACTCGCGCTGCTGCGAGGAGACATTCAACATAAGAATCTCTGGCTCATCGACCTGGAGACGGGCGCCGAGCGGCAGTTGACCAACCTTGCTGCCGAGTTCGACATTCGCGACTTCGACATCTCCCCAGACGGCCGTGAAGTTGTCCTCGAACGAGTGCAGGAACATTCGGATGTGGTGCTGCTCGATCTCCCCCGGCGATAACCCGGATTCAACCGAGCGGCGCGATCGGCGGGCTGAAAGGAGCGTGGAGTTGGCCCGCGCTACAGGAGAAAAAGGAACCAAGAGCGCAGTCCCTTCGAAGCTCAGGGTGAACAGGAGTGACTGTGCCACCAAGCCAAGAGACAGGGGAAACCCAAGCAAAGGGAGCGGCGGGGCTAGCGGGCGAGGTGGTCGAGGACTTTGCGCGCCAGGGCGAACTGATCGAAGCGTTTTTCTTCGGCGCGAAATTCGGGGGAATGGGAAACGAGCGTGCAGCCGGAGCGGCGCGTGGGATGCTTGACGTGCAGCATCTCGTGAAACAGGACGTACTCGACGACAAATTGCGGGATGCCGGGCCGGTCCATGCGGCGGTTCAGCAGAATCTGATTGGGACCGGGATCGTAGCAGCCAAACTGGCGCCGCCAGCCGCGCACGCTCCAACCAACGTGGGGGCGGCGGAGTTCGCCACTGAAATATTTTGAGTTCAACTGGTCGAACAGCGCGGCGAGATCGTACTGGCGGCCCTGCGGAGCTGTTTGCTTGGGGCGCACGCGGCGGCGGCGCATGCGGCTGATACGGGAGCGCGTGCGGCCGGAACGCGCGTAGGTCAAATAGGGCTGGACAAGGGCGCGCGGCAGTCTGCGGCGATAGACGCGCGCAAGCAGCAGCGCGGCGGCGCTTTCCAAAACGTCCAGGGGAGCGCGATTAAGCAAATCCGAAAGCCGCACGATGAGCAGGTCTTCGCGGCGGCGAATGGTCAGAACAAGGCTGCTGTAAGGGTAAAACTCCACACGAAAATGAGGGGGACGCCCCTCGCATCCGATGCGGGTGAAGACGCGCTGGAAGAGGGCAACGCCACCGGGAAGCAGATTCGAGTTGCGCGTCCTGGGGCTCAAGTCTTGCGCCTCACGGGTGGCGGCGCGGCCTTCTTCTTGGCCTTCTCGGCATCGCGGAGCGCATCCTGTGTGCCTTCGATGGCGTCGTCGAGATTCTCTTTGTAGAGTTCGAGTTCGGGGCCTTCGGCGGCGTATTTCTGCAGGATGGGAAGAAACTCCTTGGTTTTTGCGGCCATGAGATCAATGCCCTGGCGGATGTTGTCCTGCTTTTCGAGGCCCAATTCGATCAGGTCGGCAGCGTCGTCCACACACCCAATATACGAGTTCATCAAGAAGTTGAGCATCTCCGTGTGCTTAGTGGGTGACGGGTGCTCGAGTTCGTACTGAAACTTCTTCAGGCGGTCGTCGGCAAAGGTCAAAAAAAGAGCGATGCGCTCGTTGGGCGTTTCGGCATCGCGAATCTTGTCCGCTTCCAACGCGGAGAGGTAGTCCTTATCCGGACGCTGGGCGCTGGCAGAGGCAGGAAAACAAACAAGCGGCAGCAGGAGAAGAACGAGCATGGGGAAGAGATGGTTGAGTCTCATGGTTTCGCCTCCGGTGGCGAGGGGACCTTCTTAGGATCCTTGGTGCGGCGGGGAAACAGCAGGTGAATCAACTCGTCATCAATGGAGATGAGGTCTTGCCGGACGATCTGCAGCGGCGGGCGCAGGGGATCAGGAACGGCTAGCAAAGTCTCCTCCACCTCGCGAACACCCCGGCGGACCTGCAACTCCAGCTGGCGATAGCTGCCGCCATGGCGGTCGGGATCGGGTTCCTCCTTCCTGAGAAGCTCGAAGGCGGCGCGAACGTTGTCCCGATACTTTTCAAAGATGAAGCCGACGGTGATGTAATCTCCGGCCTGACCCGCTTTGGTGGCGGAATCAAATTCGGCCAGGCCCAGTTTGTCGAGCGTCTTGATCTTGGTTGCCGCATGGGGATCGCGATCAAAATGATTCTGCAGCTCCTTGATCTTGTCGGCGGCAAAAAGCGGGGAGCACAAGAGAAGGAAAATGACGGGAGCGAACGCGGAAATTCCGGGGCCTGGATTCCCTGCCCTATTTCTTGTTCTGGGCCCGTTTCTCAAGAACATGGATACGCTGGTTCGCCTGCCACACCTGGTTAGGGTTCTTGTTCTGATCGAGTTCCAAAAACTTTCGATACGCATCGAGAGCAGGTTGAACCTGATCAAGCTTATCGTAACAAAGTGCGCGAATAAACCACTGCCCGGCGTTGGGCGTTTCCGCTTTGGCAATCAGATCGAGGGCGGACAGGGTGGCCGGGTAATTCCCGCTGAGGTAGAACACGGAGCTGAGATCTTTCCAATAGGCAAGATTATTGCGATCGAGCTGAAGCGCATTCTTGAGTTCTTTTTCCGCAGCGGGAAAGTCGCGTTTCTGCAGGAGAACATGACCCAGACCGCCGTGGAGCGGGGCATCGTTGGGCGCCAACGCGACGGCCTGTTGTAGCGTGACGATGGCATCGTCCAGCTTCTTCTGGGCAATCTGAACGTCGGCCCGGAGTTTCAGAGTGTCCACCGTAGGCTGCTGGCCCGCGGAGGCGCGATCGATTTCGGCGAGCGCGGCGTCGTACTGTTGCTGCTCGATCAGTATATGGATCAAACGGTTGCGCGCGGCATCGTCACGCGGCTGCGCGGCGAGGTAGTTGCGGTAGGCGTCGGCGGCATCGGGCTTCTTTTGCGCGTCGAGGCTCTGCGCCAAGCCCTGCAAGGCCGTAGGCGATTGCGGCTGAATCTCCAGGGCGTGGCGGAATTTGGCTTCCGCATCGCCGGGGCGCGCATTGCGGAGATACATGGCACCGAGGTGGGTCACTGCCTCCACGTCGTTGGGGTCGAGGTGCGAAGCGGCTTCAAACGATGCGGTAGCTCCCGCGGCATCTCCGGAACGTTCCAAGGCCAGACCCAGCAAGAAACGGGGACGCGTCTGCGAAGGCAGAAGCTCCGTAGCCTTGCGAAGCGGAGCGACAGCGGCGGAGGGGTCCTTTTCAAGGAGGAGGATGCCTAGGTTCAGTTGCGCTTCGGCCATTTTCGGATCGAGTTCGGCCGCCTTTTGGTACTCCGCGCGGGCTTCGTCGGTGCGTTTCAGCGCGGTAAGCGCATAGGCCAACTGAAAGTGCACAAAGGCGACGTCCGGCTTTTCGGCGAGAAATTTTTGCAACGGGATGAGCGCCGCTTCAAACGCATTTTTGTCAAGGTCAGCCTGGGCTTCGTCGAGGAGATCATTCAATGGATTGCGGAGCTTTTGTGTTTTAGCTTGCGCGGGTTTGTTGGGCGCTTCCTGGGATTGCAGCAAAAAAAAAGGCGGTAGAGTGTGGGCGGCCGCACAATCCGGGAAAAGGATTCCAGCCGCGGCGAATGCCACGACACACGGCAAGAACATGGGACGACGTTGCTTCATGGCTCTATGGGAGGCAGTTTCGCCGCCTCGCTTTTTGCAGGCGCAACTCCCGGTGTTTTGGATGCGCCGTTGGAGGAGCGTTTTGCCTGTGCGTCTCCATTGCCCAGCACACGCACGAGGTACCGCCCGGTATGCGACTGAGCATTGCGCGCCACCTGTTCGGGCGTGCCGGTGGCGATGATCCTGCCGCCCTGATCGCCGCCTTCCGGGCCGAGATCGATGAGCCAATCCGCGGCCTTGATGACGTCCAGATTGTGTTCAATGACCAAGAGCGAGGCGCCCGATTCCAGGAGCTTGCGGAAAGCGGCCAGCAGCTTGGCGATATCGTCAAAATGGAGGCCGGTGGTGGGCTCATCAAGAATGTAGAGGATGCCGCGGTTTTCCGTACGTGAAAGATGAGCGGCGAGTTTGAGGCGCTGGGCTTCGCCGCCGGAAAGCGTGGTGGCGGACTGGCCGAGCCGCAGATAACCAAGACCAATCTCGTTCAGGATGCGAAGTTTCGTGACGATTTTGGGAAGATTCACGAAGAAGGCCAGGGCCTCGCGCACGGTCATATCGAGTACATCATGGACATTTTTGCCGTGGTAACGAACGTCGAGAACGCTGCTTTTGAAGCGCTGGCCGCGGCACTCTTCACAGATCAGCTCAACGTCAGCCAGGAACTGCATCTCGACGGTCACGGTGCCATCACCCTGGCAGGTTTCGCAGCGCCCCCCGGGAACGTTGAAAGAAAAATGGCCTGCGGAGTAGCCGCGGCGCTTGGCGTCGGGCGTGTCGGCGAAAACGTCGCGGATGGCATCGAAGGCTTTGAGGTAGGTGGCGGGATTGGAGCGCGGGGTGCGGCCGATCGGCGATTGATCGACTATCACCAGGTCCTGAATGTACTGTTCGCCATCAAGGCGATCGCAGAATTCCTTGATGCTGGCGCCGCTGCGCTGCGCGGCCAGCGCCCGATAGAGGACGTTGTGCACGAGCGTGGATTTGCCGGACCCGCTGACGCCTGTCACGACGGTGAGAACTCCCAGGGGAAGCATCAGGTCCACATTTTGGAGATTGTGCAGGGTCGCGCCGCTCAGACGGAGAAATTTTCCGGCGGGCTTGCGGCGATTCGTGGGAACAGGAATACGCAATTCTCCGCTGAGATAGCGGCCGGTAATGGACTTGGGGTCCTTGAGAATTTCGGCGTAGTTGCCGGAGAAGAGCAGCTTGCCGCCGAGTTCGCCTGCGCCGGGGCCTAGGTCGAGGATGCGATCCGCGGCTTGAATTGTGTCTGGATCATGCTCGACAACGAGCACGGTATTGCCAAGATCGCGAAGACTCTTGAGGATGTCGATGAGGCGATGCGTATCGCGCGGGTGCAGGCCGATCGACGGTTCGTCCAGGACGTAGAGTGCGCCGACGAGATGCGAACCCAGC
Source organism: Candidatus Acidiferrum sp. (assembly GCA_049522075.1). GTDB lineage: Bacteria > Acidobacteriota > Terriglobia > Acidiferrales > UBA7541 > Acidiferrum. Next base: position 53,080 of record JBEKOE010000012.1, read on the forward strand.
GACGTGGCCAGTTGGATGCGTTGCGATTCCCCGCCAGAGAGAGTGGAGGTCAGGCGGTCGAGGGTGAGGTAGTCGAGGCCGACTTCGTCGAGAAACTGCAGGCGGAAGCGAATCTCTTCCAGGATTTTATCGGCAATTTTGGACTGCGATTCCGTAAGGCGCAACTCCAGGAAAAACCTGCGAGCTTCCTTTACGGTGAGCTTGCACAGCTCCGTGATGGATTTTCCGGTGATGCGTACTGCGCGAGCCTCGGCGCGCAGGCGCGTGCCGCTGCATTCGGGGCACATGGCGTACCCGCGGAAACGGCTCAAAAAGACGCGCACATGGAGTTTGTACTTCTTGCGTTCCAGCCAGTTGAAGAAGCCCTTCACGCCGTCGAAATCGTTTTCGGGGTCGCCTTCGAGGATCAGGCGGCGCTGCTCGGCGGTAAGTTGGCGCCAGGGAACGTTTGTGGGGATGCCGCGCTCGCGCGCCCATCTGCGCGCTTCCTGGAAAAGGACGCGGTATCGCGGCTTAGTCCACGGCTCAATCGCGCCATCATCGAGCGACTTGCTGGGGTCGGGAATCACGAGGTTGAGATCGAAATCGATGGTGTTGCCGAAGCCCTGGCACCGCGGGCAAGCGCCATAGGGATTGTTAAACGAGAAGAGACGCGGCTCGGGTTCCTGGTAGAGCGTGCCGTCGTTTTTGCACTCGAAGCGCTCATTGAAGGTGAGGCGCTCGACGGGCATGCCCCCGGCGGCATCGGCGGGAAATTCGAGGATGGCTTCGCCGCCGCCTTCGCGGTAGCAGATTTCAATGGAATCGACGAGGCGCGAGCGAGACTCCGGGTTGGCGGCAAGGCGGTCGACAAGAACATGGACGGGCTTGGCAAAATCGACGTCCAAGAGCGATTCCGGCGACGAGAATTCGTGGATGCGGCCTTCCTGGTAGAGCCGATTGAAGCCGCGCTTCTGGAGGTCCTGCAGCATCAGGCGCAGGGAGTCCTCGGGGGGAGGGGCGGCAGCCTTCTTCCGTGCCGACTTTTTCGGCGCTACAGGCGGTTCGAGGCTGGGCACGCGCAAGAGATACAGCACATAGAACCGGCGGCCCGGAGCATGGGCGAGCACGCGATCGGCAATCTGGTCGGGCGAATCGCGGCGCACCTCGCTGCCGCACTGGATGCAGAAGGTTTGGCCGCAGCGGGCAAAGAGCAGGCGAAGATAGTCGTAGACTTCGGTGGCCGTGGCGACGGTCGAACGCGGATTGCGTGTGGCGTTCTTCTGGCGGATGGCTACGGCCGGGGCGATCCCGGTGACCTCGTCCACATCGGGCTTTTCCATGCGCTCCAGGAATTGGCGGGCGTAGGCGGAAAGGGATTCGACGTAGCGGCGCTGGCCTTCGGCGTAGATGGTGTCAAACGCCAGGGAGGATTTGCCGGAACCGCTGACGCCGGTGACGACGGTGAGGGCTTCGTGGGGGATTTCGACGGTGATGTTCTTGAGGTTGTGGACGCGGGCGCCGCGCACACGCAGAACTTCCTGTTGCTGGAGGGTGGGAGGGATGGTTTCGTTCGTCGCCAAAGGGAAGCTCAGTGCCGTTCCAACTCCATGGACCCAACGAGGGTGTGAACACCCTAAACGCGCTCTTTAAACCTGCCGTCCAACTGGAAGTTTGAATAAGTTGGAACGGCACTCAGTCAGCACGCTCTTCGCATGCTGCCTAAACCTCAAAGTATACGACTCTCGCAGAGAAGCGGCAAATTGGGTGCTGGATTGGAGCGCGGGATGGGCCACAGGATCGGTAGCGTGTCATCCCTGTGGTTATTGTAGCTTCGCGTACTCAGCCTTGGCAGCGATGAGGATGGGGATGTCCGGGTCGGCGTCTTTCCAGATCGTGAGGAAATCCTGATAGGCCGCCTTGGCTTTGACAGTGTCGCCTTGCATGGCGTAGGCGCGCGCCAGTCCCAAGCGAGCCAGTGCGCCCCACGGAAAATTCATCACCACCCCTCGGTGGTCAATGAACTTCTGAAATTCCGCTGCCGCTGCGCTCCCGTCGTGGAGCATGAGATAGGCTTCCCCGCGCAAATAAACCGGGCACAGGAATATCGTGAGGTCGCCCGTAGCCAAGCTGAGTTCGATTGTGCTCGCCACCTTCAATAGTTCGATTGCCCGGTTCGGGTCTTTGCGCTCCAGGGCGACGCCTGCGCGGATTGTGGGCAACCAATACCTCTGGACCAGCGTGTCCAGCGGGAAGGTCTTGTCGAGTTCGGCCGCCAGTTTCTCCGCCCCTGCCGTATCGCCTGCCCGCGCCAGAGCCAGCGCGGCTATCGCCCGCACATCGCGGTTCGGGGCCAGCTTCAACGCCGCCTTGGCCTCGGCACGCGCCTGCTCCCGGTTTCCTGATTCCACCTCGCGCAGCGCTGCCTCTGCCTGATATCCTGCAGCCGTCTCTTTGGCGTCGTTGTGCTGAGCTGAATCCATCGCCCGCCCGGTCAGCTCGTGTGCGTTCTTCAGCTTGCCGTACCAACCTTCCGTGTCCGCTTGCGCCGCTAGCAATAGGTCTTCCGCGCCCGGCTTTCCCATGGCGGCTGAGACCAACTGCGCCATCTGCGCCGCATCGCCCTTCATAAACGCCAACAAGTAGCGGCTCTGGAGCAGTTGCTCGTGCTCCAGCTTGCGCTCCTTCGCCTGCTTGTAAACCGCCTCCGCTTCATCCAGCCGGTTGAGGGTTGTGTAGACGATGCCGAGGTTGAGATAGTTGTCCGCTCTATTTGGCTCCAGGCGCAGCGCCTCTCGTAATTCCTCCAATGCTTTTTCCCAGTTTCCCAGGAAAGCAGATATCTGTCCCAGCAGGATGTAAGGCCGGTCGTCTCTTGGGTAGGTCTGTTGCCACAGTTCGTAAGTCTGTGCCGCCTTCTCCAGCTCTCCCGTCACGTGCAGGTAGTAGCTCCCCTCGATGAAGAACCGCTCCCACTCGCTCACCTTCTCCCGCAGCGCGTAAGCCTTGCGTATATTTTCCGCCCCCCGCCCCACTTCGTTGAGGTCGACGTAACGCATCCCGATCTGACCGTAGGCCATGGCAAAATTCGGGTCAAGATCCACCGCCCGTTTGAAGTAGGGCAGAGCGGCTGTGGCCCCTTTAGCATAGAGCGTCTTCTTTCCCAGGCTGTAGGCTTTCAGCGCCTCCAGCGATGGCGTGGTCGCTTCCTCCACCGGCGTGGCGTATTTCTGCACCGTGCTGAGCGACTCGCCCAGCTTGCTGCGCAAACTGATCGCCGCGTTGTCCAGAGCCTTGAGCACCCCTTCCTTGCCCGCCGCCTGCTCCTGCGCTTCCGCCAGCACATCGCCCGTGTTGCAGTTCACAGCCTTCAGGCCAATCACGTATTGGCTGCCCAGCCCCGCAATCGAGCCGGTCAGCATGGCCTTGCTGCTTGTGCGCTCACAAACCTCGCGTGTGACCTCCGCCGTTAATCGGTCGCCAGCGGGACGGCCCATCAACTTCAAAGTCTCATTTACCTTGCGGTCGGAAAGCAGGTTGAGAAAAGGTGATTGCTCAAGCTGTACCGAGAGTCCCTGTTTTAGCGTGTCATCGAAAATCGCATCGCCTGTCTTGTTGTCGAAATCGGAAAGAACGATGGTGTCTTTGTCAGTCAGCGCGTGTGCCTTGCGGGAGTGGAACAACCAACCTCCGACTGCCAACCCGATGACCAATGCTGTTGCACCAGTGACCGCCACCCACCGGAACCAAGCGGATTTGAGAACGGGCTTCGCCTCGGTCTCGGCTGTTGCACGGCCCGACTCGGAATCGCGCTTCAATCGCTGCAAGTCCGTGCGGATATCGGCTGCGTGTTGGTAACGCAGCTTGCGGTCTTTTTCCAGCGCCTTGTTGATGATGCGTTCTAGTTCCGGCGGCAATTTAGGATTCGCTTGAGTCAGTGGGGTCGGCGCTCGACCCAGAATCGCCTCATAGATGACCGCAGCGGTGTTCCCTGGGAACGCCATCCGGCCTGTCGCCATCTCATACAGCAACGCACCAAAGGAGAACAAGTCCGTGCGTGTGTCTAACTCCTCGCCACGCGCTTGCTCCGGCGACATATAAGACATGGTGCCCATCGTGGTGCCGGGACTGGTCAGGAGTTCCTCCGCCGTGGCGGTCGGCATCTCTGAAACAGCTATGCTGGGGCCAGCAGGGACCACCTTCGCCAAACCAAAATCAAGAATCTTGGCGTTTCCTAGGTCAGTCACAAATATGTTGGCGGGCTTGATATCACGGTGGATGATGCCCTTTTTGTGAGCGGCGTCCAGCGCACCGGCGATTTCGGCTCCCAAGTCGAGCACTTGTTCAAGTGGCAGGGGCTTTCCCGCAATGCTGTACTTCAGCGTCGCGCCCTCCAGATATTCCATGGCGATGAACGCCTTCCCCTCCGCTTCGCCAATGTCATGAATGGTGCAAATGTTGGGATGGTTCAGCGCCGATGCCGCCTGCGCCTCTCTTTGAAAACGCGCTAGTGCCTGTGGGTCTTGCGCTAGATTGTCGGGTAGGAATTTCAGCGCAACATTACGGTGCAGGCGGGTATCTTCAGCTTCATAAACAACGCCCATCCCTCCACCGCCCAGCTTCTTGATGATGCGGTAGTGGGAAAACTCACGTCCGATGAGGGAATCTAACGATCCGACCTGGTCCGGCATGGGAAGTTCTCCTTCCCATTCACCTTCTACGGCGAAGCATAGGCTTGGGCCTATTACAAGTCAATGAACGTCTCGACCCGCTTACTGGGTCTCATAGCTATTGTTCTATCGCCGGATTTTCGGCTTTGTTCAGGAAGGCGACTCATCAACAGCCGCAGGATTTTTCGCAGAAGAGGGCTTTACTCCTGCTCGAGGCGGATGTGGCCGATGCCGCCTTCGACGGTGAGGCGAATGGTGTTGGGCGATTTGCCGTAGGCGGCGTTGATGTACTGGCCGTCTTCTTCCTTGAGACCGTGGACATCCACGGAGCCGAGGCCGCCGTGGACCGTGGCTACGACGCCGACATTTTTCGGCAGGCGCACGATGGCTTCGCCCACACCACCATGAATTTCGGCATGGAGGTCCTTGGTGCGCTCGCCGGTGAGGTCAACGTTGGCCTGGCCCGCGCCAATGTTGAGCTCCAAGCGAGTTAGGTCCACCTTGGCGAGATGAAATTCGCCTTTACCGGCGCCCACATCCACTTTGAGTTCAATGGGCGTCGTGCCGTTTACCTTGAGGCTCCAAGTGTTGTCCGAGTTTCCAGAGAGCTTCATGCCCTGCTGATTGATGGTCAAAGAGCCGACGCCATTTTCGACGGTGTAGTCCACTTCCGGCGCTCCCCAGGAGCCGCTGCGATAGAATTCCGCTTCCAGCAATTGCTGCGCGCCGCCTTCGAGGCGCAGTTCACCCGCGGGCATTTCCAAGTTCATATGAACAGCTTTGGCGCCCTGCAGGTTGACGGTCTTGGTGTCGTGGCTGCTGCGGCCGGTGGAAACGGTGTCCCAATTGGTCCAGTGCATCCGGTGGGTAGAATGATGATGCCATAGCAGACAGGTGAGAACGATCAGAAACAACAACGTGCCAATCATGGAGCCGACGGGAAACGCCGGGGCGGTTTGCGGATCGCGGTGCCGCTGCATGCGATCCCAGAACATTCCGGCGCCCACGAGAATCAGGAAAAGCGGCCAGTACTTCCAGAGAACCGGGAAGGGATCAAAATCGGGCAACCAGCGCCAGAGCAGAAATAAAGTGCCCAAAGCAATCAGAAGAAGCGGAAACACCACCGAACCGCTTCGCGTGCGACCCTGTTGTGACATGGGTACTCCTTCTATACAAGTAGTACGCTGAGAATGGGAAAAAAGTTCACTGGGAGCGAGTCGCTGGGAACATCGTAGAGCTACTTGGGAAGATGGTCAATTGCGCCGGCAAGGGCAGGCTATGCTAGAGTGCGGCGAGGGACCGAGGCAGAAGAAAAGGCAATAGAATGGCGAAGTTTGCGCGCGTGATTTGGATTGTATTGGATAGCGTGGGGATTGGCGAGCTGCCGGACGCGGCGGAGTATGGCGACGTGGGGCGCAACACGCTGGGCCACATCGCCGAATCGCGCCCACTGCGGATTCCCACGCTCGTGGAACTTGGTTTGGCCAACATCGAACCGCTGAAACATTTGCAGCCCACGCCGGCGCCGCGCGGATTTTATGGGAAAGGGGCGACGCGTTCGCCGGGAAAGGACACAACCACGGGTCATTGGGAAATGGCGGGAGTATGGCTGCAGCAGGCTTTTCCCGTGTACAAGGAGGGATTCCCGCCAGAGGTGATGGAGCCGTTTGAGAAACAGATTGGAAGGAAGACGCTGGGAAACAAGCCGGCGTCCGGGACAGCGATTATCAAGGAGTTGGGCGAGGAGCACGTACGGACGGGGAAGCCGATTGTGTACACGTCCGGCGACAGCGTGTTCCAGATTGCGGCGCACGAAGAGGTGATCCCCATCGCAGAGCTTTATCGCATGTGTGAAATCGCGCGCAAGTTGCTGGATGGCAAGCACCGCGTGGGACGCGTGATTGCGCGGCCGTTTATGGGCGCTCCGGGACATTTCACGCGGACATCGCGGCGGCACGATTATGCCGTGGACCCGCCATGGCCGATGCTTCTGGATGAGCTGGAGGAACGCGGGGTGCATGTGTTTGGGGTCGGCAAGATCCACGATATTTACAACGGGCGCGGTGTGGACGCGTATGTCACCACAAAATCCAATGCCGACGGGATGGAAAAGCTGGCGGAGGCGGCGCGGGATCGCGAGAGCGGGCTGATTTTCTGCAACCTGGTGGATTTCGACATGCTCTACGGTCACCGCAAGGATGTGGAGGGATTTGCGGAATCATTGGAGGAATTCGACGTGTGGCTGGCCTCGTACTTGCCGCTGCTGAAGGAGCAGGATCTGCTGATGATTACCGCGGACCATGGCTGCGACCCCGATCCGCGTTGGGAAACCACGGACCATTCACGAGAGTACGTGCCAATCCTGGCGTACACGCCGGGCAATCAGTTCGGCAAGAGTCTTGGCGTGCGGGACACTCTGGCAGACATGGGGCAAACCATTGCGGAGAATTTTGGCGGGGCGATTCCGCACGGGAAGAGCTTTTTGAATGAGCTGAGCTGAGCCGGGCTTCTCAACGGCCGCCGGGGAAGAAGAGACTTACCCAGAGGTCGCCCCGACCGGGTCGGGGTAAACGCCGAACGCAGAGTTCGCAGAGAAGAGGTCGAAGAGTTAAAAGTTGAAAGTTGAAAGTTAAAAGCTAATAGGTCAAGACGAGGAACTTCGGAAGTAGGGACTGACTGACGCGTTGCCGGGATCCCTCCACTACGGCCCGCAAGAATCGCGGGCCTGCGGTCGGGATGACCGTTTTGAGGTGGGCATGACAGTCTTAGGGGTGGGGACAAAATCGAGTGGCAGAAGCAGGGCCCTCGACCCCAGCGAAGCGCACGGGGCGCACAGATCGCGCTTCGCGACCCAACGCGCGCCAAAAATCGGCGCGCCCGAAAAAATCGGGTCGCGCCGCTCGGGATGACAGCGCAGCTTAGGTCTTGCCGAGTAGGGGTCGAGCATGCTCGACCCCTACAAAAGAGATGCGCCTGTGAGACCGTGGACTGCGAGGGATTACTTGCCAGTGGCGGTGGAAGCGGCGGCCATCGGGGCGTAGTAGCCGTTGCGTGTGCGCGCGACGAGCTTGCCCTTGCCGCGCGGCGGCAGGACGTCCACGTGAACGCTGCGGAAGCTGCCATCGCGGGCGATATTCAACGGGTAGTAGCCCAGGGTGTATTGGTGGCGAATGTCGTGGGCCACTTGTTCACAAATGCTGTGTACATCCCCGACGTTCTCCGGGAAATAGGCCACGCCGCCGGAGGCCAGGGCGATTTCCGTGAGGGCTTTCTTGGCGTTTTTGGCGCTGCGCTTGATCTCCTGGCTGAGCAGGCCGATGGTATAGATCACCGTATCGGTCTTCTGAATCTCGCGAATGGTTTTCTCCAGCGAATTGCGGCTAACGTTGTCCTCGCCATCGGTGACGATTAACAGCACTTTCTTTTCTTTCTTGCCTTTCTTCAGATGGTCAAGCGAACCAATGATGGCGTCGTAGAGGGCGGTGCTGCCGCGGGCGTCAATGCGCTCCAGCGCTTCCTTGAGCTCGGGAATGCTATTGGTGAAATCCTTGTCGAGATCGAGGTAGAAATCGTCGTTGAAATTGACGACGAAGGATTCGTCCTGGGGATTGCTGCTCTGCACCAGGGTGAGCGCGGCTTCGTTCACGCTGGGCCGTTTGTCGCGCATGCTGCCGCTATTGTCAATGACCAGGCCCATGCTGACGGGAATATCTTCGCGCTTGTAGAGGGAGAGCTTCTGCTCGACCTTGTCTTCGTAAACGCGGAAATTATCTTGTGTCAGTCCTTCCACGAACTTGCCGCGGTCGTCGAGGACGGTGGTATGGAGCACGACCAGGTTGACATTCAGCTTGATGTGGCTGCCCGTTTGGCCCTTGCCAGCATCCTGATCGGGAGGTGGCGGAGGAGGGACCGTCTGCACAGGGATCTGCGCGAGAGATCGGCCAACAAAGAGGAGCAGGGTCAGCAACAGTGCGAGACCGGCTAAGAATGCATAGTGGAGGTTATGACGGACTTCAGTGCGCGGGAGCGTAGTAGCCGGTCTTGGAGTAAACGGAAAGAGGCGGAAGCCCCTTGGGCGGGCGCAGCTTGACCTTGATTTTGCGCCACCGCGCGTCGTGGACATGATTGCTTGGTCGGTATCCCAGAACATATTGATTTCGCAGCTCCATGCCGATCTTGGACGCAATGTCCGGCAGATCATTTAGATGCTCGAGCAGCGACGGCCCGTGGAGCTCTTCCGGCGTTCGATTACGAAATCCAAGCGGGTCAAAAATGCCGATGGCATAGAGCTGGGTATCCGCTTCTCTGACCAGACGCTTGATATCGTTCTCGTTGTACCTACTATGATTATCACCTCCATCGGAAAGGATGAGCAAGGCACGTTTGGCGTTATGTGCACCCCTCATCTGGCTGAGGCCCAGGTAGATGGCATCCAGCAGCGCCGTCCTGCCCCTAGGGGCAGTAAGCATCAAGCGGGTTTGCAAGTCCTCCACACTGTTGGTGAACGTGCTGGTCAGCTCCGCGCGTTCGTTGAAACTCACAAGGAAGAATTCATCCTGCGGATTGGCCGTCTTGAAGAACTCCACCGCCGCATTGCGAGCTTTCCCGATCTTGTCGGACATGCTGCCGCTAAAATCAAAGATGACTCCGATGGAGATAGGCACGTCTTCGGAAGAGAAGGAAACGATTTCCTGCTCGATGCTGTCCTCGAAGACGCGGAAATTATCGGTTTCCAGCCCGGTGACCAGGCGGTTGTAGGGGTCCGTGACGGTCACGTTGACCAGGGCCAAATCCACGTCGGTGCGAATGATCTTTCCAGGGATGATCTTCACCGCGGGGGTGTCCCGGGTGAGCGCGCCGAGCCTCGGTGACTCAGGCAAAGCCTTAGAAGGCGTCAGATCTTTGGGGGCATCCTGGGCCCAAAGGGGGGCTCCGAGAGAGAGCAGCAACAGGCAGGCGGACAAGCGCGCAATCGCAAGTAAACTCAAAACGCGGGTCCCGCAAATGGCGCGCTTCACGGCTCCCCCTTCTCCCGGTTTGCCGGGAGGGCCGCGCAGAGATTTTATAATAGCATCCGGATTCGGGAAGGCAAGCCCTCTCCGCGCAAGCCAAAAGGCAGGCCGGGAGGGCCGCCGAAGCCCACCCCATGTGCTAGCATCGCTTCAAGAACGAAAGATGAAAGGGCGGAAGAATGAGCGATCCCAAAGTGATTGTGGTGATCCCATCGCGCTACGCTTCGACGCGGCTGCCGGGGAAGCCGCTGGTGCCGCTGGCGGGGAAGCCCATGGTGCAGCACGTCTATGAACGGGCGAAGCGCGCGCAGACCGTGCATCGCGTGATAGTGGCAACCGATGATCAACGAATTATGGATGCCGTAATGGCCTTCGGCGGCGAAGCGCGAATGACCCGCTCCGACCATCGCACCGGCACGGAACGCATCGCCGAGGTGGCTGTGCACGAGCCTGGCGACGTGTTCGTCAACGTACAGGGAGACGAACCGCTGATCGACCCGGTGGCGATTGACACGGCCGTTGGCGCGCTGCTCGAAGAACCGCAGGCGCAAATATCCACGGTGGCCACACCCATACGGCATGCCGGAGACATCATGGATCCCAACGTAGTGAAGACAGTGCTCGACTTTGATGGCAATGCGCTCTATTTTTCCCGTGCGCCGATCCCATGGATTCGCGATACGCAGCAGAAAGTACATGTGAAGTATTGGAAACACCTGGGGCTGTACGTTTTTCAACGAGAGGCGCTGCTGGAATTTCCCACCCTGCCGCAGGGCGAACTGGAAAGGATCGAACAGCTTGAGCAGTTGCGCTGGCTGGAAAATGGCTGGAAGATTCGCGTGGCCGAGGTCGTGCATGATGCCGTGAGCGTGGATGTTCTCGAAGACGTGGCGCGCGTGGAAAAGCTGATGCAAAAATAAGACCGCCCGGCAAAGGAGATCCTTGCCGGGCGGCGAATTAGCGGAGCCAGGGAGAGGGTTTCCCTGGCTCCGGCGGATCATTGCGATTGTCGCGAAACAAAACCGGCAAGCACGCGAGACTTATCCGTGCACACTACTAAGATTGTGTTGGCATCAACGATGTAGGCCTGGAAGCCATAGGTCGGCGAAACTGAGCTACCGGTTGCGATCTGATAGGTGTTGTTGGTGCTGCCATCGGAATTGATGGTCAGCGTTCCTTGGGCTCCCGAATTGGGGAAAGAGCCAACACCGTTGCTGCCGAGAGATGTTGCATCCACGACGCCGGAAATGTTGTTGGAGGCAGTGTTCGCCAGCTTATATTGCCCGACGTAATTCTCCACGTTGGTGCTCACTCCACTCCAATTGAAGGCATAGTTGCCGGCGAGGCCCGTGAAGGTGAAGGGCGCCCCGGATTGCGCGAACAATGCGCCGTCCGCTACGATTCCGCTGCTGACGTCCTGGATGACTCCGCTGGTCGGAGAGATCAGGTAGAAGACATATTGAAATGTATAGCCGGAGGAGGAGTCCGTGAAGGTGAACGTGCCGCGCCCCTTGCCCGGGTTCGTCGTATCAATCGCGTAGGTGGCGTTGGAGATGTTGGATCCCTGAGAAACGTGGGTCGCCGTGCCACTGTCGTTTTCGTCGAGCGATATCGCACCGACACCGCCCCCGCCATCCGCCGTGAAGCGAGCTACGGCCGCGTAGGGGCCAAATGTCGACATTGACGATCCACCAACCAGATAGGCGAAGTTGCCGGTGAAGCTGGAATCCTGCGTGGGAATGGCGCCGGTTTGTAGAACCGCATCGCCCGTTGAACCTCCCTGGGAATCTTCCTGGATGAATTTGATGCGCGTGGCATCCACGATGTAGAAGGCGAAGGAATGTCCGGCAAATACGGCGGTGCCGCGGCCGAATGTGGCCCCGTTGGCGGGATCGAGTGCGAAGGTTCCCGGGGGGATGTTGACGGCGCTGGAAAGGCCCGCGTTGCCGTCATTGATGTCCATGATGCCGCCGGTGATTATCCCGTTGCCGGTCGCAGTGAAATTTCCGACGGTGGAGACAACGGTTGGAGTCGAGCCTGTCAACGACTCGCCCGCGAAATCAAAAACGTAATTCCCATTCAAAGCTGTGGGCACGAAATCAGTGGTGGTTTGGAGGTTGAAGCTGCCGCTGGTGCCGCCTCCCGCGTCGGTTTCCAACAGGAAGCCCTGGCTTGGAGACTGGAGGATCATGGTCAACGTCAGGCCCCCGCCCGAGCCATCCTGAAGGACGATGCTACCGCGGCCATTTGCCAGCACGGAATAGTTGCTAGGAGCAAAAGTGACCTCGGTGGCAGTCCCTGCGTTGAGGTCTACGACGTCTTCCATAGCGCTGGTGATGTGGCCAGCTCCGTCAGCGATGAAGCTCCCAGTGCGCGCAAGGTACGCGAAGTTCTGGTCCAGGCCACTCATCGAAAATGCGTACTGGCCCTTCAAGCTGCTAAGGGTGAACCCCCCGGCCGGAGGCGGTGGAGGAATGGTTGAGCCGCCGCCACCGCCGCAGGCGGAGAGAACGGCGGCGAACGCCAGAGTAGCAAGCCACAGAAGGCGCTTCACAGCACACCTCCCTGCGGTTTACTTGCGGCGCTATTTTTCGGCGCCACGTGACGGACTGGGATGCCACGCTCACTGCGCACTGCCAGCGCCTGTGTGCCCTTCTGCACTATTCGCGCCAGGAAAGTCGAAGTGGTTCCAGAGGCCACGTTCTCGCCAATGATTCGCAGAGTGTCGCCCGTCTGGATGCTGAAATGGTTTGAGGTCAAGAGCCGGGCATCACCGAGGTGAACATCCACAACGCCGCCCGCGGTTTGCAGGGTGACATGAGCGCCGAGCGGTGGAGTGGTCGAAGATTCGGTGTAGGTGATGACCGTGCCCACGAGTGTGCCCTCGCGCTTTAGGTCATATCCCGAGGATCGTACTGGAGTTTGCGGGGCCCTCTCCTGCCCCATTGCTGTGCAGCAGAAGAGCGCTATCCCTACAACAATCCATAAAGACATCTTTCTCATCCGCATTGTTTGCCTCATTGCTTGACTTCGAGGGCGAGTCCCTCCATAGGGCCACATAGACATAGACGTTGCCGGACCTGTGCCGCGTTACGCGCAAGCCCTGGCTGGATTAGCCTTGTGTCCCACATGCCATTGAATAGACCTTACCGCACGTCCCAATGATTGAAACCCGGAAAAACGAAAAAGGTTTCGTGGAGTGAGAAAAAACTCCGATGATTACGAACGAAGAGTTTGCATTGACACTCCGCGGCGTTCCGAACATAATTATATGTACGTCAATCCTGTGGAGGTTCGACAAGCCCAAATCTGCTCCGAGCGGATGCGGGCGACCCGGATGGCGCCAAAATATATCTTTGTAACTGGTGGTGTAGTTTCCTCACTTGGCAAAGGCGTAGCAGCATCTTCCATCGGCTGTCTCCTCGAAAGTCGCGGCTTCAAAATCACTATCCAAAAAATCGATCCCTACCTGAACGTGGATCCCGGAACGATGAGTCCCTTTCAGCATGGGGAGGTTTTCGTCACGGACGACGGGGCGGAGACGGACCTCGACCTCGGCCACTACGAACGCTTCACCCACGTTGGGCTGACACGCGACAACAACTGGACCACCGGCCGTATCTACGAAACCATCCTCACCCGGGAGCGCCGCGGCGATTATTTGGGAAAGACCGTACAGGTCATCCCCCACGTCACCGACGAGATCAAGCGCTGCATCCGCAAAGTCTCCGATGGCGTCGATATTGTAATCGTGGAAATTGGCGGAACTGTGGGGGATATCGAATCCCTGCCGTTCCTGGAAGCGATTCGCCAGATGCGCCTGGAACTCGGCCCGGAGAATACGCTTTTCGTCCATGTGACGCTGGTGCCGTTCATCGCGGCCGCGGGCGAACTCAAAACCAAGCCCACGCAGCACAGCGTAAAAGAGATGCTGGGAATCGGGATTCAGCCGGATATCCTGCTGTGCCGGAGCGATCACCACATTCCTGCGGAGCTCAAGAAAAAAATCGCGCTGTTCTGCAACGTCGCGGAAGCCCGCGTCATTTCCATGGAGGATGTGAAGGCGATCTACGAAGTCCCCGTGGAGCTCAACAAGGAAGGGCTCGACCTACAGATTCTCCGTTCGTTGCGCCTCGAAGAGCGTCCCGCGGAAATGCAGCCCTGGCTGGACATGCTCGATCGCCTGCATCATCCGCACGGCGAGGTGCGCATCGGGATCGTCGGGAAATACGTGCAATTGGAAGACGCGTACAAGAGTTTGCGCGAAGCCCTGCTGCACGGCGGGCTGGCGCACAATCACAAGACGGTCATCGATTGGATTGAGTCCGAGGAAATCGACTCGCTGGAGACGGCGGAGAAGCGGCTTCGCGGCTACGACGGCATCCTGGTGCCCGGCGGATTCGGCAAGCGCGGCATTCAGGGAATGATCTATTCGATTCAGTATGCCCGCGAGTATAAAGTCCCGTACTTCGGCATCTGCCTGGGGATGCAATGCGCCACCATCGAATACGCGCGCGATATGGCGAACTTGAAACAAGCGGACAGCACGGAATTCGAGCCGCAAACGCCGAACCGCGTGATTTACAAATTGCGCGAACTTCTGGGCGTGGACGAAATGGGCGGCACGATGCGCCTGGGCGCATGGCCGTGCAGGTTGGAGCCCGGCTCGTTCGCCCACAAGGCTTACGGCAAGCTTGAAATCAGCGAACGCCACCGCCACCGCTACGAATTCAACCGCGAATACGAGAAGGTCCTGACGGCTGCCGGACTGAAAATCACGGGACGCACGCCGGATGAGAATTACGTGGAAATCGTCGAGGCGTCCAACCATCCATGGTTCCTCGGCTGCCAGTTCCACCCGGAGTTCAAGTCCAAACCATTCGATCCGCACCCGCTGTTCGCGGCGTTCATTGGCGCATCGCTGGAGCACAAGCTCCAGAAGTCGCGGCCAACGGCCCCAGCCCCGAGCGGTGGAACGCAGCCTCACGCGCCCGTTTTACGCGCCACGCCTCACGCCGCCGCTTGATTTCTCCTCGTGCCGCTACCATGGTTCGTCGCCTAATTCCGAGGGAACGGCCTGGGGCAGGTCTGTGATATCTTCGACTCATCGATGACGACTACTCGCGAAATCCCACTTGGTTCCTTGCGCCTGGGCGGGGGCAACCCGCTTTTTCTGATTGCGGGGCCGTGCGTGATCGAGTCCGAAGCGCACGCGCGGATGATGGCGGAGCGCGTAGCGAAAATTGCGGCGGATGCTGGTGTGCCGTACATCTTCAAGGCTTCTTACGACAAGGCCAACCGCTCATGCGTAAAGTCCTACCGCGGCCCGGGGCTGGTGGAGGGCTTGCGCATCCTCGGCAAAATCAAAGCCGATCTACATTTGCCCATCCTCACGGATATTCATGATGCTTCGCAAGCCGAGCCGGCAGCCGAAGTGGCAGACATTCTGCAGATACCCGCGTTCCTCTCTCGTCAGACCGATCTGCTGGTCGCCGCGGCTAAAACGGGGCGCATCGTCAATGTCAAGAAAGCGCAATTCCTTTCGCCGTGGGACATGGGCAATGTTGCGGAGAAAATCGCCGCCGCCGGCAACTCCAAGATCATTCTGACGGAGCGAGGCGCGAGTTTCGGCTACAACAACCTGGTTGTGGATATGCGTTCATTCCCGGTGCTCCAGAAACTTGGCTACCCCGTCGTTTTTGACGTGACCCACTCCGTGCAACTCCCCGGTGGACAAGGCCACGCAAGCGGCGGCCAGCCCGAATTTATCGAGCCGCTGGCGCGGGCAGGCGTGGCCGCGGGCGTTGACGGCATTTTCCTCGAGACTCACGACAATCCCGCCGCCGCACTTTCCGACGGGCCTAACGCCTTGCCCTTGGCGCAGCTTCCGCAACTCCTGGCCCGCTTGAAGGAGCTTTCCACTCTCGTTCGCCGCTGGAGCAACGCATGAGCCTGGAAACCGCGCGCCGCGTTCTTCGCATTGAAGCGCAGGCCATTCAGGAAGTGCTGGCGCGACTCGACGCTTCGTTCGACCGCGCGGTCGAAGTGCTCTTCGCCTGCAAGGGGCGCGTGGTTGTGACGGGCATGGGGAAATCCGGGCTCATCGGCCGCAAGATTTCCGGAACGCTCTCGAGCACCGGCACGCCGTCGTTCTTTTTGCATCCGGCGGAAGCGCTGCACGGCGATCTGGGCATGCTGGCGCGCGGCGACGCCCTGCTGGCGATCAGCTACGGCGGCGAAACGCAGGAAATCCTGAACTTGCTGGAGACGCTGAAGCGCCTGGAGATCACCATCGTCACGCTCACCGGAAATCTGCGGTCGACGCTGGCGGAAGCCAGCGATGTGGCGCTGGACGTCAGCGTGAAGGAAGAAGCTTGTTCGCTGAATCTTGCCCCCACGGCCAGCACAACCGTGGCCATGGCCATCGGCGATGCCCTTGCCATTTCCCTGCTGGAGAAGCGCGGGTTTCGCCCGGACGATTTCGCTGCGCTGCATCCTGCCGGGCGTCTGGGCAACAAACTTCTGCGTGTCGAACATTTGATGCACTTGGGCGATGCCATGCCGCGTGTGGCGCCGGATACGGCGATGCCTGCAGTGTTTCATGAAATGTCCGCGAAGAAACTGGGGATGACTACCGTGACCACCTCCGAGGGCATGCTGGCAGGCATCCTGACGGATGGCGATCTTCGCCGGCTGATGGAAAAACATGGCGGCGCTACGCTCGCCATGACCGCCGGGGATTGCATGGTGCGCACGCCGCAGACGATTGGTCCAAAGATTCTCGCGAGTGAAGCCTTGAACCTGATGGAAAAGAAAAAAATCACCTCTGTCGTGGTTGTCGACCCCAGCTCGCAGAAAGTGGTCGGCGTTGTCCACCTCCACGACCTCTGGACCCTTGAACTTATGTAGCACTGGAGTGAAACATGACCACGCTGCCCGGCGTTTCAGTTCCTGCTCCTGTCTTTCTGAACTCCCCTCAGGAAATCGAAAAACGCGTCAGTCTCGGGCAGATCCGCTGGGCTGCTCCGCTTCTGTTTCTTCCTGCGCGCATCGTGTTTATGCTCCTCAGCCAAGCCATCTTTGCCGCCGTCTTTTGGCTGCAAGGCCGCGCTTCACCCTGGCGAGCCGCCGGTCCCTGGTGGACCGTCTGGGGCACGCTGGTGGACATTGGCTGTCTTACTTGTCTCTTTCTTCTGACCCGGCGCGAAAACATTCGCATTCGCGATCTCCTCGGGCCTTTGCCTCGCTGGCTCGTGCCCAAAGGCATCGCCTGCTTTTTGCTTATCTTTCCTTTCTTCTTCTTTGCAGAACCTCTCGCCCGCAGGATTGTCTACCATTCGTGGCACGCGCCCATCCCTCACCTGGAATTGATGGCTCGCCACTTGCCTTTGTGGGGTGTTCTCTATTCCCTTCTGATCTGGTGGCCCATCTGGTCGGTCACGGAGGAGTTTACCTATCAGGGATACCTCGCCGCGCGACTCGCAGCTCTTTCCCGCCATCGCTGGGTTCCTTACTGCCTGGTGGGATTCTGGTGGACGATGCAGCATAATTTTATTCCGTTTGTGCCCGACTGGCGGTTCATACTTTACAGTTCTCTCGCCTTCCTCCCCGGCGTGCTCGTTTTCATGGCGATCTACTTACGCACACGAAGACTTGCCCCTCTCATTGTGGCTCACTGGATGATGGATATAACTGCCGCGGTGATGACCCTCTCGTTCTAAGCGGATCGCTCGATCCGTTGAAAGAATTATTACCGTTCAACTCGCGTGTTTGGGGTTCTCCGCAAACTCAGGTTCCGTGGGCTGGCCAGCGGCCGGTCCGCTCCTGTCTTTACCGGCCGCAGCTTTCTTCACATGCCCGCTTCCTGATCGCTGACCGCTGATATCTGATATCTCTTCTCATTCCTGCTAAAATTCAGGAATCATTACCGGATGGAGGCCCAATTGGCTCGCGCTCAGAAGATTTCTCCCGCTCTCAAGAAACGCGCCGCGAAGATCAAGCTGCTGCTTATGGACGTGGACGGCACCATGACCGACGGCGGTGTCACGCTGCTTTCGCAGCTCGACGGAACCGCGCTGGAGATCAAAACGTTTGACGCCCACGACGGTCAGGGCCTCACTCTGGCCCAAACCGCAGGTCTCAAAACGGGCTGCATCACCGGCCGTGAGAGTCCCTCGCTGGTTCGTCGCGCGCACGAGATACACATGGACTATGTGTACATGAAAGTCCCGGTGAAGCTGCCCGCGTACGAGGAAATTCTGCAGAAAGCCCGCCTGCCCGATTCCGCGGTCGCTTTTGTGGGCGACGATCTTCCGGACATCCCGCTGATGGAACGCGTGGGCCTGGCCATTGCGGTTGGCGATGCAGTCGCCGACGTCAAAAAAGTGGCGCACTACACCACGCGGGCCCTTGCCGGCCACGGCGCGGTTCGCGAAGCCGTCGAGTTGATCCTCAAGTCCAAGGGCATCTGGGAGGAGATGCTCGATAAAGCCCGCGCGTAGACTGCTGGGTGACGGCATTGCCCTGTTCGCGCAACCTTACCCTGAGACGGAACTCGAGCTGGTCCGTACGAAACAATACCCGAACGGGTTGCTGCAGGTTTTCTACCGTGTGAAGTAGCTTGACTTTGCGGCAGGCCGGTTACAGACTCTGCCCGACACGCCACCGCCCTCGCTTGGGCCAAAATTCTTGCGGTGCGCTCCACGTGGGGAAAAATCGAAATGAAGACCAACTATCTTGCCGTGGTTGTTGCAGCCATTGCCTACTTTGCTCTCGGAGCCCTTTGGTACGCCGTTCTCTTTAACAAACCCTGGATGGCCCTGGAGCACATGACCATCGAACAGGCCCGGAGTGTGAGCCCCGTGGTTCCCTATGTCGTTTCGTTTCTCCTGGAATTGCTGGTGGCCTTCTCTCTTGCGCAACTCTGCATTTGGCGCAATGCCAATACTGCCTCGCGCGGCGCCTCCATCGGTGTTCTCGTCTGGGTCGGTTTTGTCGGACCTCTCGCGTTCATGACCTATATGTTTGAGATGCGCCCCAAAGCGCTGTTCGCCATCAATGAGTTTTATCCGCTTGCAGGCCTCATCCTGATGGGCGCGATCCTGGGCGCCTGGAAGAAGAAAGCAGCGTAGCCAGCTTCTCTTACCCTTCCGGGGGTTCCCACGCAATCATAATTGCCCGGGGTAGCGGGTGGGCGCTAGACTGGGAACCCCATGAATCGCACTCTTCTATGGACAGTTGTCTCGGTCGGAGGGCTCCTGGTCCTTGCCTACGTCGGCCTGAGCATTCTCGCGGGCGGGCCGAAAGACGCCATCGAGATGCTGCGATTCGCTCTCCCGTACATGCATCGCGGAAGATTGCACGTGGGTGACACTGCCCCCGATGTGCCCCTGGTGGCGCTGGATGGCGCCACGCGCTTCCATATTCGTGAACGCAACCACGGGCGCCCGCTAGTGCTGGTCTTCGGCAGCTTTACTTGACCACCCTTCCGTCGCCAGGTCGGCGACATCGTGCAGATCTATAACGATTACAAAGCCCATGCTGATTTTCTGACCATCTATATCCGCGAAGCGCATCCGCTCGACGAGTGGCGCATGAAATCCAACGAAAAGGACAAAGACGACGTCTGCTACGTCCAACCCAAAACCCTGGCCCAGCGAGTTGCCATCGCCAACGATTTCACGCAACGCTTCAAATTCCCCGTGCCGTTCGGCATCGATGAAATGAACAATACCGCCAACGACGCCTACGCCGCCTGGCCCGAGCGGCTCTACATCCTTGACGAGAGCGGCCGTATCTCCTACAAGGGCGGCAACGGCCCCTTCAATTATGAGCCCAAGGAAGTGCGCGCGTGGCTCGCGCAACGCTACGGCGAAGTGAAACATCCGGAGCCGGTGCCTGAGAAGAAGAGCTGAGCCGCTTGAAAAAACCACTTGGAAAGAATTTCTTCAGGGGCTAAAGCCCGTGCCTATTGAAGCCATAATACGCCGGGGCTGAAGCCCCGGCCTCCTGAAGAGCAAGCAGCTTTCAGCAGCCTGCTACCCAGGCATGCGACAAACGTCTTTAGGTTTGGAGATTCCTGGTCCATTATGAGTGGCCGGACTGGCACTCACCGTGAAGGCCATTGCACGCCAATCTGCGGAACGCGCTTCGAACAAAAGCAAGAAGGTGGGGCTGGCCCGCGCGCTCTCTAAGCTGGGTTTCTGCTCACGCACGCAGGCCATGACTCTGATTCGCGAGGGCCAGGTGCGCCTGAATGGAGCGACACCGCGCAATCCAGAGACGCCCGTGCGCCTGGGAGTGGATCGCATCGAGGTTGCCGGAAGGCCAATCCGCGCGGCGGAAAAGGTCTACGTGATGTTGAACAAGCCGCGCGGCATTGTCACCTCCGCCGCTGATGAGAAGGGCCGGGACACGGTGTACTCACTTTTGCCGAAGGGCCGGGATTGGCTTGCTCCAGTGGGGCGGCTGGACAAGGGCAGCGAAGGGTTGCTGCTTATGACCAATGATCCGGAATGGGCGGCGCGGATCACGGACCCTGCGACTCATCTGGAGAAGAGCTATCACGTGCAAATTGCCGCAAAGGCGGATGAACGGCTGATGGAGGCTCTGGAGCGCGGTGTGGAGACGCAAAAGGGCGAAGTCCTGCACGCCAAGCGAGTCAGCTTGCTGCGTGCGGGCGAGAAAAACTCCTGGCTGGAAATGATTCTCGACGAAGGTAAGAATCGCCACATCCGCCGGATGCTCGAAGCCCACGGCGTCGAGGTCTTGCGGTTGGTACGCGTGGCGATTGGCCCCTTGCAGCTCGGAGACTTGCCCAAGGGCGCGTTTCGTGCCTTGCGCCCGGAGGAGCAGGTAGCGCTCGATCGCGCCATGGGGATCAAGCCCAAGCCCGAATCGTGAGCAGCGGCGATTGGGTTGCTGCAGGCGGGCTATTCCACCAGTTGAAGATTCAGGGCAATGCGCACCCCGTTGACGAGCACCTGGCTTTTGTCAATCAGCGCCTGGTTGGTGATTTCATTGTTGACAAATTGCCGCGCCAGAGCTGCGGGAAGAATGAACTCAACGGCCTCGGAGCGTTCCTTGGCGCCCATACCGGAAGTCAGGGGATTGATGACGGAGAAATCGTACACGGCGACGGCGTTGTCATCGGGGATCTTGTCCAGGATGTCCCTGAGTTTGGGAGCGAGAAAAAGATCGAAAGTCTGGGCGGCGCGCTTATAGATGGAAGATTTCTCGATGTCGAAGCGCAGGTTGTTGCGCAGGGTCATCTGAAGAGCGAGTTGTTTGCTGATGATCACGAAAGCCGGCGGGTCGTAATCCACAAACTGAAATTTGGCCTGCCCTTCCTTTGAAAGGATGTCGAGCTGCGCCTGGTATTGCGACTGCAAACGGCCCACATCCGCTTGCGTGGCAATGGGTCTGGCTTGAGAAAGGTCAGGCTTGGCAGCCGCGCTCGAAGCAGAGTCTGGAGAGGCTGCTGCCGCGACAGAAGGGATCGCGTTGGGAATTGCGCGATTCAAACGGCTGAGGGTGGTTGAAGAGCCCCCCGAGGAGGAAGAGTCGATCTTCGATGGTTTCGTGCGGGGGAGCGTGGAAACGACGTAGGGATCCTTCTCCAACAGCGACAATCCGAATTCCTGGCCGCCGAGGAAGATCATGGACCGATTAAGGATATCCTGGCGCGCCGCGGCGTTGGTAGCCTGCGCCAGAACGAATGCGTCTGCGCGGTCCAGTACGATCACAAGGAGTTCCTTGCCCTCGTAGTCGTAGCTCTTTTCCGCGGCGCGGGTGTGGTACGCCACCTCGAAGCCGATGGCGTCACAGGCGATGTCCGGCGTGATACCTTGCGTGACAGTCTGCAAGATGGGGAGCAGGACGTCCTGAAAGGTGCGAGCGGCGCGTTCATTGCGCGTGAATTGCGTCGCGTTGTAGGCCGCATCGTAATTGCCGGTGATCTTCAGAACGATGCGATCGCGAAACTTCACGAATTCCAGCCCGCGCGAATCCGTTTCCGCCTGCTTGGCGGGCTCGATACCGACGTAACGGCTCAGGTAGAAAGGAAAAGGAAAGTGCAGTTTGGCGATGGCTTGATTGAGGTTTTTGAGCTGCGAAAAATACTGTTTCTCCAGCGCTTTCAGGTCCGGATCCAGAATTTCATTGGGGCTGACCTGGGCGGAGACGAGAGGCGTACTCGCCAGAAGGACGGCAGCGGCCACGACAAACAGAAGTACACGGGGGACCGTGATAGGGCGTGTCGATTTCATTTTGCGATTTTATCATCCACTATTTGGCGGTGTATTGCGACCCCGGGCGCCCGGGTTTCTGATAGGGCGGCTGGGCGATGGCGCGGGTAAAAGCGATGACGGCCTGGACTTCGCCGGCGGAAAGGGTTTTGCCGTAGGGAGGCATCATGGCCGACTTGCCCAGCGCGCTTCCGCCAAGGGTGATGATGTTCCGCATGAACTCATCGCTCTCCCCGTTCAACTTCTCGCCGTCGTTGAGGAGCGGGGGCACGGGTGTGAGGTTGCTGCGGTTGGAAGGGCCAGCGGGCGTCGCATCGGCGTGGCACCATACGCAATACTGATAGAAGATGCGTTTGCCTTGGGCTTCTTGATAGCCGAGATTGACCAGCTTCGTACTGTCGTTCCAATCCGCTTCGGTATCGTAGGCGCCGAAGGCTTCCATGGGCTTCACAGGTTGCGCGCCCTTTTTGCAGGCGGAAAGAGAAAAAGCGGCAAGGAGCAGCGGCATGGCCAGCAGGAATTTGGATTTCATCGGCCTGCTCCCTGCCCCGCGGGACGCGCGTTCGCGGCTCTGGTTGAAGTTTGCGGTTTGATCGCGGCCTTCAGAGTCATCAGGTACGCAGTGAGAGCGCGAATTTCGTCTTCCGTGAAGTTGCGCCGCGGCTCAATCGTATCCGGCTGGAGCGCTTGGGGATTCCGGAGCCACGCTTCGGTCCATGCAGGTGTGAGCCAGTTGCCGGCGTTGTTCAGGTTCGGCCCGACGTAGCCGCCGGTGCCGCCGATGGTGTGGCACGACTGGCACTGGTACTTCACTTCGTAGAGTTGCTTTCCCATGCTGACCAGCGCCGGATTGAATTGCCGCGCATCCACGCTTTGCGGATTGACGTCGGGCTTCTGAACCGCCAGTGCAAGATAGTCCGCGACGATGCTTACTTCCTTATCCGTCATGTTGAATTGCGGCATGCGCAAGATCAGGGTTGGGCGGATGGTCTGTGGGTTCTTCAGGAATTCCGCAATCCACTTTTTCTGGGCGCGGCTGCCTTCATAGGAAAGATCCGGGGCCAGTGTGCCGCCAAAGCCGTTGAAGCGGTGGCAGGCGTAGCATTTGTAGCGCTCGTAGACTTCGGCGAAATCGCCGACGGCGCGGTAGGAGGCTTCGACCTTCGGAACCGTGAGATGCTGCAGCGCGCTGGTGGGCTTCGGGCCGGTCTGGCTGAGCAGCGCCGTGGTCACCGCGTCCAAGTCCGCCGGATTCCAGGCGTATTGCGGCATGCGCGAGGCCGGGTTGACGGATACGGGATCCTGCAGCTTGGCTTGAATGTAGGAAAGCAGGTTGCGCGTGATTTTCGCTTTGCCGAACTCAAGTTCGGAGGCGTTCTTTGCACCGAGCGCCGTGAGGTCGGGGCCAAAATCTTTCTGCGGAGTCACGCCCGCGATGCTGTGGCAACTGGCGCATCCTTTTTCGAGGAAGAGGCGCTTGCCATTCTTGATTTCGTCTTCGGTCGCGGGTTCCAGCTTGGGCACGGTGGCAAGCAAATCCGAGTCCGTGAGCTGCTTCATGACGTATTGCGAGACCTTATAGAGATCTTCATCGGTCCAGCCGTAGCGCGGCATATTGTTGTGCGCCAGGTAGCCTTGCGGATTGCGCAACCAGGAGACCAGCCACTGCTCATTGACCTTGTTGCCCACTTTTGTCAATTCGGGGCCGATGTCTCCACCGATCATCTTTGTTTCGCCTGCACGGGTCACGGCCAGCGAATGGCAGGTCGTGCACATCATCTGGCGGAAGCGCAGTTCGCCTTGCGACAACAAATCGGGCTTCTTGCTCCAAGTGGCAACAACGGCAGGGTTGATCTTGTAACTATCCAGCGCCTTGGCTTTTTGCGCGCTCAGGAAGGCGGTGAGCGCGACCATCTCCTCATCATTCAAGCGGAATTTCGGCATGCGGGTCTCGTCTTCGTTCTCAATGCCGTTTACGGTGACGTTGCCATCCTTGTCGAGGACGGTGCGCGGATCCTTCAGCCACTTGTAGATCCACTCGCGGGAAACTTTGTTGCCGACGCTGGAAAGATCGGGGCCAAGCATCGGGGGCTCCAAGTCGTTCAGCTTGTGGCAAGCCTGGCAATTCAGGCGGGAGAGCAATTCCCTTCCGCGGGTGAGCTGCGGCGTTTCCTTCAGGTCGTCGTGATGACAACTTCCGCAGGAGGCTTGCAGGAAGTGCGCCGGAAGAATGGGCTGCTCCCAGGCGAGGGTGGTTTCATGCGCTTCGGCAATTTCCGTGGCGGGACCCTGTCCACGATGGCAAATAGTGCAGCCCCATTCGCGCACGTTGTGCGGAATTGGCGGATGCGCGCGAAAGGGCTGCGGCACGGAAGCATCCGCAAGAGACGGCTGTGTCATGCCCTGGTGGCAGGTGGTGCAACGATCGACCACGTTCATCCCGGGAATCCATACCTGATCGATGTTGGGGCTGTAGTCGGCGAGAAGTTTTTTGGTGTCTGGGCGGCCTTGCGCGTAGCGCACGAAGGAGCGCTTGTATTTCTTCCACTCGGCGCGAAAGTCCTTGACGGGGGAAATCGCCAGCACGAGCAGGCAGATCACGGTGGCTACGGCAAAGGCGAGCCGCATGCGGTAGGAGAGCTTACCCATGTCTTCAGCCGGCATGTGTCCCCCAAGGCCATACCCAGGACCAGCCCGGGCCGCGGAAGAATGTTCCGACGACGGTCAAGCAGACGGCGGTGGCGATGAACCAAGTCATCACCCACCAGGAGAGCGGCTTCAGCCGGAGACTCCCCATCCACCCTGAGCTGGCCTTCGAGTAGTAGGAAGCCACGAGGAGTGCAGCGACAAGAACGGTGGGCACGATGATGGTCCATGCATCAAAGACGGCGAGAAGGAGGAGCAACGCAAAAGTCACTCCAACCGCAATGGCGAAGCGCTTGGAGGCGCTTTCTCCCCAGAGGGGCTTCCCCTCCACGTTGATGTGGAAATACGGAATCACGATCAACGCGATGAGCACGAGTGTGGGGATCAGAATGCCCGCGACGAACGGCGGGAAAAAGTGCAGCAATTCCTGGAGGCCGAGGAAGTACCATGGCGCCTTGGCGGGATTTGGGGTGAGCAGCGGATTGGCCAGTTGCTCAAGCGGCGCATCCCAGAAGAGCGCGAGCACCACCATGGCGATGATCAGCACCTCGAAGACGATGGCTTCCCGCACCAGGAGGTGAGGATAGGTCATGAGTTCGGGGCCGCGGTCGTCCTTGACCTTCGCGGAAGTGTTGCGCGTGATGAAGACAATCCGGCGCGGCTCTTTCTTTGCGTCAGAACTGAAACCCGATTCGATTTTAGTTTTTTCCATCATCGTCTTTTGACCGAACCGTTAGGCCGCCATCCTTCTGCACGCGCCAGAAATGCACGCCGATGAAAAGGAAGGCCAGCAACGGGAGAATGACAACGTGAAGCACGTAAAAGCGCAACAGGGCGTTTTCACCGACTATATTACCGCCCAGGGCCACGAAGCGGACCTTGCTGCCGATGACCGGCATCGCTGAAACGATGTTCGTGCCCACCGTGACAGCCCAGAAAGCGAGTTGATCCCACGGCAGCAGATAGCCGGTATAACTCAGGAACAGCGTGAGCAACAGGAGCACCACGCCGATCACCCAGTTGAATTCGTGGGGCGGTTTGTAGCCGCCGCGATAAAAGACGTGGAACATGTGGCAAAAGACCAGCAGGACCATCAGGTGAGCGGCGATGCGGTGCATGTTGCGCAGAAAAACGCCGTTGGAGACGACGAAGCGCAGGTCTTTCATGTCCCGGTAGGCGTTCGGCGCGGCGGGGTGGTAATAGAACATCAAAAGGACACCGGTAATCACCAGGAGCAGAAAGAGGAGGAAGGAGAGCGAGCCGAGATAATAGGCTGCGCGCGTGCGAAGCGACTTTTCGAGAACCTTGACCGGGAGCCAGTGCAGGAAAAGATTGCCAAAGACAGCTACGCTGCGCGTGCGGTTGGTGATGGCGGGGCCGCGGCGGAAGATGGACTTCCAAACGCGGGTGGCGCGTAAACTCTCGATAGCAGTGTGAAAAGAGGTGGCCATGATTATCCTCAGACGTTCAGAACCTGGTCGGCTTTAATGACCTGGAGTTTGTCCACGAGCAATTCGCCATCAGCAGTGAGCGTCACCGAAAAATGCGGCAGCGGGCGCGGCGCCGGGCCTTCGATCTTCTTGCCATTGGGCTCGAATTTGCTCCCGTGGCACGGGCAGGCAATTATGTTGGCTTCCGGCTTCCACTGCGTCACGCAACCCAGATGCGTGCAGACGGCGGAGACGGCGTAGAACCCGCCGGAAGTGCGCACGATGTAAACCTGCTGCTCCTGCAGAAAGGTGACGGAATTGACCGGATAGAGATCGGGATTGCCGGCGCGAAAGTTCGTGGAAGGCTCGAACAACACGTTCGGCGAAAAATACTGGTAGGTGAGCGCGGCTCCGCCGAGGCCCGCGACGCCCAGCGCTCCCATGGTGATTTCGCCGAGAAAGTCGCGGCGAGACACTTCCGCTGGGCGCTGCGAAGCAGCCCTGTGATTTGGCGTGGGGGTTGATCTGGTTTCATTCATGGTCGTAGCACAATCTCCTCGACAGGGATGAAGCTGGGGTCCTCATCAAAAACCTCGAAGGCTTCCATGGAAATGGTGTGGGCGGGGCAACGTTCGGCGCAGAGGCCGCAGCGAATGCAGATGGTTTCGTCCTTGACCATGACGGAGCCTTCCAACTGGTTGAGTTCTTCCGGTGCGACATGCTGGAGGTCGATCGCGCGCAGTTCCTGTTCCTTGCGCAGGCGTTCCCTGTCCTCGTCAGTGAAAGAAAAACTCTTCAGGGGCACGAGCGAGAGGCAATTTTCCGGGCAAACGTCCACGCAACCACCGCAAAGGATGCACTCGGTGCCGGTGGTTTCGGTGCCTTCGAAAATCGTGTTGATCCAGCAGCGTAGGCAGCGGCTGGCTTCGCTGCGCGCCTGGGCTTCGGTGTAGCCTGTTTCGACTTCGGCAACGCCGGTGCGCCGGTCGATGGGAAGCACGGGTACGCTGAGGCGCGAGTACTCGTCGTAGTGGGCGGCCATTTCGTGGTGATCCAGAACGGTCACCTGCACGTAGCGAGACTTGGGTTTCCATTCCGGCCCGCGCAGATACTTGTCGATTTCAACGGCGGCTTTCTTGCCGTCAGCGACGGCGTTGATGATGAGGCGCGGCCCAAAGGCGATGTCACCCGCGGCGAAAATGCCGGGGGCCGTGGTCATCAGCGTGTCGGGGTTAATTTTTAGCGTGCCCTGGCGGGTGATTTCCACGCCGTCCGCAGGTGTGAGGAAAGAAACGTCGGAAGATTGACCGATGGCGAGGATTACGGTGTCGCAAGGGATCACGAACTCCGTGCCCGGCGCAAACTTTGGATTGAAGCGCTTGTTTTCGTCGAATACGGAGAGGCACCGCGTCACTTCGAGCCCCGTCAGCCTTCCATGCGCGCCGATGAATTGTTTCGGGCCGAGCGAGGGATACAGCTTCATCCCTTCCAATACGCCTTCTTCGATTTCTTCCTCGGACGCGGGCATTTCGGCACGCGATTCCAGGCAGACGAGTTGCACCTCTCGCGCGCCCATGCGCAATGCCGCTCGCGACACGTCCATGAACTCCTTCATGGCCACGTCCATTTCACTGGAGGTCAGCTCATTAGGGAGCACAACACTCGCCATGTCGGTCACGAGCTTCTGCTGTTGCTCGCGCATCGCGGAACGCGCCACGTCGATGGCCACGTTGCCTCCCCCGATCACGACAACCTTTTTGCCCACTTCAAAGCGGTAACCCAAGTTGACGTTGAGAAGAAAATCGATGCCTTTGACCACGCCGTCCAGTTCGTGGCCAGGCAGATTCAGGTCGCGGCTGCGGTGCAAACCAAAAGCCATGAGCACGGCCTGGTAGCCCTGACGGCGCAAATCTTGCAAAGAGAAGTCGCGGCCCAGGCGCATGTTCAATTTCAGTTGGGGCCCGAGATCCAGGATTTCACGAATCTGCGCCTGCAAGACGTCGCGCGGCAAGCGGTATTCCGGAATGCCGAGATGCATCATGCCGCCGGGCACGGCCGCCGCCTCAAAAACGGTCACGGGATAGCCGAGCAGGGCAAGATCGTGCGCCGCGGACATTCCGGCCGGCCCCGAACCGATGACGGCCACCTTTTCCACGTTTTTCGGGCGGGATCTGTTGGAGAAAACGTCAATCGGATTGCGCGATTCGGGCCCGTAGCGTTCCGTCACAAATCGCTTCAAGGCGCGGATGGAAATGGGCAG
The DNA here is from genome assembly GCA_049522075.1 of Candidatus Acidiferrum sp. Lineage (GTDB taxonomy): Bacteria > Acidobacteriota > Terriglobia > Acidiferrales > UBA7541 > Acidiferrum. The sequence continues at coordinate 81,322 of JBEKOE010000012.1, forward strand.
GTCGAATTCTCCGCGGCGGCATGCTGGTTCACAGGGATGACCGCAGACGCGGCCGCAAATCGAGGCAAAAGGGTTGGGCATCCGGGCGTAACGGTAGGCATCTTCGTATTTCCCCTCGGCAATCAACGACACATAGCGGCCCGCCTGGGTATGCACGGGACACGCTTGCATGCAGGGAAAATTCGATTCCAGCCATTCCAAATCGACAAGCTTTGTGCGCGTCGTCAATCGCTTCGCCTTGGATGCCCTTTGTTTCTTTCCTTGCTTCTTTGCTTCTTGCCTTCCTTACTTCTTTACCGTGAGGTCCGCGGTTGCGCCGCTGGCGGTCACTTCCACGGCCTGCGTGGTGGGTTTGCCGTTTTCGCTCCAGGTCTTCAGCGTGTACTTGCCTGGCGGCACGTTCTTGATTTCATAGTTGCCGCTCTTGTCCGTCACCGCGAAATAGGGCGTGGACACGACGACGACATAGCCGTTCATTTCCGGGTGCACGTTGCAAAGCAAGGAAGCCACACCCAGATCGTTGAATTGGAAGCTCTTCTTTTCGCCTTTGGGCCAGGTGCCAAGGTTGTGGGAGAGCTTCTTGTTGCCGCTGATGCTGGGCCAATAGACGTTGTGACCGACCGGGTCGCTGTTGAGGAAGTCCACGGTGGTTCCCTGAAGCACAGCAGTGACGTGGGGATTGAACGCCATCTTGGCCTGATCGATCAGCGCATGCTGCGCTGGCGGATCGAACTTCTTGTCTGGGATCGTGTCTACGTAAACTGCGATGTTTTCCGCCGACTTCAATCCCTCGACACTGACCTTGCCCTTGATTTCGCCCGCCAGGCTCGCACCCGCGAGGAGAAGTGCAGTACCACAGATTGCGACTGCCTGAACTGCAAATAAACGTAGCCTCATCATTGTTCCTCTCATTCCCTTGAAGTTTCTACGAAAAACGTGTTCGTTTAGCTGGTCCCGGCTAGTGCCGTTCCAACTTGTTCCAGCAAATCCCTTCGAGAATACTCTCCCCGTGTTCGCGCCAGACGCTTGGACCGGCATTTGGCCCAAATAGTTGGAACGGCACTAGAAGACGTAGTCTATGCCAGTTACGAACGTATTGGGGTGGTAGAACACCGTATTCCCGTCGACGTCAGTGATCGGGATTTCCGAGCGATGCTGGTATTCCCCGACGATTTTGACGTTGGCTCTCACGAGAATCTGAAAGCCCGGGCTGAAGGTATTCCGCGTGCGGTTTAGAAAAGCTCCATTGGCGAAATCCGTGGGCGAGTTGACAAAGTCGTATCGCATCGTGCCGATCAGCCACGGGTAGAACCAGTAGTTGGCCCCCACGAATCCGCCTGTGTAGGTGACGGCGGGCGCCTTCGCAAGAGTCGCCGGGTCAGTCTCCACCACCACGTGATTGTCGTCGTGGCCCACCATTCCCAGGCCGAACAGTTCCAAATGACGGTACTTGAAGCGAACGTCAGCTCCCGCCCGATAGAAGGACTCATCAAAGCTTCCACCAGGGTATGGCGGAGGCGTGGCACCAATGTTCTGGACGTTGGTGCCATGATAGAAGAAGCCGCCGAGGCGGATTGAAGTGTGATCCCGCGGACCAGTGGGCCCGGCGGCCTGAATGGCATGACGGCTTTCCGGGTCACTTTCCAGATTGAATTTTTGCGACACACGGATATAGACATCCTTCGTGTTGCGGAGGGCAGGCCCGTCGTTGTTACCATTAGTGATGGCCACAGACCAGCTGAAGTTTCCGTCGTTGGGGTAGCCGCTAAACTCCATCGCACGCTGCGGAGCGCCCAATGTAAATGGATTGTTGGTGGTCCCGTTAACACCGGCGACGTTCACTTGGTCATAGACGTCATAGTCGGAAAGATAGATCGTCCGCGCCTGGGTGAACGGCAGATCGAGTTCGAATTGCCCAAAGCGAACGTTGAGTGAGTCCTTCGGCAAGTGGAAGATGTGGCTGAGATCGTTGTACTTCAGGTAACCGTCTCCCAGCCCGCCGTTCGCTCCCGAGCCCCCTGTCGAGATGTCATTATCGATCCAGAAGGAGAGATTCGGGCCAAAACTCCCCGCGCTGATGATCGTGAACGTGTTGGGTACGAACAGGTCCGTCTGCGGAAGGTAGCTGGACGTCTGATTCACCCCGCTGGGCTGTTTTGCGTTCCAATTGAAGTTCCCTGAATAGCGGAAGGCGATGGGCAGTGTGCCCGGAATTTCACCGGGATAGACTGCTTCGGGGAACGCTTCTTTTTGTGCTTTGGAGCCGAGCAGCACGGGATCCTGTTTCACGAATACGTCATCGTCCTTGGGGAACTTGAAGCCGTTCTTCTTGAACGCTTCACCAAAGTCGTTTAGCTCCGGATAATTGTTGTGGCAGGTTGTGCAGGACGTCTGATATTTTCGGGAAAATGCAGGTATGGCATGGGACTTCGGCGCAGACGCTAAAACCATCCAGATCAAGGCCACGGCCATCACCAGCCCGATCAAAACGCTAGCGTCCGCCCTCCAACTCTTACGGCTCATGGGCACCCTTTCCCCCAATGATTTGTGTGGCAAAAACGAAAACGCACAAACGGAACCTCATAGCCCTGGGTTGCGGGTTCCTACGATGAGGGATGGGGTCACACTCGTGCCGTGACTCTGGTCACACCCTATTGTGACATTTGTCGCGACAATTACAAACGCTCTCTGTGATTTCCTCTGTGGATTGTGGGAAAGCCGGCACAGGAACAGGTAACACCATTTTAATCAATAGCTTACTAAAATTCCAGGTTTGCATGAGCATCTGGGGTGCGGCTCGCGATGAACACGCACAGATATCTACCGCTCTTGGTTGCGAAACCCGTGTGTGTGAACCCACTTGGCAGAAACATTTTTGTAGAGACTTCGACTCCGGGCCGAGCCGGGGCCGATTAATTTGCGGATCGAGCGGCCAGGTGAGGCTGAAAAGACACACACGAGTCGTGCCATAAGGGCCGCCGAATCAAACTGGCGACCGTTGAAAGAGGCCAGGTTCGGCCTTATTATTTCGCACAAGCGGCTTCTTTGTCTTTTTGGAGACCCTTAGAACTATTGGCCGGGCTCTGGAACATCCCTGCAACAAAACTCTCAATTCGTGACGCGATTTTCAGTAAGTTCCAGGCGTAAGGGCAACCCAATCATCAGGATTTCTGGAGCGGGCGATGGGAATCGAACCCACGTCCGAAGCTTGGGAAGCTTCTATACTGCCATTGTACGACGCCCGCTCGTTTCTCCAGCTTTCAGATTATACACAACGACGCAACTTCTCGTACAGACCGGCCATTCCCCATATTTTCCAAACCCATCCTGGCAAACGCACACATGCATTGCCAGATCGTCGTGGTCTGTTTGTAGAAGCTTTCACACAGGCTGAGCATTGGCCTAGGCAAGCGCGAGCAGGCCCGAACTTCTCATTCAGAAATGAATATCGTTGACGACTGTTTTCATCTTCATCCGCCGCGGATGGTCAGAACGGGGCAGCACGCTTCGCTGACAATCTTATAGGCATGCAACCAACTGTGGGGATGAATGAAGGGACGCCGGGAGTGTAACCCAAGGACGATGAGGCCGACGTGCCGCTCCCTCGCCAAGGTGAGAATTGTCTGGTCCACGAGTCCGAATTGCCGTTCGTACCACCACTTGTGTGGCAAGTCTCCAGGAATCTGGCACTGGAAGCGGGCGGCGAATTCGCGCGCATCCTCAGCGCCACGGCCAGCTTCGCTCTTTTCTAGAACGTGCACAATGGTGAGTTCCGCGCCATGTTCCCTTGCCAACGAAACGGCGTATGCCGCCGCCTTGGCGGATTCCGGGGACAAATCCGTGGGGTAAAGGATGTGATTGAGCGCGCCATGCAGCGGCGGATCAGCCGGGGCGCAAGGGCCCACGGTTAGGACCGGGCACAGGGCATGCTGGAACACAGACTCGGCCACCGAGCCCAGCGCCAGTTTGCGGAGGCCTGTTTTCCCATGCGTGCCGAGAACGATCAAGTCGATCCCCTGCTCCTTGACAACCTGCCCGAGCTGCTGCCAGATATCTCCACGGCACACCAACATCTCGTGAGGAAGCCCCGTAAGAGCACCTGTGCGCGAAAGCCGCTGCTCCAGTTCTCTCAATTCCTGGGCCGCGCTGTCCACGGCCGCGACCACGGCATCGGCCCCGACCATGACGTACCCGATCGAGGACACGACGTGCGCGAGGTAGAACCTTGCGCCGTAAATGCGGGCAATCTCGATGGCGTGGTTCAGCGCTTTGATTGAAGAAGGAGAGAAGTCAATCGCAGCGAGGACTCGATGAATGCCAATTTCTGTGGTGACTGGACTGGAGGACATGATGTGCGCTCCAACCGCAACGGACACCGCGCATCGCCTTCAAATCGCGGTTCAATCTGATGGCGGCCACCACACCGGAGAACGCCGCTTCTCCACATTGTGGTGACACCTTCATGCTGACCAGATGGGCGAACGCCCGCAGTGACGAGTGTCACTGCCTGCCCGCAAACTCCTCAAAACACGGGTGCCAAGGTTGGTAGAATTGCTGCCAGTCGCACACGAAGCACGCCGCGAATCGGTGCCTTAATGAGCAGGCAAGCGCGTCAGATTCGAAGAAAAACGAGCACGCGCTCGGGCAGAATCCCGAAACCCGCAGCGCGCCCAAAAGCTCTAATTCATTGGTGAGCGACCCGACACATAGCTAACCCATGTCTCCGGGTTGGACCTTGAAAAAAGTGGTGGGCTCGCCAGGATTTGAACCTGGGACCAACGGATTATGAGTCCGCTGCTCTAACCGCTGAGCTACGAGCCCGATGTCTTGCCAACATCTTACATCGAAAATAGTGGGTTCACCTACGGCACTCGCGCGCGCAACGCGGCTGGCGCACTGCCGCCAGTTGCGACGCGAGTTGGAGGCAAGGGTTAGAAGGCGATGCGAAACCCTTCGTACAACTGGTCTGTTCTGTGCCGCCTGGTTCTTTAGGTGCGCCCAAGCTGGAGCAGCCTTCTGCCAACCAGGAGGTACCAGGTCATCAGCGAGAGCCCGCCACAGATGGCAATTACAAACCCCGCGTTAGGCAACCCCCCAGAGGAAGTTGCGATGATCTCAACGATGATTAGCAGCGCATTCCCCAGAATTCCAGCGCAGGCGGTCGCTTTGCTGAAGACCCTGCCTCTCAGCATGACCGTGGAGATTACCAGGCATGCGAATTCGATGAGGGAAATACCAGCGCGGCTTTGGCCCTCTGCCAGCATCGCCTGCCCCGCTGCAGCTAACAGAGCCCTCTGAGCATCCGTGGTGGCAACTGCGTATTGGCTGCTCAGGGAAAGCATAGGGAAGGCCCTGCTGCCGGCGAGGTAAACCGCCAGCCCCACGAAGAAAAGGATCGTGCCGAACGCCCCGTACGCTTCGTGGTCTCGCCGGAGGGCCGAGTAAATGGCCAAAAGCGTCGGTGCCAAAAAGGCGGCTCCAACGATATTCAAGAGACCGAGGTTGCGGAGCGCCAGAAACGAATGGTTCTGAAAGAGAGTGAACCAGTCGATTACGGTCACCGTCCCCTGCGACAATCCAGCCACGCCCGGAAGGAAATTGATGGCGACCTCGGCGAGCGGAAACGCCACCATAATCAGGGCAGCGATTCCGCCAACCTTATAGAGACTTTTCCAGCCGGGCTCTGCCGTTTCGGCATCAATAACTTGCCTCAGTTCAGATTGCGACACTTCGTTCTCCCCCGGAATCTCTTGTTTGAGTTTACGGCTTTGTCCCGGCGCCCTGCTTCTCGGAGAATACAAATTGGCGGATTTCCGCTCTCTGTCTGTCGAGGTCAGAAAGATGCTCCGCCCGAAGTTTCTGGTACACCTTGAACTCCTCCTGGGCCAGGTCCTTTTCTCCCACTCGGACGTAGGCCTGCGCCAGCCGGTAATGGACGTCGGCCAAGTCTGGATTGAGTTCACGCGCCCGCAGATATTCCGGCACGGATTCCGGGTATTTTCGCTGGTCGGAGTAAAGATTGGCCAACTGGAGGTGCGCCTCTGCCATCCCGGGGTCGAGTGTGATGGCTTTCTTCAGAAGCAGTTCGATCTGGCTGAGATCGAGGTTCGGATCCTGGGCCCTTTTGCCCTTCCAGAGGCTCATGGCGTAATAGTAGACGGCTTGACCGTTCTTGGGCTGAAGCTCGGCGAAGCGCCGGAATCGTTCGATGACCTCCTCGGCCTGGCTCGGCGAACTGTCATACGCCCGGGACAAGAAAGGGTAGCCACGAGGATCGCTGGGGTTCAAATCGGCCGCGCGCAGCAGCGACTTGACGGCCTCGTCATACTTCCCGAGCGAATAGTAGGCCATGCCAAGACCAATGGCCATGCGCGACGAATCCGGGTAGCGTTCCGCGCCCCGGCGGAAAACGTCGATCGCTGGTTCCAGGGTGCGGTGAATCAGGAGCTCGCTGCCCCAATCGAAGACATTGCCTTCGCTCGGCTCCATGTGTGCCGCGGTCTCAAATTCATTGACTGCGGCCACGAATTGGCCATCTTTTTCTTCCACCTCGCCCAGAAGATTGTGCAGTTCGGCAGTGTCCTTCCGCTTGGCGAGGTCCTGGATCAACTGGCGGGCATCCCTAAGGCGCCCCGTGAAGAGGTAGGCGAGCGACAAATCGTAACCGTTGTCATAAGAGGACGGATTGACCCTCTGCGCCCGTTCGAGAAATGGGATGGCCTGGGCGACCTTGTTGGAGCGGACGTAGAACTCCCCTAAGTTGTGGCTGGCGTCATAGTCCCGCGGCGCCAGCGCTGCCGCCTTTTTGAACTGCTGCTCCGCCAACGCGAGCTTGTCCAGGCGCAGAAGATTGTTTCCGAGGTTGGTGCGGGCTGTGGCGGAATCGGGTTTCAGGCGAACCGCTTTTTCCAGGTGCGCGTTGGCTTTGTCGTTTTGCGACTGGGCGGCGTAGACCAGTCCGAGGAGCTCTTGCACTTCAAAGCTTTCCGGCACCTCGCGCACAAGTCTTTCGAGCTGCTTGGCGGCTTCCGGGTACTGGTCGGCCTCGTATTGCGCAACGGCCGCTTTGAACTCCCGGTCCAGATCTTGCTTCTGAGCACCCGCCAGCGGCGTCAGAAAGGCCCACGCCGCGAGATTCAGAAACGCACACGCCACAGACCAGTAAATTCGTGTCACGACGTTAGCATGGTATCACGGGGATGTAAGAACCGGCCGGGGCCTGAAAACTACTGCGGCGAAGGCGCTTCTTTCAAAGCGCCTTCGCCGGTGGGGTGTTAAGGGGTCTAACTGGTACCGTTCCAACTTGTTCCAGCAAATCCCTTTGAGAATACTCTCTCCGTGCTCGCGTCAGATGCTTGGGCCGTCATTTGGCCCAAACAGTTGGAACGGCACTAGTAGTACAGCTTAAGGGCGAACTGGATCTGCCTCGGATCGTAAGGAGCATCGCGAGTGGACCCGATTTCGCCGAAGTTGGAGCTGTTGTAATTAAGGGAGTTAGAAATTGAAACCACGCCGTTCCCGCCAAGACCGGGAGCGTTGAAGTTCGGGTGGTTGGTAAGGTTAAAGATTTCCGCACGGAACTGTAGTTTCACACGTTCCTTAATCGGAAAGTCCTTGAAAATGGACATGTCAAGCCTGTGGAAGCCGGGCCCTGGCACTTGGAATATTCCACCCAGCGCCGCAGTACCCGTCAACGGCACGCATCCCCCCGGCGAATTGTCGATGGGCTGTCCGTCTGATCCGATCTGGCAAGGCTGGGTGACCGCTGCTGGGCCGTTGGCGAGCCAACTCAGCATCCCATTCGTATCGGTATGCAGTCCGACCTTTACAGACTGGCCTGCAATATGAAGAGCGCCGCAGCCTAAACCGTTTGCTGTACCCGTATTACAACCGATGCCTATGGGCTGGCCGCCTTGCAGTGTTGTTGACCAATTGACGCTCCAACCGCCAATCGTCTGGTTCTGCCACCCTGTGGCGCCGGAAGCGAACTTCTTTCCATGGCCAAAGGGCAGCTCGTAGCCGCCGCTGAAGTGGAAGACGTTCCTTATGTCAAAGGGGGCCAATGCGTAATCCGCATGGATCCCGAAGCCGGGAACACCCGTCCCACGGTAGCCACTCACACTCCCGCCATTGAGCAGGTCACGTGCGTCGCTGGTCACCTGCGAATAAGTATAGGTTGCGAGGAAGTTCAGACCGCTCGCAAACCGCTTCTCGAGCTTCGTCTGCAAACCGTTGTAGATGCTGTTCCCTTCTGTTGCAGCGTAGCTGGCGCCCGTTCCGAACTGCGGAAAAGGAACCACGGCCACATGGGTCGCATCGCCCTTAATAGGATAGTCATGGGCGTTGATGGTCGAGACGACGTTGCTGCTTGGAAACACCTCCAAATGGCGCCCCTGCGAGGTCACGTACCCAACCGTAACAGCCAGGGTGGGCGTGATGGAATATTGCACCGTCAGGTTGCCACTCATGGAGTAGGGAGTCTTGTAGTCGAACTGAATTCCGAGCAAGGCCAAGCCATTGGCGTTAACCGTGGCTGGATTCAGTGAAGTGCAGGAGAATCCGGTTTCAAAGGTGATTACCGGAGCGCTGCAACCCGGAATTGTTGTCGGCGTGTGATCGTTCGCCGGGTAGTAGTTGAACTGGAACTGGAACGGATAGCTCTCGCCTATGTTCGGTGAATATCCACGATTTTCAAAACCGTTGTAGAAGAGGCCAAATCCGCCGCGTACAACCAGTTTTGGGTTGGCCTGGTAGGCAAAGCCCACGCGCGGGGCAAAATTGGCCTTCTGGGAACGCCCTAGTCCCGCACCGTAATGGTCCGTGATGAGCAGGCTGATGCCGTCCTTCTTAAGCAAATCCGTGAAGCAAGTCGGGCATCCCGTAGAAAGTTGGGTCGTCAGCGGCCCCGGCGGCATTATTTCCGTCGGTATGCCATAGAGGCTCGGCACAAAGTTTGCCTGTTCCCCATGGTGCTCGCCAACGAGACCGAAGAAGTCGTAGCGCACACCAAGATTGACGGTCAGCTTGGAAGTAACCTTCCAGTCGTCATTGACGTAGCCGCCGTAGTAACTCTTACCGTCGTCGGTCAACGAAATATTGGAGGCGTATACGTCACTCGACCCACCGACATAGTTTATGCCGTTGGCCCCTTCAGGGAGGCTCGTGGTGGTCGGAGTCAACAGGAAGTCCACGCGGCCTGTCGAGCTTGCATTCGAGCCGCCGGCGATATCCGTGAAATGCCCGTCGTAATCGAATTCACCGTGAGACCACGGCGGCTGCAACGTCGAGAACTTCACGTGCTGCCATTCAATGCCCATCTTGAAAGTGTGCTTGCCGTAAATCTTGGTGAGATCGTCGGTGAGCTGGAAGGTGGAACTGACCTCATCCGAGGGCAAGAAAGCGTTGCTCCCCAAGGTAGCCAAACCGTTGATGCCAAAAGCGGGGAGACCGCCGTTTTCAGCCACCTGTGGAATGTCCGCAATGTTATAGTTTCCAGGAATATCCATCTGACCCGAAACGGGCCCTGTGCGCGTTGTGTGCAGGTAGTTGAAGCCGGCACGCACCTCATTGATCAGCGTTGGAGAGAATGTGTGCGTGTAGCCCAATGCGCTCTGTTGCGCAAGCGCGGTCTGATTGCCCTGCTGGAAAGCGCCGCCGTCCGCAATCCCACCGAAAATGCCGGGAATGTATTGGGGATCGTCACTGTAGCTGAACCGGAAGAAGACCTGGTTCTTCTCGTTCACATTGTAGTCCATGCGGCTGTCAAAGGAGTTCCTGTGCTCATAGAGTTTCGGTGAGCTGGCAAAATTCGAAAACAGCGAGCTCGTAGTCGGCTTCGGATAAAGGTTCAGAAGCTTTATGGCGTTCGCATCCAACCGGTTAAACGGGATTTGATTCAAAGCGCTGGCCAGAGGAATGAAGTTTGTTATTCCAGCCAAGCTTTCGCCCGTGTAGAACGGGTCCCGCACATATCCTATCGTCGTTCCGGGCGTTTGACTGCCCTTGCAAGCGACTGTAATGTTGCTGATCGGGTCCGTATAGGCATCGCCGCAGAGTACCGGTCGCGTGGTTGCGGGGTCAAAGACCGTGCCAACGGGAACAGTCCGGCCCAAAACGTCCGTTGGGATTTTTGTCGGATCCGTCGGTTGAGTGACCCCTGTGATCAGATCCTGGAAGTTTACAAGTTGGCTGCCCGAGGCCGAGTTCAAACTGGTCATTTCAGCGGTCGTCGGGACCGTGCCAGACGAAACGGTTCCCTGAACCCTGCGGAGTCCTTCGTAGTCCGCGAAGAAGAACAGCTTGTTCTTGCCATTGAAGACGTGCGGAATCACTACAGGTCCACCAATGGTCGTTCCAAACTGGTTCATCTGCAAATCGCCCTTCTTGATCTTGTGCGCATTTTCAAAGAAGTCCGCCGCATCCAGGTGGTCGTTGCGGAAAAACTCCCAAGCCGAACCGTGCAGCTCGTTAGTACCGGACTTGATGGTGGCATTGAGAACCGCGGCGCCCGACCGGCCAAACTCGGCGCTGAAGTCCGAGGTTTGCACCTTAAACTCTTGAATGGCGTCAAGGGGGGGAAGCACGACATAGTTTGTGCCGTTGAGGAAGTCGACGGTGTCCGAGTTATTGTCAATGCCATCGAGAAGGTAGTTGTTCTGCGAGGGGCGCAACCCATTAGCGGAAAAAGCGCCGCTCGCGGCGTTACCACGGGTGTCTGCCTGCGGCGTGTTCACGCCCGCGGACATTTGCGCGAGGAAGGTAAAATTCCGGCCGTTGAGTGGAAGATTGTTGACACTAGTAGAGTCCACCACTTGCCCGACAGAGGCATCCTGGGACTCCAGGAGAGGCGCAGCAGCGGTGACTTCGATGGTCTGACTTACGTTGCCGGGCTTGAGCGTAAAATTCTGCACAACCTCGGCACCAATGTTGACGACGACACCTTTCGCCGTGACCGCCTGGAACCCCTGGAAGGTGACGTCAAGTTTGTACGAACCAATCCTGACGGGCGAGAATTTGTATACGCCATCCGAACCGGTCGTAATTGACAGGCTGGCGCCCGTCCCCTCATTGGTGAGGGTGACCTTGGCCCCGTTGATCACGCCGCCGCTTTGGTCGGTGACGGTGCCTAGAATGGCGCCGGCGTCAACCTGAGCGAACAGCGGACTGGCCGCGAACAACACCACAAAGGCCACCAGTAATATGGAATAACTGAAATTGAACCTAGCCTTCATTCCCAACCTCCTCAAGTTTTCCCAATCGGCTAAATACAAATGACCGCCTCGACGAAACGCACACCCCAAGCTGTCCTCAAGGACTCCCTCTACGGGAACCCATGGAGCCAGCCGCAGCAACTAACGTCACGGCACCGATTTCCTCTAGCGATAGAATGCGGAATACCCGGAAGGGCGTTAACGACCCACGACCAGGCACCCCAACAAAGGAACTTAACCGCTTAACCTTGCGAACTCTATTACACACTGTTTTGAGTGTTGTCAAGCATTTTTTTTTATTTTATACTTCGCCCGCAGTTGCTCTGTTCTCGCGAGGCCGCGATGGCTTGCATCTGTTCGTCGAGGGCAGGTGTGTGCATTTATGGGTTTGACCATACGAGACGTAGCAAAGGCCGCTGGTGTTTCGACAGCGACGGTTTCCAACGTTCTGAACAAGAGAGGCAAGGTCGGCCACAGGACGCAGGGCCTGGTCCTCTCGACGGTCAAGCGCCTCGGCTATCTCCCCAACATTCATGCCCGCCGCCTCGCTTCCCGCGACACGCGCACACTGGGAATCATCGTTTCCGATATCGTGAACCCCTTCTTCCCTGAAGTGATCATGAGTTTTCTGGCGCGCACCAGGCAACTCGGCTACGAAACCATTCTCAGTGAAACCAACTATGACCCGCGGCGCACCCAAGAGGCCGCCAGCCGGATGATGGCGCACAATGTCTGTGGCGTCGCGATCATGACCTCCGAATTCAGCGCGCGCTTGATCGACGAACTGACGCAGAGGAAAATTGCCGTCACGTTTCTCGATCTTGCTCCAGCCCGGGGATATGTCAGCACACTGCGCATCGATTACGCTTCTGGGATCGAGCAGATTGCCAAATACCTTTATCAACAGGGACACCGCGAGATCGCCTTCGTCGCCGGCAGGCCAAAACTCAAATCCAACGAGGCGCGGCTGGAGGCCTACGAGCGTTCCATGCAGGCCATGGGACTGAAACCCGGCCCGATCCTGCACGGGGACCTGCGTTTTGAAGGAGGACTTGCCGCTGGACTGGCCATCGCTCAAATGTCTCCCAGGCCTACGGCGGTGATGGCCGTCAACGACCTCACTGCGGTGGGCGTGATGAAGGGGTTAACGTCGGCGGGCCTGCGGATTCCTCAGGATATTTCCGTGACGGGTTTCGACAGAACTCGGCTGGCGGAATACAGCAACCCTTCGATCACCACCGTGGACATCCATCGGGATTTACTCGGACAAATGGCAGCCGATGCCCTGCATGAACTTTGTCGCGCCACCAATCCTCAAGGCAGAGAATACGAGATTTCTGCGGAACTCGTGGTGGGAAATTCTTCCGGACTCTGGAACTCCTAGTGCCGTTCCAACTATTTTGACCAAATGGCTGGAAGGTTCGATGAACTACTCCTACGTTTTGTTGAGCGAGCGGGATGGGAGATTCTACATCGGCAGCACTGGCGACTTGCGAGCGCGCTTGCAGAAACACAGCTCAGGCTTAGTGCGTTCCACCGCTCATCGCCGGCCCTTGCTGCTGATCTACTATGAGGGATGTTTGAGCATTGACGACGCCCGCCGGCGAGAGTGTTACCTCAAAACGGGACGAGGAGGGCGCTATCTCGAACAACGCCTCGCTTTTTGGCTGGCCGACATTCGTAGCAACAAGTTGGAACGGCACTAGCCGCACTTCCCTTTTCGTTCATTCAAGAATCCTGCCACCCTTGCTCTTTTGCGCGCTTCGCGGGCGTTCTTGCTGCTGAATTCGCACTGTTCGCGGCATGCCTCTAAAGGGCCGAACGATCTTCTCGCGGTTCCGGAAAAAAGCGGCGCGTTTGGCCTGGCTGTATTTCAATGCTAGCATCACAACGCTGATCTGGAGTTCCTCGAGCACCCAAGGATGGCACGCAACAACCCGAAAAAACGCAAGTTCTCGCGCCGCGCCTTTCTGGGTGGGATGCGCTGGGCCCCCTTGCTCTTTCTTCCAGCGCCTCTTCATTCGGCCGCGTTCCGGTCTTTGGATCCACGGGTGCCCGCAAAACAAGGCCCTTCTCTCCCCTTCGAGGATTTCCGATTGACGCCGCACTATCCTGCGAAATCCCCCCTGGATGATCTCCTTCGTTATGTCGAGCCGGGCACCGACGAATACGTGACGGAAAAGTACGCCGCTGAAATCGCCCGGCACCTGGAAGAATGGGGGCAGGAGCTGCGGTCAGGTCCATCCCCCTCGAACGTGCTGGCCAACTTTCTGGATGCATCGCTCAAAGCCGCCCCGCTGGTTCCGGTGCAGGAAAAGAAACTGCGTGCGGGAGATGGAGTTGACGTCTTCAGGAGGACGTTTTCGAACCAGGCGGTATTGGGCCGCGAGCGATTTGTGGAGGAAGTCCGGAATAGCCTGGCCCCACTGGGACGATTGCGGACGGCCGAATTTCAAATCGCGGGAATCGAGCAGTCCGCGGACTCTCCCCTAAACGTTCGCATCGACATTCGCTACGACCTTGTGGGTCAGCACGTGGACACCGGACTCGAGGAGCGCATCGGGTATTGGCTGACGGAATGGACGCACGATGACACCGGCGGTTGGCGAGTCTTCCGTTGGACCGCAACAGCCGAAACTCTCAGCCGCGCACGACAGCCCATTTTCCTCGATGTAACTCAGCAAGCTCTCGGCCAGACGGAGTCGTACAGAAATCAGATGCTCCACGGAATGGACTACTGGCGCACGGTTCTGGACGGAGCGTCTGGAATGGACGTTTACGGAAATACTGGATTGGCTGCGGGAGACTTCGATGACGACGGTCTGGATGATCTCTATATCTGCCAGCCCCCGGGACTTCCCAACCGGTTGTACCGGAATCGCGGTGATGGAACTTTCGAGGATGTCACGGAAGCCGCCGGTGTGGGGGTGCTGGACCGGACAGCTTGCGCGCTCTTTGCAGATTTTGAGAATAGAGGGCTCCAAGACCTTCTGGTAGTCTGCGCCACTGGGCCTGTGCTGTTCGTGAATCAGGGAAATGGAAAGTTTAAGCAGAAACGCGATGCCTTCCACTTTGTGAATGCTCCGGAGGGGGCGTTCACGCATGCTGCCGCAGCCGACTATGACCGCGACGGGCGCCTCGACATTTATTTCTGCCTCTACAACTACTATCTCGGTCTGGACCAATACCACTATCCAGTCCCCTATTTTGACGCCCGCAACGGACCTCCAAACTTCCTGTTCCACAATGAAGGAAACGGCGTCTTTCAAGACTGCACGGCAGCGGCCGGCATGAATGTCGACAACGATCGTTATAGTTTCGCCTGTACCTGGGGCGACTACAACTCCGACGGCTGGCCGGACTTGTACGTGGCCAATGATTTTGGCCGCAACAGTCTCTACCGCAACAACGGTGACGGGACCTTTGCGACCGTTTCTGGCGAAGCGCATGTCGAAGAAGCCGGTGCCGGCATGAGCGCCTGCTGGCTGGACTTCGATAACGACGGCAATCAGGACATCTATGCCGCGGGCATGTGGGTCGCGGCGGGCATGCGCGTTTTTGGACAATCGCATTTTCACGAGAAAGAGCCGGAAGAGATCCGCGCGCTTTACCGGCGCCACATGGCCGGCAATTCCCTGTACCGAAACATGGGCAACGGCCAATTCCAAAATGTGGCCATGCAAGCCGGGGTGGAAATGGGCCGCTGGTCCTGGTCCACCGATGCGTGGGACTTTGACCATGATGGCTACCAGGATCTGTACATGGCCAATGGCTACATTTCCGGCCACGACGCTCGCGACGCCTCCAGCTTTTTCTGGCGTCAGGTGGTTTCAAAATCACCGCAGGACGCCACCCCTTCGGAGAGCTATGAGCGGGGATGGAACGCGATTAACGAGTTGATCCGCTCGGATGCCACCTGGAATGGCTTTGAGAGGAATGTCTTCTTTCTGAACAATCAGGATGGCACTTTCTCCGAAGTCTCCGGCGTAGTCGGTCTGGATTTTATCGATGACAGCCGTTCCTTTGCCCTGGCCGACCTTGATCACGACGGCCGGTTAGAAGTCATTCTAAAGAACCGCACCGCGCCTCAGATTCGCATCCTGCACAATGCGATGAATGACATTGGTTCCTCTATTGCTTTCCGCTTGCAAGGAAAAAAGAGCAATCGCGATGCTATCGGCGCGGCTGTTACGTTGGAAGTGGCTGGCCTTCGTCAGACGAAATATCTCCAGGCCGGTTCGGGCTTTTTGTCGCAACACAGCAAGGAACTTTTCTTCGGGGTGGGAAAAGCGGGAGGCACCCTGCGCGCCACCATTCGCTGGCCCAGCGGGCAAACGCAGGTTTTCGAAAATTTGCCCGCAAACCACCGCATCGAAGTCGAGGAAGACGCTCAGGAATTTCAAGCCAAACCGTTTGTAGCCTCGCCTCCCTCTTACGCTCATGGCAGCGAACCGCAAGAAGTCGAGCGTCTGCCGCTCTCGGTCGAGACTTGGCTCATCCAGCCGCTGCTGGCTCCAGACTTTTCACTGCCGGATCTTCTGGGGGACACCAAACAGCTTCACTCCTTCCGGGGAGACTTCGTCCTTCTTCATTTTTGGGCCACGGCGGCGCCATCCTGCGCCAGCCAACTGCGGCTTCTCCAGAGCCATCAGGCTGACTGGGCTTTGCGCAACTTTCACGTTCTGTGTCTCAATCTCGACGATCCACAGGATGCGGCAGCAGTGCGCTCCTTTGCCACAAAAGAAGGGATTTCTCTGCCCATTCTCCTGGCGACTCAGGAAGTGGCTGGCGTCTACAACATCATCTACCGCTATCTGTTCGACCGCCGGAGAGATCTCGCGCTGCCAACGTTTTTCTTGCTCAACCGCGATTCCATGATCGTCAAGGTCTATCAGGGGACGCTGGAGCCCGCCCGGTTGCTGGACGACGTCCGCTCGGTTCCCGATACTCCAGCCGGCTTTCTCCAGAGAGCCCTGCCTTTGAAGGGCACCCTGGTTCAAGACGTATTCCAGCGCAACGATCTCACTTACGGAGTGGCGCTGTTTCAGCGTGGCTATTTGGAAGAGGCTGCGTCGGAATTCAAACAAGTGATTCTCTCCAACCCGGGCGAGTCGATCGCCTATTACAACCTGGGGACGCTCTACCTGCGAAGAAACGCGCTGCCAGAAGCGCGCCGCTACCTGGAGCAGGCAGTGAAGCTGCGATCCAACTATGCCGAAGCCTGGAACAATCTTGGGATGGTGTCTGCGCAACAAGGTCAGGAAGACGAGGCCATCAAGAATTTTCAACAATCCCTCGCGCTCCGGCCAACGTACGCCACCGCGCTTCTGAATCTCGGGAACCTGCTCCGCCGAAAAGGAGCGTTTGCTGAAGCGCAAAAACTCCTGGAGCAGGCAGTTGCGGTTGCTCCCAACGATCCCGAGGCCAACTACAGCGTGGGAATGCTCTATGCCCGGCAAAACCAGCTTCCGCGTGCATCGGACTATCTGGAGAAGGCCGTGGCTCTGCGCCCGGATTATGCCGAGGCGCTGAATAACCTGGGAGTTCTTCGGGTGCGCCAGGAACAATATTCCGAAGCGCAACAGAAATTCGAGACATGTATCAAGGTTGCTCCAAAGTTCGACCAGGCCTATCTCAATTTGGCCCGTCTCTTTGTTCTTCTGCATGACAAGGAAAAAGCCAGGCAAGTTTTGCGAGAGCTGCTGCGCCAGCAGCCAGAGAACAAGTTGGCCCAACAGACTCTCGAAATGCTAAATTAATCATCATCCGCTTTTCTTGTGCAAGATGAGCGCGCGCGGAGGTGTACCCATGGCCATTTGCAATTTTGTCCGGCACCCGGCTGGAAAGCGGGGCTGGCGAACGGTACTGCCTAGCATCGTGGCGCTCGGCGCGATTTTCTTCGCAGGCCGGGGAGTTGCGGGGCAACAGGCGCCTCCCAAAAGACAAAGCGCGCGCCCAGCTTCCAAGACCCCGTCCCCTTTTGCGGATGCAGAAGCGCTTCTTCGGCAGGGCAACCTGGAAGACGCCCAAAACAAGCTTCAGGAAGAACTCCAGCAGAATCCTTCCAGGCCCGAGGGATACGCGCTTCTGGGGCTTGTGTATACAGCACAGAAGAACTACACCGCAGCTCTCATGGCGTTCCAGCAAGGATTAAAACTCAGCCCAAATTCCACCAGAATTCGCAACGACATGGGCAATCTGTACGTAGCTCAGGGGAATCTTGACCAGGCCGAAAAAGAGTTCCGGGAGGTCGTGCGCCTGAATCCCGCGGATTACGACGGCAACTACAACCTGGCCCTCGTCCTTCTGGCGAAGAAGCAGCCTGCTGAAGCCATTCCCTATTTGCTGCGTATCCACCCGCAAACGGTTGCGGTGCAGTTCAGCCTGACGCGGGCCTATCTTGACGCCGGCAGGACCACCGAAGGATTGAAGACCGCCACGGAGCTTTCCGCCAGCAACAAAGACAACGTGCAGGTGCACTTCACGTTGGGCGTATTGCTGGCGGCGGAGAAACAGCTCCGGCCCGCGCAACTGCAACTGGAACAAGCCAATGTGTTGCAGCCGCAGACCTTCGAGATCCTCTACAACCTTGGACAGGTCTGTGTGCGTAACGCCGAATTTGCGAAAGCGGAACTCACCCTGAAGCGCGCGCTCAATCTCAAGCCCGATTCGCCCGAGACACTTTCTCTGCTGGCGCAGGTTTATTCCGCGCAGCAGAAACCTGTGGACGCGCTGGATCTGTTAGTGCGCGCACACAAACTTGCCCCGGAGAATACGGATGTCATTTATTACCTGGCGCGGGTGAGCATGTCTCAGAACTATTACGAGGACTCCATTCCCCTGCTGGAATCCGGCCAGAAGATCGCTCCGCAGCGGATGGACCTGCGCGCGGCACTCGGGGAAAGCTACTTCATGTCGGGCCGTGCAGAGAAAGCTATCGAGGAGTTCAAGCAGTTGATCGAGTTGGATCCTACGGCGCGATCCTATGCGTTTTTGGGGCTTACCTATCGTCAACTGGGGCGTTTCGACGAGGCTCGCAAATATTTTGAAGAAGGCCTGAAGAAAGAGCCGCGGAATCCCTCCTGCCTGTTCAACATCGGGTATATCGAGGAGCGCCAGGGAGATCACGAGGCCGCCGAAAAACGCTTTCAGGAAGTGTTGCGATTGAGCCCCGACCATGCCGAAACATTGCTGGAGCTGGCAAATTTGCGTATCGCCAGCAAGAGATACGCGGAGGCTGCCGTGCTGCTCAGAAAATACGTCCGTGTGAGCCGCGCCCCTGCCCCGGGATACTACAAGCTGGCCATGGTCGAGCGGAGTCTTCATCAGACGGAGGCTGCACAACGCGATATGAGCGTGTTTCAGACGCTTTCCAAGAACGCTTCGACGGGCCCCTACCCCTACGAACAACTTTTTGAGTATCTCGACAACCGTTCCAACCTCTCCAAGAAGGAAAAGGCGCAACTCGACCTTACCGAGCTGGCTAAGGAGATCCAGAAACAACCTGACCGGCCGGAAAACCTGTACCTGCTCGCCGAAGGGTACCTGAAACTCGGAAACGTTGAGGCAGCTCGCCATGCTATCACTCAGTTGGACCAGCTGAGCGCCGGAGACTTTCGGACACAAACCGGTATAGGCGTCCTGTTGGCGCGCTACCGTTTGTACGAGGATGCCATCCAGCATTTCCAGACGGCCATGCGTGCGAATCCCGACTCTGACGATATAAAGTTCGACCTGGCTGACGCCTATTTCCGCAAAGGCATGTACCCGCAGGCACTCGAGGTTGCCCAGCAGGTTTCTGCAAACGGCCAGCAGGACGATGCCTTTCTCTCCTTGCTGGGGGATATCAAGGCGCATCTCGGACAGCCCGCCGAAGCTTCGGAGATTTTCAGGAACGCCATTCGTCGCAATCCCGACAACGACCAATATTATCTTTCTCTCGCGCTGGTCCAGCTTCGTCAGAATGATCTGCGCGCGGCGGAAAAGACACTGCAGGACGGTCGCTCTCGCATTCCTGGATCGGGCAAACTCCTCTGGGGCCGGGGACTGGTTTCTGTCTTGCAAGGCAAAACGGCGCAGGCGGCGGAGCAGCTCGAGCAGGCTGTTGATCTGTTGCCGGAGTGGCCGGGAAGCTACTCCACGCTGGGCGTTTTTTATTATCAAACGGGCCAACTCGATAAGGCTAAGGAAGTGCTGAACCGCTTTAAAGGGAGTGGCGCTGGCGGAGGGCTGGACGTGAATCGCATTGCGGAGACCTTGGAAAAAGCTCCCTCGATGCCGCTCGTGGTAAATGAACCGATGCCGATGGCGGCTCGGCAGCAACTGCTCCAATTCGCGATTTCGATTGCTGACCGCACTCTTTGATTTGGCCAAGGGAAAGTTCCGGTTGTGAAGCTCGTGGGTCGGCAGTAAAATGGGTCTTGCCAGTTTGCGCCGATCTGCCGAACCAGCAAGGAATGCGGAAAATACCCAAGACAATCAGACTGTCGGTTTGCAGAAACACGTGCGCCGCCTTCCTTGCACTGAGCGGAGTACTCTGCGCTACCCTTGCTCTGAAGCTACAAACGGCACAGGCCCAGAAGCAGAAAGACGCTCCCATCACCGTTCGTTTTACGGATATCCGAAAGTCCGCGGGCATCACGTTCCTGCAAGACTCCACACAAACCGAGGAGAAATACTATCTCGAGACCATGGGCACCGGCGTTGCCTGGATCGACTATGACCAGGATGGGCTGATGGATCTTTTTTTTGTGCAGTCCGGCCCCACGGACGCTTACAAACCGGCACACCCTTTGCGCTGCGCTCTCTACCACAACAATGGCGACGGCACTTTCACTGACGTGACCGAGAAGGCTGGCTTGGCAGGCGAGGGCCATTACGGCCAGGGTGTGGCCGTGGGTGACTTCGACAACGACGGGTATCCCGATCTGTATGTCACGGGATATGGCCGTGCCATCCTTTATCACAACAACGGCGATGGAACTTTTACCGACGTCACCAGCAAAGCCGGAGTCGCGGATGAAGGGATGTGGTCCGCCAGCGCTGGCTGGTTCGACTACGATAAAGACGGCTGGCTGGATCTGCTCGTCACCAACTACATCGAATGGAGCCCCCAGAACAACCTGTGGTGCGGCGAACACCGGCCCGGCTACCGTTCCTATTGCCATCCCGGCAATTACAGGGGGCAGAAAACAAAACTTTTTCACAACAACCACGATGGAACCTTCACCGATGTCAGCGACGCTTCGGGTGTGGGAAAGCCGGAATCCAAGGGCCTGGGCGTGGTGCTGGCGGACTTTAACAACGACGGCTGGACGGACATCGCCATTGCTAACGACACCTGGCCCAATTTTCTTTTTTTCAACAAACATGATGGAACGTTCGAGGATGTCTCTTTCGTTTCCGGGATAGCTGCGAGCGAGGACGGGCGTTACGAAGCCGGGATGGGCATCGACGCGGCGGATGTGGACCGTGACGGCTGGCAGGATATCTACGTCACGCACTTGGACTTTGAATTGAACCGGCTCTACCACAACAACCACAACGGCACCTTTGACGACGTTACGTTTTCCTCCGGGATCGGGAACAAAGCGATGGGGTTGAGCGGCGTTTCGATGAAGTTTGTGGATTACGACAACGATGGCTGGGTGGACATTTTGCAGGCCAACGGCGCCATGGTGGATAACGTGCAACTCTATCACAGTGAGGTAACATACAAAGAGCCGCTGCTGATGTTCCGTAACCTGGGAAAAGGACAGTTCGAGAAAGTCTCCGAATCTCTCGGCCCCGATTTCATGCGGCCCACAGCCGGCCGGGGACTGGCCACCGCCGATTTCAACAATGACGGCGCCGTCGGCATCGCGGTCAATGTTCGTGGCGATTACCCTGAAGTCCTGCGCAACGACGGTGGCAACGCCAACAATTGGCTGGAAGTTCTGCTCATCGGGACGCGCTCGAACCGCGACGGCATCGGTGCCTCGTTGAAATTGACCACGGAAGGGTTTGTCGAAGTGGAACAGGCAAAAGGCGGCATGGGTTACATGTCGGCTAGCGATCCGCGGATTCACTTTGGCCTCGGCAAGCGCACCAAAATTGAGTCGCTCGAAATCACCTGGCCAAGCGGGCAAGTGGACCGCTTGACAGATGTACACATCAACCAGATCATCGCGGTTAAAGAGGGCACCGGAATTGTGCCGCGAAAATTTCCCAAGGTGACGGTCCGATGACTATGTATCTACCGCGGCGGCGTTTTCTTGGTTCTTCTCTCGTGGCACTTGGCACAACCTTGCTCGACGCGCTGGCAACCCCAGTGTGGAAATGGAATCGCTCGGCGATCCTGGAGGCAAAGACCCTTCCGCGTGCGCCGGCAACCTCGCAAGTCACGTTCGTTGATGTGGCGCGCGAAGCCGGCCTCACGATTCCCAACGTGTGGGGCGGCATGGAACACAAGCGCCTCATCATTGAAGCCAAGGGCAGCGGAATCGGCTTTTTCGACTACGACAATGACGGCTGGCTGGATATTTATCTGACCAACGGGACACTGCTGGACGCCAAGTGGCCTACTGGCGCCGCCCCAACCTCGCACTTGTACAAAAACAATCGCGACGGCACCTTCACCGACGTTACGGAAAAATCCGGAATGGGCAGGACCGGCTGGCAAACTGGCGTGTGTGTGGGCGATTACAACAACGACGGCTGGGACGATCTCTTCTGCTGCTTCTGGGGACACAACATCCTCTTCCACAACAATGGCGACGGCACGTTTACCGATGTGGCGCGCAAGGCCGGCCTCTACAACGAGAAAGTTCGCTGGAGCTCAGGCTGCACTTGGTTCGATTATGACCGCGATGGGCATTTGGATCTTTTGGTGTGCAACTATATCAAACTCGATCCGGCACACACGCCTGCTCCCGGAGACTCCGCCTCCTGCCAGTGGAAAGGGATCCCCGTGATGTGCGGTCCCCGGGGCCTCCCTGGGGACACGAACGTGCTCTATCACAACAACGGCGACGGCACGTTTACGGACGTCACCGAGAAAGCGGGCATCCTGAAGCCCGGCCCGCGGTATTCCATCACCGCGGTCTCCTACGATTTCGATAACGACGGCTGGCCGGATGTTTATGTGGCCGTGGATTCCGAACCCAGCATCCTCTTTCAGAACAACCATGACGGTACGTTTACCGATGTCGCCATGATCGCGGGTTGCGCCTACAACGAAAATGGGCACGAGCAAGCGGGGATGGGCATAGCCGTCGGCGACTACGATTGCGACGGCTGGCTGGACATCTTTAAAACCAACTTTGCCGACGACACCTGCAATCTGTACCACAACAACGGCGACGGCACCTTCACCGATGCGGCGTTTGAGTCCGGAGTCGGCATCATCAACCAGTACGTCGCGTGGGGCTGCGGTTTCCTCGATTACGACAACGATGGTTGGCCGGACATCCTGCAGGTCAACGGACATGTTTATCCGGAAATTGATACGCAGAATACCGGGCAAAAATTCAAGAACCCGCGCCTCGTGTACAAGAATTTGGGTGGAGGCAGATTTAAAGATGTTTCCTCCGAATTGGGCCCCGGGATCAGCGAGCGTTTTTCCAGTCGTGGCGCGGCCTTCGGCGATTACGACAATGATGGCGATATTGATGCGCTCATTCTTAACATGAGTGATTTGCCGTCGCTGCTGCGCAATGATGGCGGCAACGCGCAGAACTGGATCAAGGTCAAATTAATCGGCACGAAGTGCAATCGCACCGCCATTGGAGCTCGTGTGCGCGTGGTGACGGGCAGCCATGCCCAAATAGACGAGGTGCACAGCGGCGGGAGCGTGATGTCGCAGTCCGACCTCCGGCTGCACTTCGGCTTAGGCAAGGCTCAAGCGGTCGATGTACTCGAGGTCAAGTGGCCCACCACGCAAAAGGTCGAGCGCTTCACGCAGGTGAAGGCCAACCAAATCCTCACCATCCGCGAAGGCAGCGGGATTGTTGACACGTTCAAGCCAAACGCAAAGTAGCGCGTCTCGTATACGCTAAAATTTATCCTGATTTGGGGTGCGGCGGCTTGCCGCCGCTTTTGCAGCTGTAAGTCCCATCGCCTAACGATGAATCCGCGCGGCCCAGCCGCCGCCCGGCGCCAGCTTGATTTTCAGTTTGGTCGTCCGGTTCACTTGCGTCTTCACGAGTTTGTAGTCGCTCCCCATGCGGTCCGCGTTTTCGCCGTCTTGATAGGCATCCATCTGGAAATTGCCCTCGGGCAGGAAGGAAAAATCAATCTCCAGTTCCCTTCCCGTCCAGTTGGTCATCGCCCCGACATACCAGTCCGAACCATTTCTCCGCGCCACCGCAACGTATTGCCCGATTCGTCCGTCGAGGGCCTTCGATTCATCCCACTCCGTCGGCACCGCGGCCAGAAACTCCATCGCTTCCGGCTCACGCAGGTAATTCGACGGGCTGTCGGACAACATCTGCAAGGGGCTCTCAAACACTACGTACATTGCCAATTGATGGCAACGCGTGCCCATGCTCATGGGGCGTTGGAACACTGGCGCAAAGCTGGCCTTCTGCGCATTCAGCATCGCTCCCGGCGTGAAGTCCATCGGTCCAAGGAACATTCGCGTGAACGGCAGCGTGACGGTATGATCCGGGTCCGTCTCCGCGCTCCACTTGCTCCACTCCATCCCGCGGACGCCTTCCGTGCTGATCAGGTTGGGCCAGGTGCGGGTCATCGTCGCGGGTTTCTGGTCCCCGTGAAAATCCACCAGCATCTTGCGCTTGGCCGTTTCGCGGCTGACTTTGTGATAGTAGTTGATCAGCAGTTGATCGCTGCGCTGCATGAAATCTACCTTGATTCCCTTGATGCCCCATTTTTGGTATTGATCCAGCGCCGGGATGAGCTGATCGTCCAGCGTTTTCCAAATTACCCACAAAATGACTCCCACGTTTTTCTGCTTGGCGTAGGCGGTCAATTCTTCCATGTTGATTTCCGGCACCACCTCCAGCACATTTCCAAGCTTGTACCAGCCTTCGTCCAGGATGATGTACGGAAGGCCGTACTTCGCCGCGAAGTCGATGTAGTACTTGTACGTTTGCGTGTTGACGCCGGCCTTGAAGTCCACGCCGTACACATTGTTGTCATTCCACCAGTCCCAGGCGACCTTGCCCGGTTTGATCCAGCCCGTGTCCTGCACCTGGGAAGGTTTCTCCAATAGCCACACCAATGGATTCGTAAGGAGGTCCGCATCACGGTCCGTGATGCCCAGCACGCGCCAGGGGAAGGTGCGTTTCCCTGTCGTCACGGCGATATAATCGGCGCTTTCGACGACCCTGAAATCGCGATCGCGGGTGAGTTCTTCTTTCAGCGGGTAAGGCGGAAAGGTTGCGGAAAGTCCGTTGCCGCCGGTGCCGTGCAGCCAAAGCCCCGGGTATTCCTCCACATCCGATTCCGCGATGGCTACTTTTGCGCCATCTCCTGCGTCCACGACCGCGGGAAGGGTGGCTATAAATGCCGGATTGATCTCGGACAAATGTTGCGGCAGATATTTGCGCTCGTTGTGAGAGAAGAAGCTGTCTTCCTGCGGATAGAACACCACGAAATTGGAAGTGAAGCGGAAGTTTGCTTCCTCGTCGTAGATTTTTACCTGCTCCGCGGGGAGCGCAGTCTCGAACCGGTAAGCAACACCTTCGTTGTACGCGCGGAAAACCACGGCATACCCGCCTTCCATGTCCAGGCGGAGTTCGTTGTAATTGTCGCGAATTTTCGCGAATTTCTGGCGCACCACCGGCTCAAGCATCTGGTCGCTGTGGCGTTCCTTCGATCCCGTAACCTTGACCTCGCGCCCCAGCACCTTATGGTCAACGTCCATCGAAAGGGAGCTGTCCTGCAGGAGCGCCACGCCCTTCAGGACCACATCGTAACGAACGCCTTGCGCCGTGCGGATTCGCACTTCGATTCTTTTGTCCGGCGAGCGCAAGTCGTAGCTTGCTTGTGCCCGGCCATCCACTGCGAGCCCGAACAGGGGGAGTACCAGCAAAACAGACTTCCACAAAATGTTCTTCATGGTGCAGTTCCTTCTTTCTTTCTGCTTTCGCTAAATCTCGATCGGATGCGGCCCATCCGTCTCGGGCTAGGCCGTTTCTGGAGCCACGCTCACAAGCTCAAACTGCACGTGCTGTGCTCCCAGAACCGGATGAGTCGCCGTCAACCGCACGGTTCCCGGTTGTTCCTTTGCGCGAATCCAAATGGCGCCGGTGCCGCCAATCAGCGCAAAGGGATTGTCGCCGATGATTTCCGCGGGACCTTCCAGTTTCAGCTTGATGGCGTCGTTTGCGAACGGCCGGATGGCGCCAAATTCGTCCGTCACGCGAAGAACGACGCGTGTCGTGTCGGCGCCGTCTGCGTTCAACTTTGTGTCGTCTGGCAACACGGAAAACTTCTGATCGATCCCTTTGCCGGAAAGCGTCTTAACGATCACCTGCTTGCCCTCAATGTATCCTTCTATCCGCAGGTCTCCCCACCCTCGTACGGCGGAACGCCGAAAATCCGCGGTGAACGGAGCATAGCGAAGGTATTGGAATTGTGTTTTGTCCGGATCAGCTTCCGCCACTAGCTTGTCGGCGACATAAAATTTCAGGTGGTCGCAGTTGGAACAGACCATGGCCTTTGTGAATCCGATCGACTCATCGCCAGCAGCCCAGTGGAAAGCGGGTTCGAGAACGATCTCTTCCGCAGGATCACACTGCGACTTGTAGAAGCCTGCCGCGGGCTTGGGCTCGCGAAAAATATCCGTGACGCCGTGGTAGCAGATGCGGTCGCCGCTGCCGAAATCGCTATGGGTGTTGTAGTCGAAAGCGCACCAACCGATACCCCCCGCATATTGTGGGTTAGAAGCGAGCTGATCGTGGACGCGCGCATGGCGGACCGTGTGCTCCATCAGCCGCTCTTTGTCGTCAATCGTCTTTGTCGGATAGGTGTGGCCCGCAAACTCCGTGTTCAGATAGCGCGGATGATTGGGCGGTTTCAGTGGCCAGCCGAAATCGTTCATGGTGAAAACGTCTTCCAGGAATTCGGACTCCTGGAAATAACGTATGCCCCCGGTTTGCCGCGTGGGGTCGAGTTTGTGCGCAGCCGCATTGGTGCGCACGTAGAAGTCATGATCGTCCAGCGATTCGTTGATGCGTACGCCCCACAGGATGATGCTGGGATGATTCCAATCGCGCCGGATCATGCGTCCCACGTTGTCGATGGAAATCAGCTTCCAGGCCTCATCCCCGATGTGCTGCCAGCCGGGGATTTCTTCCAGGACCAGCAACCCCATTTCATCGCAAGCATCCAGAAAATGCCTGGATTGCGGGTAGTGCGAAGTGCGCACGATGTTGCACTTCAGCTTCTTGCGAAGAATTTCCGCGTCGCGCCGCTGCGGCCGGGCCGGCATGGCTTGTCCCACAAACGGGAAGGTCTGATGACGGTCCAGACCCCGCAGCTTGATGACCTTGCCATTCAATTCGAAGCCATGGTCGGTAAACTCGGCTTGCCGAAAACCAATCCGCCGCGAATCCTGGTCCACAACTCGTGTCCCGCGCACCAAACGAACGTGCACGGAATAGAGATTGGGGTTGGCCAGGTCCCACAGTTTCACCGTGCCCAGGTTTTCGAGCACCACGCTGTGCGCCACACTCTCTGTCGTGGCCGCCGACGCCGCAACCTGGCCCGTGGCCTTCGCGAGCACCTGCTTCCCATCGCGCAGTTCAACCTCTAGCGTCAGGGGTTCCTTCAATTCTTCCAGGTGCTGCACGAAACAGTCCACTTCCACGCGAGGGGACGCGCCCAAAACATCCTTGGGCTTGGCAAAAATATTTTCGATAAACGTTCCTGGAACCACGCGGAGCGCAACCTCGCGGTAGATCCCGCCGAACGTCAAGTAGTCAATCTGATAGCCGAACGGCGGGATATCCGGCCGCTCGCTGGAATCCACTTCCACCGCGAGCACATTTTCACCCGCAAAATTGATGTGCGCAGTCAGATCAAATGAAAAGGGTGTGTAGCCACCCTTGTAGTCGCCGAGCTTCAGGCCGTTGATCCACACGGTGGACGCCGTCATCACGCCTTCAAAGTCCACAAACACGTGCCGCCCGCGCGCCTCTGGCGGGAGCTTGAAACGCCGGCGGTAAATGGAGACAAACTCATAGTCCTTGTCGTCGAAGCTGTGCCAGGGCAGCTTGACGTTGGTGTGGGGAACTACGACGCGTTCAAACGCGGAGTCGTCGAACTTGGCTTCGTGCGCGCCTTCGACGAACTTGCGGTTGTAGCGCCAGTTGCGATTGATCGGGAGCGTCAGCCGTCCGCCAGCCGCGGAATCGCCGGATTTTTGCGCATTGCTTGCGAACGCATCGCGCGCCAGCGTGGCGCCGGCGATCACCGTTCCTGTCGTTTTCAGAAAATTGCGTCGGTCCATGGTATTCCTTTCCAGGCGGGGCCATGTGAAACATGGAATTGAAAAAAAGAGTGCGGCAAAATCTTATCAGGTTTGTCAACCCTTTGCAGAGAGCCGTCCAGGAAGACTCTGTCAGTGCGGCGCGGAAACTGTCGGCTGATCTTTCAAAATAATCAGGAATTGCTGTATTTCACGCCGCTGCCGCTCGACTTCTTCGGCTTCGCTCTTCTCCACCTGTTTGTAGAGCTGAATTTCCTGGTCGGCCTTGGCTTTTTCGCCGCCGCGCTTGTAGAGCTGGCTTAGCCGGTAGTGGGCTTCGCCCAGACTTGGCGTAACTTCGATGGCTTTCTTGAATGCGGCGATGGCCTGCTCGTTGTCGCCCTGCGCCGCGTACAAGATTCCCAGTTGCAAGTACGCTTCGCCCAGTTTGGGATCGATCGCCACCGATTTCTTGAGCAGGGCTTCCACTTGCTGCGAGTCTGCCGGACTCTTCGATTCCCGGTTTCGTTTGAGGATCGCCATCGCGAAATAATAGTTCGCCAGAGCATTTCCGGGCTGATTCTGCACAAAACGGGCCAGCTTCTCTTCGCCGCAGGAGAACGACGTGGGTGAGGTCACTTCCATTTTGCCCAGGAAGAGATACGGCGTGGCATCTTCTGGCTTCAAATCCGACGCGCGGCAAAGCTGGCCGGCCGCTTCATCGTAAGAGCCATCAGCGTACAGAGCGGCGCCGAGTCCCACCAGCAATCTGGCGGAATTGGGGTGAGCCACTGACCCCTTCTTGAAGACCATCACGGCCGGTCTGACCGCGCGGTGCAAAAGAAGTTCGCTGCCCCATTCAAAGTAATTCGGCTCGCTAGGATCGAGCGTGGCCGCACGTTCATATTCGCGTACTGCTCCTAATGGATCACCCAATCGCTCGTCGAGATCGCCCAGCAGCCCATGCAGGCCCGCATGGCCCTCTGCCTTCGCGAGGGTTTTGAGGGCGAGGTCGCGAGCCAAAACCAGGTCGCCGTTGCCCCGGTAAGCCAGCGCCAGATCGTAGGCGTTGGCAACATCTTCAGCATTGCTTTGGGAAGCGGTTTTTAGAGATGCGATGGCTTCGCGATATTTGCCGGAGCGCAGATAAAATTCGCCGAGTTGGTGATTCGCTTCGAAGCTCTCAGGAGTCCGCGCGACAGCGGCGCGCAGTTTGTTTTCCGTCTCCAGGCTTTCGCGTCCCTTTGCGTCTCCTGCTGCATCACCATGTGAAGTTTCGTTTGGCCTGCTTGATTTAAGCGCAAGCGTCTCCCGGGCAAGCGCTTCGCTGGTTCGCAGGCTGGTGTCGGATCCATGGCCACCCGCGCCGGACCAATCGGTAACTCCAGCTACGGTGAAATTTGGCTCGTCTTTGAATTCCATCGCGCCGGAAGATGTGGCTGCGCTAGAAGAAGGCTGTGCTGCAGACGCGGTCTGCAAGTGCAGATCGAGCTGTTTCATCTGACCGACTGACAAC
The DNA here is from genome assembly GCA_049522075.1 of Candidatus Acidiferrum sp. Classification (GTDB taxonomy): domain Bacteria; phylum Acidobacteriota; class Terriglobia; order Acidiferrales; family UBA7541; genus Acidiferrum. The sequence continues at coordinate 110,459 of JBEKOE010000012.1, forward strand.
AACGGCATCGGGTCCGTGACGCACTTGCCGAACCCCGCTTTTTCCACCGTCGCCGTGTACATTCCAGCATGACGAACGATAAAGCTAAATTTCCCCTCTGCATCCGTTTTCGTTTCCAGCCTGCGCGTCCCACCTTTTTCCTCAAGGACCACGGAAGCTCCCGTCACTGGTTCACCTGCAGAGTTCCGAACCGTGCCGTCCACCGCGATGGCATCCAATTGCGATGGCGAAGGAGTTTGCGCCACCGCCGCTCTTGCGGCCAAACCAGCCAATGAAGCGGCCAACAAAAGGAGAAACAGGAAATATCGATTCACGCGATTCTGAAAGGGGGGCTGCACCGTGCGGAAGCAATTCATTCTGGAGACTCAATTCCCTCTTCTATAGCCATTGTTGCAGTTCGTTTCCACGTCGGACTGCATTCTATTCCCTGGAATCTCTGTCCGCAACGATTGACGGTTTGGGAGGGGGATTTGTTTTCTTTTCTTCCGACTGGGGAGATATTGTGCAGTGGACGATTCGCTATCCCGGGTACCAGATGTGCCGCGGGTCGGCTACATCCCGCTGGTAACTCCAGGCCTCTTCAATCAGGCGTTTGAGATCATGGCGAGGCCGCCAGCCCAAAAGAAATTTCGCTTTGGTGTTGTCCAGCCAAGTTGAATGATAGGGAGTCTTGACATCGACGCAAGGCAGTCCTCGTGTTTGTCGCAGGTAATCGGCCACCTGCTGGTAATCCACCGGTTCATCCATGCAAATGTTGAACGTCTGCTGACGCGCTTTGGGATTGTCGAGCGCTTTCAAGATGGCATCCGCAAGATCGCTGACGTGAACGAAATTGCGTTTGACGGGATGGCCATCGGGATCAAGCATCAAAGGCACCGCGCCGCTCTTGCAGTAATCGTCCGCCCTCTCGGGACCGACCAGGTCTCGCCAGAGCGGTCCCCCAAAGACGTCCTCGCCAAAGGAAAGTGTGTATTTGAAATCATCTTTTTCCATGATCCACGGAGCACGCAGGCAGCATCCGTTGAAATCGTATTGGATGAAATACTGCTCCAGCATCACCTCTTCAAGAACCTTCGAGAGTGCATAGCAGCCGGGATAGGCGCTGTGCTCCTGCTCTTCGGTGACTGGAACGGGATGCGGATAGAAGAAATGGCCGACAGCGCAATCGCCTCCGAGCAGAATGAACTGCTGGAAAGTGGGGCGTGTGCGGCACTCTTCGAGAAGCCAGAAAAGCCCCTTCACGGAAACGTCGATAATGTCGTCGGTGGTTTCCTTGCACGTAGCGCAGTGCAACACATGAGTGACACCGTCCAGGGCTTTGCGCGCGACGCCACGATCGGAAATATTGCCCTGAACAACCTCGAGGCGCTCGTGCGGTGGCAGCAGCCTGTTGTGGCACAACGCGCGGATCTTCACGTCGGGCAGTTCGCCCGACTGAAGAACTCGCTCAATAAAATGGCGGCCGACTTTGCCGGTCGCTCCGGTAACTAAGACCCGCCTCATGCGCCCCGCCAATTCCGCCTGCTTTTGTATTTTTTGAGGTGAAAGCCCGTCGCTGCCGAACCAGCCTGCCAGGTTCAGCGGCCGAATCTCTCCAAACATTCATTACACATCGCAAAGGTCAACAGCTTGCCTCAGGGAAGTAAGCGGGTCACGCGTAGGAACGAACTCATGAGCCACATAGCCTTGGAAGTTGGCTGCCAGGATGCCGCGCATCACGCCGTCCCACTGCACCTCTTGCGTATTGTCCAGTTCGTGCCTTCCGGGAACGCCCCCGGTGTGGAAGTGACCCAGCCACTGGATGTTCTGCTGGATCGTGCGTATCACGTCGCCCTCCATGATCTGCATGTGATAGATGTCATAGAGCAGCTTCACGCGCGGCGAGTTCACCACCTCCACCACACGCACTCCCCATGCCGTGTGGTCGCACATATAGTCTTTGTGATCCACCTTGCTATTGAGAAGCTCCATGCAGATCGTAACGCCATGATCTTCGGCAATTTTCTTGACGCGGTTGAGTCCGGCAATCGTGTTCTTGGCGCCTTCGTCGTCGGACATTCCCTTGCGAGGACCGGAAAACGTGATGACGTTCGGCACGCCGGCCTTGGCCGCCAGGGGGATGTACTTTCGAAAGGCTTCTTCAATCTTCGCGTGGTTTTCCACGCGGTTCAACGCGCTGTCAATCTCCCCGCCTCCTGCGTAACCCATGCTGCAAACCAGGCCATAGCGCCCGGGCACCTCGTACTCTTCCGGATTGAGCAGGTCCACGGCCTTCAAGCCCATCTGCGCGGACTTGACGCACAGCTCATCGAGCGGAATCTGCTGGTAGCACCAGCGTGAAACGGATTGCTTGATGCGGCCTTTGCGAGGCACGGGAACTCCTTGCCCGGACCACAACGTGGATGGAAGGGAAGCCATAGTCACTCCAGTAAGCGCAGTCTTCAGCATGGTGCGTCGCGATACATTTGTCATGGAGATTTTCCAGAGTGTACCGGAGAAAAGAGCCCGCGGCGAGTTCATTCCGCCCAGACGCCGTCAGTCTGACTGACGATTGCTGATGTGTCGCAGCAGGATCGACAGCGCGCCGCAACGTTTTCCTGGACACTCATCCTTTCACAAGATAGCCCTTCGCCAATTCCTCAAAAAGTTGGATTTGGTTTTCCTGCCATTGCTGATTGCGGCCGAGTTCCTTCGCCAGGATTTGCGCTACCCGGGGTGCCATCTGAATGGCGGCCCTGGCGTTGAGGAAGAGCGCGCGGGTGCGCCGCGCCAGAACGTCTTCCACGGAGCGCGCCATCTCCTCGCGCGCGGCCCAGACGACTTCCGCCGCACAGTACGGCAAGGCCGGGTGCATGGCTTCGCCAAGACTGGCATCGCGGCGGATAATCTCCTGAATGAATGGCGCGTCGGAGCCATAAAAGGCGAGCGAGCCGAAGCGCTCCGCGTGTTGATGAAAGCCGTGGATATTCAGGTGCTTCGTCACGCTGGGGCGTTCGGTCAGGCCCGCAAGTGTAGCGGCCTGATCCACGCAATGCTCCGCCATGTTTCGATAGGTGGTCCATTTGCCGCCGGCGATGTTTACAAGGCCGGAGGGATCGATGAGGATGGCGTGATCGCGAGAAAAGGCTGCCGTATTTTTGCTGTCTCCGGAACGCAGCAATGGCCGGATTCCCGCGAACGTGCTCAGAATGTCCTGCTTGGTGGGTTTCTTCGCCAGATAGAGGCTGGCGGTGCTGAGCATGAACTCGATCTCCTGCTCCATGGGCACGGGTTCGAGGCCGGCGTGCTCGATGGGAGTGTCGGTGGTGCCCACCAGCGTGTGCCCGTGCCAGGGAATGGCGAACATCACGCGGCCATCGCTGGTGCGTGGCACGATGATGGCGTGATCTCCCGGGAGAAATGATTTGTCCAGAACGATGTGCGCGCCCTGGCTGGGAGCGACCATGTTTTCTGCTTTCGGCTCGGCCAGGTGGCGCACAGAGTCGGTGAACGGGCCGGTGGCGTTGATGACGACCTTGGCCTTCAGCGCGAATTCTTCACCACTCTCGATGTCGCGCGCCAGGACGCCGTCCAACAGGCCATCCGCGTCTTTGGTCAGACCCGTCACTTGCATGTAGTTGACCAGGATCGCGCCTTGCTCGACAGCGGTTGCAGCCAGATCGATCAGCAAGCGCGCATCATCAAACTGCCCGTCGTAATAGATCACCCCGCCGCGCAGCCCGTCCGTGTTGATGTTTGGGATGCGTTGGACAGTTTCTTCCTTGGAAAGCAGCTCGGAAGCGCCGAAGCCATACTTGCCCGCCATGGCCTGGTACACTTTGAGCCCGATGCCGTAGAACGGCCCTTCCCACCAGGAATAGTTGGGCACGACAAAAGGCAGTTCGCTGACCAAATGCGGGGCATTCTGGCGGAGAATGCCGCGTTCTTTCAGCGCCTCCATGACCAGCGAAACCTGCCCTTGTTCCAGATAGCGCACGCCGCCATGCACGAGCTTGGTGCTGCGGCTGGACGTTCCTTTGCCAAAATCATGCTGTTCCAACAGCAGCGTTCTGTAGCCGCGCGCGGCAGCATCCACGGCCACGCCGACTCCCGTCGCGCCGCCACCGATGACAATCATGCCCAGAGGTTGGCGCTGTGCACGAACCTGACTCAGCATCTCCTCGCGTGTCGTAGGATTTCTCCTTCCCGCACTTTTCGCCGGTTCACTTCCCTTTGCCGCAGTCTCCGCCGCCCTGACTCACTGCTTTGCGCATTCAGTTTGTCAGGCTGCTGAAAAAGTCCTTTTCTTTAGGAGGCCAGGGCTTCAGCCCCGGCATAAAGCCCCTACACTCAATGGGCTTTCGCGCCTTTTGCGTCCGCCGATTTCTGGCGGAAGCCCCTGAAGAAAGGATTTCCTGTTTTCAGCAACCTGCTAGCGTGATCCGGTCCTCTTCTTTTTTCCCTTGGCCACACCTTCCGCGGGATGTTCCCACTGCTTCGCCCGGGCCAACGCTTCTTGCCAGCGTGCGCGCAGCTCGCTGGCTTGCCCCCGGCGCATTTTGGGCTCAAACGTTTTTTCCGCTTTCCACTGCGAAGCTTCATCCTGGAGGTTCTTCCAAAAACCAGTCGCAAGCCCCGCCAGGTACGCCGCGCCCAGGGCCGTTGTTTCCGTAACCGCGGGACGCACAATCGGTATCCCCAGGATGTCCGCCTGAAACTGCATCAATAATTCGCTGCGCGTGAGCCCACCATCCACGCGCAGTTCCTTCAATCTCTTCCCCGTGTCGCTCTGCATGGCTTCCAGCAGGTCGGCCACCTGGTAGGCCACGCCTTCCAGGGCCGCTCTCGCCACATGCCCGCCCGTGGCATCCCGCGTGATACCGATAAGGAGGCCGCGCGCGTAAGGATCCCAATGCGGCGCGCCCAGGCCGGCAAACGCGGGCACCAGGAAAAGTCCCCCACTGTCCTGCACTGTGGCGGCGAGAGCGTCCACTTCTGGCGCGGAACGTATCAGCTTCAAACCGTCGCGCAACCACTGCACCACGGCCCCGCCGATGAACACGCTACCTTCCTGCGCGTAATCCGTTTTCTGTCCGATCTTCCAGGCAATTGTGGTGAGCAGGCGGTTCTTGGAGTCCACCGCCTTCGCGCCGGTATTCTGCAGCAGGAAGCATCCCGTCCCGTAGGTGCTCTTCGTCCCACCGGGCTTGATGCACATCTGCCCAAACAGCGCGGCCTGTTGATCTCCCGCGATGCCGCCGATGGGAATGTCCTGGAGCCCGAGCGTGGAATTAACGTGGCCATACACTTCGCTGGAAGAGCGCACCTCGGGCAGCATGCTCGCGGGAATGCGAAAAAGCTTCAGCAGTTCCGCATCCCACTCGCCTGTATGGATGTTCAACAACAGCGTGCGCGAAGCGTTGCTGGCGTCGGTGACGTGTTTCGAGCGGCTGGTGAGTTTCCAGACCAGCCAACTATCCACCGTTCCGAAAGCCAGCTTGCCCTGTTCGGCTTTTTTGCGCGCTCCCGCCACGTTGTCCAGAATCCAGCTCACTTTGGTTCCGGAAAAATAGGCATCCAGCAGCAGCCCGGTGCGTTTCTGAATCATTTTCAGTGCGCCCGCGCGGCGCAACTCGTCGCACATTCCCGCGGTGCGGCGATCCTGCCACACGATCGCGTTGTGAACCGGCTCGCCCGTTTCGCGGTCCCACACAATGCTCGTCTCCCGCTGATTGGTGATGCCGATCGCAGCGATGTCACCCCGACTCGCGCTCACACTGCCGAGCGCTTCCATGGCCACAGCCACCTGGGAGGACCAGATTTCTTCCTGATCATGCTCCACCCAGCCGGGCTGCGGATAAATCTGGCGGATCTCCCGCTGCGCCACGGCGGCGATCTGCCCGCTGTGATCGAAAAGAATCGCGCGAACGCTGGTGGTGCCGGCGTCTAGTGCAAGTATGTAGCGCATGGGCATGATGGGCCCTCGATTTCCTACGATGATTGGTTCCGTACAAGGCGCGATGAAACCAAAGTGCCCTTCCGTTTATCTGTGCCGAACTCTGCCCCCACTTTTGCGTTGACGATATAGAATGCGCATCGCCGCGTCAAGCGCCTCTGGCAACTGGCGGTGCGTCAGCCTCCGATTACGCGACTTAGCAGGCAGTGGCTCGTCGCCAGCGCGAATTGCTGCAACCAAGCTCCTTCCCGCAACTGACTCTCGTCTGTGCATTCGTCAAAATCAAGGAAAGCTGGCCGGCTTAGGCGTCATCACTGCAAGCGACTTGGTATAGAATCGGTGCGGCTTTTAAGCATCGCGAAGGAGAATACGATGAACAATTCCTATTCCCGGAACGTATCTCTCGCACTCCTGGGCTTAGCTTCTTTGGTGCTTACTTCCGTGTTGGTCCTGCCCGCGGCCGACACAACTTCGTCGCTACCCTCACCCCCCGTGGCGAAGAAAGTGCCCAAAATCACGGAGATCAATGGCCATAGGCTCGTGGACAACTACTATTGGCTCCGCGATAAGAAAAACCCTGAAGTAAAAGCGTATCTAGAAGCTGAAAATGCCTACACTGACGCGGTGATGAAGCCGACCGAGGCATTGCAGAAGAAGCTCTATGACGAAATGCTCAGCCGAATAAAGGAGACCGACGTGGAGGTGCCCTACAAGGAGGGCGGCTATTTCTATTATTTGCGAACGGAAGCCGGAAAGCAGTACGGTATTCGTTGCCGGAAAAAGGGCAGCCTGGACGCCACGGAGGAAATAGTGCTGAATGTGAATGAACTCGCCAAGGGGCAGACTTTCATGTCACTTGGCGCGTTCGAGGTCAGTGACGATGGGAATCTGCTGGCTTACACGACGGACAACACTGGATTCCGGCAATACACGCTGGCCGTGAAAGATTTGAGCACAGGAAAAATGTTGGTGGACCACGCCGAACGCGTTGACTCCGTCGCTTGGGCGAACGACAGCAAAACGATCTTCTATACCGTCGAAGACGAGGTCTCAAAGCGGCCCTATCAGTTGTACCGTCACGCTGTGGGCACAAATGGTCCAGACCACCTGATCTATGAAGAAAAAGATGAAAAGTTTGAGATTGAAAACGTCAAGACGCGCAGCAAAGCATACTTATTCCTCATTTCCCGCAGTCACACCACCAGCGAAGCGCGTTACATTCCCGCTGACCAGCCCATGGCGGAATGGAAGGTGCTTGAACCGCGAAAACAGGACGTCGAGTACTATCCGGATCACAATGGCAATTTCTTCTATATTCGTGTAAACGACGCGGGACCTAATTTCCGCCTAGTCAAGGTGCCCGTCTCGGATCCCATCAGAAAGAATTGGCAGGAACTCGTGCCGCATCGCCCCGACGTAATGCTCGACGATACGGACTTCTTCAAGAACTACTACATCTCCTACGAGCGGGAGAAGGGGCTGCCACAGATTCGTGCCACCAACGTGCAGACCGGGGAGTCCCGGCGAGTTGAATTTCCGGAAGCGGCTTACGTGGACTACCCATACATCAATCACGAATATGACACCACTAAGTTCAGGTATGGCTACCAATCGTTTATTACTGCACCATCGGTTTTCGAGTACGATCTACCTGGCGGCACTTCCACCTTGTTGAAACAGAAAGAGGTACCCGGCGGCTATGACCGCACGCGCTACCAGGTAGAGCAGATTCACGCAACGGCTTCCGATGGGGTGAAGATACCCATCTCGATCGTTCATCTAAAAAGCGCCATGCTGGACGGCAAAGGGCCCATTTATTTGACCGGCTATGGTTCTTATGGTGCCTCTTCTGACATCGGCTTTAACTCCAACGTTTTCAGCATGGTCGATCGTGGCGTGGTGGTGGCGGTGGCCCATATCCGCGGCGGTGGAGAAATGGGAAAGGCGTGGCACAACGATGGCCGCATGATGCACAAGAAAAACACATTCACAGACTTCATTGCCTCTGCCGAATACCTTCTGGCGCAAGGATACGGTTCGAAGGATCGCTTGGTGATCGAAGGACGAAGCGCTGGCGGCCTGTTGATGGGCGCGGTTCTGAATATGCGCTCGGATTTGTTCCATGCGGCCTTAGTCGGGGTACCGTTTGTGGACATTATGAATACCATGTTGGATGAATCCCTGCCTTTAACCGTCACCGAGTTCGAGGAATGGGGCAATCCGAAAGAAAAGCCGGCATTCGATTATATGCTGACCTATTCCCCCTACGACAATATCGAGGCTAAGGATTATCCCAACATGCTTGTGAGGACTTCCTTCAATGACAGCCAGGTAATGTATTGGGAACCGGCCAAGTACGTTGCCAAGATGCGTGCTCTCCGAACCGACCATAATATCTTACTTCTGAAAACGAACATGAGCCCTGCCGGACATGGTGGCGCATCGGGGCGCTATGATCGCCTGCATGAAGCAGCGTTTGATTACGCGTACTACCTTACTCAGATGGGAATAAACAATTAGTACGCGGGACGGCGGTCTGAGAATTTCCGCACGAAAATAGACAGCAAACGAATTGTCGGCCGGATTCCCGATAAGCACTAGTGTTTTATCGAAGGCGCGCTTTTGAGGAGGGAGTGCGCGTGGGCGCGATGCTCTGGCGCAGCGCCTTGTTAAGTGCCATCACTATGTTCAACGGTTAATACGATTTTCCCTCGCGCATGCCGTTCTTCAAGGTAACGGAGAGCTTCGGCCGCGTGGCTCAACGGGAAACGTCTATCGATAACGGGTACAACTTTTCCGGATGCGAGAAGATCTTTCAGAAAAACCAAATCCTTCTGGTTTATGTTCGCGATAAAGAAGCACGTCTTCTTGCTCCCAATCCGCGACAGGAGTGGTCCCAGCAACATCGCTTGGAAAATTCGAGCCATGCCGCCCCCGACGACGACATAAATTCCGTTCTGACTCAGCGCGCGCATGTAGTCGAAAATCGAATGATGGACGTTTGCGCCCAAGATCAAGTCATAACGCTGCCCGCTCCGCGTGAAATCTTCCCGCGTGTAATCAATGACGTGGTCTGCGCCAAGCGATCGCGCCGTGTCCATCTTCCCGGTGCTGCACACGGCAGTGACTTCGGCCCCGAACGATTTGGCAATCTGAATGGCAAACGTGCCCACGCCACCAGACGCGCCATCAATCAAAACCTTCTGGCCTGGCTGGATTCGTCCCTTATCACGGAGACCTTGAAGGGCGGTGAGTGCCGCCACGGGTACGGATGCTGCTTCCTCAAACGAACTGTTGGCCGGCTTCAGCGCCAACTTATCTTCAGGAGAACACACATACTCGGCAAACGCGCCCCCCGCGAAACCTTTTCCGCCAACCCCGAACACCTCGTCGCCTGGATTGAACTGGGTCACGTTGCTGCCAACCGCCTCAACCCGCCCTGCTATATCAACTCCGAGGATCTGGTGCTTCGGTGTGCGCAGCCCCGGGATCGAGCGAAGCAACGGTGCACCTCTCATCTGGAACAGGTCCAGTGGATTCACCGATGCCGCGTAAACCTTGATCAAGACCTCATCGTCCGCAGGCGTAGGTTTTGCTACCTCCGTGAACTGCAGCACATCCGGCGGTCCGTATTGTGCGCGTACAATCGCTTTCATGAAGTGCCCTCCAAGTGTGCTTCCGTCGGATGGTGCTGCGTTGTTGCGGCGGACGCAAGACCAGAATTGAGGTTCCGGGGTTCCTGTAGTTCAATACGGAGAGTGGCCCTCTGAAATTTCCAGCCATTCCCCAGAGCACCGCCTCAGACTCGGTAAACGCGCGCTTAGCGGAAACTGACCCGGTACCTGGCCGCCACTACTTCTTGGCTACCGCGGGAAGAATCCTGGCGCGCGGCACGATGCCCTCCCCTTCCAGCACGCTGTAAAACTTGTCGGCCTGCAAATCCTTGATGGTTTCCACCTTGCCGGAGGGCCAGCGAATCTCCAGGCTGTTGATCTTCGTCGCTTTGCCCAAGCCGAAGTGCACGCGTTGATCGCTTTGCGAAATATAGCTGCCGCCGCTGTGGATCTCATCCGTCTGCGTCATTCCGCCGGCAACAATCTTCAGCCGCGCGCCGATAGCCATGCGGTTGCTCTTCGTGCCTGCCAATTCAAAACTCACCCAATGACGCCCGGGAATTCCGGCATTTCTGAGCACCAGCGGAGTTCCCGTCAACTCTTCCACAACCAAATCCATGTTGCCGTCGTTGAAAAGATCACCCACGGCGAGTCCTCGCGATACGCCGGGCGCAACAATCGCCGGTCCCGACTGCTCGCTGGCGTCGCAGAACGTGCCATCTCCTTGGTTGTAATAGACCAGCTTCGGTTCGCGATACTTCGCGCCGGCGGCCAGTTTGTCTGCTTGGGGATAGACGTGGCCGTTCACCGTCACCAAATCCAGCCAACCGTCGTTATCCAGATCCACAAACGCAATGCCCCATTTCACCCACGGGACGGAAGGCAGGCCGATCCCCGAAGCGTAAGCGACCTCCTGAAAATCCCAATTGCCATCGTTGCGATAGAGCGCCGTGTTGTCCATGGAGAAATCCGTCACTGCCAGGGCGGGCCGCCCCGTGTGCAGGTAATCTCCCACAGCCAGGCCCATTTCAGCTTGCTCGTGGCCATCCTCTCCGAGGGCCGTGCCCGATTCCAGGCCAATGTCGGTAAATTTCCCGTTGCCGTCGTTGCGATACAGAAAACCGGCCGTCGAATCGTTGGCGACATAGATATCCGGGCGCCCTGTGTTATTGAAATCGGCCCAGATGGTCGTCAGGCCGTAATAGCCGGCGGGATCGTCTACACCGGCTTTCTTAGAAACGTCCGTGAAGGTGCCATCTCCGTTGTTGTGGAATAGCGAATCGCCGGCTCCTTTCAACCCGCGCGGACCGCACTGGACATCAATGCCCATGAATTTGCAGGTGACGCTGCTGCCAAACACTGGCGGGTTATGAATGTCCAGGTCCACATAATTGGCGACCATCAAGTCGACAAAGCCATCGCCGTCGTAATCGCCAAAAGCGGATCCGGCCGACCAGCGGCCGTCTGCCACGCCCGCTTTCTTGGTCACGTCCGTGAACGTGCCGTCGCCGTTGTTGTGATAGAGAACGTTGCCCCCATAACAGGTGACGTAAATATCCGGCCAGCCATCGTTATCGTAATCGGCGACCGCGCCGCCCATGGCGAAGCAAGGCGTGCCAATCCCGGCTTTGTCGGTAACGTCGGTAAAGGTGCCGTCGTGATTGTTGTGATAGAGCGCGCCCTTGGACTTTTCCCCTTTGAGCGCCATCTCCACCGTCGGAGCGTTAGTGAAGTAAATATCCAGCCAGCCATCGCGGTCGTAATCGAGCAGCAACACGCCGCCGCTCATGGATTCGATGATGTAGCGGCTCTCGGGAGCCGAGGTGTGGAAAAAGTGTATGCCAGACTTCTCTGTAACATCCACCAGTTGGGGAATCGCGCGATCTTTGCACTTGACCGATTTGGCGCTGGGCGGCGGAGCCGAACCCTGGGCCATTCCCTGCGCGGAGACCTTAGGAGAGATCAGCAACAAGCTGAGCAAAAGAAGTTTGACGTAATTGGCGGCGCCAATAAAAATTTCTCCTTCACGGCTTCGTTTCACTTGATTTGAAGTGTAGCGTTAGGCTTGAGAACTTGGCAAGCAAGGGAGGAGAGTGTTCCGCTCAGAAAAACAGAGGCCGGTCAGCGTTCGCCGAGGCGCTCATGCCAGCCAATGCGTCAGCGTCGCGCGCAACCGGTCCAGCGTGATGGGTTCGGCCTCGTGCCACAGCGCAAACTCCGGCGGAGCTACGACATAGGCTTCGGACAAGCTCTCGGCGATGCACAGGCAGACGGTGTTTCGCCGGTATTCGTCATAGCGGCTCGCGGCCAGCCACACATACAAGGCCAGAACCTGCGCGTCCAACGCGCTACCCGGCAAGTCGTCCACGGCGGGTAGCGGGTTTACCTCATCCGGGTTATCGAACACGGCCACGCTGGTGAACGGCTTCGGCTTGCTGCGCACACCAAACTGCGCCATCACGAAGGAAGGCCGCGCGCGGCGAAAAGCTTCGGAGCTGCTCCACTCGACGAAAGAATTGGAGAAAATTAACGCCCCGTTGCCGCTCAGGTACAGCGCCCGCAGAAACTCCCGAATCACCGGTACCTGTGCCACTTCCGGAGGACACCACGGCGTAACGTCAGCTTTGCGCAGCCGATCGAACACCGCGTCGGCGTCCGCCAGGTCCTTTCGCATGGAATTCACTTCGCGCGAAAAATTCTGGCGCAGCGTGGCGAGCCGTTCATGGCTGAGCAACGTGGCGTATGGCGCACCAGGGCCGGTGGGCCCCTGCCTCAGTGCGCAGTCCACCAGTTTTGATCCAGCGTCCACAACCCAGGTGTCCGCAGCGGAAGCGTTGGCCCGGCGCGACACCACTTCCAACAGCTGTCCGTCATCACTCGCGCTGCCCGAACTGAGGAGCGCTTCCGCGGCACTCTGCGTCTCGCGGGACATCGCCAGATCCAGTCGCACGGGACGCCCCATCCCTTGCCATCTTTCCCAGACCTTCGCGCGGTCCAGCGGGAGAACCTGGGGCATGATCAACAGAATGAGCCGATTGCCCCCGGCTTCAACGCTCTTCTCTCCCTCGGCATGCTGCTCGGCCACGTCGAAAACCTTCTGCACCGCTTTGCGCCATTCCTGGTAGTAGCGCGAGCGGGCCAGCAGCGACGCATTCTGAATGGTCTGCTCCTCGGTGGAAAACTGCCAGCCACGCACACCCATCTTCTCCTCGAGTTGCACCACCTCTCGGAAAAGTTCCGCGAGCTGCTGTTCGTTCAAACTCGCCAGATAGAGCAGCAACCGCAGAATCGACTGGCGTTCGTAGGGAAACAGGACGTCCCACTCGCGCAATTGCTGCCGGGTGACGGGTTGGAAAGTGATGGGCAGGCGCTTCAGTAAGCCCTTGTTCAAGGCCTCTTGAAGTTTCTCCGGCAACTTTTCCTGGACCTGCGTCGTCACTCCGCAACCTTTCCCCAAACTTGGGACACGCGATTAAGCCGATTCAGCCGCGCAACTCCTTCAGCCGCACGCCCTGTGAATCCATCGGCGGGCACCCCAACAGGTCCCCGAGCGTGGCGCAGAGATCCACGTGGCGAATGGGCCGTTCAATAATCTGCGGCTTATCGACCGCCGCGCCCAACGCCATCATCCACGTGCTCCGGGTGGACTCGGTGTCGCCGCGATGATTGAAGAAGCCGTTGGTCGTCGAGCCGTCCGGATCGCGCCCAAACTCCGGCATAACCACCATGGTGGTCTTGCCCTTATATTCGGAGTTGGCTTGGATTTCCTGCCACATTTGATAGCTGAGCCGGTCGCCAGTCCGTATGCCTCCCACGTGCATCGCGTAGGAACCGAAGTGCGCCACTTCCACATCCGAAAAGATAACCACCAACAGGCGCGGTGAAAACTTGCGCATGACCTCGCGGCTCACCAGGAACGTCAGTTCGTCTCCCGAAGTGGGACCGCCGCTGCGCACAAAGGACGTAATGGCCTCCTCGATGATGCCGCGCACGCGCGGGTCCAGCCGCTCGGCCCCGTCGAACACGCTCCAGCCCAGGCCTTCGTAGTTGCCCGCTTCCAGCATGCTTTGCAGTTCCGCCTCGATCTTTTCGCGATCCGCCATGTTGCGGCTGCGTCCCGCTCGCAGGGCGTTGGCCACCGCCGCCACCATGAGCTGCTTCGGGAACACCACGTTGGCGCCGTACCCTGGGCCATAATTCGTGGCCGAGCTGGCGCCGATCAAGTTGGTGAGCGCTTTGTTGCTGGCTACGACCCAGGTGTCGCTCTGCGCCGCTCCCAGTCCCTTGCGAAACTGTTCAAACAGCGTTGGCGTGGTGGGCGCAAGCTTTCCCCAGTCATCCACGCGTTGCCAGTTGCCGGTCAGGATGCTGGAGATGGCGTTGAAATGTGCGGTCACGCCTTCGTTGCGGGCGTCGCGATAGAACAACGATTGGGGAAGCAAGTCCCCAGACAAGTGCGGAATGTTGACCAGTCCCTGGGGCGAAAAGGTTTCGATGCGGCGGACCCCGCCAAAAACGACCAACACCACGCGCTGCCCCGAGCCGCCGGCGCCGTGCTGGCCTCCGCCGGCAAAGGATGTTCTGGGCAAATTCAGGCCGGCGAGCAACGCCATGGCGGCGCGCAGAAAGTCCCGCTTGGATTTGTCGATGGTGGCTTCCGGAACGCCGGAAATGACGCGCGAGACGCTATCCCCTGTTGGTTTCATCTGTAGCGTACACCCTGCGCTGCCCGATTATAACTCACCGCCCTTTTCCGCGTCGTCACGATTCTGCTGTCTCGATTCTGCTGCCGCCCGCTCAATCAAGGCCCATAGATGGAGAGGTGATTTCCGTCAGGGTCGTCGAAGTTGGCGACCCGCGCGGTGGGCGTGATGCTTCGCGGTTCGTGAGTGAACTGGACTCCCTTTCCTTTCAGCGCCTCATAGGCGGCGCCTACGTCCTGCACGGAGAAGACGACTTCGCCCGCGCCGGCAACCTGCCCACGCGCTTTGACGGCGGCCTCGCTGAGGCATAAGGTGATCCCGCCACCGTTCAGGAAAGCGAACCCAGGGATCTGACGCTGGACCTCCAGGCCCAGTTTGTCGCGGTAGAAGCCCAGCGCTCGCGCCACATCCTGAACTCCCAGCATAACGACACTCACCTGAGTGAGCTTGTAATCCGTCTTTTCCATTTTGTGTCTTTCTCCTCGCCGATGATCTGCTTCGCGTCGCATCGCCATCCTGATCGAAGCCTTCCTTCCCTCACGCCCGGCGATGGGAGCGCAGTTCAAATACACCCGATTCATCGCCAGAGTCAACCCATAGGCACCCTCGTTCAACGGTTCTCCCGAGGTGATGTTTGCCGGCGGGTGGCCGACCCTTTGCGGTTTTTCAAAGGGTGGGTCCGCTCTTCTCCCCGGTTGTCATCCCGAGCGGAGCGACCCGATTTTCTCCTCCGCGCCGAATTCTGGCGCGTCGGGTCGCGTAGTCGAGGGATCCCGGCACCCACTTCAGCTTGACGCCAGCCCGCTCTCTTTCTTGTGTAGTGGCCGATCTTTAGATCGGTTCTTGGGCTTGTCTTGGCTCTTCTCCCCGCTGTCATCCCGAGCCCCGAAGGATCCCTCTTCTCCTCTTTCGTCAGGGCATGGGATTGTTGCGAACGTAAGCATAACGGTTCTGGGTTTGCGGGTCTTTGGGACAGGTCGAATTTTTTCCCAGAGGGTCGGGGTTGGGCCAGCGCCCTTGCGTGCTGTATTCCCGCAGAGGAAAGTCGTAGAGACCGCCCGGTTCAGCGGCGAGAACGCAGCAAGTGGCTGTACTTGAATAAGGCGAATCCCACGAAGAATCCCAAAATCACCAAAGGCAATAACCAACCCCGACCTGCCAATACTACGCGTCCGACAATCTCTGGTAGGTGAAGCAAAGGTAGTGTCAGTGATCCGAATGGCCCGAACGGGTCTAACAACAAAACCACAGCAACAAAAAGCGCGAACTTGAGAATGAAACGCACCGGATCGAGTCGTGCGCGATGGCCCAATCGGACGATGAAGAACAGCGCGAGGATGGGCAGAACCTCACACGTGACTAGTAGCCACTGTCTGACGGGCGTTTCAGCACCATGCAAATACAGTTGCCCCACAACAGCAAGGGCGAGAACAGCCCACCAAAACCACGTCTTCTTAAGTGCAGACATCGGTACGCCTCTGCAGCCCACCAGGAAGTCTTGAAATACAATAAGGACTTCCAGCTACGGCCGCTCGAAATCCCTCATGCGCCCACCAACTGGCACAACTTCCAGTATACGAAATCTGCCTGCCCTTGTAAGGGTTCCAATTCAACGGGTAGTCACTGATTACCCGCCCCCCGACGAACGCTTCCCGAGAGATGGCTGAGAGTGGCTCGAAAAAATCGACCGATCTGAGATTCAGCATCCGGGCGCTCCTTTCCCGAACTTTTTGCAGCAGTCATGTTTGCAATGGTAATACTCGCCGACAACTATGGCCGCGCATGCGGCTGCAAAGATGGGCGCCTCCAAAAGGTCCGCACATTCGCTGCGACCAAAGCTGAGTATGGCATTGCAGCCCAGCAGACAAGTTTCTAAATCGTGAAAGGGCGAAGGGCTATGGGCACTCCCGCCTCCGTCTTCTAGCGCGCCGAAGAAGCCGGGAGGGAGCAGGGGCCAGGGGAACGGGCGCGGGCTGATTAGATGACGGTGTCGGCTCCCTCGACCGAGTAGACTTGGTTGCTGTTGAACGACCAAGGCTCGGAAAAAGGAGCCGAGCAATGTTAATTATAGGTTGTGATTTTCACACGC